>CANNGJ010000023.1 GCA_947504185.1 uncultured Tenacibaculum sp. | reverse complement strand
ATAATTAAAGCCAAAATTATAACCGACGGAAAATAAAAAAGTCGGAAGATTTTTTCTTCCGACCATGACTAGATTTTTACCGCTCCTTTTTTCTATAATTAAAATTTAAAAAAGTTTATTTCTTAAATTCAGAAATTGTTTTCTTAATAATAGAAATACAATCCATTAATTGCTCTTCATTCATTACTAATGGTGGAGCAAAACGAATAATGTTACCATGTGTTGGTTTTGCTAATAATCCGTTATCACGTAACTTTATACAAATATCCCAAGCTGTAGAGCTTTCTTCTATATCGTTAATTAAAACAGCGTTTAACAATCCTTTACCTCTAACAGATTTTACTAAATCAGTAGTTTCGGCAAACTCAGCTAATTCTGCTCTAAATATTTTACCTAAACGCTCTGCGTTATCTGCTAAGTTTTCTTCTTGTACAACTTCTAATGCTGCAACTGCAACTGCTGCTGCTACTGGATTTCCTCCGAAAGTAGAACCATGGTTCCCTGGCTTAATAACGTTCATAATATTATCGTTAGCTAAAACTCCAGAAACTGGGTAAGCACCTCCACTTAATGCTTTTCCTAAAATTAAAACATCTGGTTTTACATTTTCATGATCTACCGCTAACATTTTTCCTGTACGTGCTATTCCTGTTTGAACTTCATCAGCAATAAATAATACATTATGCTTTTCACACAATGCTTTTGCAGCTGCTAAATATCCTTCAGAAGGAACATATACTCCTGCTTCTCCTTGAATTGGCTCTACTAAGAATCCTGCTATATTTTTATCACTTTCTAAAGCTTCTTCTAAAGCTTTTAAATTGTTATATTCAATTTTGATGAAACCGTCTGTGTAAGGACCAAAATTCTTACGAGCTATAGGATCGTTAGAAAAAGAAATAATCGTTGTTGTACGTCCGTGAAAGTTATTTTCACAAACTACAATTTGTGCATCATTTTCGTTAATTCCTTTTACTTCATAAGCCCATTTTCTACATAATTTCAAAGCAGTTTCTACTGCTTCTGCACCTGTATTCATAGGTAATAACTTATCAAAACCAAAAAGCTCTGCTGCAAATTTTTCGTAGTTACCTAATCTGTCGTTATAAAAAGCACGAGAAGTTAAAGTTAATGTTTGCGCTTGGTTTACCATTGCACCAACAATTTTTGGGTGACAATGTCCTTGGTTTACTGCTGAATAAGCAGATAAAAAGTCATAATACTTTTTTCCTTCAACATCCCACACATGTACTCCTTCACCCTTACTTAATACTACTGGTAATGGATGGTAGTTATGTGCTCCATACTTGTTTTCTAAATCGATCGCTTGTTGCGAAGTTAATTGGTCTAAAACAGCCATTTTAAAATAATTTTTAATTAATAAAAAACTATTCCTGTTTACCTTTATCCTTTCGAAGAATCTTCGAAAATTCAGCGTGGGAAAGAAATCATCCCTAAAAAGTGCTGCAATTTACTAAATAATATGGGGCTTATAAAATCTTAATCAGAGATTTTTCCTGACAATGAGGAAACCTGTAGCTCCAGTCTTTTAACCTCTCTTAACAAGGCATTTTTATCCATTTGCATCCAAGCAAATATTTTTAACATACTTACACCAAGTAAAAATATTAATGCCCCAGCAGCCCATTTAATCAACTCTTTAGTTGTTGTCGCTTCAAAAAACTGAACAATACAGTAGATAAATAATCCAAAAAACACTAAAGTCATTATATTCATTAGTATCATTATCCATTTATTTTTTCCTTGAAATAAACCACCTACCATTTGCAATACATTTTGCTCATCTAATTCTTGATAAAATTTTGCTTCTTCTTCAGTTAATGTTTCTTTAATTAACTTGTCTATATCTTCTGTTGAATTCATAATGTTTACTTTTTTAAAATTGTTTTTAATTTTTCTCTCGCATGAAAGAGTCTTGATTTTGCAGTACCAATTGATATGTCTAATAACTCACTAATCTCTTTTAACGAATATGACTCCGTATAAAACAATCTAACGACTACTTGTTGTTCTCTAGATAATTTCTGAATAGCTTTTAAAAGTTTATTTTTTAATTCCTGCTGTTCATCCTGCTCTTCTTCAAGAATAACTCTTTTATTTTCTTTATAATATTTTTGATACTTATCCTCTACTCTTTTATTAGCCCGTAACCAATCAATTGCTTTTCTATTTACAATACTAATTGACCAACTTTTAAATCGTTCAGGATTATCGAGTGTTGCTAGTTTATTTAGTATCGTTTGCCAGCTTTCTTGCGCAATATCCTTTGCTATATCAGTATCTTTTACATACCAATAAGCCAACTTACAAAACTGCACATGCCACTTTTTAACTAATAAAGAAATTACTTGCTTATTTCCTGATTGATATTTAAGAACTAATTCTTTATCCGTTATACTATCTAAATCTTTCATAATCGATTACATCTCATAGACACAGAAAAAATTAAAAGGTTCATTTTTTATTTAAAAATAAATCAAGTTTAATGTGACTCTCTATAAAAGTTCGGTGTCATAAACCAAGAACTAAAACAATTAACTTGTTGTAGTTTCATTATCTTTATAAAAAACTAAACTATAAATTATGAAAAAAACTTTATTCTTTGTTCTTTTTTTAGCTGCAATTGTTGGGTGTAAATCTACATCTTCAGCAGTAAACACTAAATTAGACAATAAAACCGAACGTGTGCTTAAAGGTAACTGGACAATTGCTTCAGTAAACTTTCCTGGATCTAATTACTTTAACGTAAACTCTTTTAATTTAGAAGACTCTAAGTGTTTTGTTGGTAGTAACTGGAGTTTCATTTCAAATAACAATAAAGGTGAGATGAGCTTAAATAACCCAAGTACTAATTGTAAAGAATTTAGTTCTCCAATTACTTGGTATGTTAACAAGGATGGTAATTTTGTGTTAAAAATAATTAACAATCATAAAGCTAAAGAAGTTAATAATGGTTTTATTTTAGATGTTAAAAATGTAACAGAAACTAGTTTTGATTTAGTTGATAAAATAAACGTTGCTGGAGACATAAAAAATATCACTTACTCATTTCAAAGAAAATAATCATAAAAAAATATATCATGAAAAAAACAATTATATACAGCCTATCAATTCTATTTTTAGCTACTAGTATTTTTACTTCTTGTAGTTCAGTTAAAAACGCCAATAATACTCAAAAAGGAGCAGTTATTGGAACAACTGCCGGTGCTATCTTAGGAGCTGTTATTGGTAATAACGTAGGAAGCGGAAACAACTCTGAACTTGGCGCTGTTTTAGGCGGTGTTATTGGTGGTGTTGCTGGTGGTGTTATTGGTAATAAAATGGACAAACAAGCTCGCGAAATAGAAGAAGCCGTTCCTGGCGCAGAAGTTGAAAGAGTTGGTGAAGGTATTAAACTTACTTTAGGAGAAAATGCTGTTAGATTTGCAACTAACAAATCAACATTAACATCTGCAGCTAAAGCCAATTTAGATAAATTAATTCCAGTTTTTAAAGACTATAGCGAAACAAATATTGTTATTTATGGTTACACCGATAGTACAGGTAAAGCAGAGTACAACCAAACTCTTTCTGAAAAAAGAGCCAACTCAGTAAAAAACTATTTAGCTACTAAAGGTTTAAGTTCTACTCGTTTTGAAACTAAAGGACTAGGAATAAACGACCCTATTGCATCAAACGAAACAGTTGAAGGAAGAAGCAAAAACAGACGTGTTGAATTTGCTATTGTAGCAAATGACAAAATGATTGAAGATGCTAAAAAAGAAGCAGGTCAATAAACAAACCTCACTTTTACGATATAAAAAAGGCTAACTCTAATGAGTAGCCTTTTTTTTATAATCAAACCATAACTTTTCCTAATTTTGCAATCGATAAATTATAATAGATAATGCCACGTAGAGAACGAAATAAGTTTGTAAGAAAAAATCAAGTTATTGAGATTTTAATTGAAGATTATGCCTTTGGCGGAAAAGGAATTGGTAGAATTCGTTCTGAAGAAGGAGTTTTTGTGGTATTTATCCCTAATACTTTACCAGGACAATTGGTAAAAGCTAGAGTGGATAAATCAAAGAAAAAATATGCAGAGTGTAAACTAATTGAAGTTTTAAAACATTCTGATGATGAAGTTGAAGTTCCTTTTCAAGATATACCAGGAGCTCCATATATTCAATTACCTATTGATTTACAACATCAATATAAAAAAGAAAGTACATTATCATTATTTAAACGTATTGGTAAAGTAGAAAATGTAGAAGATTTATTTGATGAGTTTGTTACTTCACCAAATGTATTTCACTATAGAAATAAGATGGAATATGGTTTTTCTGCTATTGGATATGATAGAGTAAATAAAACAGATGCTGATTTCTTTACATTAGGCTTTAAACGTCGTGGTGTTTGGTGGATGGGAGATAATTTAGATAAAGATTCTGGCTTATTTGATAAGCAATTTGAAGACAACTTAATTAAAATAAGAAAATATTGCGAAGAAACTGGTTTAGATCCTTGGCATGGCCCAAAAAAAGAAGGTTTTTTCAGATATTTTGTGGTTCGTAAATCATATAAAACTGATGAATTATTATTCAACTTAGTTACTACTTCACCAGATTTACCTAAATTCGACTTAAACAAATTTGCCAGCTTTTTAGTTGATTTGTTTGGTGATAGAGTTGCTGGTTTATTACATACTATAAATGATGAAACTGGAGATAGAACTATCGCAACATCAGGAAGTATTGATTTGGTATATGGAAAAGATAAAATTGTAGAAGAATTATTAGGGTTAAATTTCGAAATAAGCATGAAAAGCTTCTTTCAAACCAACCCAAAATCAGCTGAGAAATTATATACCAAGGTTATCGATTATGCTTTAGAGAATAAAGAAGCAATTGACAATACTGTTGTAATGGATTTATTTTGTGGTACTGGTACTATTGGTCAAATTTTAGCTTCTAAAAGTGAGAATGCAAAAATAGTTGGAGTAGATATTGTTGCTTCTGCCATTGAAGATGCAAAGAAAAATGCAAAAAGAAATAATATTGAAGGCCTAGAGTTTTTTGCTGCTGATGTTGGTAAATTTTTAAATCAACATCCTCAATATCAAAATAAAATTAGAACAATAATTTTAGATCCTGCACGTGCTGGTATTGCACCTAAAACATTGAAAAAAATCATCAATCTAAATGCAGATAGAATGGTTTATGTATCTTGTAATCCTGCAACACAAGCTCGTGATACAGAAATGTTAAGAGAAGCTGGTTATCAACTAAAAAAGATTAGTTTAGTCGATCAATTTCCACATACATCACATATAGAAACTGTGGTTTTATTTGAAAGATAAAAAAAAGAGATGTACCATAATACTGTACACCTCTTTTTTAACCAATTCAAATTATTATTTAATTCTTGCTTGAAATTCTCCAATCACATCACTATAAGACCTTAAAACTCTATCCCACTCTTTATACAGTTCATCACTTTTAACACTTGTCAACGGTAAACCTGAAGCTTCACTAATTAACTTTACTTTAAAAACTAAAGGCTCTGTTGATGCTTCTTTTACAATAATTCTTGTTCTAACTGTATTCTGTTTAAAGGATTTTAAAGACCAAGAAGTTCTTAAATAACCTGTTTCTTTATCAGTCATTTCAATTACATCAATATAAGTAAGTACAATTTGATTTATTAATTTCCATGCTGCATCTTTATCTAATTTTTCACATTTAAGTTCAATATCAACATTTGCAATATCTGTAAGTATAGAAGCGTCGTAAGAGTCATCCCTTTTCATCTCAACATAGTATGATTTTGGTGGCTTCGTCATATTTTTCTTATTACAGAATTCAATTCTTTCAGTTAGATAACCCACCTTTTTAACGATTACAGTTACACAATCTTTTTTTGGTACCGTTACTATAGTAGTACCTTTACCTACAAGTTTTCCGTTTATATGTATCTCTGCGTCAGATTCTGAAACCCCAAATTCAATTTTCTTCTTTCCATAAAAAGAAATATTTTCATTTTCAGAATATTTATTCACTATAAAACTAGCATATGAATTTGTTGCTAATACAACAGCCATTAAAAGTATAATTTTTTTCATTTTAATATGTTTATTATTGTTGAATAACAAATCTATATGAAGTCATCATTGAAAAAAATACCTACTTTTGGGTAATTTTATCTAAATTCTATTTTTATTTAAACAACCTTTTTTAGCTTTGCTAATAATATATCTATTTAATGAAAAAATACATCTTTCTATTAATCCTTGTTTTTATAGGAATTTCAGCTTGCGAAAAAGACGATTTTTGTGTCCAAAATCCAGTAACACCAAATTTGGTTTTACGTTTTTATGATAAAGACGATACTTCTCAACTAAAAGCTGTTCAATGTTTATCTATTATAGCACAAGGCAAAACAGATAGCCTTTATACAAATCAATCTACAGATAGTATTGCCATTCCTTTAAATAGTTTAGCGCAAGAAACTGTGTATACTTTAAAAATGAATAGTATTGATGGAAATATAACTAACAATCAAATAGCTACACTTACTATAAAATACAATCCTGAAGACGATTATGTATCTCGTTCATGCGGGTTTAGAATTATATATAAAGATGTAAACTTAGAATACACTAGTTGGATTGATAGTTTATCTACTTCACAAATTACTAATATCGATAATCAAGCAAGAGCTCATGTACAAGTATATTATTAGTATTTCTTTACTTCTTTTTTGTGTAAACGGATACTCTCAAAAAACAGAAGCAACTAAAACAAAAAAAGATACTATAACTTATAAAACTGGTTACGGACTTCGTTTAGGTGTAGATATTAGCAAACCTGGCCTTTCACTTTTTGATAAAAGTTATAGCGGAATAGAAATTGTTGGTGATTACAGAGTTTCTAAAAACTGGTATGTTGCCATAGAGTTAGGTTATGAAGAAGAAATTACCTTTGAAGATTTTACTACTTCAACATCTAAGGGTAGCTTTATTCGTTTAGGAGCAAATTATAATGCCTATAAGAATTGGTTAGATATGAATAACGAAATCTATGTTGGTATGCGATATGGTTTTGCTATTTTCGACCAAACTTTAAATAGTTACAAGCCAAATGTAGGGAGCCCTTATTTTCCTTCTAATACAATTCAAACTCCAGTAACCGACACTGGATTAACCGCACATTGGACAGAATTACAATTAGGTATTAAAGTAGAAACATTTAAAAATCTATTCCTTAGCGCAGGATTTTCTTATAAAATTATGTTAAGTATTGATGATCAAGAAAACTTTAAAACGCTTTATGCTCCTGGCTTTAACAGAGTTTTTGAAAGTAATTCTGGTTTTGGCTTTAACTACACCATATCCTATTTAATACCTTTTGTTAATAAGTAATTTTTAATCGTACCCTTGTTTTTAATACCTTTACAATCATTTTTATAAAAGTTATTAACAATGAGTAAAGTCCCAAGTGTAAATTTAGCTGACTTTTTATCTAACGATGAAAGCAGAAAACAAAAATTTATCAACGAAATAGGTAATGCATACGAAACTATTGGTTTTGTAGCTTTAAAAGGTCATTTTTTAGATGACGAACTAGTAGACAACCTATATAAAGAAATCAAGAACTTTTTCGATTTACCTACCGAAGTAAAAGAAAAATATGAAATTCCAGGAATCGGTGGTCAAAGAGGATATGTATCTTTTGGTAAAGAATCTGCTAAAGGAAAGAAAGAAGGAGATTTAAAAGAGTTTTGGCATTTCGGACAGTATGTTGACGCAGATTCAAAATACGCAAAAGAATATCCAGATAATGTAGAAGTTTCTGAGCTTCCTAAATTTAACGAAGTTGGTAAACAAACTTACCAAATGTTAGAAAAGACTGCTAAGTACGTTTTACGTTCTTTAGCTTTACATTTAGGATTAGAAGAAACTTATTTTGATAATTACATCAAAAACGGAAATAGTATTTTACGTCCTATCCACTACCCACCTATTGAAACTGAACCTAAAGGAGCAGAAAGAGCTGCAGCTCACGGAGACATTAACTTAATTACATTGTTAATGGGAGCTCAAGGTAAAGGCTTACAAGTACAAGATCATGACGGAGTTTGGCACGACGCAATTGCAGAACCAGATGAATTAATGATTAATGTTGGAGACATGTTATCGCGTCACAGTAACAATAAATTAAAATCTACGATACATAGAGTAACGAATCCTCCTAAAGAAATGTGGGGAACTTCACGTTATTCAATTCCTTTCTTTATGCACCCAGTTTCTGACATGAAATTAGATGTTTTAGATAAATGTATCGATGAGAATAATCCAAAGCAATTTGAAGATATTACTGCTGGTGAATTTTTAAATGAACGTTTACGTGAATTAGGATTAAAAAAATAGTTTAATGGATTTTCAAGATCAATTAAAAAATTTATTTCCAGAGCATCAGTTTGAAGAAAAGCCTGCTGAAGAGAAACCAGAAATTTGGTTACAGGATGACCCAATACTTTGTAAATATGAAAAACGCAAAGGTAAACCTGTTACTATTTTAGATGGATATAACGGAGCAACTCAAGATTTTAAAAAACTTGCAAAAGAAATTAAAACTAAATTGAGTGTTGGTGGTAGTTTTAAGGATGACAAAATAATCATCCAAGGCGATTATCGCGATCAAATAATGCAAATTTTAAAAGATAAAGGCTTTAACGTAAAGCGCGTTGGAGGATAATATTATTAAGATGTCAAGAGCTTAAGTTCTTGGCATCTTTGTTTATTTACAATAATCGAATGTTAAAATGTAAGTAATTAATAATAACGTTAAAAAACAAACGTTTATTATGTAACGAATAAAAAGAGTTCAATTAAATTCCCCAAGAGTATGGCTTCCTCTATATTACACATCACAAACGGAGACAGCACCACAGAAAGAATTAACAAATTAAATTTTAAAGGTGATATAATTACATGGAGAGAGATGCTATGTGAAGGTAAAACATCAGTTGATGTTGGTAGCGAAAGCTTTTGGAAAACTCGTTTCGACTTTTTAAAATCTTCTTATAAAGTTTCAAAACAAAAATTTATTGATTATACCGTAAAAGAATATCGAAATCTTTGTAACCAAAAAGAGCAAGATGAAATTGTTTTATGGTTTGAATACGATTTATTCTGTCAAGTAAATATGCTAGCAGTAATAAGTTGGTTAAAACGTTACCGAAAAGAACGACAAATATCTTTGGTTTGTAGTGGAACAATAGATGATCAAGAAAAGCTTTTGAGCTTAAATGAACTTACAAATTCTCAATTAAAAGAATTATACAGCACGAGAACTCAACTTACAAAAGATGATATTGAGTATGCCGATTATATTTGGCAGTTGTATTGTTCAGATAGCCCGCTACAATTAGAAAATGCTTACAAATTTAATACTAGCGCTACTTTTAGTTATCTAGAAGAAGCTATAAAATCGCATTTACTGCGTTTTCCTTCAATCGAAAACGGATTAAATCATGTTGAAAATAACATCTTAAAAACTGCAAAGAATAATCAATTCACCTCTAAAGAACAATTAGTTGGTAATCTTTTAAGTGATCAAGAAAATTACGGATTTGGTGATATTCAATACATCAATAAGTTAGATCAACTAAAAAAACTATTCACTTCATTCAATCCTGTTAAACTAAGTAAAGTAGGTAAACAAGTACTTCATAATCAAACGAATTATTATAGTAAAGTACGTTCTGATTTTTCGTATCTTGGCGGCGCTAAAAAATACAGCTATCTATATGTAAACTCTACGGATAAGCTGTTAAAAATTACATCGTAAATGAACATACAACATTCTGAACTCATCTTAAATCCTGATGGAAGTATTTATCATCTAAATTTAAGACCTGAGCATATAGCTACCGATATTATCTTTGTAGGAGATCAATATCGTGTAGATAAAGTAACACAACATTTTGATACTATTGAATTTACAACTCAAAAACGTGAATTTAAAACAACAACAGGAACCTACAAAGGAAAACGTTTAACTGTTATTTCTACTGGAATTGGCCCTGATAATATTGATATCGTTTTAAACGAATTAGATGCTTTAGTTAACATCGATTTAGAAACACGTAAAGTAAAAGAAAACCATACTCAATTAAATATTACAAGAATAGGAACTTCTGGTTCACTACAAGCAGATATTCCTGTAGATAGTTTTTTACTAAGCTCTCATGGGTTAGATTTAAACGGAATGTTATTATCTTATCAAGTAGAAGATATTGCACATCCAGAACTAGAAGAAGCTTTTATTAATCACACTGGTTGGAGTTCAAAAAAATCTTATCCATTAATTGTTGCTAACGGAAAAACTTTAGAAGATAAGTTAATGTCTGATAAAGTTCATAAAGGAATCACAGCTACTGCTGGTGGATTTTACGGACCTCAAGGTCGTGTACTTCGTTTAGATCTACAAGATGCTGAATTAAACAAAAAGATTGATAGCTTTAACCATAACGGAAACAGAATTACCAATTTAGAAATGGAAACTTCTGCAATTTATGGCTTATCGAAATTATTAGGTCATAATGCAGCTTCTATGAATGCTTTAATCGCAAACAGAGCTAACGGAACATTTAGTGAAGACCCTGGTAAAGTTGTCGCAGATTTAATTATATACACATTAGATAAACTAGCCGAGTAAATGCTAAATTTAAAAGTAGGTGGTGTACCAGAGCATTTTAATTATCCTTGGTATGTTACTTTAAAAAATAAAGAATACACGAACGAAGGAATCAACTTACGTTGGCAAGATTTTCCTGGAGGTACTGGTGCTATGTGTAAAGCACTTCGCTCTGGCGATGTTGATATTGCCATTGTACTTACCGAAGGAATTATAAAAGATATTATTAATGGTAATCCTTCTAAAATAACGCAGACTTTTGTTAAAAGTCCTTTAATTTGGGGGATTCACGTTGGTGCTAAATCTAAATTTAAAAGCATTAATGATTTAGAACATGAAACTGTGGCAATTAGCCGCTTTGGTTCTGGCTCGCATTTAATGGCAATTGTTAATGCACATAATAACGGTTGGGATATTGACAAACTAAAATTTAAAGTTGTTGGTAATTTACAAGGCGGAATTGATGCATTAACTAATGGTGATGCTGATTATTTTATGTGGGAACATTTTACCACAAAACCTTTAGTTGACAACGGTATTTTTAGACGTTTAGGTGATTGCCCTACTCCTTGGCCTTGTTTTGTGGTAGCAGTTCGAAACGAAATATTAGAAAACAATTTCGAAGAAGTAAAAAAAGTTTTAGACATAATTAACGGTTGCACTAAAGATTTCAAAGACTTTGATAATATTGATGAAATACTAGCCGAAAGATATGAGCAACAGTTAGAAGATATTCAAAAATGGTTATCTATAACCGAATGGAATGATGGTAAACCAGTAACTAAAAATTTAATTACCCGCATACAAAATAAAATGATTGGGTTTAACGTTATTGAGGAGAAGAAAGATTCTGGTGAGTTAATCAGAAATATGTATATTTGATTTTTATAAAACTAAAAAAATGAAAAAAGTAGTATTTATTGCAATTTGTACTGTTAGTTTAATAGGTTTTTCTTCTTGTGGAAGTACAAGCCCTTGTGGGTTATCAAAAATTGACCAAACAAAACAAAACCAACATCAACAAGAAATCGTAGTTGCAGATGCAACTGAGGTAGCTGAATAAGTTTGATGTTTTCTTTTATTCAAATTCAATAAATCCGCTTTTTTAGGCGGATTTTTTAATTCTTCTTTTCTAACATCGGCACGAACTTAAAATCACCCAACTCGTGCTTTTCAAATTCTTTAGGCGATTTACGAATAAAAAGTGTCATTACTTGTTCTTTATCACCAACAGGAATCAACAACTTACCTCCTACTTTTATTTGCCCCAATAAAGCTTTTGGTACAAATGGCGCACCTGCTGTAACAATTATTTTATCAAAAGGGGCTTCTTCTGGTAAACCTTTATAACCATCACCAAAAATAAAACGTTTAGGTCTGTAACCTAATTTTGGTAAAAACATCGATGTTTTCTTAAACAATTCATGCTGACGCTCTATAGAATACACTTCTGCTTTCAATTCTAATAAAACTGCTGTTTGGTATCCAGAACCTGTACCAATTTCTAGTACTTTTTCTCCCGGTTGCAATTCTAATGTTTGCGATTGAAATGCTACTGTATATGGGTGAGAAATTGTTTGTTCTGCAGCAATAGGAAATGCTTTATCTTGATATGCATGCGCTTCAAAACTACTATCAATAAACAAGTGTCTAGGTATTTTTCGTACAGCATTTAACACAGCTTCATTTGTAATTCCTTTAGCTTGTAAAACGCTTGCTAACTGATTTCTAAGCCCTTGATGTTTGGTAGTATCTCTCACTAATAGTTAAATTTCGTCGGGTTAAAAATAGCAATAAATATGTATAAAAGCGTATATTTGTTAGCGTTGATTTTTTCAAATAAAATCAAGAAGTAAAAACTAAAATCATTTTATTTAAAATGATTCAAATACAATAAACAAACTATGTTAAAAGCTGGAGTTTTAGGCGCAGGACATTTAGGAAAAATTCACTTGCGTTTGTTGCAACAATCTGAAAAGTATGAACTAGTGGGATTTTATGATCCTTTTACCGAAAATGCAAAGAAGGTTGCTGAAGAATTTGGATATACATTATTCGATTCTGTTGAAGAACTAATAAATGCAGTTGATGTAGTTGATATTGTTACTCCTACGCTATCTCATTTCGATTGTGCCAAACAAGCTATCGAAAAAGGAAAGCATATTTTTATTGAAAAACCAATTACTAATACTGTTCTAGAGGCAGAAGCTATTAGAACTTTAGCTAGTCAATTTCATGTACGTGGTCAAGTTGGACATGTAGAACGTTTTAATCCTGCTTTTACAGCTGTAAAAGATATGATTGACACTCCTATGTTTATCGAAACGCATCGTTTGGCTGAATTTAACCCTAGAGGAACAGATGTTCCTGTAGTATTAGATTTAATGATTCATGATATTGATATTATTTTATCAGTTGTAAAATCAAAAGTAAAAAATGTGCATGCAAGCGGAGTTTCTGTAATTTCTGAAACACCAGATATTGCCAATGCACGTATCGAATTTGAAAACGGATGTGTGGCTAACTTAACATCTAGTAGAATTTCAATGAAGAACATGCGTAAAAGTCGTTTCTTTCAAAAAGACGCTTATATTTCTGTTGACTTTTTAGAGAAAAAATCTGAAGTAGTTAGAATGAAAGATGTTCCAGAATCTCCAGATGAGTTTGCCATGATTTTACAAAATGCTGAAGGTGTTAAAAAACAAATATATTTCGACAATCCTGAAGTTACTGCTAACAACGCTATTTTAGACGAGTTAGAATCGTTTGCTGATGCTATTCATAACGACACTACACCTATTGTTTCTTTAACACAAGGTGCCGAAGCTCTACGAGTTGCTCAAATGATAATTGATTGTTTCTAATTACAGGGAGATAGCCAATAATTTAATTTACAAAACTTGCTTCGAAATAAAACAAATATTCTATAAACATCTCGCATGCCTGCATCGAGATTGTTATTAAATAAAATTTAAACTAAACAAACAACATGAAAAACATCGCTGTAATTGGAGCCGGAACTATGGGTAATGGTATTGCTCATACATTTGCTCAATTTGGATACAACGTGCAATTAATAGATATTTCTCAAGCTGCCTTAGATAAAGGTATCGCAACTATTACTAAGAATTTAGATAGAATGGTGGCTAAAGAAAGAATTTCTGAAGATGATAAAAACAATACATTAAATAACATTTCAACGTATACTTCAATTAAAGAAGGCGTACAATACGCTAGTTTAGTTGTTGAAGCTGCTACCGAAAATGTTACTTTAAAATCTAAGATTTTTAAAGAATTAGATGAAGTTTGTCCTGAAGATACCATTTTAGCAACCAATACCTCTTCGATTTCAATTACTCAAATTGCTGCTGTTACAAACAGACCAGAAAAAGTAATTGGAATGCATTTTATGAATCCTGTACCAATTATGAAATTGGTAGAAATTATTCGTGGTTACAACACTTCTGATGAAGTAATGGAATTTACGGTTGATTTAACTAAGAAAATAAATAAAATTCCTGTTGAAGTAAATGATTATCCTGGTTTTGTAGCCAATCGTATTTTAATGCCAATGATTAACGAATCTATTGAAACGTTATATAATGGTGTTGCTGGTGTTGCTGAGATTGACACTGTAATGAAATTAGGAATGGCACACCCTATGGGACCTTTACAATTAGCTGATTTCATCGGATTAGATGTTTGTTTATCTATCTTAAACGTAATGTATGATGGATTTAAAAACCCTAAATATGCTCCATGTCCGCTATTAGTAAACATGGTAAATGCTGGTAAATTAGGAGTTAAATCTGGTGAAGGTTTTTATGACTATAGCGAAAGTAGAAAAGCTGAAAAAGTAGCGAAGATGTTTTCATAAGAATTTACAAATCAATTAAAAATTATATTTAGCACGAAGTATCAGCTATAATTTTCCACTCCACATTTATCTTTTTAAAGATAATCATAAACACACCATCCGCATCTCCTACTTCTCTTTTTAAATGATATTTTCCCATTACAAAATAAGAGTCATCATTTATTTTTGAAATGTCATTAATCTTAAAATTAAGCTTTCCAGAATGTTTAGGAGTTGGATATCCTTTTTTATAATTAGCTAAAGTTTTATTCCAACCAAAAGTAATTCCATTGCTTCCATAAAACTTTAACGAATCACTTTTCCAATAGCCTTGCATAAAGCCTTCTAAATCGTGATTAGACCACGCGTTTTCTTGAGCTTTCATGATTGCTAAGATTTCCTGCTTATCTTCTTCTACAGATGTTTGTTTAGATTTCTTTACCTCAACTACGCATGAAGTCAAAATAAATAATAAGCTAAAAATTAAAGGTAAAATTTTTCTCATCTTAAAATAATGAATTAATAATTTCTTTTACAGTTACCCCCTCTGCTTCTGCTTTATAATTCTTCACTATTCTATGAGATAAAATAGGAATAGCTACTGCTTGTACATCTTCAATATCTGGAGAGTACTTTCCATTAACAGCTGCATGTGCTTTTGCTGCTAAAATTAAGTTTTGTGATGCACGTGGTCCTGCTCCCCAATCGATATATTTTTTAATTAAATCGGTTGCTTTATCTGATTTAGGACGTGTTTTTCCTACTAAACTAACAGCATATTCAACTACATTATTAGCAACTGGTATTTTACGTATCAACTTTTGAACTTCTATGATTTCTTGTGTTGAAAAAACCGAGTTTACTTTTTGATTGATATTAGAAGTCGTATTCTTAACTACCTGTACTTCTTCATCAAAAGTTGGATACTCTAAGTGAATTGAGAACATAAAACGATCTAACTGTGCTTCTGGCAACGGATAAGTTCCTTCTTGCTCTATCGGATTCTGAGTTGCCAATACAAAGAATGGTAAATCTAATTTATAATGATGTCCAGCAATTGTAACCGATTTCTCTTGCATTGCTTCTAATAAAGCTGCTTGCGTTTTTGGTGGTGTACGGTTAATCTCATCTGCTAAAATAATATTAGAAAAGATAGGTCCTTTTATAAATTTAAACTGACGGTTTTCATCTAAAATCTCACTTCCTAAAATATCCGAAGGCATTAAATCTGGCGTAAATTGGATACGATTAAAGTTTAACCCTAAAGCGCTTGAAATAGTATTTACTAATAATGTTTTTGCTAGCCCTGGAACTCCAATTAAAAGTGAATGCCCTCCGCATAAAATAGACAACAATGTGTAATCTACTGCTTCTTGCTGACCGATAATAATTTTACCTATTTCTTGTTGAAGCTGATTAAACTTCTTTACTAAATCGTTTACAGCAGTTACGTCTGACATAGCTTATTTTTTATTTTATTTCTTAACTATACTTAATTACAAACTTTTATAAAAGTAAGATTCCCGCTTTACGCGGGAATCACAATATACTAAATTTATTAAGTTTTATTTATTCAATTTTTTCCAATCTTTTTTGAATGTGCATTTTTTATAATCGTTTCCTAATTTAATATAGGTTTCTTGAATTTTATCTTTCGACCATTTCTCAACTTCTTCTTGCTTTTTCTTTGCTAAAGCAAATTGTTGCATTCTTACATAATCTTCAACAAGATCGGCTGTATGAGTCTCTGTTTTGTCTTTTACAAAAATAACTTTATACATTTTTTCGCCTTCACGAGTTTCATCATAAAAAATATCAGATAAATCACCTTTTTTAAGTTCACTAATTCTAGCAAATAAATCTGGTGGCATTCTTGTTAATTCGAAAGTAGTTTCTTGTGTATATGGATTAATTATTAATCCTCCATTATTTTTTGTCTCATCATCTTCTGAAAATTTTTTCACAGCTTCTTCAAAAGTTAATGTACCTTCTTTAATATCTTTTATAATCTTCTCTGTAGCTTCTTTTGTTTCTTTTAATTTATCATCTGCAATTTCTGCTTGCATTAAAATGTGAGACACATCTCTACCATTTCCTCTTATTTTATTTAATAAAACAATATGATAACCAAAAGGTGATTTAAAAGGTTCAGAAATTTCTCCTTCTTCTAAAGAAAAAGCAGCTTCTTTAAACTCTTTTACAAAAGCAGTTTCTTTTGTAATAACTCCCATGCTCCCTCCATTTTTAGCAACACTTGGGTCATCAGAATTAATAATTGCTTTTAATTTAAAACTTGCACCCTCTTCAACTTGTTTTTTAATCTCATTAAGCTTGTTGATAATTCGGTCATTTTCTTCTTTAGTAGGTTCAGCTTTTAAAACAATTTGTGCTATTTCTACCTCGGCAGGAATTTCTGGCAATTCATTTTTTTCTTTTAAACCTTTAAAATACACACGCACTTCTTCAGGAGTAACATCAATATTTTCAGTAATTTTTTGCTGCTCTTTTTCAATCAACAAATTTTCTTTTTGAACTTTAGCTAATTCTTTTCTTAAATCATCAATATCGTTAAATCCGTACGCTTTAATTACTTTTTCTTCACTTCCGTATTGATTTGTAAAATAGTCGATACTTCTTTGAACTTTACCATCGATATCTCCTTGAGAAACAACTACACTATCAACCACTGCATGATGTGCTAATAATTTTTGTTGCATCAATTCTTCAAGCATCTCACAATTAGATATGGTAACCTTACCTTCACTTCTTACCTCAACTTCTTGCTTAAATTTTGCGATATCTGAATCTAATACAATGTTTTTACCTATCACTACTGCGACTCCATCTACCTTAGTTTGCTGAGCGTTCACAGCACCTAAACTAGCTAAGAAAAAGGTGAATAAAATACTAGTATTCTTTAAAGTTTTTGTTTTGAATGGCATCATTTATCAGCGTTTTTTCAATCTCTCTTATTAATTCTAATTTTCTTTTGTGTAAAATAATTTGTTTTATCCTAGAACTTACAAATGCTACCGGAGCTGTTGCGTTCGTTGGCAACATATTTTTTACAGCGACCAAATATACTCCTAAACTATCTTCTTTTTGTATGAATTTGGATAATTTTAACATTTTTTGCTTAGGTTCTGCCTGAAAAGGTGGAATATTTTCTTTTAAATAATCTAAAGTAACCCAAGTTGAATCTTGTAAACGGTAAGATTTAAAATTTAATAGATGATTTTCCAAATCTTCTCTATCCTCTTCTTTAGTCGATTTAAACTTAGTTATAGCTTCTTTTTTATCTAAAAAATCTTTACCAAAATGAACATATTCAAATTGAAATAATTCTTCATTTAGCTTAAAATTTTCTTTGTTTTTATCGTAATATGATTTTATTTCTTCATTACTAACAATTGTATCTAATTGTTGCTTTATTAGTCTTTCTTTATATCCGTTTATATATAAACTTTGCTTATAATCATTTACTAAATTTTCTATTTCGGTACTATTAACTTCTGATATATTTTCTTCTGCCTTTACTAATAGTAACTGTTGTTTTGCCCAAGAATTTATCAATCCTTTTACAATAACTAAACTGTCTTTTTTTGAAATATTCGCTGGTATTAATGCTACAATGTCTTTCTTGTATAAATTTTTATTATATACAGTAGCTATTGGGCGGTCTTCTTGAAAGGTTTCAGTTTTTAAACTTATCAAATCACAAGAAGCTATAAATATTGTTACTATTAAAAAAAAGGTTACTTTCTTCACTTTCAAGATTGATTATATTTTTTTTTCAACTTCTTTAATTCTCTTTCTTTTATTACAATCGTACTCTTTTTCTTTAAATTATTTACTAACACTTTTTCTAATTGATTTTGATAATCATTCATTACCAACCCTCTTATTTCTTCTAGGTTTTTATTATACTTCTCTTTATTATTCAAGTAAAACTCTTTAAGCCCTAAAGTATCTTTACTTGATTTATCCCAAATTTCTTTCTGCATTAAGTCAAACAACAACAAACCTTCTTTGTATTCTAATAAAGTGTGTTTATATGAAGGTTCTTTATTTATTAAATCTTCTTTAAAATACTCAATTATTTGAAAATTTTTAAATTTTTCGTATAATCTTTTAATAGGCGGATTATGGCTATGTCCAATAAACTTTAAAAACTCTTTCTGATAAACCTTCTTATCTTCTATAGAAAATAACACTTCTTTTAAAACTTTCTTTTTTAATTGATGTATATCTGAATTTAAAAAAGCAGCTAAAGCTTTATCATTCTCTACAATTTTATATTCTTTCTTTAATTTATTTATTACAGATTGTTTAGGTAATGCCGCTCTACTTGTATTTTTTACTTTTTTTGTTAATTCTTTTTTCTCTTCGTCAAAAGAACCTATTGGGTATTTTTTTAACAACTTTAGGATATGCCAACCAAATCTTGTTTTAAATGGTTTACTATAATCTCCTATATTTTGCAAATCTCTAACTTCATTCTCAAAAGGCTCTACCATCGAGCCTGTACCAAATTTTGCTAATTTGCCTCCTACTGAAGCGGTACCAATATCTTCTGAATACTTCTCTACAACATCTTTAAAATCAATTCCTGATTTCAGTTTATGATAAGCTGAATCTATTTTTGTTTTACCGATAGCTCCTTTTTCTCTAACCAAAATATGCGCTACTTCAAATTCGCCTTTAGAATCTCGCTTATTATTTACTTTTATAATATGATACCCAAATCTTGTTTTAAAAGGTTTTGACACTTCACCGATTTTAGTATTATAAGCAGCATCTTCAAAAGGATATACCATTTTAAAAACAGAAAAATATCCAAGATTTCCTCCATTTGATTTTGCAGAAGGATCTTCTGATACTTCTTTTGCTACTTTTTCAAAAGATTCTCCTTTTAATATTCGATCTCTTGCATCGGTTATTTTTCTATATAAAAAAGAAGTATCAATTTCAATTCCATTAGTTTTAGGTACCTTAATTAAAATATGACTTGCTTTAACATCTGTCTTTTTTCTACTATAAGCCTCTTTAACTAACCTATCTAAATACTCATTATCTTGTAAATAAGGAGCTATTAATTGGTTTTTATAACCATCTAACTCTCTTTTATATGATTTTAATGTATCTAATTTTAAATTATAAGCCTCTTGTACTTTTAGCTTATAATTAATATATAAATTTAAGTAATTATCTATATTTTTCGAATCTTTATCTTCTACAATATCTAAATTCTTTTTATATACTTCCTCAAATTCAGAAACCATTACTGGCTTATCATTAATACGAAACAGTTCTTTATTTTTTTGAGCAAAAGAAAAAGAACTAACCAAAAAAACTAGAACAAATGTAAACTGCTTACTCATGCTTTATAACGAGATTATTCCTTTAACCGCCTCCGCTTTTTTGTAGTAATCAATTACTATATCAGCATTTTTAACTGTAATCTGAATTGATAAACTAACATATTTGCCTGTTTTAGATTTTTTTGTTTCAATAACAGCACCTCCTTCATTAAACAACTCTTTAACTTCTTCTTCCTGATTTCCATCAGTAGGTACAATAAACTTATATAAATACTTAGCAGGAAAAGTGGTTGTATCTTCTAATTGTGCTTTTAATTTTACGTAAAATGCTTCTCTATCTGACATATTGCTTTTTATTATTCTATTTTTTGATTAATTATCATCATAAAATGTACCTAAAAATGATGAAACACAAAATTACACTATTTATTACATTTATAAATTGAATCTTTTATTTTTGCCAAATGCAACAGAAAATAGTTTTAATAGGTGGTCCTGGTACAGGGAAGTCTTCAATATTACGAGAATTCATAAAACGTGGTTACGAATGTATGCCCGAAATATCAAGAGAAGTAACTCTTAAAGCTCAAAAAGAAGGAATAGATCAATTGTTCTTAGAACAACCATTATTGTTCAGTCAAATGCTTTTAGAAGGTCGTGAGCAACAATATTTAGCTGCTGAAAAAAGTAATGCTGAAGTTATTTTCTTTGACAGAGGAATTCCCGATGTACACGCGTATATGAATTATTTAGGCAATGAGTACCCTCCTGTTTATAAAGAAAAGAGTAAAAAATACAATTATACTAAAGTATTTATGTGTGCTCCTTGGAAGAAAATATATAGATCAGACAACGAACGTTATGAAACTTTTGAACAAGCTGTAAAAATTGATACCTTTTTAAAGGATGCTTACGAAGAAATAGGATACGAAATTATCGATGTTCCGTTTGGAACCGTAAAAGAACGCTGCGACTTTATTTTACACTCGTTATAAACGATGTATGATAAACCACTACAAATATTAAAGCATTATTGGGGATTTGATTCTTTTAGAAATCCTCAACAAGAAATAATAACTTCGGTAATAGAAGGCAATAATACAATTGCCTTATTACCTACAGGTGGTGGTAAATCAATTTGTTTTCAAATTCCTGCTTTAGTCAAAGAAGGAGTTTGCATTGTTATTTCTCCTTTAATTGCTTTAATGCAAGATCAGGTTACTAGTTTAAAAGAAAAAGGAATTAAAGCTACTGTAATTCCTTCTGGCAGTTCACAAGATGAAATTATTACACTGTTTGATAATATTCGTTTTGGAAAAACCAAATTTCTTTACTTATCTCCTGAGCGATTACAATCTCGTTTTATTCAAGAAAAGGTTAAACAACTAAACGTAAATTTAATTGCTATTGATGAAGCGCATTGTATCTCTGAATGGGGGCATGATTTTAGACCTTCTTATCAAAACATTTCAATTTTAAAGGAATTACATCCAAACGTAAATTTAATTGCTTTAACAGCTACTGCTACTCCAAAGGTAATTGATTCAATTACTAATTCTTTAGAATTAGAGAACCCCGTTGTTTTTAAGAAATCTTTTTATCGCGAAAATTTAGCTTATCAAATTTTTAAAACTGAAGACAAACTCAATAAACTTAAACAGATTTTCACAAAGACAAAAGCACCAGCTATTGTTTATGTAAACTCTAGAAATAAAACCAAAGAGATTAGCAGTTATTTAAACGCCAACGGGTTTAAAAGTAGTTTTTACCACGGTGGCTTATCGGCTATCGAAAAACAACTTTCTTTTGACAATTGGATGAGTGAGAAGACTCCCATTATTGTTGCAACTAATGCTTTTGGTATGGGGATTGATAAAACCAATGTTAAAGTTGTTATTCATTTAAATCTTCCATCTTCTATAGAAAATTATATTCAAGAAGCTGGTCGTGGCGGACGTGATGGTAAAAAAGCATTTTCGGTTGTTTTAACTAACGAAAGTGATATAAAACTTAGCAAAGAGCTATTAGAGAAATCCTTACCTACTATTAGTGAAATAAAAACTGTACATCAAAAACTATATCAACAATTTCAGATAGCTAAAGGAGAATTTTTAGAAGAAGCATTTAGCTTTAACTTTTTAGAGTTTTGCAATAAATACAATTTCATACCTAACAAAACCTATAACTCTTTACAGATATTAAATAGTAACGGTATTATTGAATTAAACAATAACTACAATCAAAAATCAACTATACAATTTAAAGTATCTAGTAAACAGGTTTTAAATTACACGCAACAACATCCAACATCAAAAAACTTTATACAAATACTTTTACGCTTATATGGTGGTGTTTTTGAAAACTTAGTAAAGATTGATGAGTTTTATATTGCAAAAAAAACAGGAATAACTTCATGGGCAGTTATTAAAGAACTAGAAAGATTACAGAAAATTGATTTTATTGAGTATAATCAAAATTCAAATAATGCTGAATTATTTTTCTTACATCCAAGAGAAGATGACAAAACCATTAATAGAATTTCAAAAAATATTGAACTATATCTCAATCAAAAAAAGGATAAAAACACATCTTTGATCAATTTTATTAAAAACGATACGCTTTGTAGAAGTATACAACTACTCCACTATTTTGGAGAAAGTAAAACTGAAGAATGTGGTATTTGTGATGTTTGCTTACAGAGAAAAAGCTCAGAATCAATAAATCCTTTAACCATTACAACATTATTAAAAGACAACAAGCCATTAACAGTTCAAGAAATCTGTGCACATCTAAACCAAACAGAAGCCAATATTTTAATACTTTTGCGAGAATTGTTATCAGAAGAAAAAATAACTATAAACAAAAACAAATACTCTTTATAACAGATGAAAGATTTACGTATCGTTTTTATGGGAACTCCAGATTTTGCTGTTACCATTTTAAAACACCTTGTTGAAAATGATTATAATGTTGTTGGTGTAATTACTGCAGTTGATAAACCTGCAGGTAGAGGTCGTAAGATTAATCAATCAGCTGTAAAAAAATATGCGCTTTCTCAAAACCTACCAATTCTTCAACCAAAAAATTTAAAAAATGAAGAATTTCAAGAAGATTTAAAAAATTGGAATGCTAACTTGCAAATAGTTGTTGCCTTTAGAATGCTACCTAAAGCAGTTTGGGCAATGCCAAAATACGGTACCTTTAATTTACACGCTTCTTTATTACCAGAATACCGTGGAGCAGCTCCAATAAACTGGGCTATTATAAATGGAGAAACTAAAACAGGAGTTACCACTTTCTTTATTGATGATAAAATTGATACCGGAGAAATCATACTTCAAAAAGGAGTTACTATTAAAGATGATGAAATCGTTGGTGAGTTACATGAAAAGTTAATGTATTTAGGAGCTAATTTAGTAGCTCAGACAATAGATTTAATTGCTGAAGGTGAAGTAACAACTACTAAGCAACCAGAACTAGAAGAAAAATCAGCACCTAAACTATATCCTCATAACTGTAAAATAAACTGGTCTAAGCCACTTGATGATATTTACAATCATATCCGTGGATTAAACCCTTATCCTGCTGCTTGGACTACTATACTAAACGGAGAGGAAGAAATTTCAGCTAAGTTATACGAAGTAGCAAAAGAACATGAGGCTCATGAATTTGAAAACGGAACTGTTATTACTTCAAAAAAAGAGTTAAAAATTGCTACTAAAGATGGATTCCTTCTTATTAAGAGAATTAAAATTTCTGGTAAAAAATTAATGGATGCTCAAAGTTTATTAAACGGTTTTCAATTCGATAAAAATGCAAAAGCGCTGTAGCCCTTTATCCATGGGGTTTTAGTGTTTTTAGTTAAAAACAACTATGGTTATTAACAATTCGACTATATTTATTAACAAATCCCTTGTTTTTTTGCTTCAAAACTTGCACAATCCCGTATTCCGTCTATATTTGTTGAGCTATTAAGCAATAAAACATTAATTAATTTTTAAAACTTATTAAAATTATGAACAAATCAGATTTAATCGATGCAATGGCTGCTGACGCAGGAATTTCTAAAGCTTCTGCAAAAGCTGCATTAGATTCTTTAACTTCTAACGTAACAAAATCTTTAAAGTCAGGTAACAAAGTTGCATTAGTTGGATGGGGAACTTGGTCTGTTTCTGAGAGAGCTGCTAGAACTGGTAGAAACCCTCAAACTGGTAAAGAAATTCAAATCGCTGCTAAAAACGTAGTTAAGTTTAAAGCTGGAGCTGGCTTAGCTGATTCAGTAAACTAAGACTTCTTTAGAAACATATTTAAAACAGCATTTAGGCAACTAAATGCTGTTTTTGTATATAAAAGTGTCACAAAAGAGTTTTAACTGTTGTCTATTAAATAGAACTTAAAACCACAAACAATGAAAAATATAATTACAATTGTCGCATTTTTATTTTGCTTAACAAGTTTCGCTCAAAAAACTGTTGATGCTTCAGATATTATTAGAGATGTAAAAAACGGAAAAGCAGTAAACATTTCTAACGCTACTATTAACGGAGTTTTAGATTTTACTTTTATGGATGAAGCTTTACCTAAGCTACCAAAAAGAAAAAAATGGTGGAACAATGGAGGGTCTAACACTATAGAAAAACAAATTACTAATAGAGTATCTTTTGTAAATTGTACTTTTAATGATGATGTATTAGCATATATACCTCACGAACAAAGCGGTTATACTTTTATTGCAAATTTTGAGGATTCTGTAACTTTTAAAGATTGTGTTTTTGAACAAAAAGCAATGTTTAAGTATTCTGATTTTGAAAGAAATACAGATTTCTCTAACACGAAATTTAACAACGACTCTACCTTTAAATACGCTAAGTTTGATAGAGATATTACTTTCGAAAACACTTTTTTCGACGAACCTGCTACTTTTAAATATGCTGAATTCAAACAATTTGTAAGTTTCGAAAACTCAGTTTTTAATGAAAGTGCTATTTTTAAATACTCAGAATTTAACGACGGGGTATCTTTTAGAAATGTAAAGTTTGAAGAAGATCTAAATATAAAATATACTAAAGTATCAGGTAAGTTTGATATTACTAATATGGAAGTTGCTTATGACATCGATTCTAAATACACTAAAATAAACGGTAGAAGCTTTAGCAAGTATTTATTGAAGAGTAAAAAATAATTACACCTTAACACATATAACAAAAAGCTCGCAATGAATATTGCGAGTTTTTTGTTTACCTCTATATTTGGTTTAATTCTTAACTCTTTTTTAA
The DNA here is from genome assembly GCA_947504185.1 of uncultured Tenacibaculum sp. Classification (GTDB taxonomy): domain Bacteria; phylum Bacteroidota; class Bacteroidia; order Flavobacteriales; family Flavobacteriaceae; genus Polaribacter. The sequence goes on along the minus strand of CANNGJ010000023.1, from coordinate 20,098 downwards.
ATAACTTCGCTAACGTTGAATATAAATCATTAAAACGGATTCATATTCTTAAACTAGTTAGCGAAGTTCATTATTTTCTAAACCAAAAAATCCGCTGAAAATTTCAGCGGATTTTTTTATTCTTCAGTATCTATTTGTTTTTTCATCTTCTTACTTCCTTCGTATAGTTCGTACTTTACAAAACGACAATCTAAATCGGCATTTTTAAGTGGTACTCTTTTCGAAGTTCGCAATCCTACGTGTTTTAAAGCTTGTATGTCAGAAGTAATTAACCAAGCAGTAGAATTTTCGTAGTTATGCTTTAAAGTATCTCCTATTTTTCTGTAAAACTCTTCAACATTAATATTTAAACGTTCTCCGTAAGGCGGATTGAATAAAATAGTTGTTTTACCAAATACTTCTTTTTTCGAATTAAAAAAATTTACGTGATGTACACCTATAAACTCTTCTAAATTCGCATTGATAATATTCTGTTGTGCCTTTTTAACTGCAGATGGCGCTTTATCAAATCCCATAATTTTAAAATGAGAACTCGTAATCTTTTTTAATAAAGCATCTTGAATTACGAAGTACAAATCTTCATCATAATCTTTCCAATTTTCAAAAGCAAAATGCTTACGGTTAATATTGGCTGGTATATTATTAGCAATCATTGCTGCTTCAATTAAAATAGTACCCGATCCACACATTGGGTCGATAAAATTCTCTTCACCTTTATAACCAGAAAGCATTACCAAACCAGCAGCTAGTACTTCGTTAATTGGTGCGATATTGGTTGCACTCCTATATCCTCTTTTATGCAAAGAATCTCCAGAAGAATCTAACGAAATCGTTAACCATTCTTTATGAATATGAATATGGATTTTTACATCTGGATATTTTAAATCTACATTCGGACGCTTTTTATACTTATGCATAAAATAATCAGCAATGGCATCCTTCGATTTTAAACTGATATAATGAGAGTTTGTTGTAAAGTTTTTAGAATTCACAACTGCACCAATAGCAAAAGTTCCTTCAACATCTAAATAGCGTTCCCATTTAATACGCTGAATAGCTTCGTATAAATCTTCCTCATCAAAAACTTTACTTGTCTTAATTGGCTTTAACACACGAATCGCTGTACGCAACGCAATATTTGCTTTGTACATAAAACCTTTGTCTCCTTTAAAAGAAACATTTCGTATTCCTTCTTTAACGTTTTGCGCTCCTAATTTTCTTAGCTCATCTGCTAAAACCTCTTCTAAACCTGCCATAGTTATAGCAGTCATTTTAAAATCTCTCTCCATTATAAATGTAAAATTTCACTGCAAAAGTACAGCTAATTTTGTGTTGAAGTGAATCTTTTCTTCTTTCAATATAAAAAACGTAAGATTTCCTTATTTTTGCAGACCTTATAGTTATGAAAACAACAGATTGGTTTACTTCTTGGTTCGATACATCTTACTATCATATTTTATATAAACATAGAAATGACGAAGATGCGCAGTTTTTTATGCGAAATATTACGTCGTTTTTAAATTTACCTGAATCAAGCCATATTGCAGATTTACCTTGTGGAAAAGGACGTCATTCAGTCTATTTAAATTCTTTAGGCTATAAAGTTACTGGTGGAGATTTAAGCAAAAACAGTATTGATTACGCTAAAAAATTTGAGAACGAATCGCTTGATTTTGAAGTTTGGGATATGCGTAACCCTATACAAAACAAGTATGATGCTATTTTTAACCTCTTTACTAGCTTTGGTTATTTTGATGATGACAATGAAGATATTACCATTTTAAAAAGTATTAAAAATGGATTAAAACCAAACGGTGTTTTTGTTATGGACTTTTTAAATGTTGAAAAAGTAAAAAACTCTTTAATAAAAGAAGAGGTTAAAACTATTGATGAAATTGAATTTCACATAAAAAGAGAAATTAAAGATGGTTTTATCTTAAAACATATTTCTTTTGTAGCTGATAATAAAAAACATTCTTATACCGAACAGGTTAAGTTTTTAACTTTAGATAAAATGCAATCGTATTTTGAAAAAGCAGGATTAAAAATAAGACATATTTTCGGAGACTATAGTTTAAATGAGTTTAATGCAAATACATCTGATAGATTAATTTTAGTTGCTGAATGAGTTATATTTTATTGATAGTTTCTGTTTTAATAGGTTCATTGTTGGTTTTAGTTATAAAGCCAAGTAATAAATTGGTTCGTTTATTATTAGCCTTTAGTGGTGCTTATTTACTTTCTGTAACCGTTTTACATTTATTACCAGAAGTGTATGGACATAGTCATGACCATGGTGCAAAAAAAATTGGAATTTTAATTTTAATAGGAATTATTATTCAGTCAGTTTTAGAATCTTTTTCTAAAGGAGCTGAACACGGACATATACATTTGCATTCTAACAAATCAGAATTTCCATGGTTACTATTTGTAAGCTTATGTATTCATGCTTTTTCTGAAGGATTACCTATACACCATACAAACGATAATTTATTATGGGCAATTATTGTTCATAAAATTCCGATTGCAATTGTTTTAACAACGTTTTTACTAAAAACAGATTATAACAAAAGAACTATTGTGCTGTTTTTAGGAGTATTTTCATTAATGAGCCCGTTAGGAGTTTTTATTTCTGATAAAATAAACTTCTTTAACGAGTATCACCAAGAGATTACTGCATTAATAATTGGTGTATTTCTTCATATTTCTACAATCATTCTTTTTGAAGGTTCAGAAAATCATAAATTCAACTTTCAAAAATTTACTGCGATTCTTTTAGGTGTTTTGTTGACTATTTTCACTTTATCTTAGTTTTACTTATATTTAGGTAGTTAAAAATACCTACTTATAGGTAACTACTCTAAGTTTCTTTTTTAGAACTTTGGAGGAGTATTAACTAATAAAATTAACCTATATGGAAACTATTTATAGTCAAAAAAACTACATTGTCAGTTCATCTAAATATGAGACTGAAGTTATTAATCTAAATTCTCATAACCTTTTTTTTTCTCCAAGTACTAAGATAGTAAAGTATACACCCATCAAGGATACTTTCTTTTTATTAATTAGCTTCCACTCATTTGATGGAGTTACTCTTAAAAACAAAACTATAGATCAGAATATTGAAAATGGATTAATTCATTTAGAATTTAATTTAGATTATTCTAAAATGGACTTTACTTCACCTTGTATTACAGAACTTGTAATTGATATTAAAAAAATAAACCTTATACAATCATTTTTAGAAAACGCTATCCGTGTAAACTATGTTGTACACCTTTTAAACCCTTTATTAAAAGATGGTTTAGATAAAAAAGATAATTCTTTAATTTCTTACACAAAAAATAGCACTGGTGGTTCTACCGACCCCATTGATGATTTTCCTATAATAGAGTAAAATGTTTTTTAAGAAAAAATATTTATTATTATTTTTTTTTCCTGCAATTTTATTTTCACAAAATAAGTTGCAGGTTTCTCAATTAAATGACTCTTTAAATTTATACATAAAATCACGAAAGGTTCAAAAAGCCTTAAATTTAATAAATACCTATCAATCTGATTATAGTAATTATACAACAAATAATAAATATGTTGTTTTTGACAAAAATCAATTCTATTGCTTTTTTTTAGAAAAAAGATATGCTAATTGTATTACTACAATAAATAAAATCTCTTCCTATTCTAAGAAACTCAATAAACAGAACTTAAATGATTATTATTTAAATAAAGCATATATCTTAAAAGCGTTAAATAAATTAGACTCATCTTCTATTTATTTTATTAAAGCCTTAAAATATTATGAAAAAGACTCATCAAAAAATATAAAAGATAGAGCAAACATTTATTCTGGTTTAGCTTCTATTTACAGATTAACATCTAACAAAAAAAAATATCTAGAGTATTTAAATAAATATTTACAAGAAAGTAAAAAAACTAAAAATGATTATAAAATTGGTTCCGCACTAAATAATTTAGGTGTTTTTTATGATCAAGAAAATAAACCAAAACTTGCTTTAGTTAATTTTAAAGAAGCTCTAAACTATAAACTACGAGAGAAGAATAAAAACTCTGTTTTACAAAATATAGGTTCTATCTACCTAAATTATTATAACAATATAGACTCTGCCACCTATTACAATAAAAAGGCTATAAATAAATTTACTTCGAAAAGAACATTAGCTTATATTCATAGAGATTTATCAATCATTGCCCAAAGAAAAAATAATTATTTAAAAGAAAATAAAGAGTTACACTTAGCTTTAAAAAATATTAAAGAAGATAACTTTTCTGAATTAGAATTAGAATTATACGATGATTTAGCTAAAAACTATTCCCTCTTAAAAAAATACAAGCTTGCTTATGATTATTCTTCTAAATTTATCAACCTTAATGATTCTATAAAAAAACAGTCCTTAATTGAAAAAGTAGAGGAAATAGAAACTAAATATCAAACTGAAAAAAAAGAAAAAGAAAATCTTCAACTTAAACAAGATAATCTACTAAGCGAATCTAAAAGAAAACAAAATATAAATTTATTTTATGGGGCATTAGTCTTTTTATTCTTAGGAGGTATTATAGGGTTTCTTTCCCTAAAAAGTTCTCGTAGAAAACGTTTATTAGCAGAACAACAAAAAGAGCTTGCGAAACAAAAAAACCTTACGCTACTTAAAGAGCAAGAAATTACTTCTATTAATGCTATGGTGGTTGGTCAAGAAAAAGAACGCATACGAATTGCAGAAGATTTACATGATAATATAGGTAGTGTATTGGCTACCTTAAAACTCCATTTTGAAAACTTAAAACTGAATAGAGAGAAAAAGCACTTTAATCAAGATGAGTTATATCAGAAGACTGAAAAATTGATAGATGAGACTTATTTAAAAGTACGTAGTATTGCACATGCAAAAAATGCTGGAGTAATTGCAAATAAAGGTTTATTAGTTGCTGTAAAATTAATGGCTGAGAAAATATCGGATGCTAATAAAATTAAAATTCATGTTTTAGACTTTGGTTTAGATAAAAGGTTAGAGAATAAATTAGAAATTACTGTATTTAGAATTATTCAAGAACTTATCACTAATATTATTAAACATGCAAAAGCTACCGAAGCTACTATAAATATTGCGCTCTATGATCAAAACTTAAATATTATAATAGAAGATAACGGAAAAGGGTTTAACTATGATAAAACAGCTTTAAAAGAAGGAATTGGTTTAAGTTCTATTCAAACTAGATTAAAACATCTAGATGGTACACTTAATGTAGATTCTACTATAAATAAAGGTACTTCTATTATTATAAATATTCCTATCGCATAATACTTAAACTTAGGTATATTTTTTAGTTAATGCATTTCTTATCTTTGATAAAAACAGATATCGTATGATAAGTATTGCTATGGCAGAAGATCATCAAATGTTAATTGATGGAGTTAAATCGTTTTTTGAATATGATGAAGAAATCAATATTATTGGTACCGTTAATAATGGTGAAGATTTAGTTAAGCTTGTTACTTTAAAACAACCTAGATTAGTAATTACTGATATTCGCATGCCTAAAATGGATGGTATTCAAGCTACAAAGCTTATTAAATCTCAATTTCCACATATTAAAGTATTGGCTTTAACTATGTTTGACCAACCTGATGCCATTAAACAAATGTTAGATGCTGGAGCTTCAGGATACTTACTCAAAAACTCTGGTATTAAAATGTTATCAAAAGCAATTGTTATTGTAGCTAATGGTGAGACATTTTTTGACCCAAATGTTGCTTTTAATTTTATGAACGATTACATCAATGAGAACGTTATCATTGGTAAATCTGAGAAAATAATTTTGTCAAATAGGGAAAAAGAAATTTTACACTTAATTGCTAACGGAAGCACTTCAAAAGAAATCGCAGAAACCTTATTTATAGCAAAAACAACGGTAGATACCCATAGAAAAAATATGATTCGTAAACTCAATTTGAAAGGCGGGAACGAATTGGTTAAATATGCTATTGATAAAAAATATCAGTTTTAAACTACCTATTTATAGGGACAAAACATACTTCTTTTTAAAATTATCTTAGACTCAATTAAAACCAACCTTATTATGAGAGTCTTTAAACTAATTCTTTTGTTTTGTGTAGTTACAACACAAGCTCAACAACAAAATACCAATACAAAAATTGAACTTGGGAATTACATTTTCACTTCAGCATTTCAAACCAATTACACAACTGACTTTAACGGAAAAAATGAAAGTAAAGAAATAGTTGTTCATAATATAGATCGTATTGTAAATGCTATTAAAATTGTAAATGATAGTACCGTAATTATTCAATACTATAAAAGTAAAATTTACTCTAATGAAAGTAAGAAAGCTAAAGGTAATGTCTTTAATCAAACATATTTTAACAATGAGAATACTTTAAAATATTTCAAAATAAAAATTGATGACTTTTTACGAGTTACAACAAAATATTACTCTTTATACAAAGGTGCTTCAGCAGGTTTTTACTCTGTTCCATTTAAATTACGTTTTAATAATTTTGATTTTGAGCAAGAATTAAATATTGGGCTAAGTATTGGTGCTCAATACAGATTAAGTAGAAAATTAAAAGAGCGATGGATTTTAGAGCCAAATTTTGGCGTAGGGTTAGCTAAAATAGACTTAAATTCAAAAAATAGTAATGTTACAGAAGCTAGAACTGCTAGTGCTTTTTCAATTTCTTCAGGCTTATTATTACGTTTCTCTAAAACTATAAATGCTGGATTATTTGTTGGTTGGGATTTCTTAGCAAATGAAGATGCAAATACTAACTGGACTCATGATGGAAAAGCATGGCTAGGTATTGGTATTAATATTGGGTTTAATATCTCTAATAGTAAGGAGTCTACGGAAAAAAATACTATTAAAAAATAGTTTTCACCCTTCTTCCCTATTTACTAAATCAATAGAAAAAGCAGGTAAACAAACTGCTAAATATTCGCACACTTCATCAAATGGATTTGAGTATTGAACACGAACGTTTTTCTCTATTTTAATAGATTGTCCTGCTTCTAGCACAACGATATCTCCATCAATATTAAATTGTTTTTTCCCTTTAATAATATATGTGTACTCTTCAAACTCTGGTGTTTGAAAAGGTTCACTCCATCCCGCAGGAGCAACCATATGCGCAATACTTACTTTAGAACTCTTATCAGTAGCATTACCAAAATGTTCTTCTATTAATTTTCCATCAGTAGTTGGTACTACAAACGGACTTTTTTGAATGGTGTATTTTTTACTCATGTTATAAAAATAAAAAAACCGAAACAAATGTTTCGGTTTTTAATATGATTTTAATTAAACCAGATGGTTAATGATTTTATTTTTGCTAAATCAGGAATTTGTTCTTTTGATACTTTTTGAGTACTAAAATCTTTTAAACCTAAATCTTCTTTGTCAATAGCAATAGTAGCATTTAAATCATCAATAAATAAAGTTGCCGATGAAAATGTTGACTCTACCTTGTTAATTGTATTATTTGCGTTAATCTCTTGGAATGTAGAATTAATATTTAATCCAGATTTTGTTTTATAACGATCGTCAAAAATTTCAATACTCTTAATAGTTGATACAGAATCTAATTGCTCCTGAGGAATAATAGTTAGCAAATGCTTCCCTCCTTTTTCGTAAATCTTATATTTATCATCTTCTTGAAAAAAGTTATCACCTTTAATTCCTTCACTTAATACTTTTACCACAGAATCTTGCTTAAAAATCCCATCTATCTCTTGCATCGTAGTTTTTGTAGTTAAACTTCCTACTTTCCCTTTAGCTACATCAAATTTACTATTACTACATTGAATAAATAAAATTGATATTATTGCAATTACTAAGGGCTTCATTATGTTTTTCATTGATTTACTTTTTATTATAACGTCTTTAACTTACTATTTGTTTTATTTCAATACTTTTTTTAAGATTCCAAAAGCTGCTCTTATAAAAGTTGCACTCGTTAATACTTTTATAATTGGATTTTGTCTTGTACTTCTACTTCTTGTTGACGAAGATTTTCTTTTAGTTTTTTCTTCTTCCTTTTTACGAGCCTCTTCAGTTTTCTCTTTATTAATTTTATCAATCTTGCCGTTTAACATCTCGTAAGCACTTTCTCTGTCAACAGTTTCGTTGTACTTCGGAATCAATCTAGAGTTATCTAAAACTTGTTTAATTTCTTTTTCTGTTAACACATCCATTCTACTCATCGGTGCACGTAACATGGTTCTCGCTAATGGTGTTGGAATTCCTTTTTCGTTCAGCACTGATATTAAAGCTTCTCCAATTCCTAACTGTGTTAATACTTCTTTAGTATCATAATATTCTGAATCTGGGTAATTCTCAGCTGCTAACTTAATCGCTTTTCTATCTTTTGCCGTAAACGCACGCAACGCATGCTGTATTTTCATACCTAATTGCGCTAACACATCTTCAGGAACATCTTTCGGGTTCTGCGTTACAAAGTATAATCCGATTCCTTTTGAACGAATTAATTTTACAATACTTTCAATCTGACTTAACAATGCTTTTGATGCTTCGTCAAATACTAGATGTGCTTCATCAATAAAAATAATTAATTCAGGCCTATCACTATCTCCTTGTTCGGGGAATGTTTCATACACTTCTGCCAACAATTGCATCATAAAAGTTGAAAACAATTTTGGTTTATCTTGAATATCAGTTAAACGTAACACAGATATTAAACCTCTACCATTTTCATCAACACGTGTTAAATCATCAACTTCAAATGATTTTTCACCAAAAAACAGGTTACCTCCTTGTTGTTCAATTTCAATTATCTTTCTAAGAATAGCTCCTGTACTTGCTGTAGAAATTCGTCCGTATTCTTCTTGAATCTCTTCTTTACCTTCATTCGTTACAAATTGAAGAATCTTCTTAAAATCTTTTAAATCTAATAATGGTAATTTATTATCATCACAGTATTTAAAAATAATCGCTACTATACCCGACTGCGTATCGGTTAAATCTAAAATACGAGATAATAACACTGGTCCAAATTCAGAAACCGTTGCTCGTAAACGAACTCCATCTTGTTCTGAAATTGATAAAATTTCGATTGGAAACTTCGTTGCATTAAACGGAACACCAATTTTTTCGTGACGTTCATCAATTTTTGCATGACCAGGACTTGGCTGTGCCAATCCACTTAAATCACCTTTTACATCCATTAATAAAACCGGAATTCCTTTTTCTGACATGTTTTCAGCCAACACCTGCAACGTTTTAGTTTTACCTGTACCAGTTGCCCCAGCTATCAGTCCATGACGATTTAAGGTTTTTAAAGGAATATTTACCAATGCATTGGTTACGGTTTCTTCACCTAACATACCAGCACCTAGAGTGATAAAATCACCTTTGGTTTTGTATCCTTCATTTATATACTTAAAAAACTCTTCCGTTTTACTCATTTTTGCCATTCTTTTTATTGATAAAACACGTAAAAGTAACAAAAATCATCCATTAATTTTTAATGTTGACTATCTTTGCACCCTTATGTTGAAAAAAGAAGTACAAGAGTTAATTGATAAAGGAGAAATGCTTCCGCTAATGGAAGAGTTTTATACAATACAAGGAGAAGGGTCGCATACAGGTACCGCTGCTTATTTTATTCGTATTGGTGGTTGTGATGTTGGTTGCCATTGGTGCGATGTGAAAGAAAGTTGGGATGCTAATTTACATCCGCCTACAAAAACAGATCTTATTGTTGAAAATGCTAAAAAGTATGCTAAAACAGTAGTAGTAACAGGTGGTGAACCTTTAATGTGGAGTTTAGATTATATAACTAAAGAACTTCAAGATAAAGGTATGAAAACGCATATTGAAACTTCAGGTGCATATGATTTTTCTGGGGTTTGGGATTGGTTTTGCTTATCTCCTAAAAAAACAAAATTACCTACTAAAGAATGTTATAAACAAGCGGATGAATTGAAAATGATTATTCATAATAAGAATGATTTTCAATTTGCTGAAGAGCAAGCAGAAAAAGTAGGAAAGAAATGTCAACTCTTTTTACAACCAGAATGGAGTAAAAAAGAAAAAATGACACCATTAATTATTGATTATGTAATGAAAAATCCTAAATGGAGAATTTCTTTACAAACTCATAAGTATTTAAATATACCGTAAATAAAAAAGCAACCAAATTTGGTTGCTTTTTGTTTAGTTTACTCACCACAAAACACGTTATAGTAGTTTACTAATTGTATTCTATTATACTTTTTATATTCATCTTCTTGTATCATATCTCTTATTACATCACAATCTTTAAAATATTCTTGAATACTTTTTTTCATAGTTCTATTATATAAAATTGCTTTTTTTTCATGCTCTCTCTTTAAAAACAAATCTATATCTTCAAATTGAGAATAATCACTTACTGATTTCACCTTCTCAAAAGTATTCAAAGTATTTTTATTACTATTAAACTTCATATTCCATACAACTTTTCTTCTTTCATATAAAGTAATTTTACCTTTCTTAACAATTCTCAACAGTTCAGGTTTCTTTTTATTTTTCGTATGTATATATTCATACTCTTGACTAATTTCAAAATCATAAAATATAATTCCTTTTACTATTAAATTGTCCCATACATCTGGTTCATCTTCTAAAGAAATTTTAAATTTTATCTTATCATCTTTAATTACCATTCCATAACCTTTTAAAACAGTTCCATCTTTAAACAGTAAATCTGCTTTTCTGAATTGGCTAATAGTTTCGTTTATAAAAACTATATATAAAATAAATAATAATATCTTTTTCATTATCTTCTTATTAAAAAACTCGTCACAAAAAAATTGTAACGAGTTTCTCTAATTTATCTTTTTATAAAGTGACAATACTACTCCTTATAAACTCCCATATTAGCGTATTTATCCATACGTTGAGCAACTAAATCAGTATCATTTAAATCTTTTAATTCATCAAAAGCTTTTAAAATTTGGTCTTGTACAGCATCGAAAGCACCTTGTCTGTTAGAGTGTGCTCCTCCGATTGGTTCTTCAATGATTCCGTCAATTAATTTTAACTTCTTCATATCTTCTCCAGTTAATTTTAAAGCCTCTGCGGCTTGTTCTTTATATTCCCAGCTACGCCATAAAATAGATGAACAAGATTCTGGAGAAATAACTGTATACCATGTATTTTCCATCATGTATACCTTATCTCCTACACCTATACCTAAAGCTCCACCAGAGGCTCCTTCACCAATAACTATAGTTATAATAGGTGTTTTTAAACGTGTCATTTCAAAAATGTTACGAGCAATTGCTTCACCTTGTCCACGCTCTTCAGCTTCTAGCCCTGGATATGCACCTGGAGTATCTAATAAAGTAACTACAGGAATTCCGAATTTCTCAGCCATACGCATTAAACGTAACGCTTTACGATATCCTTCAGGGTTTGCCATACCAAAATTACGGTACTGACGTGTTTTGGTATTATATCCTTTTTGTTGACCAATAAACATAAAAGATTGATCTCCAATTTTACCCAAACCACCAATCATCGCTTTATCATCTTTTACACTACGATCTCCATGTAACTCCATAAAAGTATTACCGCAAATAGCATTGATATAATCTAATGTATACGGACGGTTTGGGTGACGTGATAATTGTACACGCTGCCAAGGTGTTAAGTTTTTATATATATCCTTCTTAGCTTTTTCAAGCTTCTTTTCAATTTTATTACAAGTTGCTGTTACATCAACTTCGCTTTCTTTTCCTATATCAAAACATTTAGCCAACTGATCTTCTAATTCTTTTATTGGCATTTCAAAATCTAAATATTCCATTGTGTATAGTTTGATTTTCTAATTTTATCGTTAGTCGTTTGTAACAGCAAACATACTAAAAAATTGTACAGTTTACCTTGCTACCAATTCTTAAAATACTATTTTTTATTGATTTTATTTTTTAATGTAGCTACATTTTTAAGTATCCCGTTTAATAACACCACAAATAATACTATAAATGCTCCGTAATAAAACTCAGGATTCATTTGTTCTTTTTCTCCAAAAATTATTAATGCTAAAATAATAGCATAAATAGGTTCTAAATTTATAGTAAGCATCACCGTATATGGGGTTAAATACTTCATTACTTGAACCGAAGCTATAAACGCATATGCTGTGCAAAAACTACTTAAAATTAATAAATACATCCAATCTGATGAAGACAATTGAAAAAATTCAATTGTAAACTGTTGCGTAAACAACATATAAATTGACAAACCTAAAACACCAAATAATAATTGGTAAAAAGAAATCGTATTTGCGTTGTGAGTTTTTATAAAAAGTCCGTTTAAAACAGCAAATAATGCTGATAGAAAAGCTGAAATTAGTGCATATACAATTCCTAAAGCATATTGACTTTCGAAATTAAAGATTATATATAGGCCTACTATTACCAATAGCCCTAATATAATTTCTATTGATTTTATCCTTCGTTTAAAAAATAAAGGTTCTATAAGAGAAGCGAAGAATGCTCCTGTACTCATAGTAACCAAAGCCACTGAAACGTTTGATACTTTTATCGCTTTAAAAAACGTAACCCAGTGTACCGTTATAATTATACCAGATACAGCAAATTTTAAGAGTGCTTTTTTATCTACTTTAAATGATTTTTTACGAATCAAAAAATACAAAGCAATGAAACCTACTGCTAACAGCATACGATACCAAACTAAAGGAACAGCATCAATCGATATTAAAGCTCCTAGTATTGCTGTAAACCCCCAAATGAAAACGATAAAATGTAAATGGAGATAATTTTTAAGTTTATTTCCTTGCATTGATATACAAATAAATGGCATAAATTCCGAAGATAATGTTTGGTATCCATACATTTAATAGTGGATTCGCACCTGCAACACCACCTAACACTTCTGCTACCTTTAAAAAGAAAACATAAACAAACATAACAGATATACCTAATGCTAAGTTTAAACCTATACCTCCTCTTCTTTTCTTATGCGCTAAAGCAACAGCTATTAACGTTAATATATAACATGCTATTGGTAAACTAGTACGCTTGTATAATTCCACTAAGTATACATTTAAGTTTTTAACACCACGGCTTCTAGATATTTTTATGAAATCCATTAACTCTGGAGATTTCATTTCTTGAGCCTGAATATTTTTATAATTAAAATCTTTAGGAGTAAATGCAAAAGTGGTATCTAAACTATTACCTGAGAAAATACTATCTCTGTCTTTATAAATTTTACGCTCTTTCCAAGAGTATAATTTAAATGTACTGTCTTTTTTATTCCAATTAATATTATGAGCAATAAACTTATATTTTAATTGAATACCGTCATAAATTTCTGTAGAAAAATTATATCCTGAATTTCTTTTTAAATCAAAATTTTGGAGATAAACATACGTGCTATCGTTTAACTGTAAACTAAACTCTCGAATAGAATTATCAGCATATTTCTTCTTCTTTAAATATTTTCTCTCAAATGCTTTTCTTGTTTTGCTACTTGAAGGCACAAAAAAATGATTCATACTTAACGCCACTATACATACAATAGTAGCTCCTACAAAATAGGGATATAAAAAACGAGTAAAAGATATTTGAGAACTATTTATTGCTATGATCTCAGTATTATTGGCTAATCGAGAGGTAAACAAAATTACTGCTATAAATAATGCTAAAGGCATAAAAGTATTCGCGTAATAGATTATAAAATTTTTATAATAATCTATTGCTACTTCTGCAAACGTTAAATTTTCATCACGTAAAAACTTATCAATTTTCTCAGCAATATCTATCGCTACAGCAATAGGAATTAGTATTAATAAGGTAAACAAAAATGTTACCAAATAACGCTTTAATATGTACCAATCAAGTTTTTTCAAAAAGCTAGTTTTTTACAAACGGTTATCCATTTGTTTTACCATTTTATCTTTCCATTCAGCAAAATCTCCTGCTATAATATGCTTTCTTGCTTCTCTAGTAAGCCATAAATAGAAACCTAAATTATGTATTGAAGCAATTTGCTTACCTAACATTTCTTTTGCTGCAAAAAGATGACGTAAATAGGCTTTAGAATACATGGTATCTACCCAAGTAATTCCCATTTCATCAATTGGAGAAAAATCTTGTTCCCACTTTTTATTCTTTATATTGATAGATCCATAGGCAGTAAATAACATACCGTTACGTGCATTACGCGTTGGCATTACACAATCAAACATATCAATACCTAATGCTATATTTTCTAATATGTTTATTGGTGTACCAACCCCCATTAAATAACGTGGTTTATCTTCTGGTAAAATCGCAGTAACAACCTCTGTCATTGCATACATTTCCTCAGCTGGTTCTCCAACTGATAATCCACCAATTGCATTTGCTTGCTGATTTGTATTTGCAATAAATTCTGCAGATTGTTTACGTAAATCTTTATAAGTACTTCCTTGTACAATAGGCATAAATGTTTGCTCATACCCATACTTATATGGTAATTTCTCCAAATGATTTATACAACGATTTAACCATCTATGTGTCATATGCATTGATCGTTTTGCATAATTATAATCACAAGGATATGGTGTGCATTCATCGAAAGCCATAATAATATCTGCTCCAATTGTACGCTGCGTTTCCATTACATTTTCTGGACTAAAGAAGTGTGTAGAACCATCAATATGACTTTTAAACTTTACTCCTTCTTCTTTAATCTTTCTTCTTCCAGAAAGTGAATATACTTGATACCCACCACTATCTGTTAAAATATTACGATCCCAATTCATAAACTTATGTAAACCTCCTGCTTTTTCTAAAGTGTCTAACTTTGGACGCAAGTATAAATGATATGTATTTCCTAAAATAATATCAGGATTAATTTCATTTTTTAATTCAGATTGATGCACCCCTTTTACAGTACCTACTGTACCTACAGGCATAAAAATTGGAGTTTCTATAGTTCCGTGATCGGTTGTAATTACACCAGCACGAGCTTTACTTTTTGGGTCGGTAGTTTTTAAATCAAATTGCATAGTTGGCAAAGATACGCTTATTTAAGAATTGAAAAATTAAAAGAATTATAAAGTTTACCTACGTTTTCTTCCGAACTTTGAATTAGAGTTTGCATTCCTTTTTGATTTTGGAGAGTTCTTTCGAAAAGAAGCACTTTTTTTATTAAAATCGTTTGATTTTGGTGCTTCCTTCTTTTTTCTTGGTTTTGGCTTCTGTTTTTCAATAACAGTAGAAGCTTCTTCTGTTTTTGACGAACTAGAAATCATTTGATTAATTTCTTTCATCTCTTCTTCTGTTAACTCTCGCCAATCTCCTATTTTTAATTTATCTAAAGATACGTTCATAATACGTTCTCGTTTTAGTTTGGTTACCTCATAATCGAGATACTCACACATTCTACGTATTTGACGATTTAATCCTTGAGTTAATATAATTTTAAAAACAAAATCAGTGATTTTTTCAACTTTACAATCCTGAGTTACAGTTCCTAAAATTGGAATTCCATTACTCATTCTTTTAATGAAATCATCAGTTATTTTTTTATCAACTGAAACAATGTACTCTTTTTCATGGTTGTTACCAGCTCGTAAAATTTTATTTACAATATCTCCATCATTCGTTAAAAAAATCAATCCTTCAGATGGTTTATCTAATCTACCAATTGGAAATAAACGCTCTGGATGACCTATAAATTTTACGATATTTTTTCGTTCTTTACTATCAGTAGTACAAACAATTCCTACAGGTTTATTAAGCGCTATATATAAAGTTTTTGGCTTCGCTTTTAGTAAACGACCATCTACTCGAACTTCATCTCCTTCAAAAACTCTATTACCTAGTTGAGCTACGTTTTTATTTATAGTAACTCTACCAGCTACAATAAACTTCTCTGCATCTCTACGAGAGCAAATTCCTGTACTGCTAATAAACTTATTTAAATTCGTTGAATTTTGGTTTTTATTTTCCATTAGTGCAAAGAAAAAGAAAATCCTCAAGTTTTAGCTTGAGGATTTATACTATTATTAATTTATGTTTTTAAAAAATCATCATTTTTTGTGTACATCTAGCTAAACTTGGTCTTCTATCATAATCAAAACCTAGTGTTATCATATGTGTACCGTAGTTAAAATCCTGTGTTTTATTTACGTTTATGCTAAATCCGTAAGACATATATAAACCATTCTTTTTTAATCCTACTAAGGGAGCTATTGCGTTTGGTTCGAAAAATTGATCATTTAAGAATGTATAACTTAAACCTGCCCAAACATAACCATCGTTAATTCCTTTTCGTACTTTAATATTCATATCAGTTCTAGATCTTTTATCAGCTTCGAAATACTCCATAAGTATAGAAGGTTCAATTTCGATACCTCTACTAACCCTTGCTAAAACATAAGAAGTGTATATGGTATACCTTCTTAAAATATCTGGCTCAGTAAGCGAGAAATTATCTACTTTTTTATTTAGAATATTATTAATATTAACACTAATACTAAAACGTTCATAACGATACAATAAACCTACATCGAAATTAGAATTATTAACCGCTCTTGAAGGCTTAATATCATCTGTATTATTTTGTGATGTTTCAATTCCAAACTGAATAAAGCTATAACTTAATGCAAATGACAAAAAACTATCATGAAAATCACTCAATGTTAAATGACTTGCAAAAGAAAGTTTTGCTCCTTTTTGTGTGGTAAACCCATTTTTATCATTAAAAAGAGTAATACCACCACCGAAACGGTCTGCTAAACGAGCTTCTACAGTTAACGATTGTGTATCTGGTGCTCCTTTAACACCTATCCATTGACTAACACCATTTAATCTAATTTGCAACCCAGAGCCAATACCCGCATAGGTAGGCGATATTAAAAAAGGATTGTCTGCCATATGACTTACATACTGAGGCAAGTTAATTTCTTGCGCTGACAACTTTACACTGCAAAATAGTATACTTAAAGTTATAATTATCTTTCTCATTTTCATCTTATCTATATAGTGTAAAGTGACCCATAACTTTTTTCTCTTGACCTGACAGCTCTTTATAATATACTGTATACCAATAATCTCCTGAAGGTAATGGTTTACCATCATATAAACCATCCCAACCTTGTTGCACTCCTTGGAAGTTTATAATTTTACGAGCATATCTATCATAAATAAATACTCTTATATTATGATAATCTTCAACTTCTTTCGGGTACCAATATTCATTTTTACCATCACCGTCTGGTGAGAATAAATTAGGAATTTCGATAGTTACATAAACACCTTCTGTTATTTCTTCAATAATACAACCATCATCATTTCTAGAATCTTTTACTACAATATGATAATCTTTTGTTTGTAATATTAAATATTCATTATCAGTACTAAATGTCTCGCCACCATCAAAACTATAATAATATGGTTCTAAACCTCCAGTTACATTAACAATTAATTTATTCTTTTCTGATTTATCAATATCTATCGTTAAAGGATCAAAATCAACAACATCAATTCCGTCAGGATCGCTACTCGCTGAACTTTCAGAACATTGAACTCCTGTAGAACCTGTATATGTAGCCGTTACTGTATAACCATTGCCTTCTGGAACATTCGTAAACTCACCTGAATTATTAGTTTCTTCTGGATCACCATTTTCATCAAATAAAGTATACGACATTAAATTCTGATAAATATCGGCAACAGTAGCTGTTATTACATTTCCGCTATCACATCTATATTTAAGGTCTACGGATAACTCTAAATCTATTGGTTCGGTAGTTTGTAACCTAATTGGTTCTGCTGGTTCACAACCTGCACCATTATCTCTTACAGATATAAAGTATGATTGTCCTCCTTCAATACCTTCTGCAGGCCCTAATGTAATAGGACTAGCGTTATAAGGACCGTACTCTGTTCCGTTATTAATACGAACAAAATATGGCATTGTACCTCCTTGTACATCTATCGTTATTGTAGTAGGTGTAGTATCTGTACTACATTGCTGATTGTTTACCACTGCTGTTGCTGAGAACTCTATAGGCTCTTCAATTTCAACTTCAATAGATTCGGTACAACCTTTTTTATCTTTAACTGTAATAATATAAGTTCCTACTGGTAAATTTCTAAACACATTATCTGTTCCAAACTTATCAGATGGATCTGTATTAATATTATATTCATAACCTAATGCTTGGTTACCACCACTTGCAGAAATTGTAATTGTACCGTTACTACCTCCATAACAAGTTACATCGGTATGATTTTCAAGTACTCGTAAAGGCTCTTCTGGTTGTGTAATTTCTTCTACACCTGTAGCTTGTTCACATATCTCACCATCTGCATTCGTACTTCTTACATTTACTTTATACCTACCAACTGGTAAGTCTTCAAATAAATTAGATGGTTGAAATGGTCTTATAGGGTTATCGCTATTGTTCGCGTCTAATAACTGATATTCGTAATTACCAAGACCGCCTTCTACATCAACAGATAATGTTCCGTTACTATTACCAAAACACGTTACAACATTAATAATATTTAATGTTGGTGTTAAAGCTGTATATGAAGCTACTGTAACAATAACATCATCTACACAACCTTCTTCATCCTGTACATAGAAGGTATGCTCTCCTGCATCTACACTAAAAGTATTCCTTGGTATAAAAGCCATTCCATCTTCACTAAACATATATGTTCCAGTTCCTCCTTGTCCTGAAAGCTCAACTTCTGCTTGAGGATTGTTACAAGTAATCGCTTGAATAATATTTGCAGATGCTTGCACTTCTGATGGATCGACAATATCTCTAGTAGTCCTATACTCACAAGTATATTTATTATCTCTAACAATTACTTGATACCCTGTACCAGCTGGTAAATTATTAAATATATTAGAAGACTGTTCAACTTGAGTTCCGTTTGGTAGAATTAAAATATAAGTAAGACTTCTTGTTGTATCTTGAGTTTGACCTCCTGTTACATTCGTTATCTCAATACTTGCAGTATACTCACCTTCACAATCATTCTCATTAACAGTAACTACCGCATCCATAGCTAATGTATCTACTAATTCAAAATCTATTGTTTCAGTACAATTGTTTCCATCTAGAATAGTAATGGTGTACTGTCCTGCTGATAACCCTGAAATTCTTGTATTTGGATCGAAATTTTGAATTGTACTTACTGTTGGTGTATTTCTTACCAATTGATATTGATAATTACCCCAACCTCCTACTCCTTCGAGTATAACGGCTCCTGAGTTTGAGTTATTACAACTTAAATATGTTAATGTATGATTAACACCTAAAGCTGTACCTGGTTCTCTAATTTCAAATTCTCTAGAAGTAACTTCACATAAAGGAGAATTTGGTGCCATATTAATTACCACATAATAATTACCTGCTGATAAATTACTAATTGTAATTGGAGCACTTCCGTTTCCATTACCTGTATTACCAGTCGTAGTTCCTCCGACAGCAAATACTTCGTAAGTATAGTCGTTTGTATATGGTGTTAGCATACTGAAACTTAAATCAACACTACCAGTAGTAGTACTAGAACATGCATTTTGTACATTATCTATTACTAATTCGAATTCTGGTGCTGGATCTACATTGTATGTATTTGTTATAACACAACCTGTTGCACTATTGGTAATCGCTACCGTATAAGTACCTGCTGGTACGCCTGTAAACGATACTGGTGATACGCCTGATTGTGTATCTGTATATACTACACTAGTTCCTGTTATTGTTACCGAAGCGTTTATTGGGGTGCTTGTAGAATCAAACGTCACATCTACATTAGCGCCTCCTGCTGGTAAGGCACTACAATCTACTGCCTTGGTAACATTAAAGTCTGGATTCGTCATCCCGTTAAACGGTGCTATTACTACAGACTCTGTATCGCTACATCCTTTATCATCATAAACTGTAATTGCTACATTTCCACCTACTTCATTAGTTACTGTAAATTCGAAACTTGAACTGTCTTGGGTAATATCATCACCTACAGCTGCTGTTCCATTATCATATACAAATACTACTCTCGTATAATCTCTTGGTGCTCCTGGT
>CANNGJ010000022.1 GCA_947504185.1 uncultured Tenacibaculum sp. | reverse complement strand
ATCAAATAATTAAAGCCAAAATTATAACCGACGGAAAATAAAAAAGTCGGAAGATTTTTTCTTCCGACCATGACTAATCTAAAAGATGAGCTTTTTTATTTTACTATTTATCCAATATTTGCTTAATATTAGGTTTAAAGTAATTAGGTCCTTTTAAAACCTTACCATCTTCTCGATAAATTGGTTTTCCGTCCTCTCCTAGTTTACTCATATTACTTCGTTGAATCTCATTAAACACTTCTTCAATTTTATGTTGCATACCGTGTTCTATAATAGTACCACATAAAATATACAACATATCACCTAACGCATCAGCAACCTCAACTAAATCATTGTTTTTTGCTGCCTCTAAATACTCTTCGTTTTCCTCTTTCATTAATTCAAAACGCAACTGTTTCCTGTCATTAGAAATAGCAACCGTTGGTTCGTTTTGAATGTTTAATTTAAATGCTGAATGAAATTCATGCACCGCTTTTATTTTGTTTTTCATTTTATATAATTTCTAGTTGAGTTTGTATTTCATTAAAGTCAAAATTAATCCAATCACTAATATGACTTTTTATGTTTTCTTCTTGAAAGTCTTGTAAGTTTTTATCTCTAATCCCTAAAAAGTAAGTTCCTAAATTTTTGGCTGTTCTTAAATCCCAAATACCATCTCCTACCGAGATGATATTTTCAAACTCCTTAACCGAAAAATATGTTTTTGCTTTTTGAATAGCTGAGCTAACGATTTCTTCTCTGGTATAAAAATTATTTGAAGCTTCAACCAAGTTAGGAACAAAATTAATATTCGCTTGTTCTAATTTTATTAAAGCAGGCTTCAACAAAGAGCCTGTAGCAAAACAAATGGCGTAATCAGTTTCTCTCATAAAAAAATCAACCACTTTACCTGCTCCGTTTATTTCTTTAGTTTTTGGAAGTGCTAAAAATAATTCTGCCATTTTGATTTCAAATTCAGGAATAAACGAGTTGTTGAAATCCTTTTTAAAATTAGCTTCATAGTTTTTCTTTAAAATATAACTGTCTGTCATATTTTTATACGTTTTCCAATTTTTATTAATTTCTGATATTCCGAAATGCAACATCGCATCCACGTACGATTGTTGATGTTGATTTTCGCTTTTAGTTAAAGTATCATCTATATCGAAAACTATTAAATTTTTCTTTTTCATTTAGGTTGCCATTTTTAATAAGCGTGCCGGTACTATCTTTAAAACCCAAGCAATCAGCCTCCATCTTTTAGAAATATAAGCTACTCGTTTTTTCTTTTTAATTGCTGAGTAAATTTGATTTGTAGCTTTTTCAAGAGAAACCATCCAAAAAATCCCATCTCCTAAAGCCATCGCTGTATCTACAAATCCTGGACGAATATCAGTAATAAAAACCTTTTTAGATTTTATCGTTTTTGTTTTAATATATAAGCTCTCTAAATATGCTTTTTGATATGCTTTTGATGCAAAGTATGAAGGTGCAGCTCTATTACCTCGAAGTGAAGCTATTGATGAAATCCCTACTAAATGGCCAAATTGTTGCTTTTTAAACAAGTTATAAGCCAATCCGTATAACTTAGTTGCACCAACAACATTTGTTTGAACTGTTTTGCTTTCAATATCCCAAACTAACTTGGTATTTACTTCTCCGACACCTGATGAATGAATAATTAAATGCACTTCACCTAGTTCGTTGATTAAATCATTAAAAACACCTTCAAGTTTTTCAACTTGAGTAATATCATTTTGCTTAACAATTACTTGATTAGGATATTGCTCTTTTAACGCTTCTAACTTTTCTAATCTTCTCCCTGTAACTGCAACTATGTATCCATCTTTAACCAATAACTCAGTTAAGTTTTTACCTATACCAGATGTAGCTCCGAAAACAATTGCTGTTTTAGTTTTCTTCATTCTAAAATCATTCTTTAACTTTGCTAAAAATACAATTTTATGTTTACACTTATTGCTGCTAAAATGTTTACAACTGGTAGAATTATTTTTGCTAGTTTATTTATTATTGCTTTTACAGGTTTGATGATTTTTAGCTACAAAAAGGACGCTAAGAACAACAAAAAACACTACCAGAATGGAGCTTTATATGTAGCTATTGGAATTATAGCTGTTATCGCTTTATTATTTCTTTCGAAATTTTTGATTAAAGGTTAATTTATCTTTTCTACTTCATTCAATTTTTCGTGATCTAAAACAGTATATCCTTCTTCATTAAACTGAAATGATTTTTTATATTTTACTCCCGAGATTAAATCATCAAAATCATAAGAAGTTATTTGATATACTTTTTGCCCAAAAGATTCTTCATGATACTGTATAAGTCCATAGAGCTTTGCTTCTAAGTTTTCTATTTCTTTATCAGAATACTTAAATAACGGACTTTTTTCATCTATTTCGTGTACAATTGTCCAAACCGTAGGTAAGTACATTATTTTATCTCGCTCTAACTTTAAACGATAAAATTCTCTTTTATACTCTCCATTTTTATCTTTTTCATTGATGGAAAGTGTTACAGATATTTCTGGCTCAATCATTACTGTTTTTCTACTATTCATTAATCGAAACATAATTGCTCTATGTTCTTTAAAATCACGTAAAATTATATTATCGCTAAAATGAATTGCTGCTTTTGCTTTTGAAAACCGACCATATAATAACCCAGTAATAAAAGAGAAACTAAGTAACCCTATCATCGCTTCAAAAGCTGCAATTAAATTTGCTGTAACACCTTGTGGTGCAATTCCGCCATAACCAACAGTAGTTAACGTTTGAGCACTAAAGAAAAAACCGTTTAAAAAATCATCAATGAAATTTCCTCTCGATGGTGTTATTTCTTCAATACCAATTGCCATATAAACAAAACCAAAAATTACATTTAAAAAGGTATACCCTAATACAATAAGTAGAAAAAATTGCCACCAGGATAATTCTATAAAAAAGGTATATAAATCGTCTAAATTAAACTTCTTATTTATATGAATTACATTAGAACTTCCGTCTTTATTTACAATTCCTTTAATATTCTTTTTAGAATTATGTCCTAACCCAGGATCTTTAATCTTTTTTCCCATTCGTATTTTCTTTATGCTTTAAAAATACAAAAAACCGACACTGAATTCAGTATCGGTTTTAAACATTTATTATTTCGAAAAAAATTAGTTCTTAGTTGGTAAGAAATTATAATTCTTAGCATAGAATTTCATTTGCTCTTCGAATGTTTTTGGTTGTGTAACTTTCACATCCGTAATATTTCCATCAGTATCTTTAACTGTTTCTAATACTGGATTTACAAATCCACGGTAAGGAGCAGCAGTAAACTTTTCGTTTCTTTTTAAAACTTCTTTATGCAAATCTTGATTTACCTTAACTCCGTAACCTTCTACTAAAGCTTTCGCAGCTTCAAAATCTCCTTCAGACTTAATACGTTGCGCTTCTTTTAATAAACGCCCGAAAATTTCACGTAGCTTTTTATAATCATTAATATTATAATATGTTTTTCCATCACGTGTAATCTTCTCAATTACATTATCCTTTTCTCCTTGCTCAAAAGCCCAAGCAGAAACCCATTGACGGTTTACCATATGATCTTCCTCAATATCATCCCCTAAATTAATACGCACTAATTGTGTCAGCAATCCATTTCTGATATATCCATCATAAGCAGCTTTACCTATATTTTCCCAATTATCAACTAATCCTAATTCTTGTAATTTAGGATCCATTAAGTAATACAGTCCTACTAAATCAGCACGACCTTCTTCCATGGTAGAAGCATAATTTTGTAATGTTTCTTTTGGCTGACCAATACCTTTGTTAATAGTACCTGATGCATGCCCAACAACTTCATGTAAAGCTGTGTGTAATTTATCAGCTTTTTGACCGTATTTAATTTCTAAATCAATCTCTTCTTGATCGTTTGCAAACTCTTTTAAACGATCTGTACCTCCAGCATTATTATCAGCATTTGTAATATTTCCTAATGAAACCGATTTAGATCCATGCTCTTGACGAATCCAGTTATTATTTGGTAAGTTCACTCCAATTGGTGTGCTTGGAGAAGCATCTCCTGCTTCACCAGCAACATTCACAGTTTTATAAGAAACACCTACTACATTTTTCTTCTTATGACTTTCATCTAAAGGTGAATTATCTTCAAACCATTGTGCGTTTTCAGATAAAACAGCCATTTTACGAGACATATCAAAATCTTTAATTTCTACAATTGTTTCATAAGAACCACGATATCCTTTTGGATCGTTATACACCTCGATAAAACCATTAATCCAATCGATATTTCCTTCGGTAGAAGTTACCCAAGCAATACAATATTTATCCCAAGTATCTAAGCTACCTGTTTTATAATACTCAATTAACAAACCTAAAGCTTCTGCTTGCTTTTCGTTTTCAGCAACACCTTTTGCTTTTTCTAACCAACCAATAATTTTATCGATTGCCTCCCCATACATTCCTCCAGATTTCCATACTTTTTCAACTAACTTTCCGTTTTCACGAACTAGTTTAGAATTTAATCCAGCTTCAATTGGTTGATCTTTTGGACCTTTATAAGCTTTTGCGTAAAAATCAGCTACCTCAGTACTAGTAACATCTGGCCCATAAAAGTTAACAGCAGAAGCCAATACATTATCAACTCCAGCTTTCTTATTTACCTTTTTAGCATCTTTATCATTAAAAATTACAGCTAATGCTGCTGCTGATAAAGTTGTATTTGTGTCTTTTAATAAACCTTCTAAATATTCTTTAGAAAAAGCAGGTTTAATCTTATCATTTGAATAGTGATGGTGGATTCCGTTTGAAAACCAAACTCTTTTTAAGTAAGTTTTAAAATCTTGGAATTCCTTACTATCTCTATCTCCTTTATAAGTGTTATTGATATTTTCTAAAGCTGCTCTGATCTCTAAATTATGACGATAATTTTGATCCCACATAATATCACGACCTGCTAAACCAGCTTGTGTTAAATAGTACACTAACTTTTTTTCTTTTAAAGTTAATTCGTCAAATCCAGGAATTTGATAACGCATTACGCGCACATCTGCAAACTGTTCAACTACATAATTAAATTCTGCCTTAGTTATTTCTTCTGGTTGCTTTTCTTCCTTTTTATCAACTGCACAAGAGGTTAACAATCCTGCTACTGCAACTGAATAAAAAACATGTTTTAATTTCATTTTATTTTGATTTTTCTGAGGCTAAATGTACAAATTTTAAACTTCCTTATACCTAAAACAATCTGTTGTATGATCGTTTACCATACCCATAGACTGCATGTATGCATAAATAACTGTTGATCCTACAAACTTAAACCCTTTCTTTTTTAAATCTTTTGATATTTTGTCTGATAACTCTGTTGTTGCTGGAACATCTTCTCTTTTATCAAAAACATTTACAATTGGTTTTCCGTTGGTATAATTCCAAAAGAATTTAGAGAAAGAACCAAATTCTTGTTGAACTTCCATAAAAAGCTTCGCATTAGTAATTGCACTTTTTATCTTTAATTTATTTCTGATAATTCCAGCATCTTGCAATAATTCTTCATACTTCTCTTCAGAATAGTTTGCAATTTTTTTATAATCAAAATTATCAAAAGCCTTTCTAAAATTTTCTCTTTTCTTTAAAATAGTAATCCAACTAAGACCTGCTTGAAAAGTTTCTAGGATTAAAAACTCAAACAACTCTGTATCATCAAAAGTTGGTACTCCCCATTCTTGATCATGGTATTCAATATATAAAGGATCATCACTAACCCAAAAGCATCTTTTTTTCATTTTTATAAATTTAAAGCTGAAAATTACTGTTAAACCATTTAAAAATCAATGAAAAACGGAATAATTTTTGCAACTTGTATTACAATAAATCTCATCGATTATGAAAGTTTTAAAATACACTTCGTTAGTTTTAATAGCATTTATTACTTTTTATGCTTGTGGAACGTCACCTATAAAAAACAACTCACAAACTAAAGAAGAACCTGTTGTTATAAAAAACGATAGTTTAGAATATGAAATTATTATTATTGATCCTGGTTTTACTGCTTACCTAAACTCTATAGCAAAACCAGAAGGTTTTTATTCTCAAATTTATTTAGAAAACAAAAACCGTATGATCGTACCTATTTGGAATAACAGAGCCAATAATCCTCTAAGCTTCGATCCTAATATATATGAAAATCAAATTGACTATAGCCCACATATTAATTATGGATATGAAGTTAACTATAAGCTTTTTAATTATTTTATGTTTGCACAACAAAAATACAGAATGAGATTAGGAAACTTCTCTAACATAAACCGTTAGCTACTACTTAATAGCTACATTGTTAAATAATGTATATTTGTCAAAAAAATTAACTATTCAACATGAAGTTTTTAAGAAATTTATTAGCATCTATTCTTGGCTTTTTTATTGCCATATTTTTACTCTTTTTATTTTTCTTTGCCATCGCTGCCATTATGGGATCAGGTGATGAAGTAGTTGTAAAATCAAACTCAGTTTTAGAATTAGATTTATCTACTCCAATAAAAGATTACGCACCTAAAGACAATAACCCTTTAGCTCAGGCTCTAGAATTGACTGATGATAAATTAGCTTTAAACAAAATTATTAATGCCATAGAAAATGCGAAAACTGATGCTAAAATTAAAGGTATTAGTATTAACACTACGGCAGTAAATGCTGGTATTGCACAAACTCAAGCTATTAGAAATAAAATTGAAGAGTTTAAAGAAAGTGGAAAGTTTGTATATGCTTACAACGATGTATATTCTCAAAAAAACTACTATTTAAGTTCTGTTGCCGATAGTCTATTCTTAAACCCAGTTGGAGCAATTGACTTTAAAGGTTTATCAACAGAAATCTTATACTATAAAGACTTTGAAGATAAGTACGGTATTAAAATGGAAGTAATTCGTCACGGAAAATATAAAAGTGCTGTTGAACCTTATTTAACAAATAAAATGAGCGAGGCTAATCGTGAGCAAACAACCTCTTTTTTAAATTCGATTTGGACTGAAATTACTGAAGATATTAGTAAAAGCAGAAATCTTTCTACAGAACAATTAAATTTAATTGCTGATAATGCAAACGGGAGAAATGCTACTCTAGCTAAAGAAAATAATTTAGTGGATGCTATAATTTATGAGGACGAATACAAAGAAAAATTAAAGTCTGGTTCTGATAAAAAAGTAAACACTATTTCCTTACAAGATTATGTTAAATCAGGAAAAGGAAGAATATCTTCTACGGCAAAAGATAAAATTGCAGTAATCTATGCTCAAGGACAAATAATGTATGGAGAAGGTAATGAAGATATTATTGGTCAAGGATTAATTAACAAAGCAATTCGTAAGGCTAGAAAAGACGACAAAGTTAAAGCAATTGTATTACGTGTTAATTCTCCAGGAGGATCTGCTTTAGCTTCTGAGTTAATTTGGAGAGAATTAGAATTAGCTAAAAAGGATAAACCCTTAGTAGTTTCTATGGGTAACTTAGCTGCTTCTGGTGGTTATTATATTGCTTGTAATGCTGATGAAATTATTGCTGAACCATCTACAATTACAGGTTCTATTGGAGTTTTTGGAGCTATTCCTAACTTTAACAAGTTTGCCGATAATATTGGTATTAATGCAGAACAAGTTTCTACTAACAACAGTCCTAATTACAGTGTTTTTGAACCTATGAATCAGAAGTTTTACGATGTAACTAAAGAAGGTGTTGAAGATATTTATAAAACTTTTGTTAACCGAGTTGCTAAAGGTAGAAACATGACTTTTGAACAAGTAAATGAAGTTGCTCAAGGTAGAGTTTGGACAGGTAGTGAAGCTATAGAAAAAGGACTTATTGATAAACTAGGTAGTTTAAATGACGCTATAAAAGCTGCTGCTGAATTAGCAGAAATAGATAATTACAAAGTTCGCAACTACCCTAGTTACAAAAAAGATTTAAAGGATGCCTTAAAGTTTTCTCCTTTTGCAAAAGTTTCTAAAGAGGAGATTTTAAAAGAAGCTTTGGGTGATGAGAATTACCAATTATTCAACAACATAAATCAAATGAAAAACTTAAAGGGAATTCAAGCTAGAATGCCTTTTATCTTTCAGATAAAATAGTAAGGTATACCTATATAAAAGAAAAGCCTTGACAATGTCAAGGCTTTTCTTTTATAAAATTAACTGGATGGAGTTTAATTATAAATTAAAACTCTCTTTTACTTTATCTACATAATCTAACTTTTCCCAAGTAAATGTTTCAACTTCTCTCTCAATAGTTTCTCCCATTGGGTTAGAAAAAGTAACTATCTTCTTTTCTGGTGTTCTTCCCATATGACCGTAAGCAGCAGTTTCCGAATAAATAGGTGACCTTAATTTTAAACGTTGTTCAATAAAATACGGACGCATATCAAAAATAGTTTCTACTACTTTGCTAATCTCTCCATCAGTCATATCAACCGTAGCAGTTCCATAAGTTTCAACATTAATACTTGTTGGTTTTGCTACACCAATAGCGTAAGAAACCTGTACCAATATTTCTTTACATAAACCAGCAGCTACTAAATTTTTAGCAATATGACGTGTTGCATATGCACCAGAACGATCTACTTTAGAAGGGTCTTTTCCAGAGAAAGCTCCACCACCATGTGCTCCTTTTCCTCCATACGTATCTACAATAATTTTACGTCCTGTTAAACCAGTATCTCCATGAGGCCCACCAATAACAAAAATTCCTGTTGGGTTAATGTGATATGTAATATTATCAGTAAATAATGCCTGAATATTTGCTGGTAATTTAGCAACGACTCTTGGTATTAAGATAGAAACAATATCAGATTTAATTTTTGCTAACATTACCACTTCATTTGCATCAAAATCATCGTGCTGTGTAGAAATAACAATGGCATCAATTCTTTGCGGTACATTATCATCAGAATATTCAATAGTTACTTGAGATTTAGCATCTGGTCGTAAATAAGTAATATCCTTATTCTCTCTACGTAACTCAGCTAATTCAATTAATAAACGATGTGATAATTCTAACGCTAAAGGCATATAATTATCCGTTTCATCAGTAGCATAACCAAACATCATTCCTTGGTCACCTGCTCCTTGATCTTCTGGGTTTGCTCTTTCTACACCTTGATTAATATCTGGTGATTGCTCATGAATTGCCGAAAAAACTCCACAAGAACTACCATCAAACATATATTCGCTTTTGGTATATCCTATTTTGTTAATTACATCTCTTGCAATTTTCTGAACATCTAAATATGTTTTAGACTTTACCTCACCTGCCAATACAACTTGACCAGTAGTAACTAATGTTTCACAAGCTACTTTAGATGTTGAATCAAAAGCTAAAAAATTATCTATCAAAGCATCAGAAATCTGATCTGCTACTTTATCTGGATGTCCTTCAGAAACACTTTCTGAAGTAAATAAATATGACATAAACTTCTTTTTAAAAATTAACGGAAGAAAAACTTGAATTGCTTGGTCGCTAAAAGAAGTAGAAAATTACTGCTTTAGCATTTTTTTAAAGAGGTCGCAATCAGATCAAATTTTTCCTCAAAAATCAGTCGCAAAGTTATAGATTAAATTCATATCTAAAAAAGCTTTTTGTTAAAAAAGAATTAAAATTAAAAATCTATATACGTAGTATATAAAACTTTAGAAGAAAAAAATATCATAAAAAGTTTGGATATTAAATTTTTATGACTGAATATTTGTGCTCAGAAAGTTCATCACTTATTGACAATGTTATCAAGAAAGGTGGAGGGATTAGACCCTATGAAGCCTTAGCAACCCTTTGTTCTAAACAAAGAAGGTGCTAAATTCTACTTAATTTCAGATTCATTTATCAGAAATTGGATAGATAACTCAAACACAATTACTCATCTGTAATTGTATAATTCTTTATAACATTTTTCTAGTAAGTACATCAAATTATTTGATGCATTTGACTTTTGTTTTAATTTTTTCATTAACTCAAAAACAAGAAAAATGAGTACACTAAAATTTGCAACAAATGCGTTGCATGCAGGGCATGATGTAACACAAACATCAGGAACAAGAGCTGTTCCAATTTATCAATCGACTTCGTATGTTTTTAACAATTCAGAACACGCGGCTAACCTTTTCTCATTAAAAGAATTAGGTTTTATTTATACGAGATTAAATAATCCTACTAATCAAATTTTACAAGAACGATTAGCTGCTTTAGAAGGCGGAATTGGGGCTGTTGTTTTTGCCTCAGGAACAGCGGCTATTTCAACAGGGTTATTAACCTTACTAAAAGCTGGAGATCATATTGTAGCATCAAGTAGTTTATATGGAGGAACATATAATTTACTAAGTGTTACTTTACCTAGACTTGGTATTACTACCACTTTTGTAGATGCTTCTAATCCAGAGAATTTTGTCAATGCAGTACAAGAAAACACAAGAGCTTTCTTTGTAGAATCTCTAGGAAACCCAAAGCTAGACGTATTAGATTTACAAGAAATTTCTAAGCACGCAAAAAAAGCTGAAGTTCCTTTTATTGTTGATAATACAGTAGCTACTCCAGCTCTTTTAAATCCAATTAAACACGGAGCTGATATTGTAATCCATTCTCTAACCAAATACATTGGAGGTCAAGGAAATTCATTAGGAGGTGCTATTATTGATGCTGGTACTTTTAACTGGGCAAATGGAAAATTTCCTGAATTTACCGAACCTTCTGCAGGCTATCATGGTTTAAAATACTATGAAACCTTGGGCTCAGCTTCTTATACTTTTAAACTAATTTTAGAAGGCTTACGTGATTTTGGAGGCGCTTTAAGCCCAACCAATGCTTTTAATATTATTCAAGGTTTAGAAACTTTATCTGTAAGAATAAAACAACATTCAGAAAATGCATTAGCCTTAGCTAAATGGTTAGAAAAACAAGAAGAAGTAGCTTGGGTAAATTACCCAGGGTTAGAAAGCAGCAAATATAAATCGTTAGCAGATAAATACTTGCCAAATGGCCAAAGTGGAATTGTAACCTTTGGAGCTAAAGGTGGATTTGAAGCAGCAAAAACAATAGCCGACACCACCAAAGTATTCTCTTTATTAGCAAACATTGGAGATACAAAATCTTTAATCATACACCCTTCAAGTACTACGCATCAACAGTTAGATTCAGAAGAACAAGCAAGCGCAGGTGTTACCGAAGACTTAATTCGTTTATCTGTAGGTATAGAGGATCTTAAAGATTTAAAGTCTGATTTAAAAGAAGCTTTTATTAAAATCAATTCTGAAATTTTAGCATAGCAAATTTAGGTATGAGTAATCAATTGTTACATATAAATATTCTTAGTTATACAACAGAAAGTGGTACGCAGTTCAACGATATCCCATTAAGTTATCAGTTGTTTGGAAAAAAGCTGGGTACTGCTCCTGTTGTTCTTATAAATCATGCATTAACTGGTAATAGTAATGTTGCTGAAAAAAACGGATGGTGGAAAGACATTGTTGGAAAACACAAAGCAATTGATACTCAAAAGTACAGCATTCTATGTTTTAACATCCCAGGAAATGGATATGATAATTTTTTAATAGATGATTATAAAAGCTTTGTAGCTAAAGATGTTGCCAATATTTTTTTACTTGGATTGAAGCAATTAAATATTAAAAAACTTTTTGCTTTAATCGGCGGTTCTTTAGGTGGAGGAATCGCTTGGGAAATGGCTGTAGCAAATCCAAATATAACACAACATTTAATCCCTGTTGCTACCGATTGGAAATCTACCGATTGGTTAATTGCTAACTGTCAAATTCAAGAACAATTTTTAACCAACTCAAACAACCCTGTACATGATGCTCGTATGCATGCTATGCTTTGTTATCGTACGCCCGAATCATTTAAAAAGCGTTTTCAGCGTTCAAAAAGTGAAGAATTACAATTGTTTAATGTTGAGAGTTGGTTATTACACCATGGTAAAAAATTACAAGAACGCTATCAATTAGCTTCCTATAAATTAATGAATCAATTATTAAAAACAATTGATGCAACTAAAGGACGAGAAGTTTTAAATGTGTTGGAGACTATTAATGCTGATATTCACATTATTGGAGTTGATTCTGATTTGTTTTTTACTGCTGAAGAAAATAGAGAAACACAAAAAGAGTTGGCTGCTGTACACCCAAATGTAACCTACAACGAAATTAATTCCGATCATGGGCACGATGCTTTTTTGATTGAATACAAACAACTAGAAGAAATTATTGAACCCATATTCAATAAAAATTCAAAAAACAAAAAAATGAAAATTTTAAAATTTGGTGGAAAGTCTTTATCCAATAAAGGAATCCCTAAAGTAATAGATATTATTGAAAATAAAATTAGTGAAGGAGATAACATCGCCGTGGTAGTTTCTGCTAGAGGAAATGCTACAGATACACTGGAGGAACTTTTAAACAAAGCTGCTAATAATAAAACATATCAAGAGCAATTAGAAGCTTTTAAACGAGATCAATCTTTGCTAACTCCATTAGTTGATTTTTCTTCAGAATTCTCTCGCTTAGAAAAATTATTTGAAGGAGTAAGTTTATTAGGTGATTATAGTACTAAAATAAAAGATGAAGTACTGGCACATGGTGAGCTCTTATCAATAAAAACAATTACTGAATTACTAAATCAAAAAGGGATACTTGCAAATGCTACCGACACTAGAGATTTACTTAAAACCGATGATAATTTTGGAAATGCTCAACCCATTATAGAAATTTCAAAAGAAAATGTAAAAAAGCATTTTAAACAATTTAATGGAACAACTGTAAATGTAGTTTCTGGCTTTATCGCTTCCAATTTAAAAAACGAAACAACCACTCTTGGAAGAAATGGAAGTAATTATACCGCGGCTCTTTTAGCAAATTATTTAGATGCCGAAGAATTACAAAACTACACGCATGTTGATGGTATTTTTACTGCAAATCCCGATTTAGTGAGTGATGCTAAAAAGATTGAAAAACTATCTTTTTCGGAAGCCAATGAATTAGCAAATTTTGGAGCAAGCATTTTGCACGCTAAAACTATTATCCCTCTATTAGAAAAAAACATTAATCTGCGAATTTTAAATACGTTTAAACCGAATGACAACGGAACTTTAATCACAGCTAAATCTACTTCTAAAGGAATAAAATCGTTATCTGTTTTAGAAAATGTTGCTTTATTAAATTTTGAAGGACGAGGTTTATTAGGTAAAGTAGGCGTTGATGCACGTATTTTTAGAACTTTAAGTAATAACGGAATTAGTGTAAGCCTTATTTCTCAAGGATCATCAGAAAGAGGTATTGGTTTAGTGGTAGATAAAAGTAATGCCGAACAAGCAGTAAAAACTCTAGAACAAGAGTTTGAAAACGATTTTTACACGAAAGATGTTAATAAAATTTCTATAGTAGAAAACGTAGCTATTATTTCAATCGTTGGTCAAGATTTAAGTGAGTTTCATAACTCATATAATTCGTTGATTAAAAATCAAATTACGCCTCTTTTATTCAACAACACCATTACAGGAAAAAATGTAAGTTTAGTAGTTAAAAAGAGTCAGTTACACAAGGCTTTAAATGTAATTCATGGTCAGGTATTTGGTGTTTCTAAAAAAATTAATATCGCTGTTTTTGGAAAAGGCTTAGTTGGAGGAACTCTAATCAACCAAATAATAGAAAGTACCCAAACTATTTTAGAAAAACGTAAAATACAGTTGAATATATTTGCCATTGCTAATTCTAAAAAAGTACTCTTAACAAAAGATGGTGCTAACACTAACTGGAGTAATGATTTGGAAAAATCTCAAATAACAAGCACTACGGTTCAAGATATTATCGATTATGCAGAACAAAATCATTTAGAAAACTTAATTGCGGTAGACAATACAGCTAGCAAAGAATTTACAAACAATTATATTCCATTAATTGAAGCAGGGTTTGATTTAGTTTCTTCTAATAAGATAGCCAATACAATATCGTATGATTTTTATAAAAAATTACGCGAAACATTAGAACAAACTAAAAAAAGTTATTTATACGAAACCAATGTGGGCGCTGGTTTACCTTTAATAGATACGATTAAGTTATTACACGATTCTGGTGAAAACATTACACGTATAAGAGGTGTATTTTCGGGCTCTTTAAGTTATATTTTTAATCGTTTTTCTAGTGATGAAGTTCCGTTTTCAACGGTATTACAAGAAGCTATAGACAAAGGGTTTACAGAACCAGATCCTCGCGAAGATTTGTGTGGAAATGATGTTGCAAGAAAGCTACTGATTTTAGCTAGAGAGCTAGATTTAGAAAATGAATTTGAGGATATTTCTATAGAAAACTTAATTCCAAAAGAATTTCGAAATATTTCTTCTAATGAGTTTCTGGGTGATTTAGAAAAATTAAACACGGTATTTCAAGAGCAAAAAAACAATCAAGAACCAAATCATGTACTGAGATATGTTGGTGATTTATCGGGAGATTTACAACAAACTAAAGGTAATTTAGATGTAAAATTAGTCTCGGTTCCTCAAAGCTCTCCATTAGGGAGCTTAAAAGAATCAGATGCTATTTTTGAAATATATACTGAATCTTATGGAGAACAACCTATTGTAATTCAAGGAGCTGGTGCTGGTGCTGAAGTAACTGCTAGAGGTGTATTTGGAGACATTTTACGATTAGCTAAAAATAATAATTAGACGTATAGCATCATAAAAAAATAAAGATATGAGCGATAATCATTTCGAAACACAAGCCATTAGAACACAAACAGAACGGTCACAGTTTTCAGAGCATTCTACCCCTCTATACTTAACTTCTAGTTTTGTATTTGATGATGCTGAAGATATGCGTGCTTCTTTTGCTGAAGAAAAGGAAAAAAATTTATACAGTAGATTTTCGAATCCAAACACAACAGAGTTTGTGAATAAAATTGTAGCTATGGAAGGGGCTGAAGCGGGTTATGCTTTTGCTACAGGAATGGCGGCGGTATTTTCTACTTTTGGCGCATTATTAAATGCTGGAGATCATATTGTTTCATGCAGATCAATATTTGGATCAACGCATAGTTTATTTACTAAGTATTTACCTAAATGGAATATTGAAACCAGTTATTTTAAAATTTCTGAACCTGAAAAAATTGAGAGTTTAATTAAACCTAGTACTAAGGTTTTATATGCAGAAACTCCAACAAATCCAGCTGTTGATATTTTAGATTTGGAAATACTTGGAACTATAGCTAAAAAGTATAATTTATTGTTAGTGATTGATAATTGTTTTGCTACACCATACTTGCAGAACCCAATAAAATTTGGAGCAGATTTGGTTATTCATTCCGCCACTAAATTAATTGATGGACAAGGAAGAGTTTTAGGAGGGGTTACCGTAGGAAAAGAAGATTTAATAAGAGAAATCTATTTATTTTCCAGAAATACAGGACCAGCAATGTCTCCATTCAATGCATGGGTATTATCAAAAAGTTTAGAAACCCTTAGTATTCGAGTAGAAAAACATTGCGAAAATGCTTTAAAAGTTGCACAGTTTTTAGAAGATCATCCAAAAGTGAACTTGGTAAAATATCCTTTTTTAGCATCTCACCCACAACATGAAATTGCAAAAAAGCAAATGCGATTAGGAGGAAATATTGTTGCTTTTGAAATAAATGGTGGAATTGAAGCTGGGCGTACATTTTTAAACGCCATTAAAATGTGCTCCTTATCTGCAAATTTAGGAGATACCAGAACCATAGTAACGCATCCAGCATCTACTACTCATAGTAAATTAAGTATAGAAGATCGATTAGAAGTAGGAATAACTGGCGGGTTAGTTCGTTGCTCAGTTGGATTAGAAAATGTAGAAGATATTATTAACGATTTAAAGCAAGCATTGGGTAGA
Source organism: uncultured Tenacibaculum sp. (assembly GCA_947504185.1). GTDB lineage: Bacteria > Bacteroidota > Bacteroidia > Flavobacteriales > Flavobacteriaceae > Polaribacter. The sequence goes on along the minus strand of CANNGJ010000022.1, from coordinate 30,788 downwards.
TAAAAATAAATTAAAGTGTATTTTTGTAATATGCTTTCTAAGAAAACAAAATATGGTTTAAAGGCATTAGCCTTTATTGCAAGACAAGAAAAAGGAGAAAAAGTACAAATTGCTACTATTTCCGAAAGTGAAAATATATCACATAAGTTTTTAGAAAGTATATTACTTACCTTACGTAAAGCAGGGTTTTTAGGAGCCAAAAAAGGAAAGGGAGGCGGATATTACATGTTAAAAGAAGCTTCCGAAATTAAAATGACAGATGTTATTAGAACCTTAGAAGGCCCTATTGCTATGCTACCTTGTGTTAGTTTGAATTATTATGAAAAATGTGATGATTGTCCTGATGAAGACGCATGTTCAGTACATAAATTAATGATTCAAGTTAGAGACAATACCCTACAAGTACTTCGTAATAATACACTTGCCGATTTAGTGTAAAATAACACAAATGTTATGCTATTGTAAAATTTTCAAATAAATGTTTTCGCATTTAAAATGAATGTATACATTTGTCAATTCTTAAAACCTAGTTACCCGATAGGGTAATAGCATTTTAAAAATGATATTAGAACAAATAATAGAAAATAAGAAAAATTATAAACTAGATAAATCTTCGGATAATCCATTACGAAGTGTTATAAAATCAGTTAGCTGGCGTGTAATAGGCACTTTAGATACGATTTTAATTTCGTGGATAGTTACAGGAGAAATAGTCACCGCTTTTTCAATAGGAAGTATAGAATTGGTAACAAAAATGGTATTATATTTTTTTCATGAAAGAGTTTGGAATAAAATAAAATGGGGCAAAAAATGAGTTTAGAAAGTCAGTTAAATATTGAAGAATTAAATAGAGGGTTAGAAAAGCTAACTCCAAAACAAATTGTAGAATGGGTGTTCGATCTAAAAAAGAAAACAATTATCACTACTAACTTTAGGCCTTATGAAGTTGCAATATTACACTTAATAGCTAAAGAGAATCCTTCTATAAAAGTAATTTGGTGTGATACTGGTTATAATACACCGCAAACATATAAGCATGCTGAAGAATTGATTGAGACATTGAACTTAAACGTTCATTTATATGTACCGAAACAAACGGTAGGACACAGAAATCAAATCTTAGGCCTTCCATCTATAGAAGATCCAAAGCATGAAGTATTTACGGAGCAAGTAAAGCTAGAACCTTTTAGAAGAGCCATGGAAGAACATCAACCAGAGGTATGGTTTACCAATTTAAGAAAAGGACAAACAGCATATAGAGATAGTATTGGTGTACTCTCTTTTAGTAAAGATGGAGTTTTAAAAGTAAGTCCATTTTACAACTGGTCTGATGAAGATTTAGATGCATACTTGAGTAAACAAGGATTACCAAATGAATTCAAATATTTCGACCCAACAAAAGTAGAAAGTAATAGAGAATGTGGTTTACATATTTAAAAGATATGATTATGAATACAAAAACAATAAAAGTAGGAACTTTAGAGAGTGAAGCCATATATATCTTTAGAGAGGTAGTCGCTCAATTTGAGAAACCAGTGCTACTATTTTCTGGGGGGAAAGATAGTATAACACTGGTACGACTCGCTCAAAAGGCATTTTACCCAGCTAAAATTCCATTTCCTTTAATGCACATAGATACGGGTCATAATTTTCCTGAAACTATTGAATTTAGAGATCGCTTAGCTAATGAATTAGGTGTTGAACTAATCGTTAGAAATGTTCAAGACAACATTGACAATGGAAAAGTAAAAGAAGAAACAGGAAAATACGCCAGCCGAAACATGCTACAAACCGAAACCTTATTAGATGCCATTGATGAATTCGGGTTTGATGCATGTATCGGCGGAGCGCGTAGAGATGAAGAAAAAGCAAGAGCCAAAGAACGTATTTTTTCTGTTCGCGATGATTTTGGTCAATGGGATGAAAAAAATCAACGTCCTGAATTATTCGACATGTTAAATGGAAAAATTGACTTAGGACAAAATGTACGTGTCTTCCCTATTTCAAACTGGACAGAATTAGATGTATGGTCATACATTAAGAGTGAAGATATTGAAATTCCTTCTATATACTTTGCCCATAAGAGAGCTACTTTTATAAGAGATGGACTTATCTGGTCTGCCGAAGATGAAGTAGTATATAGAGATGAAGATGAAGTTGTACAAGAACGAATGGTTCGTTTTAGAACAGTTGGAGACATGAGTTGTACAGCTGCTGTACTTTCAAACGCCACAGATATAAATACAGTTGTTAATGAAATTAAAGTATCAACTATATCTGAAAGAGGTGCTCGAATAGATGATAAACGATCGGAAGCAGCTATGGAAAAACGAAAACAACAAGGATATTTTTAAAAACTTGTTGATAGCAAAAATTAAAAAGAATACAAATTAAGCTAAAAGCCAAAGGCGAATAGCAAACAGTAATAAAATGAACGTACTAAAAATAGCAACAGCAGGAAGTGTAGATGATGGTAAAAGTACTTTAATTGGTCGTATTTTATATGATACCAATTCATTGACAGATGATAAACTAGAAGCTATTGAAGAAAAAAGTAAGCAAAGAGGTTTTGATTATTTAGATTTTTCATTAGCCACTGACGGTTTAGTTGCCGAAAGAGAACAAGGAATCACCATTGATGTAGCACATATATATTTTTCAACTCCAAAAACGAGTTTTATCATTGCTGATACTCCTGGTCATATTGAATACACCAGAAACATGGTTACTGGTGCTTCAAATTCACAAGCTTCTATTGTATTAATTGATGCTCGTAATGGAGTTATTGAACAAACATATCGTCACTTTTTCATAAACACATTATTAAGAGTTAAAAACGTAGTTATAGCTATTAACAAAATGGACTTAGTGGATTATTCAGAAGAAAAATTCAATCAAATAAAAAATGAAATTGAGTATTTAGCAAGTAAAAGTTCATATAAAGGTCAAAAACTAACTTTTATTCCTCTTTCTGCTCTAAAAGGAGACAATGTTGTTAAAAAATCTGAAAATACACCTTGGTATAAAGGAGAAACATTATTAGACCATTTAGAAGGTTTAGAACCTGAAGATTTACAAGAGCAATCTCAAACACGTTTTCCTGTTCAAACTGTAATTAGACCCAAAACAGATGAATATCATGATTTTAGAGGTTATTCTGGTAAAATTTACGGTGGAGATTTAGCTGTTGGAGATACCGTTACCATATTACCATCAGCCACAGAATCAAAAATAAAAAGTATTCATTTTTTTGATAAAGAATATCTCCAAGCTAGAAGAGGAAGTTCTGTTACAATTACTTTAGAAGATAATGTAAATGTTAGTAGAGGTGATATGCTAGTTAAAACTAATGAACAACCTACAATTGCAAAAGAACTAAATGCTACAATTTGTTGGATGGATAAATCTCCTTTACAAGCTTCCGATAAATATTATATAAAACATGGAGTAAATGATGCGCAAGCAAAAATCATGTCTCTATCGTCCATTATAAAAACTGATTTTTCAGGTAAAGAAGAAAATCCATCACAATTAACCTTAAACGAAATAGGTGATGTGACTTTAAAAGTAAGTAAACCTTTGTTTTTCGATTCTTATAAAAAAAATAAAGCAAACGGAACTTTCATTTTAATCAACCCAAAAACAAATAATACTGCCGGAGTTGGCTTTATTCAGTAATTAAAAATAGTATGGCAATTATAATAACAGATGAATGCATCAACTGTGGGGCTTGTGAACCAGAATGCCCAAATACAGCCATTTATGAGGGAGCTGTAGATTGGAAGTATAATGAAGGTACTTCGCTTACTGGTGGCATAAAATTATTAAATGGAATAGCTGTAGACGCAGATGAAGATCAAGAACCAGTATCAGACGAATATTATTTTATAGTTCCTGATAAATGCACTGAATGTAAAGGGTTTCATGAAGAACCACAATGTGCTGCAGTATGTCCTGTAGATTGTTGTGTACCAGATGATGCACATGTTGAAACAGAAGAAGAACTTTTAGCAAAACAAAAGTTCTTACATAATTAAACAAATAACGCTTTCACAAGCTCATAAGTAATAGAAGAATGCAAAGTTTTAGAACCGAAATAGAAAACCCGATTGTAGAAAAAGATATTCTAGAATTAGAACGTAAAATCCGTTTATTTAAAGAAGGACAAATAGACGAAGAACGCTTTAGAAATTTGCGTTTAGCCAGAGGCGTATACGGGCAACGTCAATTAGGTGTACAAATGATTCGCATTAAACTACCTTATGGTAAAGTTACGAGTGAACAATTACATCGAATTGCTGACGTATCAGATGAATATTCTCGAGGGCGTTTACATATAACAACTCGTCAAGACATACAAATTCATTATGTAAGTTTAGATAGAACTCCTGAATTATGGGCACAGTTAGAGAAAGATGATATTACTTTACGTGAAGCTTGTGGTAATGCTGTTCGTAATGTAACTGCATCAGAAACTGCAGGTATTGATGTAAATGAACCTTTTGATGTAACTCCATATGCTCATGCAACATTTCAGTTTTTCTTACGAAACCCTATTTGTCAAGAAATGGGAAGGAAATTTAAGATGTCTTTTTCATCAACAGATGAAGATACTGCATTGAGTTTTATGCATGATTTAGGTTTTATTGCTAAAATAAAGACTATAAATGGCAAAGAAGTAAAAGGTTTTAAAGTATTATTAGCTGGTGGATTAGGTTCACAACCTCGTCATGCAGATGTAATATATGATTTCCTAGAAGTCGATTTATTAATTCCAACTATTGAAGGTGTTTTACGTGTTTTTGATAGATATGGTGAACGTTCAAAAAGAGCAAAAGCTCGTTTAAAGTTCTTAGTAAAAGATCTAGGTGTTGATGCTTTTTTAGAATTAGTCAAAAAAGAGCAAAAAGCATTTGCATATCAAAATTACCCAATAGATACTTCAGATTTCGAAAAAGAGATTCAATTTGAAACTACTAAAATTCCTTCAGTTAAAGTAACAGATGAAGAAACCTATCAAAAATGGAAAGAAACGAATGTTATTAAACAAAAACAAAAAGGTTTATATGCCATTGGAATTAAAGTACATTTAGGAGATTTTTATACAGATAAAGCTCGTTTATTAGCCGATTTAATTAAAAAGTACGGTGCAAATGAATTACGATTTACATTGCGTCAAAATATATTAATTCGTCATATAAGAGAAGAATTAATACCTTTTTTCTATACGGAACTAGCTAAATTAGGATTTGCTGAAGCTGGATATAATAGCTTAACAGATATTACTGCTTGTCCTGGTACTGATACTTGTAATTTAGGTATTTCAAGTAGTACGGGTATTGCAACAGAATTAGAACGCGTTTTAAAAATTGAATATCCACAATATATTAATAACAAAGAAATTACTATTAAAATTAGTGGATGTATGAATGCGTGTGGACAACACAACATGGCACACATTGGTTTTCAAGGAATGTCTGTAAAAGTAGGTAACCTCTTAGCTCCTGCTCTACAAGTACTAATTGGCGGAGGTACTTTAGGAAATGGTAAAGGACGTTTTTCTGATAAACTAGTGAAAATACCAAGTAAAAGAGGTCCTGAATCTTTACGTGTTTTATTAAATGATTTTGAAAATAACAAACAAGAAAATGAAGATTTTTTAAACTATTACGATCGAAATGGAAAAACATATTTCTATGATTTATTAAAACATTTATCTAATACAACTAATTTAGAACAAGACGATTTTATTGATTGGGGACATGACAAAAATTATGTAAAAGCTATCGGTGTTGGCGAATGTGCAGGAGTAGTTATCGATCTAATTGCAACTTTATTATTTGAAAGTGAAGAAAAAATAGAAAATGCTACAGAAGCATTTAAAGAAAAACAATGGTCAGATAGTATTTATCATTCTTATTCAGCAATTATTAATACAGCAAAAGCCTTACTAACTGCTGAAGGTGCAAAAACAAATACTCAAGCAGGTATTATTACAAATTTTGATGAAGTTTTTATTACTACACAAAAAATTGTGCTACCAACTTCATTTGCTGATTTTGTATATCAAATTAAAGAAAATCAACCTACTGAAGCCTTTGCTAAAAAGTATTTACAAGAAACAAAATCGTTTTATAAAACGATCGATGCTTATAGAAAAATAGTAGTCGAGAGTTAAACACATAAGAATTATGAAAAACCTACCAAAATTAACCGTAGTTGGTGCAGGACCAGGCGATATAGAATTAATCACTTTAAAAGCCATTAAGGCTTTGAAACAAGCAGATGTTGTTTTATATGATGCTTTAGTAAATAACGATTTATTAGAATATGTAAATCCAAATGCTGAAATTATTTTTGTAGGTAAACGAAGAGGTTGTTACCGTTATCAACAAGAGCAGATTAATGAATTAATCGTTGCTCGAGGTCATTCTCATGGGCATGTGGTTCGTTTAAAAGGAGGAGATCCATTTATTTTTGGTCGAGGAGCAGAAGAAATGGAATACGCAGCAAAATTTGGTTTAGAAACCGCTGTTGTTCCAGGTATTTCTTCTTCTTTAGCAGTACCTGCATATCAAAACATACCCTTAACAAAACGTGGAAATTCAGAAAGCTTTTGGGTAATTACGGGTACTACAAAACAACATCAAATATCAAGTGATGTTGCTTTAGCAGCAAAGTCTAGTGCCACGGTTGTTATTTTAATGGGAATGGGAAAATTATCTGAAATCATACAACTTTTTCAACAAGAAAATAAGCATAACTTACCAGTTGCTATTATTCAAAACGGAACTACTCCACAAGAAAAAATAGGTATTGGTACTGTAAATACAATTGAACAGGTTATTGCTGAAAAAGAATTAAGTAACCCTGCAATAATAGTATTGGGTGAAGTCGTAAATCATAGAGAAAAACTTCATTTAGTTCAAACGGAAGCAAAAACAAGCATTGCGGTATGATACAAAAAGAGAAAAACAACCTCTACCCTATTTTTTTAAAAGTACATCAACTGAATGTCTTACTTGTAGGTGCTGGAAATGTTGGTTTAGAGAAATTGAGTTTTTTATTGAAATCAAGTCCAAATGCAAAAGTGCAAATAGTTGCTCTTGATATACTACCAGAAGTAAATGATTTAGCAGTAAAACATCAAGTTGAAATTACTAAAGATGCCTATAACCCAGCTTATTTAGACGACAAAGATTTAGTAATAGTTGCCACTGATGATAACAATGTTAACATACAAGTATATAATAATTGTAAACAACGAAATTTATTAGTAAATGTGGCTGACACACCTCAACTATGCGATTTTTATTTAGGTGGAATCGTAACAAAAGGAAACGTTAAGATAGCAATTTCTACGAATGGAAAATCGCCTACAACTGCTAAAAGGTTGCGTCAATTTTTTGAAGAAGTTATACCAGAAGATATTAACGAGCTTGTTCAAAACTTAAATAAATATAGAAAAACCATCAAAGGTAATTTTGAAAAAAAAGTAGAAACATTAAACAAACTCACTGAGAGTTTAGTGAAATAATAAAGAAATGATTACAACAGATATATTAATTATAGGCGCAGGACCTACAGGTTTATTCACTGTTTTTGAAGCAGGTTTATTAAAATTAAAATGTCATTTAATTGATGCATTACCTCAACCAGGAGGGCAATGTTCAGAAATATATCCTAAAAAACCTATTTATGATATTCCTGCTTATCCAGAAATATTAGCCGGTGACCTAACAAAAAACTTATTAGAACAAATTAAACAATTTGAACCTGGTTTTACATTAGGTGAACGAGCTGACACTATAGAAAAGCAAGATGATGGCACTTTTATTGTCACAACTAATAAAGGGATAAAACATCATGCTCCTGTAGTAGCAATTGCTGGTGGTTTAGGAAGTTTTGAACCACGAAAACCGCCAATTCCTAATATTGCTAATTTCGAAGATAAAGGTGTAGAGTATATTATTAGAGAACCTGAAATTTATCGTAATAAAAAAGTTGTTATTGCTGGTGGAGGTGATTCAGCCTTAGATTGGTCTATTTTTTTAGCTGACATAGCGTCTGAAGTAACTTTAGTACACCGTAGAAACGAATTCAGAGGTGCTTTAGATTCTGTAGAAAGAGTACAAGAATTAAAAGATATTGGAAAAATAAACTTAATAACTCCAGCGGAAATAAAAGAAGTTTATGGTAAAAATCATGTAACTGGTGTACAAATAGTTGAAAAAGGAGAAGAGCCATATATCTATGAAACTGATCACTTTATTCCATTATTTGGATTATCTCCAAAATTAGGGCCTATTGGAAACTGGGGATTAGAAATTGAAAAAAATGCTATCAAGGTAAACAACGCACTTGATTATCAAACAAACATACCTGGTATTTATGCCATTGGAGATGTAAACACATATCCTGGAAAACTAAAATTAATTCTATGCGGATTTCATGAAGCTACTTTAATGTGTCAAAGTGCATTCCAACGCATTCATCCTGATAAAAAATATGTAATGAAATATACAACAGTTGGAGGTGTTGAAGGATTTGACGGAACAAAAAAAGAAGCTCCAAAAGCTGTTGTAAAAGCAATTAGTTAATTTAAAATTAAAGAATGTCAGACATCAATATTAAAATAACTGATAGAGACGGTGTAATGCACAAGATACTTGCACCGACTGATATGGCAATGAATTTAATGGAAGTAGTTCGTTCATACGAATTAGCTGAAGAAGGAACTATTGGTGTTTGTGGAGGCATGGCAATGTGTGCCTCTTGCCAATGTTATGTAAATTCTAATCATGAACTACCTGAAATGGGAGTTGATGAAGATTTAATGTTAGCGGAAGCATTTCATGTAGAAGATAATAGTCGCTTGGGATGCCAAATTTATATTACATCCGAACTAGAAGGATTAGAGGTGGCATTAGCTCCTGAAGTTTAATTAATTACTGTTATAAAACACCTATTAAAAAATGCAGTTTAAAAACTACAATTTATCATTAAAAGACAATGTAGAAGTTTTCACAAAACAACTATTCTATGCGCTATTTAATGATGTTTGTCAAGAAAAAGCGATTCATTTAAAAGAACAATTTTTGGCTATTTTAAATGGATTACAAATTAAAAACGTAAACAGTCTTTGGAGTTTATACCAAGAATCATTTTGTGATATCCGAAAAAAATTAGATTTAGATGCCTTGGCTTTTGAGCAAAACGATCCTGCTTGTAAAAGTCTAGAAGAAGTGTACTTGGCGTATCCAGGATTTCATGCCATAGCAGTATATCGCTTAAGTCATGAATTGGTACGACTGAATGTTCCTATACTACCAAGAATGATGAGTGAATATATTCATGGAGTAACAGGTACAGATATTCATCCAGGAGCAGTTATTGGGTCCTCTTTTTTTATTGATCATGCTACAGGAATTGTGATAGGAGAAACTACTACCATACACAACAATGTAACCATATTTCAAGGAGTTACTTTAGGTGGACTTCAAGTAAAAAAAGAATTAGCAGCTACTAAGAGGCACCCAACCATAGAGGACAATGTAACCATTTATGCTAATGCTACTATATTAGGAGGAAATGTAATCATAGGAAAAGATAGTATTATAGGAGCCAATGTATGTGTAACGACATCCGTACCAGAAGGTTCAATTGTAACCTATGAATTAGAAAATAAAATCACCACTAGAAAATCATATGCAAAATGATTTTAAAAAAGCAACAACTTATGAAGACAAAAAGTATTATCGATTTTGTAGGAAATACACCATTAGTAGAAGTAACCAACGTTTTTAATAAACCAAACGTTAAGTTATTATTAAAACTCGAAGGGAACAATCCTGGAGGAAGTGTAAAAGATAGAGCGGCTTATTTTATGATTTCTGAAGCCATTAAAAGAAAAAACATAAAAAAAGGAGATACCTTAATAGAAGCCACCAGTGGAAACACAGGAATAGCACTAGCCTTAATGGCAAAGGTTTTAGGTGTAAATATGATTTTAACCATGCCTGAACATGCCACTGTAGAAAGAGTAAAAACTATGAGGGCATATGGTGCTGAAGTAATTTTGACGCCTACAGAATTAGGAATGGAAGGAGCTATAGACCATGCGTTAGAGTTAAAATATAAAAAAGGATATTTTAGGTTGAATCAATTTGATAATTTCGACAATCCAAAAGCTCACTACACCACTACAGGACCTGAAATTTGGAGAGATACCGAAGGTGAAATCACCCACTTTGTATCTGCGATGGGAACTACAGGAACCATTACAGGAGTTTCTGATTACCTAAAAGAAAAAAACGATCAAATTAGAATTATTGGAGTGCAACCAAAAGAAGGAGCTAAAATTCCTGGTATTAGGAAATGGAAACAAGAGTACCTACCTGCTATTTTTAAACCACAAAAAATAGATAGTTTTTTAGAAGTAAGCCAACAAGAAGCAGAAGAAGCAACCATTAAACTAGCCAAACAAGAAGGCATATTTGCAGGAATGAGTAGTGGCGGTGCATTTGCCTCAGCACTTAAAGTAGCGAACTCTATAGAAAAAGGAGTAGTGGTTACTGTCATCTGTGATCGTGGTGATCGTTATTTATCATCAGATTTGTATAAATAATTATTTTTTATTGGGTAAATAAAAAATAAACTAATAGATTTGTCCCATAGTTCATTAACTTAATTGATGTTATCAAGAAAGGTGGAGGGAATAGACCCTTTGAAACCTTAGCAACCCTTTGTGCAAACAAAGAAGGTGCTACATTCTACTGCTTACGCAGAGAGATAACGGAAAGGATTTTTACTTCCTCTTTTCCTGATAACACACTAATTAATTATCAGGAATGTTAAACATTTATACAGAAATACAAAAAAGAATTCTCGTGCTCGATGGAGCTATGGGAACCATGCTTCAGGAATATAAATTTACTGAAGAAGATTTTCGTGGAGAACGATTTAAAGAATATCCTACTTCTTTAAAAGGAAATAATGACTTACTCTCAATAACTCAACCAGAAGCTGTAAAAGAAGTACATCGCAAATACTTTGCTGCTGGTGCTGATATTGTAGAGACCAATACATTCTCTGGAACGACCATTGCCATGGCTGATTACCAAATGGAAGACTTAGTCTATGAGTTAAATTATCAATCGGCAAAAATAGCTAAGCAAGTAGCACAGGAATTTACAGAAAAAGAACCTCATAAACCAAGGTTTGTAGCAGGCTCTATTGGCCCTACAAACAGAACAGCAAGTATGTCTCCAGATGTAAATGATCCTGGTTATAGAGCCGTTACATTTAATGAATTACGAATTGCCTATAAACAACAAACTGAAGCTTTGTTAGATGGAGGCGCTGATATTTTATTAGTAGAAACAGTATTTGATACTTTAAATGCCAAAGCCGCTTTATTTGCTATTGAAGAAGTTAAAGATGAACGTAATATTGATGTTCCAATTATGGTATCTGGAACAATTACCGACGCATCAGGAAGAACATTATCTGGTCAAACAGCAGAAGCTTTCTTAATTTCTATTTCACATATACCACTATTATCAGTTGGATTTAATTGTGCCTTAGGTGCTAATTTATTACAACCCCATTTAGAGGCTATTGCTTCAAAAACAGATTTTGCTATTTCAGCACATCCAAATGCAGGATTACCAAATGCTTTTGGAGAATATGACGAAACTCCTGAAGAAACGGCAAATCAAATAGAAGAGTATTTAAAAAAGAACTTAATAAACATTATCGGAGGTTGCTGTGGTACAACTCCCAAACATATTACTGCTATTACAAAAGTAGCAGCTAAATATCAACCAAGAAAAGTAGCATTTTAATATGGAGACGGAATGTAAAAGGCACATGAGATTAAGTGGTTTAGAACCACTAATAATTACTCCAGAAAGTAATTTTATAAATGTTGGTGAAAGAACTAATGTAGCAGGCTCTCGTAAATTTTTACGATTAATAAAGGAAGAGAAATTTGACGAAGCACTAGCTATTGCAAGGCATCAAGTAGATGGTGGCGCACAAATTATTGATATTAATATGGATGATGGTTTGATTGACGGAAAAGAAGCCATGGTTCGCTTTTTAAATCTCATCGCTGCTGAACCTGACATTTGCCGTGTACCCATTATGATTGATAGCTCAAAATGGGAAATAATAGAAGCTGGTTTACAGGTTGTACAAGGTAAATGTGTTGTAAATTCTATTAGTTTAAAAGAAGGTGAAGAAAAATTTATCTGGGAAGCTACCCAAATTAAACGATATGGAGCCGCTGTAATTGTAATGGCTTTTGATGAGGTTGGGCAAGCAGATAATTATCAACGACGCATAGAAATTGCGAAACGTTCGTATGATATATTGGTGGACATTGTCCACTTTCCTTCAGAAGACATTATTTTCGATTTAAACATTTTTCCTGTCGCAACAGGAATGGAAGAACATCGTAAAAATGCTATTGATTTTATTGAAGCAACACGTTGGGTACGTCAAAACCTACCTAATGTTAGCGTTAGTGGAGGTGTAAGTAATGTCTCTTTCTCCTTTAGAGGAAATAATACTGTTCGTGAAGCAATGCATTCTGTCTTTTTATACTACGCTATACAAGCTGGTATGAATATAGGAATTGTAAATCCTGCCATGTTAGAAATATATGATGACATTCCAAAAGATTTATTAGAACATATAGAAGATGTAATTTTAGATAGACGTGATGATGCTACCGAACGTTTATTAGACTTTGCAGAAACCGTAAAAGGAAAGAAAAAAGAAGATGATGGAAAAGCTTTAGAATGGAGAAACCTCCCTTTACAAGAACGTATTACACACTCTTTAGTAAAAGGAATTGATGCTTTTATTGTAGAAGACGCTGAAGAAGCTAGATTAAGTGTAGAACGACCACTACATGTAATTGAGGGGCATTTAATGTCTGGAATGAATGTCGTTGGTGATTTATTTGGAGCAGGAAAAATGTTTCTACCACAAGTAGTAAAATCTGCTAGAGTGATGAAAAAAGCAGTGGCACACTTAAACCCTTTTATCGAAGCTGAAAAAGGTGAAGAACAAAAAGCTTTAGGTCGTATTTTGATGGCCACAGTTAAAGGAGATGTGCATGATATTGGAAAAAATATTGTTTCAGTAGTTTTAGGTTGTAATAATTATGAAATCGTCGATTTAGGAGTCATGGTACCTCCTGAAAAAATCATTGAAACAGCTAAAAAAGAAAATGTTGATGCTATTGGTTTAAGTGGATTAATTACTCCTTCTTTAGATGAAATGGTTTATTTAGCTAAAGAAATGGAACGTCAAAATTTTAAAGTTCCTTTATTAATTGGAGGAGCAACCACTTCTAAAGCGCATACTGCTGTAAAAATAGATACGCAATATAAAAACGCTGTGATACACGTAAATGATGCTTCTAGAGCTGTAACAGTCGTAAGTAATTTGTTAAATAAAGACACTAAAAATGAATATGTTGCCAAGCTTAAAAAAGACTATGAAGAGTTTCGTGAAAAGTTTTTAAAAAGAGGAAAAACGAAAGCATATATCTCTTTAAAAGAAGCTCGAAAACGTAAATTTAAAATAGATTGGAATATTTCAAACATTACAAAACCTAAAGAATTAGGTATTCAAACACTACAACAAATAAGTTTAAAGGAGCTAGTTCCATTTATAGACTGGTCTCCTTTCTTTCGATCATGGGATTTACATGGAAAACACCCAAGTATTTTAACGGATAAAGTTGTTGGTGAACAAGCAACCAGCTTATATGAAGATGCACAAAAAATGTTGCAGGAAATTATTTCAAAACAATTACTAAAACCTAAAGGGATTTTTGGGTTATTTGAAGCAAATACAATTAATGATGATGATATTTCTATTCAAAAGAAAGGAGAAGAAATAGCTGTTTTTAGAACACTTCGTCAACAATTAAAAAAACGAGACGATAAACCAAGTTTCGCTTTAGCTGATTTTATAGCTCCAAAAGCAACAGGTAAAACCGATTATATGGGAGCCTTTTGTACTGCTATTTTCGGAGCAGATGAACTGGCTACAAAATATAAAAATCAACAAGACGATTATAATGCTATTATGGCACAAGCCTTAGCCGATCGCTTTGCAGAAGCTTTTGCTGAATATTTACACCATAGAATAAGAACCAAACATTGGGCATATGGTGCTAATGAAAACTTAACAAACGAAGAGTTAATAAAAGAAAACTACAAAGGGATTCGTCCTGCACCTGGATACCCTGCATGTCCAGATCATTTAGAAAAAGAAACCATCTGGCAATTATTAGACGTAGAAAAACAAATAGGAGTCTCTTTAACAGAGAGCTTAGCTATGTGGCCAGCAGCTGCAGTTTCAGGTTATTACTTTGCTAACGAGGAAGCTAAATATTTCGGCTTAGGTAAAATAACTGATGACCAAGTTAAAAATTACGCTTCACGAAAAAACATAACCATAGAAAAAGCCAGAAAATGGCTACACCCCAACATTACAGAAAATTAACACATGAAAGTAACAGAACATATTAAAAATGCCAATGGAAAAACATTGTTTTCCTTTGAGATACTGCCTCCTTTAAAAGGACAACATATTCAATCTATTTTCGATAACATAGACCCTCTAATGGAATTCAAACCTCCCTTTATAGATGTTACTTATCATAGAGAAGAATATACGTATAAAGAGATTGAAAACGGATTATTAAAAAAACAAGTTGTTAAAAAGCGTCCTGGAACTGTTGGGATTTGTGCTGCCATTCAAAATAAATATCAAGTAGATGCCGTCCCTCATATTTTATGCGGAGGATTTACGAAAGAAGATACCGAAAACTTTCTAATTGATTTAGACTTTTTAGGGATTGACAATGTTGTTGCTTTACGTGGAGATGCCGTAAAAAGTGAAACCTATTTTAAACCTGAAAAAGATGGACACCAATACGCAAGTGAATTAGTCTCTCAAATTCAAGAGTTAAACAAAGGAGTTTATTTGGATGATGAACTTCAAAACTCTTCAAAAACAAATTTCTGCATTGGTGTAGCTGGTTATCCTGAAAAACACATGGAAGCCCCTAGTTTAGATTCAGACATTCATTTTTTAAAGAAAAAAATTAAAAACGGAGCTACGTATATTGTTACTCAAATGTTTTTTGACAATCAGAAATATTTCGAATTTGTAAATAAATGCAGAGCAGAAGGAATTACTGTACCTATTATTCCTGGGCTAAAACCTATTTCAACAAAAAAACAACTCAACTTAATTCCACATCGTTTTAAGGTTGATTTACCCGATGATTTAATTATGGATGTTGTTAACTGCAAGGACAATAAACAAGTAAGGCAAGTTGGAGTAGAATGGTGCATCAATCAAAGTAAAGAACTAATTAAATCAGGAGTCCCATTATTACATTACTATTCTATGGGTAAATCAACTAATATTCAACAAATAGCCAAAGAAGTGTTTTAAACTTGTAAGGAAATAGAAACTATTGATACTATGATAGTAAAAAGTAATTTTTGTAAAATTGCATTGGTAAAATATTTGATTACTTTTGTAGCATACAAACAAGACATTAACTTAATTAAAACATAATAAAATGGCATTAGAAATTACAGATGCAAACTTTGATGAAGTAGTATTAAAATCTGACAAACCAGTATTAGTTGATTTTTGGGCAGCTTGGTGTGGACCATGTAGAATGGTTGGACCTATTGTAGATGAAATTCATACTGAATATGATGGAAAAGCTGTTGTTGGTAAAGTTGATGTAGACAACAACCAAGAATTTGCTGCTAAGTATGGCGTAAGAAACATTCCTACTGTTTTAATCTTCAAAAATGGAGAAGTTGTAGATAAACAAGTTGGTGCTGCTCCTAAAAAAGCATATACAGATAAAATTGATGCTGCTTTATAAACAGCACAATTATAATATATCTTAAAAGGTTTGGCTATCGCTAAACCTTTTTTTATTTTCGGTACATATGATTGATTTAAACAATACTTCTTCCGAAATAAAAAACTTAGAGTTACTTGCCAAACAAGTTGTAGAAGGTTTTATAACAGGTATGCATAAAAGCCCGTTTCATGGATTTTCTGTTGAGTTTTCTGAACATAAATTATACAATAAAGGAGAAAGTACTCGACATATAGATTGGAAACTCTTTGCAAAAACAGAAAAACTTTACACAAAAAAGTACGAAGAAGAAACCAACTTACGTTGTCATTTAATTATTGACAACTCGGCTTCGATGCACTATCCTATTGTTAAAAACCAAAATATTAACAACTTAAATAAGATAGGTTTTTCAGCTGTCGCTGCTGCATCTTTAATGGATATATTAAAACGACAAAGAGATGCTGTTGGGTTAAGTATTTATGCTGACACTTACGAATATTACGCACCTGAGAAAGGAAGTGAGCGTCATCGGAAAATGTTACTCCATCAATTAGAACAGTTATTGGTTTCTGATTCAACCTCAACAACAGAAACCTATCAATATTTACATGAAATAGCAGAAAAAATTCATCGTCGGTCTTTAATTTTCTTATTTACCGACATGTTTCAAACAACAAAAAATGAAGACGAGCTTTTTGATGCCTTAAGACATTTAAAGTTTAATAAACACGAGGTGGTATTATTTCATACTTATGATAAAAAAACAGAGTTTGAATTCGATTTTGACAATACTCCTAAAAAATTTGTAGATGTAGAAACAGGTGAAGAAATAAATTTATATGCCGAAAATGTTCAGCAGTATTATAAAGAATTAAGCTCCTCTTTCTTCAATAATTTGAAAAACAAATGCTTACAATATAAAATAGATTATATACCTGTTAACATTAATGAAGGCTATGATAAAATACTTACTTCTTACCTTATTAGCAGACGAAATTTTTTATGATTTATCTCTTTTTTATTTAAAAAAAGATTCTATATTTGCATCCGCTTAGAGCAACGGTCTGGTAGTTCAGCTGGTTAGAATACATGCCTGTCACGCATGGGGTCGCGGGTTCGAGTCCCGTCCAGACCGCAAAAAAGCTTCTCAATTTTTGAGAAGCTTTTTCATTTGTATTTTGTATTCTTTTAAAGAGTAAAAGAAACGACTAAGTTATATTTAACAGCTACATCTTTACCTCTTCTTTTAGCAGCAAGAAACTTAGGAAGCAATGAAACTATTCTTTTAGCCTCTTTTTTTAATATAACTGTTCCTTCTCCTCCTTTTGCTACTATGTTTTTAATTTTACCTCTAGTATCTACATGAAAACTCACTTCTATTTTTCCTTGTACATTACGTAATAAGGCCTCTATAGGATATTTAAAGTTCTCCATTAAATGATTTGTCATTTCTGTATTAAAGCAGTTAAACTCTTCTTCTTTATCTATTTTTCTACATTTTTTAAATACTGGCAAATTATCTACAGCATTAAAATCATATATCCTCTCTTTATATAAATGTGGAACCTTATTTATCATACTACTATGAATAACATTAAAGAAGGGTTCTACACTTGCTATAATATTAGGCTTTAATAAAATGCTCTCTTTTAACCGTTTTACTCTATAATTTCTTACTTTATAACTTCTTTTTCTTAAATTATAAGAACCTGAAGTATTAGAACGAATTATATTTCTACCTACTCCTTTTCTTTTAACTAGTGAAGTGTCTACGCATTTTTTACCTACTACATTTAAATCTTCAACATAAGATTTAGTAGATACACAAATGCTTTGACCAACAAAAAAACTGGAATATAATCCCAAAATAATAACACACAATACTCTTTTCATAGCTTAGGGGTTTTATGCTAAAATGAATACGAAGGGAGTAACAATTTAACAAAAAAAAATCATATCAGCAAACATTTTTCTCCAAAAAACAAGCACAAAACACTTAAAAGCCAAGTGTTTAACATTTTTAAAACCTCTGAACCCATTGAAAACAAACAACTTTATACAAATACTATTTTTTTTATAAAATTTATATTCTTTTTTTAAATATTTAAAAAATATTTAAAATAGCTTGCTAACTTTAAAAAACAACTATATATTTGCATCCGCTTAGAGCAACGGTCTGGTAGTTCAGCTGGTTAGAATACATGCCTGTCACGCATGGGGTCGCGGGTTCGAGTCCCGTCCAGACCGCAAAAAGCTTCTCAAAATTGAGAAGCTTTTTCTTTTTTATAAAACTATCTGTTCTTGGTTAGCTACCCAATTCACTACATTCATAATATCTTTCTTTGCATTTCCTAATATAAACGGATTTCCATGCCCAGGTAAAACAGTATAATCATCAGCAAAAAAATCTAAAACCTTTATTATGTTTTTAAGATGCTGTTCAGTATTCGAGTGCATAAAATCAGAACGACCTATAGAATTTTCAAAAACCAAATCACCAGCAATTAATAATTTTTCCTCTTCACAATAAAAAATTGAAGAATCAGGAGAGTGCCCAGGAGTATGCATTGTTTTAAACTTCTTATCACCTACTTCAAAAGAAAATCCCTTTCCTTTAAAAGTAACTTCAGCCTCTTTGCAAGAAATAGTTTTGAATTGAGGAAAAAATCCAGAAGTATTCATCATTGGATCTATTAACATTTGCTGCCCTTCTTCTTGAATAACCACTTTACATTGATATTCATCTCGTAGTTCTTCCAAAACTTCAATGTGATCCACATGCCCATGAGTAATGATAATATTTTTAGGAGAAACAGCAACAAACTCTTTAATCGCAACATCTGAAGCATCAATAATTACTGATTCACCATTATTTTCTATATAATAAGTATTTGTTGTCCAATGCGAAATAACGCGCTCAATATTCATAAGAAATAATTTTTAGTAAAGATAATTTGTTTTTCTAAAATTAATTTCTAAGATTTGTCAAGTACAAAGAACACAGATACAATCATGTTACAAAACGTATGGCAAGGTTTCTATTTTTACTTTTATTTTTTAAATAAGAGCTGAGACTTTGTATCGTATTGTTAACTGAAAAATAATAATTAGAAAGTCTCGAAATATCGAGGCTTTTTTTTTGATTCAATTTTAAATGAAAAAAATAGCCATTCAAGGAATACAAGGAAGTAATCATCATATAGTTGCCCAAAATTATTATGGGGACAATATTGCTCTAGACGAATGTTTGTCTTTTGACATCTTGGTCGATAGTTTACTTACTCAAAAAAGTGAGCAAGCTATTATGGCCATTGAAAATACAATTGCTGGTTCGATAATTCCTAATTATGCTTTAATAGACAAAAATGAACTTCATATTTCTGGTGAATACTACTTGCCTATTCATCATCATTTAATGGTTTTACCAAACCAAACAACTGAAGATATTACAGAAGTTTGTTCTCATCCAATGGCACTTTTACAATGCAAAGAGTTTTTTAAACAACACAAACATATTAAACTAATTGAAGATGTAGATACCTCAGCAGTAGCAAAACGTATTTCAGAAAAGAAATTAAAGGGAGTGGCCGCAATTGCTCCAAAAATTGCTGCCGATATTTTTAATCTTGAGGTTATTGAAGATGAAATACAAACTATAAAAAACAATGCAACTAGATTTGTTATTCTACAAACCTCAAAACCATATAATGGAAAAAGTGAAATAAACAAAGCATCTTTAAAATTTGAACTAGATCATAAAAGAGGGAGTTTAGCAACCATTTTAAATGTAATGAGTGATTGTAAATTAAACCTAACTAAAATTCAATCACTACCAAAAATTGAAACTCCTTGGAAATATTCCTTTTTTGTGGATGTTACTTTTGACATTTATGATAACTATGATAAAGCAAAATCAATTATTAAAATAATGGCTGAAGATTTTAAAATTTTAGGTGAATATAAAAACGGAAGAGTATGATACAGTTTGCAAACCGTTTAAATACCGTACAAGAGTACTATTTTTCAAAAAAATTAAGGGAAGTACGCCAATTAATATCTGAAGGTAAACCAATTATTAATATTGGTATTGGAAGTCCAGATTTACAACCTCCTACCTCAGTAATAGAAGCGATTAAAAACAGCTTATTTGAAGAAGGTGCTCATAAATACCAGAGTTACCAAGGTTTACCTGAATTTAGAGAAGCTGTGAGTAATTTTTACCAAAAGCATTATAAAGTATCTCTTAATTCAGAAAATGAAATATTGCCTCTTATGGGAAGTAAGGAAGGTATTATGCATATTTCGTTAGCTTTTTTAAATGAGGGAGATCAAGTATTAATTCCAAATCCGGGATATCCAACCTATAGTTCTGTGACAAATTTAATTGGATCTGAACCTATTTTTTATGAATTGGATGAGACAACTAATTGGCAACCTAATTTTAAAGAATTAGAAAAGCTAGATACCTCTAAAATTAAATTGATGTGGGTAAATTATCCGCATATGCCAACTGGAGCTAAAGCTACTAAAAACACCTTTGAAAAATTAATTGCTTTTGGTAAAAAACACAATATTGTAATTATAAATGACAACCCATATAGTTTCATTTTAAATGATAACACACAAAGTGTTTTACAAATTGAAGGTGCTAAAGATATTGCTCTTGAACTGAACTCTTTAAGCAAGTCATTTAACATGGCAGGATGGAGAGTTGGGATGCTTTTAGGAAAACAAGAATTCCTAACTGAAGTTCTAAAAGTAAAAACACAAATGGATTCTGGAATGTTTTATGGAATTCAAAAAGGAGCTATAGCTGCTTTGCATCTATCTAATAACTGGTTTAACCAATTAAACTCGATTTACAATGAAAGAAGAAAACTAGTATGGATTTTAGCTGACAAACTGAAATGCACCTATGACAAAGACAGTTCAGGAATGTTTGTATGGGCTAAATTACCTAAAGGCATAACATCAGAAGAAATGGTTGATGATTTACTGTATAAAAAGGACATCTTTTTAGCTCCAGGAACAATTTTTGGATCAAAAGGAGAAGGATACATACGTTTTTCATTATGTGTGTCAGAAGAAAAAATTAAAGAAGCAATAAATAGAATATAGTATGAACGTATTTATTATAGGACTCGGTTTAATTGGAGGTAGTTTATCTCTAGATATTCAGCAAGAATATAAAGATGTTACTATTTATGGAATAGACACCAATGAAGAACATATTAAAAAAGCTTTAGAACTTGGAATCATCCATAAAGAAACAGTTATGGTAGATGTAAAAAATGCCGATATTGTTATTGTTTCTATTCCTGTTGATGTTTCTTTAAATATTATTACTCAAACATTAAATAATATTTCAGACAATTGCTTAGTAATAGATGTAGGTTCAACCAAAGAACAAATATGTAAAGCCATAGAAAATCATCCTAAAAGAAGGAATTTCTTAGCTACGCATCCTATAGCAGGAACTGAATTCTCAGGACCTAATGCAGCTTTAAACAATTTGTTTTCTGGAAAAACGAATATTATTTGTGAAGTAGAAAAAACAGCTTTCAAATTACAAGAAAAGGCTTTAGAAATTTTCTCTAAATTAGGAATGCGTATTCGTTATATGGATGCCAAATCTCACGACAAACATATTGCCTACATGTCTCATTTATCACATATAAGCTCTTTTATGCTAGGGAAAACAGTTATAGAAAAAGAAAAAAACGAACGCGATATTTTCGATATGGCTGGTAGTGGGTTCGCATCAAGCGTACGTTTAGCTAAGAGCTCACCAGCTATGTGGACACCAATTTTTGAACAGAATAAAGAAAATGTAATTGAAACTCTCGACGAGTACATTCAAAATCTACAACAATTTAAAACATTAATAGAACAAAATAATTTTTCAGAAATTTACTCTGAGATGGAAAGTGCAAATCATATAAAACAAATTTTAAACGGAATTCAAGAAGTTAGCCTTCAATAATTAAGACAACAAAATGGAAAACACAAAAGAATTAAAAACATGGTTAAATGATTTCGGTTTAAATCATCCATTAGTTATAGCAGGACCTTGTAGTGCAGAAACAGAAGAACAAGTATTAAAAATAGCACATGAATTAAAAGATACCGATGCTACTGTATTGCGCGCAGGAATTTGGAAACCAAGAACTAGACCTGGTAATTTTGAAGGTGTGGGCGCATTAGGATTAAAATGGTTACAAAAAGCTAAACAAGAAACAGGCATGTTAACAGCAACTGAAGTTGCCAACAAGGATCATGTAAAGCTAGCCTTAGAGCACGACATAGATATTTTGTGGATTGGAGCAAGAACAACGGTAAGTCCGTTTATTGTTCAAGAAATTGCTGATGCACTTAACGGAACTGACAAAATAGTATTGGTTAAAAATCCTGTAAATCCTGATTTATCTTTATGGCTTGGAGCTATAGAACGTTTATATACTGCTAATATTAAAAAGCTTGGAGTAATTCACAGAGGGTTTTCAACTTATGAAAAAACAAGGTACCGTAATATTCCTGAATGGCAAATCCCTATTGAATTACAAAACCGTTTTCCAGATTTACCATTAATTTGTGATCCTTCACACATTGCTGGTCGTCGTGATATTATTTTTGATATTTGCCAAACAGCTTTAGATTTAAATTTTGATGGATTAATGGTAGAAACTCATTACGATCCAGACAATGCTTGGAGTGATGCTAAACAACAAATTACACCTTCAACTCTTGTTGAAATGATGGTTGATTTAAAAGTTAGAAAAGCTACTGATACTGAAGCTGATTATAGAAATGCATTGAATACATTACGTACACAAATTGATGTTGTTGATCATCAACTTATCGATATGCTTGGTAAACGAATGAAAGTAGCTGATTCAATTGGAGAATTGAAAAAAGAAAAAAATGTAGCTATACTTCAAACAAGAAGATGGAACGAAATTTTAGGAAAAATGATTTTAGAAGGAAATGAACGTGGCTTAAGCGAAGAGTTTATTCTTAAAATATTTAAAGCCATTCACCAAGAAAGTATTAATCATCAAGAAAAAATAATTAACAATTAAACAATTCCCGCTTTTTGCGGGAATCTTTTTTATTCTCATCTTTGCTCTATGACAGGAACGGTTTATAAATCTACAGGAAGTTGGTATTTAGTTAAGTCTGAAGAGGCTTTATACAAATGCAGAATCAAAGGGAAATTCCGTTTAAAAGGAATTAAGAGTACTAATCCAATTGCGGTTGGAGATAAAGTTGATTTTGACCTTGAAACAAAAAACAACGAGGAAACTGGGGTAATTACCAACATTTATGAACGAGATAACTTTATTGTTCGAAAATCGGTAAACCTATCTAAACAAACACATATTATTGCTTCTAATATCGATCAAGTATTTTTATTAATTACTATAGATAACCCTCCTACTTTCACCACTTTTATCGATCGTTTTTTAGTAACTACCGAAGCTTATTCTATAAAAACAATTTTAGTTTTTAACAAAATAGATTCCTATGAAATTGAACAACAAGCTGAAATTTTATATTTAAAAGATATTTATGAAGCTATCGGATATCAGTGTATTGAAGTTTCTGCTACTCAAAATAAAAACGTAGATAAAATTAAAGAATTAATGCTTGGCAAATCATCTATGTTTGTAGGGCATTCAGGTGTTGGAAAAACCACTTTGGTTAACGCTATAGAACCTTCTTTAAATTTAAAAACCAAAGAAATATCAGAACAATATAAGCAAGGAAAACACACTACAACCTTTGCTGAAATGTTCGATTTAAGTTTTAATGCACGAATTATTGACACCCCAGGAATTAAAGGTTTTGGTGTTGTTGATATGGACAAAGATGAATTAGGTGATTATTTTCCTGAGTTTTTCGCTTTAAAACAAAATTGTAAATTCAACAATTGCATACACGTTAACGAACCTAAATGTGCAGTAAAAGATGCACTAGAAAACGAAGAGGTTTCATGGTCTCGTTATAAAAGCTATTTGCAAATTTTAGAAGGTGAAGAAGAGCATTACAGAACCGATACCTGGGAAAAAGATCAAGAATAGATGAAAGCAATCATTCAACGAGTTTCAAGAGCAAGTGTAACTACTGAAGGTGAAAAAGTTGCCAATATTCAAGGTGGATTATTAATCCTACTAGGAATAACTGATGATGACATACAGAAGGATATTAACTGGTTGTCTAAAAAAATATCAAATCTTAGAATTTTTAATGATGAAAATGGAGTGATGAATAAATCATTAATCGATATTAATGGTGATGCTATCGTTGTAAGTCAATTCACCTTGCATGCATCAACTAAAAAAGGAAATAGACCAAGCTATATAAAAGCAGCAAAACCTGATACCGCTATTCCTTTATACGAACAATTCATCAAACAAATAGAAATTGATTTAGGTAAAAAAGTGCAAACTGGTCAATTTGGTGCTGATATGAAAGTTGAATTACTCAACGATGGGCCTGTAACCATTATAATTGACACAAAAGATAAGGTCTAGAATTTCATTATGAAATTTATTGATATCCATACCCATACTATATCTAATCAAAATTCGGTTTTTGAAATCGAGAATTGTTATCCTAATGCTGTGGGGTTTAAAAAATCATTTTCTATAGGAATTCACCCTTGGTATATTAAAAAAGAAAATATTAAAGATGAACTTCTTTTTGTAGAAGAAAGATTACAAGAAGTAAACTGTTGTGCGGTTGGTGAATGTGGTTTAGATAAACTCATAGAAACAAACTTTGAGTTACAAATAGACGTCTTTAAAAAACAAGTTAGACTATCTGAGAAATATCAAAAACCTTTAGTAATACATTGCGTAAAGTCTTTTCAAGAAATTATACAATTAAAAAAAGAAATAAATCCGTCAATGCCATGGATTATTCATGGTTTTAACAAACACAAACAAGTTGCGCAATCATTAACTAAAAACGGATTTTATATTTCTTTTGGAAAACCTCTTTTATCATCTAATAAATTACAAGAAGCTTTTTTAAGTCTCCCTCTTGATACTTTTTTTTTAGAAACAGATGATTCCAAAATCCTAATTAAAGATCTATATCAAAAAGCTGCAGAAATAAGAAAATTAAAAATAATAGAATTACAAGAAATTATACATCAAAATTTTAATAAAGTATTTATAAAATGAGTTGGCTAGAAAGAACAGAATTATTGGTTCAAAAAAATGGAATGGAAAAGCTTAAAGCAGCAAACATATTAATTGTTGGTTTAGGTGGTGTAGGGTCATTTGCTGCTGAATTTATCGCAAGAGCTGGCGTAGGAAAAATGACTATTGTAGACGGTGATGCTTTTGACGAAACCAATAAAAACAGGCAATTACCAGCGTTAGACAGTACTGTAGGAAAATCGAAAGCGACAGTTATTGCAGAAAGAATAAAAGACATTAATTCAGAAATTAAGTTAACTGTTTTAGAAGAATTTCTTTCTCCCGAAAGAGCCTTTGAAATTGTAGATAAAAAATACGATTACGTTTTAGATTGTATTGACAGCATTACACCTAAAATAAATCTGATCGTTGCAGCTAAGCGAAAAAAAGTGAAACTAATAAGCTCTATGGGGGCTGGAGGAAAATTAGACGCAAGTAAAGTTGTAGTAAAAGACATTAGCAAAACCAAAAACTGTAAAATGGCGCGTGCTTTAAAAAAGAGATTAAAAGACAGAAAAGTTAATAAAGGTGTTGCTGCTGTGTATTCTGAAGAAGTACAAATACCCAAAAGTTTAAAACTAACAGACGGAACTAATTTTAAAAAATCTTATTACGGAACTATCAGTTATATGCCGGCTGCTTTTGGTCTACAGGCCAGTTCTTATGTAATTAATAAAATATTAACAAAAGATTAATTTCCGTGGAAAATATTTTTTATTTACATTTGTTCTAAATAATTCAATTATTAAAATCAATAAAAATGAAAAAATCAATTTTAGCAATCGCTTTTGTTGCTTTCGCTGCAGTATCATGCAAAACTGAAAAGAACAAAGTAACAGCTAGTGAAAAAGTTAAAGATGTAAAAAAAGTAGAAAACGTAGTAAATTCTTATAAAGCAAATGTAACTGAGTCTACTGTTACTTGGAAAGGTAGTAAGCCAACAGGTTCTCATAACGGAGTGGTTAGTTTAGCAAGTGGTTTATTAGATATCGAAAACGGAACTCTTAAATCTGGAGAATTCACAATCGATATGAATACAATTTCTTGTACAGATTTAGAAGCTGGAAAAGGAAAAGAAAAATTAGAAGGCCACTTAAAATCTGGAGACTTTTTTGACGTAGCTAAATTCCCAACAGCAAAATTTGAAGTAGCGAGTTCAGAAATGAAAGATGGTAAATTACAAGTTACTGGTAACTTAACTCTTAGAGGGACTACAAAGAGCATTACTATTCCTGCAATTATTTCTGAAAATGAAGGTGTTGCAACTTTTAAAAGTGATGTTTTTAGTATTGACAGAACTGACTTTGGTGTTACTTATAGCTCAAAAAAGTTTGATGCTGCTTTAAAAGACAAGTTCATCAACGATTTAATGGAAATTTCTTTCGATATTAAAGCTAAAAAATAAATTTGAATTTAATATTCAAATAAAAAAGGTTGACAATTTATGTCAACCTTTTTTATTTATTCTATTATAAACTCCTCCACTTCAAATAACTCTTTAAAGTGTTTTAGTATTTTTTGTTTTACTTCTTCTTCAGAAATTTTATTTCCAAGCTCTACCTCCATAGAGGTTACAGCCTTTCCTCTAATTCCGCAAGGAATAATATTATCAAAATAACCTAGATTGGCATTTACATTCAATGCAAAACCATGCATCGTTACCCACCTACTAGCTCGAATACCCATAGCGCATATTTTACGTGCAAACGGAGTTCCAACACCTAACCAAACACCTGTTTCTCCTTCACTTCTTTCTCCTTTTAAACCATATTCAGCTATTGTTAAAATAATAGACTCTTCTAACAAACGTAAATACTTGTGAATATCAGTAAAAAAGTTTTCTAAATCTAAAATAGGGTACCCAACTATTTGCCCAGGACCATGGTAGGTAATGTCTCCTCCTCTATTTATTTTATAAAAAGTAGCTCCTTTTTCTTTTAGCTGCGTTTCATTCAATAATAAATTACTCATGTCTCCAGATTTTCCAAGCGTATAAACATGCGGGTGTTCAACAAATAAAAAATTATTTGGAGTAACTATTTTTGTATTACCATTTCTCCTTTCCTTTTTTAAAGAAACTACATCGTCTAAAATTCGTGTCTGAAGATCCCATACATCTTTATAATCTTTAGATCCTAAGTCATTGATTATAATATTTTTATTCATATTTTTGTTAAATATCTTTACCCTTCAAAGGTAGGGAAAAATAGCCTTAAGCTGTTATTATCTAACATAACTACCAAAATAATGATGATTAAAAAATATACTCTTTTAATATTAACACTTTCTTTTTTATCTATAAATAACTTATTTTCACAAGACTTATGGGAGAAGGCTGAAAAAGAGAATTTTTCTTTTAAACAAAAAGATGTATTACCTAATAAAAATTTTCCAGAAAGATATTCTTTAATGAATTTAAATTTTGATGGATTTAAAAACTCATTATTAAAATCCCGAAATTCACCTACTAATATTATTGAATTACCAAATTCCAAAGGTGAGTTGAAAAAATTTACAATAAAAGAGACTTCATATTTAGCTCCAAAATTGGCAGCCAAATTCCCAATGATAAAATCTTATTCTGCTCAAGGAATAGATGATCTTACCGCAATGGCAAAAATCAGCATTGGCGTTGATGGAATGCATGCTATAATTTTTTCAGGAAAAGAAAGCACAGTATATGTAGACCCTTACACAAAAAGTAAAAAACAATATATCGTTTATAAAAGAGTTGATTTAAAATCAGATAAAAATAGTTTTGAATGTCAAGTTGAAAGTGCTGCTAAAAAAGCTTTAAAATC
The DNA here is from genome assembly GCA_947504185.1 of uncultured Tenacibaculum sp. GTDB lineage: Bacteria > Bacteroidota > Bacteroidia > Flavobacteriales > Flavobacteriaceae > Polaribacter. The sequence continues at coordinate 2,865 of CANNGJ010000022.1, read as the reverse complement.
ATCATTTGTTAAAAGAAATGCCGATGACGGAAAGCTTAGAACATATAGAATAGCAATAGTATCTACAGGTGAATACTCTCAATTTCATATAAACCGTACAACTCCGGCACCAACAACTGATACTGAGAAAAAAGCTGCTGTTTTATCTGCTATGAATACAACCATGGCTCGTGTAAACGGAGTTTATGAAAGAGATCTAGGTGTAAGAATGGTTATAGTTGATGATAATGATAAAATCATTTTTTTAGATGCTGCAACTGATGAACTGACGAACGATAGTGATACTGCCTTAATAAATGAAAGTCAAGTTAAATGTGATGAAATTATTGGAGATGCTAATTATGATGTTGGACATACTTTTAGTACTGGTGGAGGTGGATTAGCTCAGCTAAATTCAGTATGTGTAAAAGACTCTAAGGCAAAGGGTATCACAGGTAGAAGTCAGCCTATTAGTGACCCTTATGATATTGATTATGTAGCTCATGAATTAGGGCACCAATTTGGTGCCACTCATACATTTAATAACTCATGTGACGGTAATAGATCAAGTTCAACTGCAGTAGAACCTGGCAGTGGCTCTACAATAATGGGATATGCTGGAATTTGTGCTCCAAACGTACAAAATAATAGTGATGATCATTTTCATGCCGTCAGTATTGCACAAATGTGGGCACATATTAAAGGCAATGGAGATTGTGGGATTTTATCAGATACAAACCCTATGAATACAGCTCCTACCGCAAATGCAGGTGTGGATGTCAGCATTCCTAAATCTACTCCTTTCATATTAAAAGGAACAGCCACTGATACACAAGGAATTTCTAGTCTAACATATAACTGGGAACAAATTGACAATGAAGTAGCTTCTATGCCTCCTTTAGCTACTAATAATGCAGGGCCAATGTTTAGGTCTTTGCCTTCAAAAGCCTCTCCAAACAGATATATGCCAGCTTTAGCTACTGTAATTGCTGGTAATACAGCTTCTGAATGGGAAGTTCTTCCCTCTGTGGCAAGAGAATTAAATTTCGCTTTTACTGTAAGAGACAATCATTCAGGTGGAGGGAACTCTGCAAGAGATGACATAAAAGTAACTGTAACTGATACTGAAGCCTTTACAATTACAGCCCCTAACTCAGCAGTAACTTGGAGCTCAGGAACTACACAAACTATAACATGGAACAAAGGAATAACTGATCAAGCTCCAATTAATTGTACTAAAGTAAATATTAGACTTTCTACAGATGGAGGAGTAACTTTCCCTATCCTTATAAAAGAAAATATCGCTAACGATGGTACAGAAGATATTGTTGTACCTAGTAACCCAACTACAAATGCCCGTATAATGGTTGAAGCTGCTGACAATATTTTTTACAATGTAAATTCAACAAATTTCACAATCAATTCAATAACAGTTCCAACTTTTTTAATCACAAATAAAACTGAAAAGCAAACTGTATGTAACACTGGTAACAACTCTGTTAGTTATACTTTAAATTTAGACTTTATTAATGGTTTTACAGAGACAGTAACTTTATCTGCTACTGACTTACCTAATGGAGCTAGTGTTAGTTTTACTCCAACTACAATTAGTGCAGATGGTGACGTTATAATGACAATAAATAATTTAAATGGTAGCAATCAACAAGATTATACTATTGTAGCGACAGGTACTTCGGCTACCGTAACTCAAACAACTGATGCTTTATTAAAAGTTTTTGGTACTAGCTTCTCTAATATTACTTTAACTAACCCTACATTTGGAGCAACGAACGTAGGGTTTAGTCCTAAGTTCGAATGGGGTGCAGATGGAAATGCAACATCTTACAATATTGTCGTAGCTAGTGATGCTGATTTTTCTAATATTATTATAAATGAAACAGCTTCTACGAACTCGTACATACACTCATCTCCTTTAGAAGGAATTACTAAATATTTTTGGTATGTAAAACCTAAAAATAATTGTGGAGAAGGAGCTAATTCTAGTGTTGGAGAATTCACGACAGAAACACCTTCGTATTGTTCTTCAACTTTTACTGATGAGGCAGGTGGGTCTGAACATATTACTAACGTAACCTTTAATGAAATTAATAATAACTCTGGAAATGACTTAGTTGATGGCTATGAAGATTTCTCTTCTATTTCGACCTCAGTAGAACTTGGTAATTCACACCAAATAAGTGTAACTTTTGATACTGGTGGATATCAAGACCATTGTTATGTTTTTATAGATTGGAATAAAGATTATAAATTTGACAAAGAAACTGAAAGATATGATTTAGGAAATAGTTCTGATGATATTGCTACCGCAACTCTTAACATTGATGTTCCTAGTGACGCTAAATTAGGAGATACCAAGATGAGGGTTGTTATTGAATATTTTGACAGTTCTAATCCTAATGGAGATGGCTCTTGTGATTCTGATCATAAATCAGAATGGGGTGAAACTGAAGATTATACTATTACAGTAAATGAAGAAAGTTTGGCTACAGACGCTACATTATTTAAAGACTTGAAAATGTACCCTATACCATCTGATGGTAAACTTACAGTTAATTTTAAAGTTAAAGTTAAAGATTTGACTATTGTTAGATTATTTGATTTAAGAGGACAGTTATTAGATACTCAAAGTTTTTCTACGGTATCAAATTCTTTTAACAAAGAAATTCAGTTTAAAAGACCAAGTGGAGGGATCTACTTATTACAAGTAGAAAATGATGGTAAAATTAAAACTAGAAAAGTGATTTTTAGATAAACACAAATATTATATCACAAAAAAAGCGAGCTAATTAGCTAGTCATGGTCGGAAGAAAAAATCTTCCGACTTTTTTATTTTCCGTCGGTTATAATTTTGGCTTTAATTATTTG
>CANNGJ010000021.1 GCA_947504185.1 uncultured Tenacibaculum sp. | reverse complement strand
GGAGAGTAGGTCGTTGCCTTTCTTTTTAAACCTCAATCTGATAAAGATTGAGGTTTTTTTTTACACGTAATTGAAATTTACTGCTATTTTTGACTTATGAATTATAAACATTCTTATTTAGTAACTATTCAATATTTGGGATTTCGATTTCACGGATGGCAAAAACAACCAAACTTGAAAACGGGACATCTTTTTTTAGATAAAACACTAAAGTTTATTTATAAAGATATTCGATTAAAGAGTTTAGGAGTAGGTAGAACAGATGCAAGAGTATCAGCAAGTCATTTTGCATTTCAGTTATTTATTGATGAGAAAGTTGATTTTAATCAATTTATGACAGATTTTAATATTAATGCTCCAAGTGATATTAGAGCGTTAAATATCGAAGATATCCCTAGAGATTTTAATGTAATTCAGCATCCTAAGATTAAGGAGTATAGATATTATTTTTCATATGGAGAGAAAAATCATCCGTATGCTGCACCTTTTTTAAATCGTTTTAGAGAGCAATTGGATATTGAATTGATGAAAGAGGGGGCTAAATTATTTGAAGGGTTTCATAATTATAAAAGATATTGTACAAAACCATCGCCAGAAACAAAAGTAGAACGAGAAATACAATATTGCAGAATTGAAAAAAATACTGAATTAACTGCTTCTTTTTTTCCGAAAGAAAGTTATGTTTTAATAGTTAGAGGAGAAGGATTTTTAAGAAATCAAATTCGTTTAATAATGGGAGGATTACATAGTTTAGGAAAAGGAGAATTTGATTTAGAGTTTATAAAACAAAGCTTAGATCCAAATTCAGATATTGATTTAATAAAAAATATTGCGCCAGCTTCTGGTTTACATTTAGCTAATATTTTATTTAAAAATATGTCTTAATCTTTAGTAGGTATACTTTACTAAGTTGGGATACTCTTCTGTTAGGGTTTAAAAACTTTAAATTAAGCCTAGTAACTCTAAAATGATCTGCAGCTAGTTTTTCTTCTATTTTGAAACCATCTTTTAGTAATTGATTAACTACTTTTTCAGAATTAACAAATAACCAAATTTCTTTATTCGAATTTTGTATTTCTTCTTTTGTTATTGTAGGTGTATTCCTTTTAGTGTAATAATCAAGTGTCCATGAATAGTTGTTTTCATAATGATAAATGTTATTGACATCTATATTATGTTCTGTAATAATTTTAGACATATTAAGTCCTCCTTGATATTGTAATAATTCAGGATAGAAATATGCGTTTAAAACCACATTCACAAAAATCATTAACAATACAGAGTTAATTACTATTTTTTTCTGAAGTTCTGCTTTTTTTAATAAAGTAAATAATACTACTAAGAAGAGTGTTAAACTACAAATTATAATTAGGGTGTTGAGTGTATTAAATGTGAAGAATAGAATTAAAAGTACTGCAATTGTAAGCATAGTAGCAATAAAATATACTATACCTAAGAATATTTTTAATGTTTTTTGTTGTTGATCTTTTTTTAAATTGTATAAAACACCAGCTGTGAATACCGATAATAAGGTTAATAAAGGGTTCAAATAGTGTGGTAACTTGAATTTAGAGAAACTAATAATAAGAAGTGTAATGAGAACTCCTCCTAAAGTTAAAAACTCAACTCCTTCGGTTAATTTAAACTTGTTTTTTACCCATTTTTTTAATTGGTAAAACATGCCATAATACATTAGGAATGCCCATGGTAAAAATACCCAAAGTAGCGAATGAAAAAAGAAAAAATAATCAGGACTATTTTGTTTAAACCCTGTTGCTGTTATTCTATTTACATTTTGATTCCATAAAATAAAGTTGACACCTTCCCAACCAAATTGTACATAGTAAGCATATAATATTGGTATGATACTTATAAAAAAGACTGCTAGTCCTATTAATATCTTATAAGATAATAAAACTTTATATTTTTTTGTATAAATAATATGTGATAAAAGAGAAAAACAAATAATACCAACTCCATAGAAGCCTTTTGTTGAAAAAGAGATTCCCATTCCTATAGTTCCTAAAATAATGTGTATTATTTTTCTTGTTGATATATATTCAAATAATAGCCATATAGCAAAAATTGTAGCTCCAGTTAAAACAGCGTCTGTACGTACATCATGGTTGGCTAAAATTATAGATTGGCTTGTTAAAAAGATTAAAGTACCATAATGAGCAACACTTATATCGTATAACTTTTTTGTTAATTGATATACAGAATAAGCCCCTAAAATGGTAAATAGGATTGCAGGAATTCTATAAGCCCATTCATATAAACCAAAAATTTTAAAAGAAATAGCTGCTAGCCAAAAGTGCATATGGGGTTTATCTAAATAAGGGTTTGGACCTTTATAAAGTTCAAAAAGATTATCGTTTAAATACATTCGCATAGCCATGGTTGCATGTTGTGCAGAATCATTTTCCATCAGATTCATAAACAAGCCTATTGCATAAACGAATGCTACTAAAAAATATAAATATTTAATGTTTTTTTGTTGGTAAAAAAAGTTCATAAAAGATAAATTATTTAATAGTACTGGTGGTTTTTAAATCCAATTTATAAAGAATAAAAAAGACGCCAACCAAAGCAACCAAAGCTGTAATAATATTAAATGAAAGACCTATGCTTGTGGCAATGGCTTCATTGGTTGATAAAAAGGTGGATGCTTGTAAAAAAACATATTCTCTAGCACCAAATCCTGCAAAAGAAACTACTGAAAGTACTGATGAAACTAAAAATACAAAGCAGTAACTAATCATATTAATATCTTCTAATTGAAAAGCTTTAATAGTAGCAATAATCACTCCTATTTGCAAGAGTTGAATAAGTATTGAATATCCAAAACTATAATTATAAATTCGATTAGAGTCTTTAATAAAACGTGTTAAAATAAATTTCCCTATAAAGAAAAAAACAACGGTCAAGAAGGCTCCTAAAAGAATAAAAAGTGAATTCGTAAAAAGCAAATAACCTCCCATTAATAATAAGAGTGAGATAATTGCAAGTAAACCAATAAGCCGATCAACAAATACGCATTTTGTAAGCTGCTTAACACTCCAGTCAAATTTTTTATTTAAAGCAAAAACTTTGTAAGCATCGCCACCAACTCCTCCAGGAATGAAAAAATTATAGAACATACCCACAAAATACAGTTTTAGATTACTGTAACTTTCCAAAAGAAAACCATTTTGATGAAAAATATAATTTAACCTAACTGATGAGATAAGTTGTGAAAGAATAAATAAAACAATAGCTAATACAAGATAAAAAACATTCGATTTTTGATATAAATCTAATATTTGGTCAAATTCAATTTTTGTAAAAACTAAGTATAAGAGTAAAAAGCTTACACCAATTTTAGCAATTGTTTTAAGGATTTTTTTATTCACTTAAATGAATTTTTCGAATTGTATATGGACGTTTTTTCTGCGATTCGTAATAGGTTCTCATTAACAAGTCGGCAATAATACCTACTGTAAAAAATTGTAAACCGATTATAACAAATAAGACCCCTAATATTAATAAAGGCCTGCCCCAAATATCTTCACCTAATAACTTTAGAATTAATAAATAAAGGTTTATAGAAAATCCAATAAATAAGAAGAATAGCCCAAAATTACCAAATAGGTGTATTGGACGTTGCATATATTTTCTTTGAAATATAATTAAAACAATATCATTAATTACTTTAACAGTTCTACCTAAACCGTATTTAGATTGTCCATGTATTCTTGGATGGTGTTTTACTGGAACTTGCGTAATTCTAGCTCCGTTTAAATGGGCTAAAAGATTAATAAATCGGTGCATTTCACCATATAAATTCAAGTCTTTAGCAATTTCTTTTCTAAATACTTTAATTGCACAACCTTGGTCTTTTAAATCTAAACGAGTAGCTCTTCTAATTAAAAAATTAGCAATTTTAGAAGGAAAGGTTCTTATAAGTGAATCTTTTCTTTTTGCTCTAATTCCTGTAACTACATCCCAGTCTTCAGTTTCAGCTTTTTCTAGCATATGAGGAATGTCAGATGGATCGTTTTGCATATCTCCATCAAGAGTTACAATATAATCTCCTTTAGCATAATCAAAACCTGCTGCTAATGCTAAACTTTGACCGTAGTTTTTACGAAGTTCAATAAGAGCTACATTAGGATTTTTCATGGCGATAATATTCTTCTTTGTATTATCGGTAGAAAAGTCATCAATATAGATTATTTCGTAGTCGTAACCTTGTAAACTTTCATCAATTTTTTGAGTTAGAGGAGCAACATTGTCTTCCTCATTATATACTGGTATTACTACAGATATAAAGCCATAGGCTTTTTTGTCAAGTGGCATAGGTAATTATTTGATAGGGCAAATTTACTATAAAGAATTTTAATACAATAAAAGCCCATTAAAAAATGAGCTTTTAGTTCTTTTATATGGTAGTTAAGATTAGTCTCTTATTAAACTTCTAGAAATTACAATTTTTTGAATTTCTGAAGTACCTTCATAAATCTGAGTAATTTTTGCATCACGCATTAAACGTTCAACATGATATTCTTTTACAAAACCGTTACCACCGTGAATTTGAACAGCTTCTACAGTTTGTTCCATAGCTACTTTACTTGCGTATAATTTTGCCATAGCTCCCTCACGATCATAGTTTTCTCCAGCATCTTTTTTACAAGCAGCAGCCATTACTAAATGACGAGCAGCTGCAATTTCAGTATACATATCAGCTAATTTAAAAGCAATGACTTGGTGGTTACAGATTTCTGTACCAAAAGCTTTACGCACTTTTGAATATTTTAAAGCTAATTCATAAGCTCCAGAAGCAATACCTAAAGCTTGAGCAGCAATACCAATACGACCACCAGATAATGTTTTCATGGCAAATTTAAATCCGAAGCCATCTTCGCCAATACGGTTTTCTTTAGGTACTTTTACATCGTTAAATTGTAATGTATGTGTGTCAGAACCACGAATTCCTAATTTATCCTCTTTTGGACCAATATCAAAACCTTCCATTCCTTTTTCAAGGATAAAAGCGTTGATACCTCTATGACCTTTTTCACGATCGGTTTGTGCGATTACTAAGTAAACACCTGCACGACCACCGTTGGTAATCCAGTTTTTTGTTCCGTTTAATAAATAATGATCTCCTTTGTCGATAGCAGTAGTCGCTTGAGAAGTAGCATCAGATCCAGCTTCAGGTTCACTTAAACAAAAAGCACCGATTTGTTCACCAGTAGCTAATTTCGTTAAATATTTTTGTTTTTGTTCTTCAGTTCCATAAGCTTCCAAACCATAACAAACTAATGAATTATTTACAGAAACCATTACAGAAGCAGAAGCATCAATTTTAGAAAGTTCTTCCATAATTAATACATAAGAAACAGCATCCATACCACTACCTCCATATTTAGGATCTACCATAACTCCCATAAAACCTAATTCCCCCATTTTACGAACTAATTCGTTAGGAAAACTTTGTTTTTCATCTCTTTCTATAACTCCAGGTAATAATTCGGTTTGAGCAAAATCACGCGCAGCATCACGAATCATTAAATGCTCTTCTGTAAGATTAAAATCCATTATATATTTTTATTTTATTAAATTCGTAAAAAATGTGCTCAAAGATACTTTTTTAATAGCATATTTTCAATAGACTTTCTACTTTTACTTTATGTCTAATAAATATATTTACTGTATAGGATTGATGTCAGGAACTTCGTTAGATGGAATTGATATTGCTTATCTAAAAATCAACAATAATTCATATCAAGATTTTGAAATTATTAAAGCTGAAACCTTTCCATACCCTAAAGAATGGAAAGATGTTTTGAAAGAAGCAATATTTTATACTAAGGAGAATTTAAAAGGATTAGATGTAAAATACGGGAAACTTTTAGGGAACTTACTTAATGAATTTATAATTAAAAATAAGATATATAAGCTAGATTTTATTGCTTCTCATGGGCATACAATTTTACATGAGCCACATAATGGAGTTACGCTTCAAATTGGTGATGGACAAGAAATGGCAAATATTACTAATAAAAAGATTATTTGTGATTTTAGAACTCAAGATGTAACCCTTAAAGGACAAGGTGCTCCACTTGTGCCTATCGGAGATAAACTGATGTTTTCAAACTATAGTCATTGTGTAAATCTAGGAGGGTTTGCAAATGTATCTTTCGAAAAAGATGATAAAAGAATTGCTTTTGATATATGTCCAGTAAATATTGTGTTAAATCACTACACAAATAAGTTAGGATTTGAGTTTGATGATCGAGGGAAGATAGCATCTACTGGTAAAGTAAATAAAGAGTTGTTAGAGACATTGAATTCATTAGAGTTTTATCAAAAAATGCCGCCAAAATCACTAGGTTTAGAGTGGGTTCAGCAAAATATTTTTCCACTAATTGATGACTTAGAAAAAAATGTTGAGACTATTTTAAGAACATTTATAGAGCATGTTGCAATTCAAATTGGTACTGTTTTAAGAGATAGTTCTACAGTTTTAGTAACAGGAGGCGGAGTTTTTAATTCGTTCTTAATGCAAAGGATTGAATATTACTCAAGCAAGAAAATCGAAATAGTTTCTAAAGAATTAATCGAATATAAAGAAGCATTGATATTTGCTTTTTTAGGTTTACTAAAAAATAAAAATGAAATCAATTGTTTGCAATCTGTAACAGGAGCAAGTAAAGACCATTCTTCTGGTGTAATTTTTTATCCAGAGAAATAGGTAAAACAATTTGAGTACTAATTTTTTTATGGTAAATTTGTTCGAAACAATTACATAACAAAATCAACAGAAAATGAATCAACTTTAGCTTCCCACTCGGGATATACTACATGAATTATAAGCGAATGAAAAAGAGGTTAAAATAAAGTTGAAATCACATACTATTTAAAATGAAAGAATTATTAAAGAGATACGAAGAAAAGGAACCAGAAATTGTTTTTCACTGGAAAGATCAAGAAACGGATGCAGAAGGATGGACTGTAATTAATTCACTTAGAGGTGGAGCTGCCGGTGGAGGAACTCGTATGCGTAAAGGATTAAACAAAAACGAGGTTTTGTCTTTAGCAAAAACCATGGAAGTTAAGTTTACGGTATCTGGTCCTGCAATTGGAGGAGCAAAATCAGGGATTAACTTCGATCCGAATGATCCTAGAAAAAGAGGTGTTTTAGAGCGTTGGTACAAAGCAGTTACTCCGTTATTAAAACATTATTATGGAACTGGAGGTGATTTAAATGTTGATGCTGATAAAGATGTAATTCCAATTACTGAAAGTTGTGGAGTATGGCACCCTCAAGAGGGAATTTTTAATGGTCACTTTAAACCAACTGAAGCTGATAAGATTAATAGAATTGGTCAATTACGTCAAGGAGTAATTAAAGTAATTGAAGACAAACAGTTTTCACCAGATTTATCTAGAAAATATACTGTTGCCGATATGTTAACTGGTTATGGTGTTGCCGAAGCGGTTAAACATTATTATAATATTTACGGAGGAAGGATTGCTGGTAAAAGAGCAATTGTTCAAGGTTTCGGAAATGTAGGTTCAGCAGCAGCATATTATTTAACTCAATTAGGAGCTAAAGTTGTTGGTATTATCGATAGAGATGGTGGTTTGATTAATGAAGCTGGTTTCACAATGGAAGAAATGACTAATTTATTCTTAGGAAAAGACGGAAATAAATTAGTTGCAGATAATATGATTCCTTTCGAAGAAATTAATGAAAGAATTTGGAGTTTACCAGCAGAAATTTTTGTTCCAGCTGCAGCATCAAGATTAGTTTCTCAAGATCAAGTACAACAAATGATTGATACAGGTTTAGAAGTAATTAGTCCAGGTGCAAATGTTCCGTTTGCAGATAAAGAAATTTTCTTTGGACCAATTATGGAATACACGGATAAGCATTTAAGTTTATTGCCAGATTTTATTTCTAACTGTGGTATTGCTAGGGTTTTTGCTTATTTAATGGAAGCTAAAGTGGCATTGCCTATGGAAGATAAGGCGATCTTTGATGATACCTCGAACATTATCAAAAAAGCATTACAAAGAACATTTACAAAAAGCGCGTCAAAAACAAAAATCTGTTCAACAGCATTTGAGATCGCTTTAAAAGAATTGATATAAATATAAATTTAAACTATGGAATCAGCGATTATTTTAATATTCGTAATGGGATACTTAGGTATCACTCTAGAACACAATATCAAATTAGATAAATTAATTCCTGCATTGGTTATGATGGCTGTTTGTTGGGCATTAGTAGCCTTAGGGGTTGACAGTTTTTCTAATTGGTTTGATTCAGGAAAGCATGCTTTAGTAGAAGGCTTTGGGGCTATGGCTCACGAAGATAAAATGCATTTAGTTGAAGAAACTTTATTACATCATTTAGGTAAAACTGCCGAAATATTGGTATTCCTTTTAGGAGCTATGACTATTGTTGAAATTATCGATTACTTCGATGGATTTTCAACAATTAAAGGGTATGTAAAAACAAAGAGTAAGAAAAAGATTCTTTGGATGTTCGGAATCTTAGCTTTCATTTTATCAGCAATTATTGACAACTTAACAGCTACAATAGTATTAATTTCTATTTTACAGAAATTAGTAAAGAGAAGAGAAGATAGAATCTGGTTTGCAGGTTTAATAATAATAGCAGCAAATGCAGGTGGTGCATGGTCTCCAATTGGTGATGTAACAACAACAATGTTATGGATTGGTAAAAAAGTAACAACACCAATGTTGTTTATGTATTTATTCATTCCTTCATTATTATGTATGATAGTGCCAACATTTATAGCTTCATTCTTACCTGCTTTTAAAGGAGAGATTGAATCAGATGATAAAGAAGAAGAAGGAGAGAAAAGCCCACATAGCGCTAGAATGTTATATTTAGGTTTAGGAGCAATTGTTTTTGTACCTTTCTTTAAAACGGTAACTCATTTACCTCCATATGTAGGTATGATGTTATCTTTAGCAGTTGTCGCTACTTTTGCAGAAATTTATAGTAGAACAAAATTTTCATTAACTGATTTTGATAGCGAAGAATCTGACGCACATGCACATCATAGTCCAGTTCATCATTCATTATCAAAAATTGAAATGCCAAGTATTTTATTTTTCTTAGGAATTTTAATGGCAGTAGCTGCTTTAGAATCATTAGGTATTCTATTTAATTTTGCTGATAGTTTAAAAGAAAGTATCCCATTAATGGGAACCGAATTAGATGGAACAAAAGTTTCTGATCTTGTAGTAATATTATTAGGTATTGGATCAGCAATTATTGATAATGTACCATTGGTAGCAGCTTCTTTAGGGATGTTTAGCGAGCCATTAGATAACCCATTATGGCACTTTATAGCATTTTCAGCAGGAACAGGTGGTTCAATGTTAATTATTGGTTCAGCTGCTGGTGTAGTTGCTATGGGTATGGAAAAAATAGACTTCTTTTGGTATTTGAAAAAAATATCATGGTTAGCATTTATTGGATTTTTAGTAGGTTCAATAGCTTTTGTGCTTATGAGACCTTTATTCTAAAACCATTAAAAATGAATAATAATAAAGTCTTCCTTTAATAATGATAATTTAGGAAGACTTTTTTATACTTGAAAATGAAAGCAATTTTCAATAAAACAAACCGTTAGCTATTTAACGTAAATTACATTACAAACTCTAATATTACTTTAATGTTGTTATTTCAAGAAAATCAAGAATTGCTAGAAGAGGCTACTCAAGAAAAAACTTTATCAATCTATAATTTAATTATGGATGGTGGTGTTGGGGGACAGATAATTATAGCACTGTTATTTGTACTGCTAGCTGTTGCTTTATATATTTATTTCGAACGATTTTTTGCTATAAAAGCAGCATCAAAGGTTGATAAAAATTTCATGAATCAAATTAGAGATCATGTTACTAGCGGAAAATTAGAAAGTGCAAGAGCTTTGTGTGATAATACACATACTCCAACAGCTAGATTAATAGGTAAAGGTATTTCTCGTATCGGTAAACCTTTGGATGATATTAATACTGCAATTGAGAACGCTGGAAAATTAGAAGTATATAAGTTAGAAAGAAATGTATCAGTATTAGCAACCATCGCTGGTGCCGCGCCAATGATAGGTTTTTTAGGTACTGTAATTGGAATGATTGTTGCCATACATGAGATAGCAAACTCAGGAGGGCAAATAGATATAAAAATGTTGTCAGATGGTTTATATACTGCAATGACTACTACTGTTGGTGGTTTAATTGTTGGGATTATTGCCTATATAGCGTATAATCATTTAGTAGTTAGAACAGATAAAGTGGTGTATCAAATGGAAGCTAAATCTGTAGAGTTTTTAGATTTATTAAATGAACCAGTATAATGAATTTAAAAGGAAGAAATAAAGTAGATCCAAGTTTCAATATGTCGTCTATGACGGATATTGTTTTCTTGTTGTTAATATTTTTTATGTTAACATCTACATTAGTTACAGTTAGTGCGATAGATGTACTGTTGCCAAAGGCTGGAGGTAAAACTGAAAATAATACATCAGTAGCTGTAACGATTACGAATAAATCTTCTTTTTATATTGATAAAACTAAAGTAAGTGATTCAAATTTAGAAAGAGAAATACTATCTAAAGTAGGTACAGATAAAAAGAAAACGGTAGTAATTCGAGGAGATCAGAATGTGCCGTATAAAAATGTGATGAAAGTTATTGATATTGCGAATAGAAACAAATTAAAAATGATTTTAGCTGTAAAAGGTAAATAATAATAATGTCAGATTTAGATACAAAACATAAACGTAAATCAGCTATAATTACGGCTGTAATCCTAATGCTATTGTTATTTGGGATTTTCAATTATGGAATGAAATATCTAGATCCGCCAGTAGAATATGGATTGGCAATTAATTTTGGAAACTCTGAGGTTGGTAGTGGAGAGCCAGTTGAAAAAACAAAAACTCAGTCGACTCCTAAGCAGGAAGAGGAAGTTGTTGAAGAGCAAATGGAGGAAACACCCAAAGAAACAATTAAAGAAGATGTTTTGACGGATGATTCCGCTAAAGATGTTCCAGTAGTTGAAAAAACAAAAGAGAAAAAAGAAGTTGTTAAAGAAACACCAAAAGAAATAAAACCTAAAAAAAAGCCAAAACCTAAACCTTCAAAAGAAACAACCGATGCATTAAATAGCTTGTTAAACGGAACTTCAAAAGATGGAGCAACGAAAGGTGAGGGTGATGACATTGAATCTGGAGTAAAAGGAAATGAAAATGGTGATCCGAACTCTAATAAATATTATGGAAACTCTGGAAGTGGATCAGGAGGTAATTATAATTTAGCAGGAAGAAAAGCATTATCTAAACCAATTAAAAAACCAGATTGTCAAGAAGAAGGAACAGTAGTGGTTAGTATTGAAGTAGATCAAAATGGTAGAGTAATTAAAGCTATTCCAGGTGTAAAAGGATCTACAAATACAGCACCTTGTTTGTTAAAGCCAGCTAAAGAGGCAGCTATGAGGACAAAGTGGAATGCAGCAGCAGATGCTCCGTCAAAACAAAGAGGAACAATTATCTACAAATTCTCTTTGTCACAATAACTCAATTTTATTAAAAAAATGACTTATCAAGAAGCCTTAGATTGGATGTTTGCTCAATTGCCTATGTATCAATGCCAAGGGAAAACTGCATTCAAAAAAGATTTAACAAATATTATTGCCTTAAGTAATGAATTAGAAAATCCTGAAAAGAAATTTAAAACAATTCATGTAGGTGGGACAAATGGAAAAGGCTCTACAAGTCATATGATTGCCTCTGTTTTACAAGAAGCAGGATATAAAGTAGGATTATATACTTCTCCGCATTTGAAGAACTTTACGGAAAGGATTAGAATAAATGGTCAGGAAATTTCAAAAGAGAATGTAGTAGAGTTTATTTCAGAAAACAAAACATTTTTAGAAAAACAAGGCTTGTCATTTTTTGAAATGACAGTAGGAATGGCTTTTGATTATTTTGTAAAAGAAGAAGTTGACATTGCTGTAATAGAAGTAGGGCTTGGAGGTAGATTAGATTCAACAAATATTATAATTCCTGAAGTTTCTGTAATTACTAATATTGGGTTAGATCACACACAATTTTTAGGAGAGACTTTACCAGAAATAGCTTTTGAAAAAGCAGGAATTATTAAAAAGAAGACTCCAGTAATTATAGGTGAACGTCAAAAAGAAATAGAAAATATTTTTATTGATAAGGCTATCGAATGTGAATCGAAAATTTTATTTGCTTCTGATAGTTCTGAAGAATTTAAAACAGATTTATTGGGTGATTATCAACAAAAAAATACAAAAACTTCCGTTGAAACGATTAAGAAGTTGAGTGAATTTAATGTTTCTGAAGAAAATATTAAGAAAGGATTGTTAAAGGTAGTTGAAAACACAAATTTAAAAGGGCGTTGGCAAGTTTTACAAGAAAAACCAAAGATTATTTGTGACACAGCACATAATAAAGAAGGGTTGATTTATACATTAGATCAATTAAAAAAAGAAAAGAAAGAGACGCTTCATATTATTTTAGGTGTCGTTTCTGATAAGAATTTAGATGAGATTTTACCAATGTTTCCTAAAAATGCAACATATTATTTTTGCAAACCAAATATTCCTCGTGGACTATCTGAAAATATTTTAAAAGAAAAAGCAAGTACATTTGGAATAAAGGGAGAGATGTTTGATTCTGTAAATCAAGCTTTTGATGAAGCGAAAGAAAATGCAGAGAGTAATGATGTAATTTATATTGGGGGAAGTACCTTTGTAGTAGCGGAAATTTTATAAAAAAATATTGGTGTTTCACAAAACAATGTTATATTTGCATCCGCAATTGAGGGCAATTAGCTCAGTTGGTTCAGAGCACCTCGTTTACACCGAGGGGGTCGGGGGTTCGAATCCCTCATTGCCCACAGAAATTCCAAACCGAAAAAGGAATTAAAAAAAATAATCGGGCAATTAGCTCAGTTGGTTCAGAGCACCTCGTTTACACCGAGGGGGTCGGGGGTTCGAATCCCTCATTGCCCACAGAAATTCCAAACCGAAAAAGGAATTAAAAAAAATAATCGGGCAATTAGCTCAGTTGGTTCAGAGCACCTCGTTTACACCGAGGGGGTCGGGGGTTCGAATCCCTCATTGCCCACTGAAAGTCTCATCATTTGTTTGGTGAGACTTTTTTGTTTTCTGATAATTTGTTAATACTATTTTTGTAATTTCGTAAGCTGTTTAATTAGTATTTTAGGAGTAAGCAAAATGAATATACCAAAGATTGCAATTATTGGGCTAGGTTATGTTGGTTTGCCTTTGGCAAGATTATTAGCTACAAAATACGCTGTAATTGGTTTTGATATAAAACCTGAACGAGTACAAGAGTTAAAATTGGGGATAGATGTTACATTAGAGGTTGATAATGATTTGTTACAATCTGTTTTGGTAAATAATATTCCTAATAAAAAAGGGTTGTTTATTTCTTCTGAGAAAGAAGATATAGAAGATTGTAACTATTATATTGTTACTGTTCCTACTTCAGTAGATAAAAATAATCAACCGATTTTAACTCCGTTATTGAGTGCTAGCAAAACGATTGGTAGTGTTTTAAAAAAGGATGATATTGTAATATATGAATCTACAGTATATCCTGGTGCTACTGAGGAAGATTGTGTTCCTGTTTTAGAAGGAGAATCAAATTTAAAATTAAATAAAGATTTTTATGTTGGTTATTCACCTGAAAGAATAAGTCCTGGAGATAAAGTTCGTACTGTTGAGAATATTTTAAAAGTAACTTCAGGTTCAACTATTGAGTCAGCAAAAAAAGTAGATGATTTATATAGTTCTGTAATTAAAGCAGGAACCCATATGGCACCATCTATTAAAGTAGCTGAGGCTTCAAAAATCATTGAAAACTGTCAAAGAGATATAAATATAGCTTTTGTAAATGAATTAGCTAAGATTTTTAATTTGATGGATATTAATACTAGCGAAGTTTTAAAAGCAGCATCTACTAAATGGAATTTTTTGCCATTTAAACCAGGTTTGGTTGGAGGGCATTGTATAGGAGTTGATCCGTTTTATCTAGCTCAGAAGGCTCAGCAATTTGGGTATTATCCAGAAATTATATTGTCAGGAAGAAGGTTGAATGATAGTATGGGGAGTCATGTAGCATCAGAAGTTGTTAAGTTAATGATAGCAGAAGATGTTAAGGTGAAAAATGCTGAAATTTTAATTTTAGGAATTACATTTAAAGAGAATTGCCCAGATGTAAGAAATACAAAAGTAATTGATGTGTATCATGCTTTGAAAAGTTACGGAGTAGATATTGAGGTGTATGATCCATGGGCTAAAAAGGAAGAGGTTCAGTTAGATTATGATTTAAAATTGATTGAAGATCCATATAAGAAAAAGTATGATGCCGTTGTTCTAGCGGTTTCACACGATGAATTTAAGAATTTAGACTTGTTGAAAATAAAGAAGGAGAATGGAGTGGTATATGATGTAAAGAATTTCCTTCCTCAAGAATTAATAGATAAAACATTGTAATGAAAAATTTCGCTTTAATAGGTGCTGCAGGTTATATAGCTCCACGTCATTTAAAGGCTATAAAAGATACAAATAACGACTTAATAGCGGCGCTAGATAAGTTTGATAGTGTTGGAGTGATGGACTCATATTTCCCGAATGCAGATTTTTTTGTTGAATTTGAACGATTTGATCGTCATATAGAGAAAATTAAAAGACAGCAAAATATTCAATTAGATTATGTAAGTATTTGTACTCCGAATTACTTACACGATTCTCATATTAGGATGGCATTAAGAAGAGGTGCTGATGCAATATGTGAAAAACCTTTGGTTTTAAATCCATGGAATGTAGATGCGTTAGAAGCGATAGAAAAAGAATCAGGAAATAGAATTAATACAATCCTCCAGTTAAGACTTCATCCGAGTATTATTGCTTTGAAGCAAAAAGTTGAAGCTTCAAGTGAAAAAGAAAAGTATGATGTGGATTTAACTTATATTACTTCTAGAGGGAATTGGTATGATGTTTCGTGGAAAGGGGATGAAAGTAAATCAGGTGGAATAGCAACTAATATAGGTGTTCATTTTTATGATATGTTATCTTGGGTTTTTGGAGAGGTTCAAGAAAGTATAGTGCATCTTCGAGAAAAAAATAAGGCATCTGGGTATTTAGAGTTTGAAAATGCTAGAGTAAGATGGTATTTATCTATAGATGAGAATTCACTTCCAAAAGAAATAAAAGAAAAGAATCAAAGAACTTATCGATCAATAACTGTAGATGGTGAAGAGATAGAGTTTAGTAGAGGTTTTACTGAATTGCATACAGAAAGTTATAAAGGAATTTTAAAAGGAAATGGATTTGGGCTTTTAGAAGCTAAACCGTCCATAGAGATAGTACATGATATAAGAAATATGGAGTTAGTTAATTCAGGAGAAAAACACTTTCTATTATAAAAGAATAGGTATATTTGCAAATTAAAAATAAGCTTAAAGTAAAAAGATAATCAAGAATGAATATAGCTGTTGTTGGCTCTGGTTATGTAGGATTGGTATCAGGTACTTGTTTTTCAGAAATGGGAAATAAAGTTACTTGTGTAGATATTGACCAGAATAAAATTGATAAATTACATAAAGGAATTATCCCCATTTATGAACCAGGATTAGAAAAAATGGTTCTTAAAAATGTAGAAAACAAAAACTTGTTATTTACAACAAAGTTAGAGGAAGCAATAGAAGACGCAGAAATTGTTTTTATAGCGGTAGGAACTCCTATGGGGGATGATGGTTCTGCTGATTTACAGTATGTTTTGTCAGTAGCTAAAGAGATTGGTCAAAAAATGAATCACCGACTAGTTGTTGTTGATAAATCAACAGTGCCAGTTGGTACAGCTGATAAAGTGAAAGCTGCAATACAAAAAGAATTAAATGAACGAAACGTTGATTTAGAATTTGATGTAGTGTCGAATCCAGAGTTTTTAAAAGAAGGTGATGCTATTAATGACTTCATGAAGCCTGACAGGGTAGTGATAGGAGCTGAATCAGACCATGCTTTTGATAAAATGAAAGAATTGTATACTCCTTTTACTATGTCTCATGATCGATTTATAGGAATGGATATCCGTTCTGCTGAGATGACTAAATATGCAGCCAATGCAATGTTAGCGACAAAGATTTCTTTCATGAACGAAATAGCTAACATTTGTGAACGTGTAGGAGCAGATGTAAATAACGTGCGTATTGGTATCGGTTCTGATTCAAGAATTGGTTACAGTTTTATTTATCCAGGTGCAGGTTATGGAGGGTCTTGTTTTCCTAAAGATGTAAAAGCTCTTAGAAAAATAGCTGAAGAACATAATTATAAAGCACAACTTATTGAATCAGTAGAGGGTGTCAATAATCGTCAAAAATATGTAATAGCTGAAAAGATTGTCAAAAGGTTTGGAGAGGACTTATCTGGGAAAATTTTCGGATTGTGGGGATTGGCATTTAAACCTGGGACTGATGATATGCGTGAAGCTCCAGCTATTTATGTAGTAAATGAATTAGTAAAAAGAGGTGCTAAAGTTCAAGCGTATGATCCAAAAGCAATGGAAGAGGCTCAGCATTTTTATCTAAAAGCAATCGAAGGTGTTTCTTATAGAGAAACAAAATACGAAGTACTCCAAGGTGCAGATGCTTTAGTTTTATTGACTGAATGGAAAGAGTTTCGTACACCAGATTTTGAAGAAATTAAAAGTCAATTAAATTTACCAATAGTGTTTGATGGTAGAAATCAATATATAGCATATAATTTAGAGGAAAAAGGGATAGAATATTATAGAATAGGGAAAAACTAATGAAAGTTTTAGTTACAGGAGCAGCAGGTTTTATAGGTTTCCATTTAAGTAGACAACTTTTACAAAATGGAATTGAAGTAGTGGGGATTGATAATATCAATAATTATTACGATGTGAACCTTAAATATGCACGACTAGCTGAATTAGGAGTGAAAAGAAAAGAAGCAGAGGTATTTTATCATAAAACTAAAAGCAATTCCTTTAATAAGTTTAAATTTATTAGACTTAATCTAGAAGATAAAAAAGAGTTATTTGCGCTTTTTGAAGATGAAAAATTAGATGTTATATGTAATTTAGCAGCTCAAGCTGGAGTGAGATACAGTATTGAAAACCCAGACGTTTATATTCAAAGTAATATAGTTGGTTTTCTAAATGTTTTAGAAGCGTGTAGACATTTTTCTATTAAACATTTAGTGTATGCAAGTAGTTCAAGTGTGTATGGAGCAAATAAAAAAATTCCATTTGAAACTTCAGATAATGTAGATTACCCGGTAAGTTTATATGCTGCTACTAAAAAGAGTAATGAATTAATGGCGCATACTTATAGTCATTTATATAAAATTCCAACAACAGGATTGAGATTCTTTACAGTGTATGGTCCTTGGGGTAGACCTGATATGGCGCCTATTCTTTTTGCAGATGCAATGAGCAATGATCGTTCTATAAAGGTTTTTAACTATGGCAAAATGCAACGTGATTTTACATATATAGATGATATTGTTGAAGGAATAAAAAGAATTATAGAAAAGCCAATTAATCTTAAAGAGAGAGCTTTGTATAAATTATACAATATAGGTAATAATAACTCTGTTAAATTATTAGATTTTATTTCAGAGATAGAAAAAAATTTAAATAAAGAAGCTCAAAAAGAAATGATGCCTATTCAACCAGGAGATGTTGAAAAAACTTGGGCTAATGTTGATGAACTAATTAAAGATTATAATTACAGCCCAAATACATCGTTGAGTACTGGTATAAAAGAGTTTATTAATTGGTTTAAAAAATATAATATTGAAAAATAAAAAAATGTTTTATATAAAGAAATTTGTTCTAGTTTTAATTTTGTGTTTTTCAGCTTTTATAAGTTATGCACAAACAGTTCAAGATATTGCAAATATCGAGGTAGATAGTTTATCAGATGAAAAAATTGCAATGTACGTTCAAAATGTTAAACAAAGAGGTTATACTATAGAACAAGCTGTAGCGATTGCTAAAACTAGAGGTATGAGTGAATTACAAGCTCAAAAATTGTTATCTAGAGCTAGGGATTTAAATATAAACTCTTTAAGAAATAATAAAAAAAATGAAGAAGTTGTTGAAGAAACCGAGAACACCGATGTTCTTTTTGGGTTAACCGGAGAAGAGACAAAGGAAAAAGAAAGAGATGAGTTATTCGGATATGATTTTTTCAATAACCCTAATATATCATTTACACCTAATTTAAATATTGCTACTCCCGAAAATTATATAATTGGTTCAGGAGATGTAATTTCTATTGATTTATGGGGAGCTGCTGAAGCTAACTATGAGCAAAAAGTAAGTAAACAAGGAACTATTAATATTTCTGGCGTAGGAAATATTAATATTTTAGGTTTACCAGTAAAAGGAGCTAAAGTTAAGATAAAAAACTACTTAAAGAGAATTTACTCAGGTATAGGAGCCTCTAACTCTAGTTATAATAAAGTTCATCTAGCTATAACAATAAAAGAAGTAAGAAATGTACAGGTAAATATAATTGGTGAGGTAAAAGTTCCAGGTTCTTATTCATTAAGTGGCTTTTCTACAGTTCTAAACTCATTATATGCAGCTGGAGGACCAACAAAGAATGGTACTTTTAGAAATATTCAATTATTTAGAGGAGGGAAGAAAATTGCTGATTTTGATTTTTATGAGTTTTTATTAAATGGTTCTGAGAATGGCAATGTTACTGTACAAGACCAAGATGTGATAATAGTAAAACCATTTGATAAGCAGATAACTATAGAAGGTGCTGTAAAACGTCCAGGGATTTTTGAAATGAAAGGAAATGAAACGTTTAGCAGTTTACTTCAGTTTTGTAGCGGTTTTAGTTCAAATGCATACAAACAAAATGTGGTTATTGAAAGAATTAACGGTGTTCAAAAAGAAATTGTTGAAGTAACTCCTAATGATTTTTCTAAAGAACTTTTAGAAGACGGTGATTTCATTAAAATTAATAAAATTATTGATACTTATACTAATAAAGTAAGTATAGCTGGTGCGGTTTTTCAACCAGGAAATTATCAATATAAAAAAGATTTAACTTTAGCAGATTTATTAAAAAAAGCAGAAGGGCATACAAAAGAAGCTTTTAAAGATAGAGGTGTTATTGTTAGAACTTATGATAAAACTGATAAAGAAACTATTTCTTTTTCTTTAAATAAATTGAATGACAACTTATTATTAAAAGATAATGATAGCGTTTATGTTTTTAGTAAGGAAGAATTAAAAGAGAAAGAATTCATAACTATTAATGGAGCTGTAAACAAACCTGAAAAACTAGACTTCATGAGAGGAATGAAAGTTGAGGATTTAATTGTACAATCAGGAGGGTTAAAAGATGGGGCTGATGCAAGTGTGATTGATGTATCTAGAAGATTAAAAGATGGAAGTTTTGAAACTATAAGTAAAAACTATGATTTAGGAGCCAAACAAAATTTAGAAGGGAGTTCATATAAAGATTTTAGATTAGAACCTTTTGATGTCGTATCTGTAAGATATCTAAAAGGGTATTCAGAGCAGAAAACTGTTAAAATAGAAGGAGAAGTAAATTACTCAGGAGTATATTCTTTAGGAGCAAAGAATGAAAGAATTTCTGATTTAATAGCACAAGCGGGTGGATTAACAAAATTTGCTTATGTAGAAGGAGCTTTTTTGTCAAGAAAAAATAATGCAATTGAAGATAAAAAACAATTAGAATTAATTGAAAATTTTGGAGAAAAAGATTCATTAACAGCAAGCACTAATGAAATAAAGAAGAAAAAGTTTTTTAAAATTGGAATAGACTTAAAGAGGATAATGTCCAATAAAGGAGAAAACTCTAAGTATGACTTAATTTTAGAAGAAGGAGACGAACTTTTTATTCCGTCCGAAAGACAAACTGTAAAGGTAGAAGGAGAAGTGTTATCTCCATCATTAGTGCGTTATGAAAAAGGAAAGAGTTTTAAACATTATATAGAGAATTCTGGAGGTTTTTCGAGTAATGCAAAAAGAAATAAAGCATATGTGGTATATGCAAACGGAGATATAAAAACAACTAAGAGGTTTTTGTTTTTTAAATCGTATCCAGATGTAAAACCAGGTTCTATAATTTTGATTCCTAATAAGCCTGAAAATACTAGGAAAATATCTACTCAAGAATTAATAGCACTTACAACAGGTTTAGCAACTTTAGGAGTGTTAGTGAAAAATTTAACAGAATAAATTCAAAAGATTTTATGAATAGAGATAATAAGGAGGTAGATTTAATTGAGGTAATTCAAGTACTATTTAATAATAAAATGTTTATTTTAAAAGTATCCCTTGTTTTTTTTGTGTTTGGAGGTGTAATAGCTTTTTTTTCTCCAAAGGAGTATACTGCTAAAACAGTAATGGTTCCTCAAATTCAAAAAACTAATGCAAGTGGGGGTTTTAGTAATTTAGCGGCAATAGCTGGAATAAATTTAAATACTACATCAGGTGATGTATTGCCAACTACAATATATCCTAAAATTATATCTAGCGTACCTTTTAAAAAGAAGCTTATTGAAACAAATCTTACAATTAATAATATATCAAAAAGTATTACATACAAAGAGTTTTATTTGAATAGAAAAAGTTTTTTTAAAGATTTTTTTAAATCTAATAAAAAAAAGGTTAATAAAACAGATAGTTTATTAACAGTGATAACGGAAGAGGAGTTAGGTCTTTTTAAAAGATTAGATAAACAAATTAAGTTAGAAATTGATGATAAAACAGAACTGATAAATCTAGGCGTTTCTATGCCTCAATCTTTAGCTTCTGCTCAAATGACAAAAGCAGCAAAAAAACACTTACAATCAATAATAATAGAAATTAAGGTTAAAAAAGCTAAAGAAAATTTAAAATTTATTAATAAGACTTATCAAGAATCAAAGAAAAAATTTGAAGATATAGATGCTAGATTAGCTAGGTTTAGAGATTCTAATAGGGGGTTAATAACTTCTAAGTCAAGAAGAATTTTAAGTAAATTAGAAAATGAATATAATTTATCTTTTCAAATTTACAGTGAATTATCAAAAAGATTAGAAACTCAGAGGATTAAAGTTGAAGAAGTAGTTCCGGTTTTTTCGACTATTGAACCAGTAGTAATACCACTTGAAAAGAGTAAACCTAAAAGGCTTCTAATAGTTGTTATGTTTGTTGTTTTAGGATTAGCTTCTAGTTCAATTTATATTTTAGTAAAGGAGGTTTTAAAAAATAGAATTCAATGAAAGTTATAGCATTGTTGCCAATGAAAGGGAACTCAGAAAGAGTTCCAAATAAAAACATGAAATTATTTAATGGTATTCCATTGTATCATAAGATATTAAAGACTCTATTAGATTCTAAGTATATAGATGAAATTTTAATTAATACTGATAGTGATAAAATAAAAAAGGATATAAAAGAAAGATTTCCTAACTCAGTTGTAGTTGTTAATAGGCCTAAAGAGATAATAGGAGATTTTGTTTCAATGAATAAAATAATTGAACATGATATTAACTTATATCAATCGGATTTATATATACAAACCCATAGTACAAATCCATTATTAAAATCAGAATCTATTGACAGAGCAATAGAAAGGTTTAATGAAAGAAAAGAGAATATTTTTGATTCGATATTTTCGGTGACAAAAATCCAGACTAGGTTATATGATGAAAACATAAAACCTTTCAATCATAATCCTAAAGAATTGTTAAGAACGCAAGATTTAGAACCTCTGTATGAGGAGAATTCAAATTTTTACATCTTTACTAGAAAGTCATTTAAAGAAGCAGGAAATAAAAGAATAGGGAATAAGCCAATAATGTTTGAAATTGATAAGATAGAGGCTTTAGATATTGATGAACCCCAAGATTTTCTTATTGCAGAAGCAATTGATAAATTAAATACAATGCAGTAATTATGATAGTAGATAAAATAGTTGCTTATAATAGATATTTTAAAAATAAAATTTTTCATGAGATTTTTTCAAAGCTTGAAGAAATAAATTTAAATACTCCAGATGGAGAGTATTTTAGAACTAAAGATTATTACTTTAAAGTTATGTCTTATAAAACAAAGTTGTCTTCGCCTATAGTTGAATCTCATAAAAAAGAAGTTGATATACAAATTCTTCTTAGTGGTAAAGAGAAAATAAAGGTGTTTGATTTTGAAAATGTCAAAATAAAAAAAGAATATGACGAGGTAATTGATTGTGTGTTTTATGAATCTAATGGAGAACCTCATTCTATTGTTAATTTATATCCAAATTCAATGGCTGTATTTTTTTCAGAGGACATCCACAATCCACAACTAGCCGTTGATTCTAAGATAGAAAACCTTAAAAAAATTGTAATAAAAATAGATGAAAAACTTTTCACATAAGAACAGTCCTTTAAAGGGAAAATTAAAAAAGAATGAGTTAACCTTAGGCTCTTGGTTAACAATACCTCATCAAGCTGTAGTAGAAATATTAGGAACAGCTGGTTTTGAATGGTTAGTAATTGATATGGAACATTCCCCAATAAGTATTAGTGATGCACTTAATTTAATAGGGCATATACAGGGTAATGGTATGCAAGCACTAGTTCGAGTGAGTAAAAATGAGGAAGTTATTATTAAACAAGTACTAGATGCTGGTGCAGATGGAGTAATTATACCAATGATTAAGAACAAAGAAGAGGCGAAAAAAGCAGTGAGTTTTGTTAAATATCCTCCGGTAGGTAATAGAGGAGTTGGTTTAAATAGAGCACAAAGATATGGAACAAATTTTGAATCATATAAAAAATGGGTGAATGATTCAGTTGTTGTAATTCCACAAATAGAGCATATAGATGCAGTAAATAATCTTGAAAGTATATTGAATGTTGAAGGAGTAGATGGTATTATTGTAGGTCCATATGACCTATCTGCGTCAATGGGATATCCGGGTGATTATAATAGAGAAGATGTAAAAAAAGCATTATTAAAAGTAGATGAAATAACAAAGAGAAATAACATGCCTTTGGGCTTTCATGTGATCGAATCTGATTTTCAAAATACATTAAATAAAATTAGAAAAGGGTATACTTTTTTAGCTTTTAGTATAGACTTCTTCTTTTTAGGAGATAAAGCTAGAAAAGAAATGAAATTACTTAAAGAAAACTTATAATGAAAAAGATACTAGTTTTTGGAGGAAATGGTTTTTTAGGAACTTATTTAGTGAAAGAGTTGATTGTTAGAGGTTATGATGTAACTGTAGTTGATCTTAAAAGAGATAAAGTAACTGAAAATGCAAAGTATTTAGAATGTGACATTTCTAAAAAAGAAGAAGTTTCAAATGTCTTTAAAAGCTCTAACTTTGATATAGTATATAATTTAGCAGGTTTGGCAAATTTAGATGCAGCTGTAGAGAACCCTTTAAAAACAATGGAATTAAATATTTTAGGTAACTTACATATTATAGAAGAATGTGTAAAGTATAAAATACAAAAGTTTGTCTATGCTAGTAGTGCTTATGCTATGAGTAATAAAGGATCTTTTTATGGAATAAGTAAATTAGCTTCAGAAAAAATTGTAGAAGAGTATCACAAAAAATTTGATTTAGATTTTATAATATTGAGGTATGGCTCAGTATATTCCGAAAAAGATTATAACAATAATTATATTTATAGTCTAGTTGAAGAAGCGGTGAAGACTAAAAAAATAAACCATCATGGAGATGGAAAAGAGATAAGAGAATATATTCATGCGGCTGATGCTGCTAAATTATCAGTTGATGTTATAGAAGATGATAAGTTTAATAACTTTCATGTCATTTTAACTGGTACAGAAAGAATCCAAAGAAAAGAATTATTTAATATGATTAATGAAATATTAAATAATAGTTTAGAGATTAAGTGTGATAATTCGGGTTATAGTAATCACTATAAATTTACACCTTATTCTTTTCAACCTTCTGTAAGTAAAAGATTAGTTGCAAATCCTCATATAGACATGGGGCAAGGACTACTAGAATGCGTTAGAGCTGTATATGAGAAAAAATAATACATTTAAATTTTTATCTAAAAAAGATTACCTTAATGAGGTAGTTGATTTTTTAGAAGAAAAACTTTTAAATAAAACAATAAATAATAAGGTTATAAATGTAGCCTTATCTGGCGGAAATACTCCAATGCCAATTTTAAAAAAATTAAGCGAAAAAAAAATTTCATGGAAACAAATTAATTTTTTTATAATCGATGAAAGATGTGTGCCAGTTTTGGATGAATATTCTAATTATAAAAATTTAAAAAACAATTTTTTTAAGGAGATAAAAGTAAATGTATTTCCAGTTTATGAAGAGAGACTTGGAGGAGAGAAATCTGCACACAAATACAATGAATTAATAAAAAGAAAACATTTTGATTTAATTTTATTAGGAATGGGAGATGATGGGCATGTAGCTTCGTTATTCCCTGGAACAAAGGCGCTTCAGGAAGGAGAGAGTATGGTTGTTTATAATGAGGTTAATACTCAAAAGAATAATAGAATTACATTTACATACCCTGCACTTTTAGCTGCAAATGAAATTGTTTTTTTGATTAGAGGAGAAAAAAAGAAGAATCTATTAGAGTTAATTGTTAAAACTAAGGATGACAAATATCCAGTTACAAAAATAATTAATGAAGGAAATAATATAACATGGTTAGTAGAAGAATAGAAAAAATAGATACCATCTTTTTTGATTTTGATGGAGTTGTAGCAGAGTCTGTAGAGGCTAAGACAGAGGCTTTTAAGTTGATGTATAAGAAATACGGAAAAAATGTATCAGATAAAGTGGTCGCACATCATATTAAGAATGGAGGAGTCTCAAGGTATGAGAAATTTAAGATCTATCATAGAGAATTTTTAGATGTAATTTTGACTGCTAATCAAGTTGAAGAATTGGCTAATGAATTTTCAGTTCTAGTGAAAGATCAGGTAATAAAGTCTTCTTTAGTAATTGGAGTTAAGAGTTTTTTGGAAAAATACCATTTAAAAATTAACTGCAGAATAATTACAGGTACTCCAACAGAGGAAATGGGAGATATTCTTAAAGAAAAAAAACTTGATAAATATTTTTTAAGTTATCATGGTTCTCCAAAAAACAAGAAGTATTGGACAGAGTATTTGATAGATAAGTATAGTTTGAAGAGAGAGAATATTATTTTTCTAGGAGATGCATCTACAGATAAAGAAGCTGCTGAATATTCAAATTTGCATTTTGCTTTAAGAAAACATAAAGAAAATAATGATCAATTTAGTAATTTTAAAGGCTTAAAGTTTAACGATTTTTCTGAATTAGAAACAGAAATAAGCAAATACTTATTATAATGAAAATACTTTTAACTTCAACTTCTTTTCAAGATACACCAGGAAAACATCAGGAACTATTAGAAAAGCAAAATTACGATATAGATATCCTTAGAGGACCAGTTACAGAAGATGTTTTGTTACCAATAATCTCAAAGTATGATGCGGTAATATGTGGTGATGATGAGTACACCAAAAAGGTTTTAGAAAAAGGGAAGTCAGGAAATCTTAAAATACTTTCAAAATATGGAGTAGGTTTAGATAAAATTGATTTAAATGCTGCAAAAAAACTAAAAATTTCTGTTTCTAACTGTTTGGGAGTAAATCAAATTGCAGTAGCTGAACATGTATTGGCTTTATTATTTTCATTTGAGAAAAATATAATTGAGCAGAATGAGATAACTCAAAATAAACAGTGGAAGAGATTAATAGGGAATGAGATTTTTGGACAAACAATTGGAGTGGTTGGTTTAGGTGCAATTGGGAAAGAACTTTCTAAAAGGTGTATTGCTTTGGGAATGAGGGTTATGGTTTTTGATTTACATAAAGAAGATATTTTTTTGAAAGAATATCCTAGCTTAGAATTTGTTAATAGTTTAGATGATATTTATAAAAAAGCAGATATAATTAGTTTGCATGTACCACATACTAACGATACAGAACACTTAATTAATGATGAGGTAGTTAACACTAAATTAAAAAACACACCGATAATAATAAATACAGCTAGAGGTATGTTGGTTGATAGTAGATCTATAGTTAATGGTATAAATAATAATAAGATAAGAGCTTATTTAACAGATGTTTTAGCTACGGAGCCTATAAATGAAAATGAAATATTAGTTGGAAAACCTAATATAGTTATAACGCCTCATGTAGGTTCTAGAACTTATCAAACTGTTCAACGTCAAGGATTAATGGCTGTTAATAATTTGATTGAACAATTGAAAAATATTTAATAATTGGCAATTTCTTTAAAAAGAATATGGAATTCTCCAACGTTTATGACAGTTGGTAACCTGAGTGCTAAATCTTCTAATTTAGTAATTTTAACACCTGTAGTACTTACAGTTTTTTCAAAAGAAGATATTGTTGTTTGGTATTTATATTTTACAATAGTTTCCTTACAATTACTTATTGATTTTGGTTTTTTACCAACATTTAGTAGACTTTTTTCTTATGGATACTCTGGCTTAAGTATTTCCCAAATTGAAAATATAAAAGAAAATAAAAATGGAGGAGGAAAACCTAATGAAGAAAGCTTAGCTTTAATATTTGAAGCAACAAAAAAGGTTTATAAAATTCTAGCGTTGATAACTTTTTTCTTTGCAACATCTGTAGGAACTTATCTTGTATGGAATTCTATTCAAGCATCAAGTAATCCTAATTCATCATGGATTGGTTGGTTTGTAGTTATAACAATAGCTTCATTTAGTTTATACGCAAATAGCTATGTTGCATTTTTAATTGGAGTTAAAAAGGTTGCTTTTGTGCAGAGATGGCAAATGATAACATCTTTGTTTTCTGTAATTTTTTCAGCAATAGTAATTTTATTAACTAAATCATTATTGTTTGGAATTGGTTGTTTTTACATTTGGTATTTGGTTAATTTTTTTATAAATCTGAAGTTATTTCGTTCTAATTTTAATATAGAAAGTAGTAAAACGGATGCAAAAGAGGTTAGTTTGTTTATAAAATCGACTATTTGGCCTACAGCATGGAGAAGTGGTTTGGGAGTGTCTTTTTCTATGGGATTGATTCAATTAAGTGCTATGGTTGTAGCTAAGCTAGAAACACCGTTAGTAGCTTCATCTTATATGATAGGTTTACAAATGATAAGAGCTGTTAGTAGTTTTTCTCAGGCTCCTTTTTATGCTATGTTACCAAATTTTACAATAATGTATGCACAAAGTGAAATAGATAAGTTACTTACAATGGCAAAGAAAAGAATGAGAATTTCTTTCCTAATTTTTATATTAATGTTTTTATTAATTGGCCTATTTGCAAATGATTTGTTAACATGGATAGGATCGAATGCAGCATTTCCTAGTATAAATTTATGGTTATTAATTGGGACAGCTTTTTTCTTTGAAAGATATGGTGCAATGAACTTACAATTATATACATTGACAAATGATATAATTTGGCATATAGCAAATGGAGTAACTGGAATATTAATGTTAGTTAGTATATTTTTACTATATCCATTGTTAGAAATATATGCTTATCCTATTGGGATGTTATTTGCATATTTTATTTTTTTTGTTCCTTATGTGATGAAAAAAACATACTATGAATTTAAATTGTCTTTTTTTAAACAAGAAAAAGATAATTTTGTGCTAGCATTATTCTTATTTGTAGCTAGTGTAATTATATTAAAAATTAAATAATGAAAGAAAAAATAAAAGGAACTTTAATTTATAGAGGATTTAGATATTTCTTGAGAAGAATTAAAGAAAATAAGGTTTCAAGTTTATGGAATAGTAACAATGTTTTTTTTAAAGATAATAAAGAAAAATTATTGTTATTAAAAGATAAACACAAAGATGAACCTGCTGTTTTATTTGGAGGAGGTCCTAGTATAAATAAAATGAATTTTGAAGATTATAAGGATATGGTAACTATTGCTTGTAATGGGTTTTATTTGAAGCATGATGATATATCTTATATCCCTAATTATTATACGGTTGAAGATCCATTACCTGCGAATGATAATAAAAAGGAAATTATAAATTTGAAGAATACGACTAAAGTTATTCCTTATGATTTAAAAGAAGTAATAACTCCAGATGAAAACACTATATATATTAACTTTAAAAGATCATATATGCGTCCTCATAATGAAAACTTCCCTTTTTTTTCAAACCATTTTGAGAATGAAGCCTTTTGGGGAGGTACAGTTATGTATATGAATATTCAATTAGCAAAATATTTAGGATGTAACCCTATTTATTTAATAGGAGTAGATCTATCTTATAAAGTCCCAAAATCGGTTAAAAAGAACGGAGCAGTATTAACGTCAACTGAAGATGATGAAAATCATTTTGATCCTAGATATTTTGGGAAAGGAAAAAAATGGCACTTACCTGAGACTGAAAGAATGCAGCAGGCTTTTACTAAAGCTTATTATGAGTTAAAGAAAGAAGGAGTAGAGTTAATTAATGGTGGGGTTGATAGTAAACTGGAAGTAGTGCCGAAGAAAAGTATTAAAAAGTAATGAAATTTTCCCAAATAATTTTATTAATAATATGTTTATGTGGTACATTTTATAATGTTGATAACACATTAATAAGATTATTGTTAATGTGTATTTGGGCATTTTTACCTTTGGTATTAATTAGCCTCATTTATCATAAAAGAAAAGTGAATAGACATATAATAAGTGTGCTATTCTTCTCTTTATTTGTTGTGTTTGTCCTTATGTTGTCTTTTACTATAAATGTAAACACTTTAACATTTGAATTTGATGGGCCTAATGTAGAAAAACTCACACCTTTTTTATTTGCATCACATTTTTTTTTACTTCTTTTTTATTATCAGATAAGCGAACTGAAAATTTCACAACGTTTTTTAGATAATTTTATGCTTTGGTTATTTATAATTCTTTTTATAGATATGTTAGTAAGATATATTCAAGCCCCTAATTATTTTTTAAATTATTACACCAGACATCAAGCAAAAACAATAGGATTTTTTTCTACAACCAATGTTAATGGGCAAATAATAGCCTTTTTTTTAACAATTTCCTGGTTTATTAAATTTAAGAGAAAAAAAATGATTCAATGGGGTTTATTTATCATTTTAATCACCACTATGGCTAGATCAGCTATAGTAACTGTTTTAGCTGTATATGCATTGTTTTATTTGAGTACTACAAAGACTTTTTTTTCTAGGTTAATTTCTATAGTTTTATTTTTAGGGATTATTTTTTTATTAGTAATTGATCCGCTTAATTTTAAAAGTGACGGAAGTCTCCTAAGTAAGATTGAATTTTTTAATTCTACCTCTACAGCAATAAATAAAGGAAGTTGGTTAGATATTGTATTTGGTTATGGAGCTTCTTTTAAAGCTATCACTAGTGTGTTGAATGTTCAAGGATGGTCACCACATGTACATGTGTTAAAAGCTTTTTTATATTATGGGATATTAGGTGTAATAGTTTTTTTCGGAATTTTAATAAGTTTTATAAAAGAAGAGAGAAAAATGTTTTTCCCAGTGCTTAGCTATTTTATTTTTGGTTTGGCAGGAGCACCGATTTTTTGGCCAACCTTATCGATTGGGGTCATAATAATGAAAATAGATAAAAATATCAGAGACAAAAATGATTTTTGAAAATATAGATAAAAATATAAAGACTACAGTTTGTATCATAGGAAGTGGTATAGGAGGTGGTACTTTAGCAAAGAAACTAACTAAGAGTAACATACCTTTTGTAATAATTGAAGCAGGTGCGCTTAAAGGGAATAGTAATAACGTTAACTATATAAGTAAGGGGTTGCCATTTGGAGTTAGAACAACTACAACAATTCAAGTAGGAGGAACTAGTAATCTTTGGCATGGAGTATTGTCTCCTTTAGATAAAATAGATTTTGAAAAAAGAGCTTGGGTACCTTATAGTGGTTGGCCGATTAAGTATTCGGATTTAATTGAATATTATAAAGAAGCTTCAGAAGTGTTAGGTGTTGAAAATTTTTCTTTTTTTGAAGAGTCTAATTTAAATGAAAAGTTGAAAAAAGAACTAAAAGCATTAAGTTTTAACAGAGGTTTTTTAAAAAATAAATTATTTCAACAAAAAGATCCTCCGGTTAATTTTAAGGATATAGTTATAGATATTTGTAAGAAGGGAACAAATAGTCATCTATATTATAATACTACTGCATTAGAATTAATAAGTGAACAAGGAGTTGTCAATAAACTTAAAGTTGGATGTAAAGATGGGAGATTTTTTTATGTCAAAGCGGAAAAATTCGTTGTTGCTTCAGGGGCGCTAGAGACGCCCAGATTATTATTAAATTCTAATTTAGATAATAAGAGTTTAGGAAAATTTTTAATGGACCACCCGATGGGGAATCTTTGTCAAATAGAATTTAAAAAACCTAAAAAATATCCAATTTATTCTGATTTAAAATATTCAGATAAGATGAAAATTAAGACAGGATTAGAGCTCACTGATGAAAAACAGAAATTATTGAAATTGCCAAACCATAATTTTTATTTAAGACCATCCTTTGTTAAAGGAATTAACAATGAGTCAGAGAAATTAAAACTGTCTTTATTAGCTTTTAAAGATGGTAAGGTGTCGTTAAAAGATATTTGGAAAATTTTGACAAATTTGAATGTTATCAAACAAATATTAACCTATAAACTTTCTTTAAACGTAACTTTTAAATATGCAGATTTGTTTTTTGTAACAGAACAAATTCCAAACCCCAATAGTACTGTAAGTTTAAGTAATGAGAAGAGAGATAGATGGGGTTACCCTTTAAGTGAAGTAAATTGGCAAGTAGTTAAAGAAGATATTAATGGAGTAAAAAAATGGTTTGAGCTTTTAATTAATGAATTATTTGATAAAGATGAATATAAATTTACTCATAAAATTGAAGATTTTGATTGGGAAAATACTTTTACTTCTGCTATCCATCATGTAGGTACAGCTAGAATGGGAGAAAATAAATTAGACGGTGTAGTAGACAAAGATTTAAAAGTTTTTGATTTTGAAAATTTATACATTTGCGATGGTTCAATTTTCACAACTGGAGGAAACGTAAATAATGGATTGACAATTTCTGCTTTTGCTTGTAGGTTAGCAAATCATATTAAAAGTAAATTTTATTAAATGAATATAGCTGTTACTGGGAGTTCAGGATTTTTAGGAAAAAAATTCATTGATTTGTATGGAAACTATTTTGAAACTATAATAAAACTTAATAGTAAGAATGCTCCATTAGATAATAAAGAAAAGGTAATTTCATTAACAAAACAAATAAACGTTATAGTTCATTTTGCTTTTGATCATGAATATAAATATAATATTATTGGCATAAGGAATATATTAGAAGCTTGTAAAAAAAATAATGTCACCAAATTAGTATTTATAAGTTCTGTAAGTGTATATAACCCATTTATAAAAGGTGAGTTAAATGAAGAATCAAATTATTCAAAATTATATGAACCATATTCAAGAGAAAAGCAAAAGATTGAGGAGGTTATAGAAAAAGAAAAAAATAAATCTTTAGAAGTGTTAATCCTACAGCCAAGTATAGTTTATGGGGTTGGAGGTAATTGGACTAAGTTTGCATTTAATGCGTTAAAAACGAATAGTCTTTTTTTACCTAAGTATGGAGAAGGTCACTGTAATGCTGTTTATGTAAATGATGTAGCCCAAGCTGTATATAAATCTTGTACTAACAAAAATATAGAAGGAAGATTTTTAAAACTTTTAATATCCGGTAAAAAAGTAATTACTTGGTTTGATTTTTATCAATTGCATAATAAATTATTAGTTAAATTGAATTTACCTAGTAAGTTTAACGTTAGAAGAATAAATAAAAGTAATAAATATAGCGATAATAGCTTAAAAAATTTAATATTTTACTTTTGGTATGAAACGTATATAGGGATTTTTCTAAATTATTTTGTGTCATTTTTAAAAAAGATAAGATCTAGAAAATATATTGATACATCAAGTGTAAAAAATTTTATCACCTTTATGCAATCTGATATTAAAGATGTGAAAACCAGGCTTCTTGGCATAACATATACTAATCATAAAACTGAATATAAAATTAATGTTAACTTGGCTGAAAAGGAGTTAGATTATAATCCAAAGTACAATATAGACTTATCAATTGAGGAGATGTATATTGAATTAAAAAAAATAATATAATATATGAAGTTCTCAGTTTTATTATCTGTATATGAAAAAGAAAGACCTACTTTTCTTAGGGATTCACTAGAGAGTGTTTATGAAAAGCAAACCCTTAAGCCAAATGAAATTATCTTGGTGAAAGATGGGCCTTTAACGAACGAATTAGAGAAAGTTATTGCTGATGTAGTAAATAAATACCCAAATGTTTTCAAAACAGTTAAGCTTAATGAAAATAAAGGTTTGGGATTTGCTTTAAATAAAGGTTTGGAAGAATGCAGTAATGAATTAGTAGCAAGAATGGATACTGATGATATTGCGACTCCAGATAGATTTAATAAACAAATATCTTTTATGCTCAATAATAAAGACATTGATGTATTGGGTGGAATGTTAGAAGAATTTGAATCCAAGCCTGGAGATTTAAAGCAATACCGGTTACTTCCTGAAAAGCAGGATAATATTATTAAATTTGCAAAATTTAGAAACCCAATTAATCACCCCACTGTTGTTTATAAAAAATCTAAAGTTTTAAAACTAGGAGGCTATAAAACAGATGTCTTGTTTTGGGAAGATTATTTATTATGGATTGAAATGTTAAATAAAGGTTATAAATTTCATAATTTAGCAGAAAATGTTTTGCACTTTAGGGTGCAGGAGGGAAATAAAATGATAGAAAAAAGAAGAGGGGTGAAATACGCCTTAAACGAGTTAGAATTTGCTAGATATGCTAAGAAGATAGGTTTTTTTAGTTTTAAAGAATATATAAAATATGTATTATTAAAACCGATTGGAAGAGTTTTACCTACTGTAATAATAGCTAATATATATAGTTTGTTTTTTAGAGAAAAGAATTTTTAATTTTTAAAAATGATAAAAAAGAAAAAAGAAAAATGCTTATTTGTAAATGTAAATAAATCACTAGACAAGTTAATGTCTAGTAGTAAAATTGCAGATAAATTTCAAATAGTTTTTTACAAAGATTTAGATTTAGAAAAACAAACGATTACAAGTTATATAAAAGAAAATGATATAAGGGTAGTAGTTTTTGAGAAAACTCAATTAAATCAACTTAATTATAATGAAGTTAGAGAATTTGTTAGGTTAAGGCTTTCGGGAGTTGAAATTCACGATTCAGAAGATTTTTATGAATCAGCAAATGAAAGGAT
This sequence comes from uncultured Tenacibaculum sp., assembly GCA_947504185.1. GTDB lineage: Bacteria > Bacteroidota > Bacteroidia > Flavobacteriales > Flavobacteriaceae > Polaribacter. The sequence continues at coordinate 15,934 of CANNGJ010000021.1, read as the reverse complement.
ACCGATTATAAAAATTCAAGATAACCAATATTTATCTGATGAAATTTTTAGTTTAAAAAGAAAAAGAAGATTACTGTTTTTTAAAAGATGTTTTGATATTGTATTTTCATTATTATTGTTCCCTTTAGCTTTTCCTTTAACCATTATAGGTTGTTTCTTAACAAAAATTACATCTAAAGGTAATGTGTTTTACTCACAAATAAGGGTAGGAAGAGAAGGGAATGAGTTTAAAATATATAAAATACGTACAATGCGTAATAATAATGGAGGTTTTACTGTTAAGAATGACAATAGAATTACTCCAGTAGGTAAATTTTTAAGACTTTCTAAAATTGATGAATTACCTCAATTATATAATATCTTGAAAGGAGATATGAGTTTAATTGGTCCTAGGCCAGAACAACCAAAATATGTAGAAGAATATTGTAAAGAAAATCCTTTTTTTAATTTAAGACATATGATTAGACCAGGTGTTTCTGGTTGGGCGCAAATTCATATGCCAAAGGCTACACCTGAAGAAAATTTAATAAAATTAGAATATGATTTATATTATATTAAAAAATACTCTTGGAAACTTGATGTTGAAATTTTATTAAAAACGATTCAAATTATTTTCACTTTTAATAGTAATTAATATTTCAGTGCTAAGATTAATTAAAAATATTATTTTTGCTATAAAAATAAATAATGGTAAAAAGAATATTAGTAACAGGAGGTCTTGGTTTTATTGGTTCGCATGTAGTTGTTGAATTACAAAATTCAGGTTTTGAGGTTTTAATAGTAGACAACTTATCAAATACTAAAATTGAAGTTTTAGAAAATATAACTGAAGTAACAGGAATAAAACCTCAATTTCTTCAAATAGATTTAAGAGAAAAAGAAACTGTTTCCAAATTATTTAATGAAAATAAAATCGATGGAATTATTCATTTTGCAGCATTTAAAGCTGTAGGAGAAAGTGTAGTAAATCCACTTGATTATTATGAAAATAATATAAACAGTCTTGTGTATTTATTACAAGAAATAAAAAATAGAAATTTAGAGAACTTTATATTTAGTTCTTCCTGTACCGTTTATGGACAAGCAGATATGTTACCTATTACAGAAGAAGCTCCTGTTAAATTAGCTGAATCACCTTATGGTAATACTAAAAAAATAGGAGAGGAGATTATAAAGGATAGTTGTAAAGCCTATGAGATGAATGCTATAGCTTTACGATATTTCAATCCAATAGGGGCACATGAATCGATAAAAATAGGCGAATTACCTATTGGTATACCTCAAAACCTAATACCATTTATAACTCAAACTGGAGTTGGTATTCGAAAAGAACTAGCTGTTTTTGGTGATGATTATTCAACACCAGATGGAACAGCTGTTCGTGATTATATTCATGTTGTCGATTTAGCCAAAGCTCATGTGATTGCATTAAAGAGATTGATAAATAAAGAAAATGAAGAAAATTTCGAATTTTTTAATATAGGAACAGGAAAAGGAAGTTCTGTTATGGATGTAATAAAAAGTTTTGAAAAGGTATCAAAAACGAAGTTAAATTATCGAGTCGTAGGAAGAAGAGAAGGAGATGTTGTAGCTGCCTATGCTGATACTACAAAAGCGAATAAAATCTTAGGGTGGGAGGCAGAAAAGACTCTAGAAGAAGGGTTAAGTTCAGCATGGAAATGGCAGAAAGAACAAATGTAATTTGTTTTAATAAATAATTTTTCATGAAAGGAATAATACTAGCAGGCGGATCAGGTACAAGATTATACCCTATAACAAAAGGAGTGTCAAAACAATTGTTGCCGGTATATGACAAACCGATGATTTACTATCCGTTATCAGTTTTAATGTTGGCTGGTATTAAAGAGGTATTGATTATATCTACACCTGATGATTTACCAAATTTCGAAAAATTATTAGGCAATGGTTCTGATTTGGGAATTGAATTAAGTTATGCAGAACAGAAATTTCCTGATGGTTTAGCCCAAGCATTTATTATAGGTGAAGAATTTATCGGTAGCGATGATGTCTGTTTAATTTTAGGAGATAATATTTTTTATGGTCATGGGTTACCAGAAATGTTACAATCTGCAATACATAATGTTAAAAATAAAAATAAGGCAACTGTTTTTGGGTATTACGTAAAAGACCCAGAACGTTATGGTGTTGTTGATTTTGATGCTAAAGGAAATGCATTGTCAATTATAGAAAAACCAAAAAAAACTAAATCGAATTATGCTGTTGTAGGATTGTATTTTTATCCAAATAGTGTAGCTAATATAGCGAAAGAGGTAAAGCCCTCAAAAAGAGGGGAGTTGGAAATTACTTCTGTAAATCAAGAATATTTAAAGACAAGTCAACTTAAAGTTGAATTAATGGGACGTGGTTTTGCTTGGTTAGATACCGGTACTCACGATTCATTATTAGAAGCAAGTCAGTTTATAGAAACAATAGAGAAGCGACAAGGTTTAAAAGTTGCTTGCCTGGAAGAAATTGCGTTATATATGGGCTATATAAGTAAAGAGCAAGTAAGAAAATTAGCTGAACCTCTCAAAAAAAATAATTACGGACAGTATTTACTAAACTTAATTAAAGAATAAAGATGGTATTTACAAAAACTGATATCCCTGAAGTTGTAATTATAGAAACTAAGGTTTTTAAAGATGCTAGAGGTTATTTTTTTGAGTCTTTTAATCAAAAAGAGTTTGAAGAAAATATTGGTGAAATAAATTTCTTACAAGACAATGAGTCTAAGTCAACAAAAGGAGTTTTAAGGGGTTTGCATTTTCAAAAGCCACCTTTTGCACAAGCTAAGTTAGTTAGATGTATTAAAGGGCGTGTTATAGATGTTGCTGTAGATATTAGAGTCGGATCTCCTACCTATGGGCAACACGTTGCTGTAGAGCTATCGGAAGAAAATAAAAAACAGTTATTTGTACCAAGAGGATTTGCTCATGGTTTTGCAGTTTTGTCAGAGGAAGCTATTTTTGCTTATAAAGTAGATAATTGGTACGCTCCAGAATATGATTCAGGAATTCAATGGAATGATAATGATTTACGAATTGACTGGAGAATTGAGTTAGATGAAGTGCAATTATCAGAGAAAGATAAAGTACTTACTTCTTTTAAAGAATTAAAAAGTCCTTTTAAATATTAAAATGAATATATTAATAACTGGAGTAAAAGGGCAATTAAGCTCAGAAATAAAAGAGTTATCATTTAATTATTCAAAGCATAATTTCTTTTTTGAAGATTCTAAGAGCCTTGATATAACTGATTTTAATAAGGTAGATTTATACATTCAAACTAATCAAATTAATGCAATAGTTAATTGTGCGGCATATACAGCAGTAGATAAAGCTGAGGTCGAAATAAGTAAGGCAGAAGAAGTAAATGTTAAAGGAGTATATAATTTAGCTAAGTCAATTAAAAAAGTTGATGGTAAGCTTATTCATATTTCTACAGATTATATTTTTAATGGGGAAAGCTTTACACCTTATTCAGAAGAGCATAAGGTAAATCCATTAGGTGTTTATGGAAGAACAAAATTAGAAGGAGAAGAACAGGTTTTAAGTTTAGCATTAGAAGCTATTATAATAAGAACCTCGTGGGTGTATTCTAGTTATGGAAATAATTTTGTGAAAACTATGCTTCGTTTAGGTAAAGAAAAAGAGGAGCTTAATGTTATATTTGATCAAATAGGTACACCTACTTATGCCAGAGATTTAGCTAAGGTATGTTTAGATATTATTTCTGAAGAAGATAAAATAAACCGAAAATCAAGTATATATCATTATTCTAACGAAGGGGTTGCATCTTGGTATGATTTTGCAAAAGCGATTATGGAGATTTCACAAACAAATTGTGATGTATACCCGATAGAAACAAAAGATTATCCAACACCAGCAAAAAGGCCTAATTATTCGCTTTTAAATAAAGCAAAAATTAAAAAAGATTTTAATGTCGATATTCCATATTGGCGAGACTCTTTAAAAGAATGTATTCTAAAAATAGAAAACAAATAGCATGAAGAATATTTTAATTACAGGAGGAGCTGGTTTTATAGGCTCGCATGTTGTCCGTTTATTTGTGAATAACTATCCAAATTATAACATCATAAATTTAGATGTTTTAACCTATGCAGGAAATTTAGAGAATTTAAAGGGTATAGAAGATAAACCTAATTATACCTTTGTTAAGGCAGATATTTGTGATTATAACTTAATAGAAGAAATATTTTCGAAATATGATATTGATGGAGTTATTCATTTAGCGGCAGAATCGCATGTAGATAGATCTATTAAAGATCCTTTTGCATTTGCCCAAACAAATATAATGGGAACTTTAAGTTTATTACAAGCAGCTAAAAATAAATGGAAAGATGATTTTAAAGATAAGTTATTTTATCATGTTTCTACTGATGAGGTATATGGCAGCCTAGGAGAAGAAGGTTTTTTTACTGAAACTACTTCATATGATCCTCATTCACCATATTCGGCTTCAAAAGCATCTTCTGATCATTTTGTGAGAGCTTTTCATGACACTTATGGATTACCAGTATTAATTTCTAATTGTTCTAATAATTATGGGGCATATCAGTTTCCAGAAAAATTGATCCCTTTATTTATAAATAACATCTGTAATAATAAACCTTTACCAGTTTATGGAAAAGGAGAAAATGTAAGAGATTGGTTGTTTGTAAATGATCATGCAAGAGCGATTGATGTTATTTTTCATAAAGGAAAATTAGGAGACACCTACAATATAGGAGGATTCAATGAATGGAAAAACATTGATTTAATTAGAGTGTTAATAAAAACAGTTGATAAACTATTAGGAAGAAAAGAAGGAGAGTCTGAAAAGTTAATAAAATATGTTACTGATAGAGCAGGACATGATTTTAGGTATGCAATCGATTCAACAAAGTTAAAAGATGAATTAGGATGGGAGCCTTCATTACAGTTTGAAGAAGGAATTGAAAAAACTGTAAAATGGTATTTAGAAAATAAAGACTGGGTTGATAATGTTACAACTGGAGGTTATCAAAAATATTATAATGAGATGTATAAATAAATAAATAAATAAAACCCCCGATGTTAATTTAACATCAGGGGGTTTATTTTACTTTAATCTTTCTAAACTTAAATCTTTATTATACTTCACAATAAATAAACCTTTGTTGCTAGTGCTACCAAAAGTCTTTTTATGATAATCAAATTTGTTTTCTAAGCGAAGAGAAACTCCATCTTTAAAAGTTTCTGTTAAGGTGTTTCCTGAAGCTAAACGCATTAGTACATCATACGTTACATCAAAACCTTTAATAGCATAATCTGAAGGAATAGCATTATTTTTTTGATAATACTTATTATTAAATACTTTTACATCTTCAGATGAGTCATCCGCAAAAACATTAGATACGTAAGTGAAGTTAATATCAGCTAATTTATTATTATCTATTTTATTATAAGAACCATTCTTGTCAACAGCGAATACTTGAACAGTAATATCATCAGGTAAACCAATCATACTGTTTAAAGCATCAGCAATAGCAACATTATCATCAGATGTAATAATTACCCAGTTATGTTTTTTAGAGCTCATTTTATCAGTAAAACGCTCTCTTTTGATGTATCCTTTTTCAGGTTTTAAAATATGAACAGTTTTTATAGAATCATGTCTTTTTAATTCGCTTGTAATTTTATTAATCTTACTATTAGATTTAGATGCTCCATCACCAACAACAAATATTTGTTCACCTCTATAATTATCTTTTAAATAAGAAGTTAAGAAGTTGGTGTAGGTAGATTTTTCTGGAGCTGTTTTTACAATTTTTGATCCAGAGAACTTTTGTTGCTTACTAGAATAATGAGGGAAAACGACTGGAGCATTAACTTTTCTAGCGACAATTTCTGCTTTGTCAGAATAAAAAGGCCCAATAACAACATCTGTGTTTTCTAGTCTATCTTCTGATAAAATTCTAGAAATATTTCTACCTCTATTACCTGTGTCAAAAACATCAATATTTATTTCAACTCCTTGTTTTGCAATGGAATCAATAGCAATTTGAGCACCCATATAAAAATCAGTTACCATATTTGCTAATTGATTTTTTTTGAATATTTCTTTTGCTGAAATAGAATCGTATTCTTTTGCTTTGAAAGGCAATAAAATAGCTAAATTAATTTTAGCATCCTCCTGAATGCTGTCCTTATAAAAAGTATAATTATCATTAGAATTAACTTCTTCAATTGGTCTAATTTTTAATAATTGACCTATTGATAATTCATCATTTAAAATATTAGGATATTCAGGGTTTAAACGAATTAAATCCTCTTTTGAAACGTTATAAAAACGAGTTAAACTATATATGGTTTCTTTGTTTTTAACCGTATGTGTTAAGAAATTTTTTAAAACTTCTTCTCGATCAATAACAATCGTTTTTTCAGTTGATTTAACTTTTAAAACTTGACCGATACTTAGAATATTTCTTTCAATTCCAGGAAATTCAGGATTCCACTTTATTAAATCATCTTTAGAAATATTATACTCTTTAGTTATTCTATATACTGTTTCTCCAGCTTGAACGGTATGTGTTTCATATTCGTAAACAATATGTTTAAAAACAGTTTCGGTTTCATCAGGAGTTTCTGTAGATTCCCCAATACTTTCATTGTCTACAATAACTTCTTCGGTATTTTGAGGTGATGAAGTAGATGAAGAAGTTCCTTTTTTTACTTCAGGATTTGGTATTACAATTACGGTATTTGCATCTGGTCGTCTACCAACATCTGGATTTAAGCGTAATAAATCTTTTGTACTCATATCCATACGTTTGGCAATGTCTCTCATAGTTTCACCTTCTTGAACTTTATAAGAAACATAGCGTTTTTGTTGACCACAAGAAACGGTAAAAGTTAAAATACAGATTAAAAGTAAAAATTGTAATTTCTTCATCTACTTCAGATTTTTTATATCAGGATTTTATTCCCATTCTATTGTTGCAGGAGGTTTAGAGCTAATGTCATATACAACTCTGTTAACACCTTTTACATTATTTATTATTTTGTTTGATGTTTTTTGTAAAAACTCATAAGGTAAATTAACCCAATCAGCAGTCATTCCATCTGTACTTTCTACTGCGCGTAAAGCAACTACTTTTTCGTAAGTTCTTTCATCTCCCATAACTCCTACAGAATTAACAGGTAATAAAATTGCTCCAGCTTGCCATACTTTATTGTACAATCCGCTTTCTTTTAATCCGTTAATGAATACTGCATCAACTTCTTGCAAAATACGAACTTTTTCTGATGTAATATCTCCTAGAATTCTGATTGCTAAACCAGGACCAGGAAACGGGTGACGCCCTAATAATTCTTTATCAATCCCCATAGAAGCTCCTACACGACGAACTTCGTCTTTAAAAATCATACGTAAAGGTTCCACAATTTTTAACTTCATAAAATCTGGTAAACCACCTACGTTATGATGACTTTTAATAGTTGCTGAAGGCCCTCCGTTTACTGAAACTGATTCTATAACATCAGGATAAATTGTTCCTTGGGCTAACCATTTAGCATCTTCTATTTGATTTGCTTCATCATCGAAAACATCAATAAAAACTTTACCAATAGCTTTACGTTTTGCTTCAGGATCGCTTAATCCAGCAAGTTCATTCAAGAAACGTGCCGAAGCATCTACTCCTTTAACGTTTAAGCCCATACCTTCGTATTGTTTTAATACGTCAGTAAATTCATTTTTACGTAATAAACCGTTGTTTACGAATATACAATGTAAATTACTGCCAATAGCTTTATGTAATAAAACAGCAGCTACTGTCGAATCTACTCCCCCAGATAAACCTAAAACTACTTTATCATTTCCAACTTTAGCTTTAATATCTGCTACTGTTTCATCAACAAAAGAAGAAGGTGTCCAAGTTTGAGCTACTTCAGCTATATTAACTAAAAAGTTTTGTAATAATTGTTTGCCATCGGTAGAATGATATACTTCCGGGTGGAATTGGATTGCATAGGTAGTTTCCCCTTCAATTTTATAAGCTGCGTTTTGCACATCATGTGTGCTAGCTAATAAAGTTCCTCCAGTAGGTAATTCTTTAATAGTGTCTGAATGACTCATCCAAACTTGACTTCCTTCAGAAATGTTTTTAAAGAAGGCTTCGTTATCTTTTACGAAAGATAAATTGGCTCTACCATATTCACGAGTATTCGATGGAGCTACCAATCCACCAGAAAAGTGTGCTAAATATTGTGCACCATAGCAAACTGCTAATAAAGGTTTTTTACCTCTAATTTCTGATAAGTCTGGATGTGGAGCTTCATCAGAACGAACCGAAGATGGACTTCCTGATAAAATTACAGCTTTAAAATCGTTTAAATTTCCTGGTATTTTGTTGTAAGGGTGAATTTCACAATAAATGTTTAATTCTCTTACTCGGCGTGCAATAAGTTGCGTGTATTGCGACCCGAAATCTAATATAAGTACGTTGTGTTGTTGCATGTGCAAAAATAGTACTTAGATTTTAGATTTTAAGTGTTTGATTTTAGATTTTTTTGAAGTTTTTTAATAGCGATAAACAATTGCATTTATATTCATTCCAGATCCAACTGAAGCCAACATAATTACATCTCCTTTTTGCACTTCTTGATTTTCTATTTGTCCTTTTAAGACTAAATCCAATAGCGTAGGTACTGTAGCTACAGAACTGTTTCCGAGTTTATGAATGCTCATTGGCATGATTCCTTCAGGGATAGGTTTCTTGTATAATCTGTAGAAACGTTTGATAATAGCTTCATCCATTTTTTCATTCGCTTGATGGATGAATATTTTTTTTACTTCATCAATTTCAATTCCACTTTTATCTAAAGCAGATTTCATTGCTTGAGGGACGTTATTTAAAGCAAACTCATAAATTTTACGACCGTGCATTTTTATATAGCGCACATCAGGATCTGCGCTAGCATCAAAAGAATTCCCAAAGAATAAATAATAGGCCTCATCTTTTGTGAAAGTTTGAGTAGCATGACTAATAATTCCAGATTCTGCTCCTTCTTTTTCTTCAACGATACAAGCACCAGCACCATCGCTATAAATCATTGAGTCTCGATCTCGTTTGTCAACCACTCTCGATAATGTTTCAGTACCAATAACCAAACATTTTTTTGCAATACCAGCTTTTATAAAAGCCTGTGCTTGTATAACCCCCTCAACCCAACCAGGACATCCAAATAAAATATCATAAGCTACACAATTTGGGTTTTCAACACCTAACTTGAATTTAACTCTTGTAGCTAAACTTGGTAAAATGTCACTTTGAATTGTGTTGTTTTTTACATCTCCAAAGTTATGTGCTAATATGATATAATCTAGTTCTTCCGGATTTACCCCCGAATCTTTAATTGCTTTTTGAGCTGCAAAAAAACCTAAATCAGAAGAGGTATATTCATTTTTCGCATAACGACGTTCTTCAATACCAGTAATTGATTTGAATTTTTCAATGATAATATCATTTGTATTACCAAAGGCAGTACCATCTGAATTTAAAAATGAACTTTCTAAAAACTGATTGTTTTCTTTTTTTATTGAAGGTATATATGAACCAGTTCCGGTAATTACAGCAGAAGGCATGGGCTATTTTTTTGAGATTTAATTACAAATAAACCCTTTTTTTTCACTTTAAAGGTTTTAATCTCAGTCAATTTTGAATTATTACATAATTCTCAAAAAATAAGTTAATAAATGATTTTTATTAAAAAAAAAGATTTATTCTTAAGTTTTTCTTAAATTGAAATATTACAAATAGGAGCTGTCAAAAGAAAAAGGTAATAATGAAAGTAAAGATTCTGTTTTTACAATTTTACCAACTTCTCCCATAAAAATTATTTCTATAGGTTCTTTCTGATTTATTTCATACTCAGATAAAGTTTGTCTACATGCTCCACAAGGACCAACAGGTTTATCTACAGTTGAGGTTTCTGAAGCAGCAGTTATTGCTATTTTTTTTACCTTCATGTTTGGGTACTCTGACCCTGCTTTCCATATAGCAACACGCTCTGCACACATGCCGGAAGGATATGCTGCATTTTCTTGGTTGTTACCTAAAACGATTTCCCCATTACCTAATAAAAGAGCAACACCAACATTGAATTTCGAATAAGGGGCATATGCCTTTTTACGAGCTTCAACAGCTTTATTCATTAATAATTGATCGTCAGATGATAATTGAGAAAAATCATCGAACATTATCGCAGAGGTAGTAACGTTTATTTTTTTCATATGTAAAAATAATGGTCAAAAAAAGCAGTCGAAAATGACTGCTTTTAATTCTGGTACGAATTTATTAAAAAAAAACTAAACTTTAATAATCTTCGTAGATTTCTCCTAAATCAAATGATAAAGAGAACCGTAATGTGTTTTCTAAAGGATTGTTTATCGCTGAAGTATTAACTAAATATGATAAATCTAAAGTAAATGCTTTTGCAGTAAACCCTGTTCCTAAAGTTAAAAATTGTCTCAAACCTTTTTCTTCACTTTCATGAAAATATCCAGCTCTTAATGCAAAGGCATTGTTATAAAGGTATTCAGCACCTAAAGCCCAAGTTGTTTCTTGTAATTCTTCACTAAAACTACGGTCACCTAAAGAGGTAAACATTCCTTCGAACCAACCTCTGGTTGAAGCTGTGCCGCTTGATGGAACTAGTAACTTCGTGAATTCTAAGTTAAGACCTAAAATATTATTGCTGTCAAAAATAAAATCAAATCCTCCACCAAATTTTGCATTGGTTGGAATAAAATTTTCAACTCCAGCTTCATATTCTACTTTAGGTCCAATGTTAGTAATGTTAAAACCTAAACGGTAACGACCATTAAAGTTTCCGTAATTTTGCTCATCAGATTGATAGTAACCAGATACATCTACAGCATATGAGTTAACAGCATCAATACTATTATTGTTTATATCTAAATTAGAGTTGATATATTTCAAGCCAACTCCCATTGAGAATTTTTCACTCAATTTCATCGAGTAAATTCCAGTAATTGCAAATTCACTTGGATTTATAGTTCCAGTATTGACACCATTTAGATCAGTTAACTGGACTTGACCAAGAGAGAAATATTTAATATCAACTCCCCAAGCTTCATTTTCTTTAAACCTATTGATGTAAGAAGAGTTTCCAACAAAAATATCGTCAGTTAAATTACGCAACCAAGGCGTATAGTTTAATCCGATACTTATTTTGTTTTTGTTAAAAGCTGCTTTGGCTGGATTATGAAAAATAGAGAAAGCATCTGATGAGGTGGCAACACCTACATCTCCCATACCACCGGCACGGGCATCAGTTGAGATTAATAAAAAAGGCGTGGCAGTAGTAATACCTCCCGATGTTGTTTGTGCTTTGATTTGAAGGGCAAAACATGCAAAAAACAATAAAAAAGATAATTTTTTCATGTAAAAATTTGATTATTAGTTTGGCAAAGATATAATTTTCTTAAAATAATATTGTATAGAAAATCAATTACTTAAAAGAGAACGAAGAAAAGTTGAATTTATTATTAAATTGATGATTACTTATTTTTGAGTAAATATTAAATGACAATAATTATATGTTTTCTGTTTTTTCAAGTCTTTTTATAGAAAACAATTAAAATTATTAATATTCTAATCTTTTTCTTAGATTCGTAATACTAAAGTTAAAAAAAGGGCGTTAATTATCTTGCAAGAACAAGGTTACAACTAAAACAATTTATATGTAAATTAGTTGCAAGAAATTAGAAAAAGTGTAAATTGCGACACCCTTAAAAATAGTTAAAAACATATGAAAAGTACATTAAAATTATTTGGCTTATTAGCTATCACTGGTTTATTGTTTACTTCTTGTAAGAGTAAAAGCAGAAATGGTGCAAGTAAATCATCATTAACAGGTTGGAATTTTAATGACCCTAATTATGGAGGTTATTTAAAAGGGAAGCATAAAGAAGGTAATGCAGCTCCCCAAGGAATGGTGCATATTGAAGGAGGTAGTTTTACTATGGGGTTAGTACAAGATGATGTAATGTTTGATTGGAACACCACTCCTAAGAAAATGCATGTTCGTTCTTTTTATATGGATGAAGTAGAGGTTACTAATGCAGAATATGGTTTGTTTATGCAGTATACCAAAGATATTTTTCCGCCAGAAGAACCACAGTTTAAAAATATATACTCATCAATATTACCAGATACTTTAGTTTGGAGAAAAGGTTTAGGGAATACAAATTTATTGTCTGAAAGTTATTTACGCCACCCATCTTATGCTGAGTATCCAGTTGTTGGGGTTACTTGGTTGCAAGCAAATAAATACTGTAAATGGCGTACAAATGCAGTGAATTTAAAAATTTTAATGGACAAAGGTGTTATTAAAAACATTTTCAAAGAAGATTCATTAAGTTTTAAAGGGAAAAATAATTTTGATACAGACACGTATTTAACAAATCCATATGCCTTATTTGATGGAGATTCTACCATCTATAAAAAAGGAATTCCAGTACCTAGGAAAAAAGGAGATCCTAAGCCAGTGAAAGGTGAATTTTCAGGAAGGCAAGTAACTTCATCTGATGGTATTTTATCTCAGAAATTTAGACTTCCAACAGAAGTGGAATGGGAATATGCAGCAAAAGCTATCTTTGAAAATAGAGAGTACAATAATATTAGAGGTAGAAAGAAGTATGCATGGGATGGAAAGTATACTCGTGATAGAGATAAAAGAAGGAGAGGAGATCAATTAGCGAACTTTAAGCAAGGAAAGGGAGATTATAGTGGTATTGCTGGTTGGAGTAGTGATGGATCTGATATTCCTAATGCAGTTAGAAGCTATCCACCAAATGCTTTTGGGCTTTACGATATGTCTGGTAATGTAGCAGAATGGGTAGAAGATGTATATAGACCAATAATAGATTCTGAAGCAAATGATTTTAACTATTTTAGAGGAAACATATTTACTAAGAAGTTAATTGACGAGAATGGTAAAGTAGTTATTGTAGGTGATGAAACAGGAGAAGTTGAGTATGACACTCTAGAAAATGGTAGAATAATACCTAGAGACTTACCAGGAAGTGTTAAGTATATTCCAATTACAAGAGAAGATACTTATATGCGAAGAAATTATAATTTAGCAAATAACTCAAGTTTAGGAGACGGAGATCAAGCTTCATCTAAGTTTTATGACTTAGATAAAGATCAGTTAGATCGTTCATCACGAATGTATAATTCACCTAAAAAACCTGAAGCAGAAAGGGATACTTTAGGTAATGTGGTAAATAACTATAAGTATGATGGAAAAAGAAGAACAACCTTGGTTAGCGACAAATCAAGAGTGTATAAAGGAGGTTCTTGGGCTGATAGAGAGTATTGGTTAGATCCATCGCAAAGAAGATATTTTCCAGAATATATGGCGACCAATTTTATTGGGTTTAGATGTGCTACTGATAAAATGGGGCCTATGATGTTAAATAAAAGAAAAAGACCTGTTCCTGATAAAGTTAATTAATTAAGAAATAAATTTATATTTATAAAGAAAAACCTCATTGAACTTTCAACGAGGTTTTTTATTTTTACGATATGAAAGTTGAAGATTTATATAAGTTATATATCCAGTATGGTTTAGTTGATACGGATACAAGAGAAATTAGAAAAAACACTGTTTTTTTTGCATTAAAAGGTGGTAATTTTAATGGAAATAAATTTGCAGAAGAAGCTTTAAGAAAGGGAGCTAATTATGCTGTTGTTGATGAAAAAGAGTATAAAACTTCTGAAAATATAATTTTAGTAAATAATGTATTAGAATCACTTCAAGAATTAGCAAATTACCATCGTAATCAATTAAATATACCAATAGTGGCATTGACAGGAAGTAATGGTAAAACGACCACAAAAGAATTGATTAATGTAGTATTATCTTCTAAATATAATACCACAGCTACCATAGGTAACTTAAACAACCATATTGGTGTTCCTTTAACACTATTGTCTATGACTTCAGAAACAGAAGTAGGGATTGTTGAAATGGGAGCAAATCATCACAATGAAATAGCTTTTCTGTCTAAAATAGCAAATCCAAATTATGGTTACATTACCAATTTTGGAAGTGCTCATTTAGAGGGGTTTGGTTCATTAGAAGGAGTAATAAAAGCAAAATCTGAATTGTATGATTTTATCATAAAGAATAACAGAAAGGTGTTTGTAAATCCGAATGATTTAACTCAAGTGGAGAAGGTGAAAAATGTTGAGGTCATTATTTTTGATGAATCAATTGAATTTATAGAGGCTAATCCTTTTGTGAAATTGAAATTTAAAGATACAGATATTACTAGTCATTTAATAGGGGCTTACAACTTTGCAAATATATCTGCGGCAATAACTATAGGAGATTATTTTAATGTATCTAAAGAGGTTATAAAAAGTGCTATTGAAAGTTATATTCCATCTAATAATAGATCACAAATAATTAATACTTCTAAGAACAAGATTATTTTGGATGCTTATAATGCGAATCCAACAAGCATGAAAGCTGCTATTGAAAGTTTTAAATTGTTAAAAGATTCTCATAAGACAGTTGTTTTAGGTGATATGTTTGAACTTGGACAGTATAGTGAAGCAGAACATCAAAATATTGCAAACCTAGTCTCTCAGGCGAATTTTGAGAGGGTAATATTTCTTGGAGATAATTTTTTTAAGACAAATACTGATAAACCAAAATTTTCTAACTATAACGAGCTTAAAAAGTATTTATTAGAGAACCCAATAATTAACAGTACTATTTTAATAAAAGGTTCTAGAGGGATTGCTCTTGAAAGAGCTGTAGAGCTTTGTTAGATTTTATTTTTATGATATTCAATTAGTCCATCAATAGGACGCTGAATAACATCCGTAATAATTAAATTATTTTTTAAAACTACTTCCTCTAAAATATCTTTAAAATAAAAAGCGATTGATCCAATAAAATAGATTGGAGTATTACTGTCTTTTTCAAAAGGAAGAACTCTATAGTCGAAAAATTCTTGAAGCCCTTTTTTAATAATTTCCTGAATGTATTGGTCTTCTTTATAGTTAAACATGAATTTAGCAAAGGATGCTAAATACATATTAGGATTTTGTTCTCGATATAAGCTCTTTTTTATAGTGTCTACATCGAGGTTGAATTCTTTTTCAAAAGATTTTCTAATATCTTTTGGCATTTTTTGATAAAAGAAATCTTTGAGTAATATTTTACCAAAATAATTCCCACTGGCTTCGTCCATAACTGTATAACCTAATGAAGGAGCAGAAGATTTTATTGTTGCCCCATCAAAATAACAACTATTAGATCCAGTTCCTAAAATACAAACAATTGCAGGTTTTTTTCCTGAACTTGCATATACAGCACCAAGCATGTCTTCAGAGATATTAATATCAGCATTAATAAAAACAGACTGCATTACATTTTTTAGAATTTGAATAGGTTCAGGTGTACCACATCCAGCTCCATAAAAATGAATTTCATGAACTTTTTCTTTGATATTAATAAGTTGAAATATATTTTCTATTCTGTTTAATAACTCTTCTTTTGCTACAACATCTGGGTTTAATCCTAAAGTTTTAACTCTAAAAATTTCTTCTTTATTATTATTTAAAGCAACCCAATCGGCTTTTGTAGATCCTCCATCAGCTATTAAAATCATGATGTATTAGTTTAATTTTCTCAAATATATACTATCGTGTTTAGTTGTACAACAAGCTTTCTTTTTTCAATCGTTTTCGTAGAGAAAAATGCGTGGGAATTTCGGCTAGAAATAGGAGTAAATAAAAAAAGACTCATTTTAATGTAGTCATGGTCGGAAGAAATTCCGGCCATTTTTTATGTTTCAAAATGGTCTAAATTGCCTTGACAATCAACAACAA
>CANNGJ010000020.1 GCA_947504185.1 uncultured Tenacibaculum sp. | reverse complement strand
TTGTTGATTGTCAAGGCAATTTAGACCATTTTGAAACATAAAAAATGGCCGGAATTTCTTCCGACCATGACTACTTTTTAAGCTGCTCTTTTTTAATTATATCCTTTTACATCTCCCATGTCTAAAACACCAATAGAGAGTTCGTGTTTTGTTGGCAATTTAGCTCCAGAGGTTGTGGTAACCCAATCATTCCATGTAGCTTCCATACCACCTGTAGGTATAATGGATACCCACATTTTATATGAAATAGGTTTTCCTAAATCGTCTAATATCCATAGATAAGAATCTCCTGGTGTTGATCCACCAGAGGTGTAAGTAATTAGTAATGCATCTTTACCTTTATATTTTAATTTTTGACGTTTAATTCCGTTCTCAAAAACTTTATACGGAGCAATAAGCCAAAAACTATCGTTATTGAAGTAATCGGTAGCTTTTTTAAGTAATTCTGAATCATCAATCTGTTTATCATCGACAAAAACTTTACTTTGTTCTGGCAACTTTGTGTTTAGAATAACTTTATTATTATCCCAAGAAACCTCTACGATATTTTCTTTTTTATCCCATTTATAAAAATGTTTACCTCTAAAAGACCATTCTAAAAATCGAGTATTTTTATAAGCATCATAATTTAATGCATTTAGCATTTTAGTAGCTAAAGCATCAGCCTCAGGGCCTTCTTTTCCTTTTGGTAACTTTTCATTGTTTGAAAAATACAAAACAGTTAAAGCAATTATGCCAATTAAAAGAACGACTCCAAGTATCTTAAATATTTTTTTCATGATTTAGCTTATTAATTGTTTTATTCCTTTAGCAAGCTCATCTGCTGCTTTAGGATTGTTTCTAAACCATAATTCAGGTTCAATTAGCTCTAATTCTGCTATAGCTAATTCATCATTATTATCAGTAAACACATCTACACGGGCATAAATAGGTAGTTCTTTGCAAGCTTTTACAGCATTTTCTGCAAAATTAATTTCTAATTGCGTAGGAGTATAGTTATGAACTGAACCTCCAAAATCATCTTGCACTCTAAAATCACCTTCTTTAGCAATCTTTAATACAGCATGTGTGAATTTACCATTCATAACCATGAGTGAAATTTCTCCTTTCTTTACAATATTGTATTGAAAAGGTTGAATTATCATAGCTTCATTTGCTATTAAGCTTGAGAAAACACCCTCATGTTTGTCTAAAGTTGAATGATTTATTTTATAAGTATGTCGAGCTGCTCCAGAAATACAAGGTTTTAGAACAAATTCATTTAATTTGTATTGATCTACAATATTTTTTAATGTTCTTTTTTCTCCTTTTTCTATGAAGTAAGATTCACAAATATGGACACCGTTTTGTTGCAAGTCTTGTAAATAGTGTTTGTCAATATTCCAACGAATAATATTTTCAGAGTTCAATAATTGTGTTTGTGTACTTACCTTTTCTAGCCATTTTGAAAATTCTGAAAAGCGATTAAAATAATCCCAAGTAGATCTAAAAAGAATATATTTAGTAGTTGACCAATTGAAAGTAGGATCATCCCAAGATAAACGAAGTACTATTAAACTTTGGTTTTCTAAGGCTTTTTTCACATAATTATCTTCATCTAAAACATTTTGAGTATAATTATTTATCTCTTTAGGGTTAACGTGTTTTTTATCAGTAAGAATGACTACATCATATTTTTTCATAGACGAAATTTACAATAATTTATGAAATTTTAAAATGATTATTTATGCTGATTATAATAATCTAAAACATGTTCAGGAATTACAACTCCATCTAAAAGTTTTTCATCAGAAACAGGATATTCAGCTACTTGTTTTATAGGAACAACTCCCGCCCAAATAGGCAAACTATAATCTTCTGGCTCATCAGCAACACCAGTATCTCTAACTTTAGCAGAAGCAGTTTCAATCGTGAATTCAACTACTAAAGTTCTATCTAATTCTTTTTGATGCATCGGACGAAGTGAATCCCAATGGTTTGGCATCATTTGATTTACAATCCATTTTAATATTTCAGTTTTATCTGAATTTTTCTCTACTTTTTTTAAACTTCCAAAAAGTGTTACTGAGCGATAGTTAACCGAATGATGTAAGCCCGATCGAGCCAAAACCAATCCATCTAAATGCATTACAGTTATCGATGTTTCTTCACTTTCTAATATTGATAATAACATTCTGTTTGCTGTAGATCCGTGAATGTATATTTTATCTTCTCTTCGAGTATAAGCCATCGGAATGGTTATTGGTTTTCCATCATAGATATAGCCAACATAGCATAAAAAACCTGCATCTAAAATTGTGTTGATTTTTTCTACATCGTAAGTTGCTCTATTCTGCCCACGCTTAACTCTGTTTAATTTAGATTTTTCGTATTCTTTCATCTTATATTTTTTTTGATAAAACATAATTATCAAAAGCTTTTCCATTTACCATAAAATTCAATTTCCCAATATCTGTAAATTCATTTCTTCTATAGAAATTAATAGCTTTTTCATTTTTAATATATACAGATAACCATAAAGAAGTAGCATTATATTCTTTAGCTGTTTGCTCAATAAACTTTAAGAATTTATACCCTATTTTTTGAGGAATAAAATCATTTAGAATATAAATTCTTTCTAGTCTACAACTGCTTTCTTCATTCTTATTTTCAAACGGTTTATTTAAAACAATTTTTGAATATCCAACAGGTAAATCGTCTAGGTAAACAATATGAAAAATAATGTTATTGTTTTTTAAATCATCTTTAAATTTATTGATAGAAAATGCTTTAGTATTATACTTTAATAAATCGTCTTTATTATCAATAAAATGACCATGAGACTCTGTATACGTTATTCTTCCTAACAACGCTAAAACTTCTAAGTCAGACGTTGTTGCTATTTTAAACTTTACCATTATTTTATATTATTTACATCATTCAAGTAATAACATTACTCAAATTGTTTCATTCCTATTTTAGGGTAATATTCTTCAGCTTCTGGAGCTGACAAAAGCATTAAAAAAGCATTGGGAGTTTTTAATTTAGTTTGACGAATCAATTCTTTACCTATTCCTTGTTTTTGATATTCTTTATCAACTGCTAAATCTGATAAATAGGTGCAAAACTGAAAATCAGTAAGAGCTCTCGAAATTCCTATTAATTTCCCTTTATCTCTTGCAGTTATTATCAAATTACTGTGTTCAATCATTTTTTGAAGACGAAAACTATCATTTATAGGTCTTCTTTTTCCTAAAGTTGATTTTATAAGTAAATATTTAAACTCATCAACCTCTATTTTTTCCTCTTGCTGATATGCTATCATTTTATCTTTCTTGTGGAATAATATTTTTAAATTCTTCGGAATTTTGTTTTGCTTTTTCTAAATCTTTAGGCATAAAAACACTTTCTGTAGATGCTGGATATTTCTCTATCATTTTTAATGGCCTAATCGGTCGTTTTACGAAATTCCCCGAACAACTTGGGCATACATTTTTAAAGATTTCTAAAGCACATTCTTTACAATAAGTACATTCAAAAGAACAGATCATTGCTTCTGTTGATGTGTTTGGTAAATCTTTACCACAATGCTCGCAGTTTGGTCTAATATCTAACATTATAAATAGCGTTCTTTAATAACTTCTATATGCCAAACACTATGCCCTAACAAAATAAAAGCACAAGCTCTTGCAGAAACTGGTGAATTACTTGCTTCTCCCATATTGGTTAAGTTTTCTTCAGAAATACTATTGATTAGATTTATAGAGTTTAAACGAGTTACTGTAAACTCATGAAGTAAAGCTTCGATAGTTTTTTCATTAGCCCCTGAAGGCTCTATATATACATCTTGATCAAATCCCATTAAAGGAGTTGAATCTTTTCTTGCAATTCGAAAAAAGCGGTACATAAATATTCGTTCTGTATCAATAATATGCTGCAAAACCTCTTTAATGCTCCATTTATCTGGTTGATATCTATATTCTAATTTTTCATTTGGAATAGAAGAGAAGAAATCGATTATCATTTTTTTATCATCTTCAAAACCACTTACTAATTCAGTGGTATCAGATACTTTATTAATGTATCTTTTAAAATACTCGTTGTATTCAGTTGATTTTAAATCTTGTTTAATCATTCTTTAGTTGTTTTGTTATCCAAAAATACTACTTTTATGGACTACAATATTCATCCAGAACAAAAGTAACAAATAGTCCAGATGTTTCCTTATAAGACCAGCTTAACATTAAATAGAAAAAGTAAAGAACCTTTGTATTTACAGCTATCTAATCAATTTATTAATTTAATTAAAGAAGGAAAATTGACTTCCGGAACTAAATTAATTGGCTCAAGAAGTTTAGCAGAATTACTAAGCATACACAGAAAAACGGTGGTTGCCTGTTATGAGGAATTGAGTTTACAAGGCTGGGTAGAAAGTATTTCTAAAAAAGGAACTTTTGTGCATAACAACTTGCCCTTATTAGATCAATCTAAATTTATAGAAACCCAATCAAAAAATAAAAAAAACAAATCAGGATTCACTTTTTATGCAAATGAAATTTTCCCTCATAAAGTAAGTGTAAAAAAAGAAAACACAATTTATATAAATGACGGGACATCAGATGGAAGACTGATTCCTACTGAAGAAATTGCACGAACATACCGAAGAATTGCTTCGAAAAAGAACATTTACAAAGAAATGGGTTACGGCTCCACTTTTGGTAATGATAAATTACGATTAACTTTAGTAGAATACTTAAACACTACTAGAGGTTTACAAATTACAAAAGATAATATTCTAATAACTCGAGGAAGTCAAATGGGAATCTGGTTATCTTCTCAGTTATTACTAAAAAGTAAAGATGTAATTGTAGTAGGTGAAACTAACTACGCTTCTGCAGATTATAACTTTTTAGATCAAAAAGCTATTTTAAAAAGAGTTGCTGTAGATGAAAATGGGCTTGTAATAGATCAGATTGAAGAATTATGTAAAAAACAAAAAATAAAGGCTGTTTATGTTACTTCTCATCATCATCACCCAACAACAGTAACTTTATCAGCCGAACGAAGAATTCATTTATTAAACTTAGCTAAAGAGTATGATTTTGCGATTATTGAAGATGATTATGATTACGACTTTAATTACAATCATGCACCTATTTTACCATTAGCAAGTCATGATAATAACGGAAATGTAATTTACATTGGTTCTATTTGTAAAACTGTGGCACCAGTTTTTAGAATCGGTTATTTAATAGCGTCTAAAGAGTTTGTAAGTGAAACTGCAAAACTTCGTGGATTTGTAGATAGGCAAGGAGATGCTCTTTTAGAATTAACATTTGCTGATTTTATTAAATCTGGTGATTTAGATCGTCATATAAGAAAGGTGATGAAAATTTATAAGCAACGTAGAGATTTATTTTGCCAATTATTAAAAGACGAATTAAGTAATTATTTTGAATTTAAAATCCCAAAAGGAGGAATGGCTGTTTGGGTAAAACTAAATAAGAAATACTCTTGGAAACAAGTAGAAGCTGAAGCAAGAAAGCACCAATTAGAAATAGGTGAGTGGCAACGCTATGATTTAGCGAATACAAAACATAATGCAATAAGAATTGGGTTTGCTTCTTATAATGAAGAAGAAATTACCAAACTGATTTCTATTTTGAAAAAAACAATGACTGCTATTACAAACTAGCTTTTATCATTCTATCATTGCCAAATAAATCTTTACGAAGTTCTATATTTTTAAAACCTTTTTCTTTTAGCATATCAACTGTTTCCTTTCCTAAATATTGATTGATTTCAAAAAACAATAATCCCTTTTTAGTAAGCGATTTTTTAGCTAAATCAGCAATTTTATTATAAAAAACCAACGGATTGTCATCTTCTACAAACAATGCTAAATGAGGTTCGTTTTCTAATACATTGTTTTTTATTTCAACTTTCTCAAGGTTTCTTACATATGGAGGATTTGAAACAATGATATCGTAATCTTTAAGTTCATCAGTTTTTAATATATCCTTTTGAATAAAATCAACCGAAACTTTATTTAAAATGGCATTCTCATTTGCAATTTTTAGAGCTTCTTCAGAAACATCAATTGCACTAACAATTGCTTTAGATAAATGTTTTGAAAGTGTAATAGGTATGCACCCTGTACCTGTACCAATATCTAAAATGGAAACATTTGAATCTTTATTAATCTCAGATAAAACCCATTCTGCTAACTCTTCAGTTTCAGGTCTAGGAATTAAAGTATTGGTATTAACCTTAAAAGGCAATCCATAAAACTCAGTATAACCTAAAATATATTGTATAGGTTCTTCATTTTTTAATCGAACGATGGCTTCATGAAACAACTCTTGCTTTTCTATAGAAATTTCAAAATCTGGTTTCAGGGTTAAATCAATTCGCTGAAAACCTAAATACTCTTCAATCAAAAAAAAGAAAAAAGTATCTGTTTCTGTTTGAGGACATAAACCCTCAAATTCTTTATTAAAAAAAGTTCTGAAATTTTTAAGTGTCATTTTATAATTCTTTAAGCATCCATACACTACAAGAATAATGTCCTGTATCTCCCAAAGGTTTTTCTAAACTTATAAAGCCGTTTTTTTTATATAAAGCTCTAGCTGCATCCATATAAGGCATGGTTTCTAAGTAGCATTGTTCAAAACCTTTTGCTTTAGCGTTAGATAAGCAATGGTTTATTAATCTGCTGCCCAATCCTTTTCCTCTCGCTATTGGTAAAAAGTACATTTTTTGTAGCTCACAAACATTTCCTTCAAAATTATCAAGAGCAGCAAAACCTGCGCCTCCAATAATTTTATCATCTTGCTCTATTACAAAATAAGAAGATTTCTCTTTCTGGTAAGTCTCAAACATTTCATCAGTCGCCCTATCTTCATAAGCTGTTCCTGTTTTTGGAGCACCAAATTCATTTAAAACATCACGAATAACTTGTGCTATTTGTGCGTTATCTTTAGGTTTAATTTCTCTTATAATAAAATCAGAAGTAATCATAGGAATATAGTACTTTTGCAAGAGCAAAGTACCAAAAAAAAACACGAATACACATGAAGAAATTTGTTTATTTTATAGCATTAATCATATTAATTATTAGTTGTTCTATAAAAGAGAAGCCTGTTTTCTTAAAGGTAGATGACATTAAAATTATTTCTTTTGTTTCTGATACCGTTAGAATTGGTGCAAATGCTTTTTTTAAAAACCCAAATGATATAGGAGGTAAGATTTCAACTGATGAAATTAAAGTAATTATAAATGGAGTAGAAGTAGCGCAAGTTTCTTCTGATGAGTTTAAAGTACCAGCTCGTGAAGATTTCACAATTCCTTTAAAGGTTATTATTCCTGCTAAAAAAGTTTTCAATAATAATAAAAACGGAATTTTAGGAGGCATTTTAACTTCATTATTAAATCAAAGTTTAAAAGTGCAGTTTAAAGGAGATTTAAACTATAAAGTTTTTGGGATATCACATACATATCCAATCGATAAAACTGAGGATGTTAAAATAAAGCTATAATTTTTTTGAATCACAAAAAATACATAAAACGCTGTTTACAACTTGCTAAAAACGGAATTGGAACCACAAGACCTAATCCGTCAGTAGGTGCAGTTGTAGCACGTAATGATAAAATTATAGGAGAAGGTTATACATCTCCTTATGGAGGAAATCATGCTGAAGTAAACGCTATAAATTCTGTAACAAATAAAGAACTTTTAAAAGAAGCTACTATTTATGTTACGTTAGAACCTTGCTCACATTATGGAAAAACACCTCCTTGTGCTGATTTAATTGTAAAAAGTAAGATTCCTAATGTTGTTATAGGATGTTTAGACACAAATAGCCTAGTAGCAGGTAAAGGTATTGAACGGTTAAAAAATGCTGGTTGCAATATAATTGTTGGAGTTTTAGAAGAGGAATGTAAAGAGTATCACAAACGATTTTTTACTACTCAAAATAAAAAGCGTCCTTATATAATTCTAAAATGGGCAGAAACAACTAATGGATTTATAGCTCCGCTAACTAAAGATGCACAAAAACCAGTGTGGATTTCCAATCAATACTCACAACAATTGGTGCACAAATGGCGTAGTGAAGAGCATGCTATTCTTGTTGGTACGAATACTGTTATTGCTGATAATCCATCATTAAATGTTCGTAGTTGGACAGGAAACAATCCTATTAGAGTTGTCTTGGATAAAGATTTACGAATTCCTGCTGGTGTGAATATTTTTGACAATAGCGTAAAAACAATTGTTTTAACAGCATCTAAAAGCAAAACTGAATCTCAAGAGAATCTACTTTTTAAACAAATAGATTTTTCTTCTAATCTTGTTGAACAAGTTTGCACTGCTCTTCAAGAAGAGAATATTCAATCAATAATTATAGAAGGAGGTGCTAAAACTTTACAAACTTTTATTGATGCTAATTTATGGGATGAGGCTAGAGTTTTTATTGGAACGAATGAATTTAAGAGTGGGATAGAAGCACCTATTTTAAAAGGAAAATTAAAAAAAGAAGAAAGCATCGGGAACGATGTGCTAAAGACATATATAAATGATTAAAAATATCATTTTTGATTTTGGTGACATATTCATCAATTTAGATAAAGAGGCTACCTATAAGGAGTTAGCAAAATTAGGAGTTACTGAGATTACTGAAGAAATGATTCAGCAGTATTATCAGTTTGAAATGGGATTGATTTCTACAGAAGAATTCATCAACTTTTTTAATAAAAAATTTTCAATACCTAAAAAGGATTTAGTTTTTGCTTGGAATGCAATTTTATTAGAGTTTCCTAAACATAGATTAGAGTTTTTAAAAAAATTAGTTGCTACAAATAAATATCGCATATTCCTATTAAGTAATACAAACGACTTACATATTTCTTGGATCCAAAACGATTGGGGAATGGAATTATACAATGAGTTTAAAAACTGTTTCGAACAATTTTATTTATCTCACGAAATCAATTTTAGAAAACCCAACGCTAATATTTATGAATTTGTATTAAAAGAAAATAACTTAGAAGCATCAGAAACTATTTTCGTAGACGATCTTAAAGAAAATACAAATGCAGCTAAAAAATTAGGGGTTCATGTTTGGAACTTAATTCCAGGAGAAGATGATGTAGTTGATTTATTAAAAAGAAAAGAGTTTACAGCGTGATTTATTTAGTTTTAAGTATTTTAATTTCGAGTTTGTTGTTTGTAATTTTCAAACTCTTTGATGTTTTTAAAATTAACACTTTACAAGCAATTGTTATAAATTATGCAATAGCATTATCGTTTGGTTTATTTACATCAAACATATCTTTACCTGTTTCAGAAATACCGCAACAACCTTGGTTTATTGGCGCTTTCTGCTTAGGTTTTTTATTCATTTCCGTATTTAATGTAATGGGAATCACAGCGCAAAGAAACGGACTTTCTGTAGCCTCAGTAGCTGGTAAAATGTCGGTAGTTATCCCAATTATAGCAGGGATATTTATTTATAAAGAAAGTGTTGGTTTTGTAAAAGTTATTGGAATTCTTTTAGCTTTAGTCGCTGTTTATTTATCATCAGCAAAAAGTGATACTGCTCCTGTAAAATTTAAAAACTTATTATTTCCATTATTACTTTTCGTGGGATCTGGTTGTATCGACGCATTGTTAAAATATGTAGAAACTACCTATGTTTCCGACGAAGCAGTACCAATGTTTTTAGCCACTATTTTTGGTTGTGCTTTTATATTAGGACTTTTTGTAGTAGTAACTCAAATGATTAATGGAAAGTTTAAATTTCATTGGAAGAACTTAGTTGGTGGAGTAGTCTTAGGCGTTCCGAATTATTATTCAATGGAATTTTTAATAAAAGCTCTACAAACAAAAGGCTTAGAAAGTTCTACTTTATTCACTATTAACAATGTGTCTATAGTAATATTAACCACTATTTTTGCATTAGCTTTCTTTAAAGAAAAACTGATAAAGAAAAATTGGATTGGTATTGGGTTGGCAGTAATTAGTATTTTATTAGTAGCTTCGGCATAATGAGCGAGATTAAAGACACTTATAAAACGATTGATGTTCCTTCTGAAGAGACATTATTTAAAGACCGTAATAGTAAATTTTTCGGATATGCATTTCCTGTTTTTAATGAAGATGATGTAAAAGAGGCTATTGAGGGTTTAAAAAAGAAGCATCATTCTGCGCGTCATTTTTGTTATGCATGGCAGTTTGGTACAGAAACCATTCGATTTAGAGCTAATGACGATGGTGAGCCAAGTAATTCTGCTGGAATGCCAATTTATGGCCAAATACAAGCATTTGATGTTACCAATATTTTAATTGTTTCTGTGCGTTATTTTGGAGGGACCAAACTAGGAGTAGGAGGGTTGATAAACGCGTATCGTAATTCTGCACAACTTGCTTTAGATGCTTCAGAAATCATAGAAAAAACAATTGATATTCGATACAAGCTTTCTTTTGGATATGATATGATGAATAAAGTACAGCGTATTGTAAAAGAACGAAACTTAAATATTGTAGGTCAGAAATTAGAAATGGATTGTGAATACACCATTTCTGTTCGTAAAAAAGAAGCGCAAATGATTTTCGATATTTTTGATAATCTTTTTAAGGTTGAAATTAAAGAAATTGAATAGTATTTATCAATATAAAGTCTCTGTTTTGTTAAATTAGATATTAATAGGAATGAAAAAGTTTAAAATTGTAATGTTATTCATAATTGTTTTTACAAGTTGTAATACAAAAAAAACTAAAGAAAAATTCTTCACTGAAAATATCCCTAAAAATACTCCAATCGAATTCAAAGTAAGTATAATTTCTGATAATAAAATTATACATAAAGGGGTTTTTAGTCCAGATTTAAAAGAATATTACTATACCGTTTCTGATAAGAATTTTAAAAACTTTGATGTATATATTATTAGTAGGCTAAACAATAGATGGTCAAAACCCAAAGAAGCCTTTTTTAATAGTAAGGATGATGATCACGGAATGAGTTTTTCTCCAGATGGAAATTCTATTTATTTTAGCTCAACTCGACCTGTGAATATTGATGGAATCCTTTCAACATGGCACATTTGGAGATCTGATAATATTGGAGGAAAATGGAGTAAACCTGTTTATGTTGATATTCCAAATATGAGAAGTAAATTAATTTCTCACCCATCAATTACTAATTCTGGAACTCTATATTATCATTCTAGTAATTTAGATTATAGTGAGATGGATATTTATAGATCTAAACTAGTAAATAATAAATTCTCTGATGCAGAGAAAGTTTTTTCTTCTGATAATGTAAGCAATGGTAGATGTACTCCTTATGTTTCTCCAAATGAAAAGTATTTAATTTTTGCTTCTATCGAAGACCAACTTAATCTTAATGTAAGCTTTAAAAAAGATCAAAATGATTGGTCAAAAGCAATAAAACTAAATAATGAAATAAACAGCTTAGGGCAAGGAAATCCTTATCTAACTCCTGACAATAAGTTTCTCTTTTTCACAACAGGTGATCATGAAGGAAATAATTGGAGAGTTAAATGGGTAGATATTGAATCTGATTTAAAAATGAAATAACATATATTTCATCAAAAAAAATATCTAGCTATCTCACAACTCACTAAAAACCAAAACCTTTATAGGTTATTTCAATTAAACTTCGTAAATTTGCACGCCTTTTTACAAGAACAGATTTATAAAAGGTGAAAAAAATATTTATATAAGTTTAATTTCTCTTGACGTTAGTATTGTTAAAAATCTGACTAACAAAAAGATACAAAGTATTATTCAGAATGTCTGAAGAAACAAAAACAGTAGCTGCTGAAGCAGTTAAAGTAAACCCAGCAGAATTTTTAGCAACTTTTAACTGGCACAAATACGAAGAAGGTATTGATGAAGTTGATGAAGCTAAATTAAAAGAATTTGAACAAGCGTTAGAAGGAACAGTAGGTTTCGTAAATGAGCGTGATGTAATCGAAGGTTTGGTAACAAGAATTACTGATAGAGATGCGATTATCGACATCAACTCTAAATCAGAAGGAGTTATTTCTTTAAACGAATTCCGTTACAACCCAAGCTTAGCTGTTGGAGATACAGTAGAAGTATTAGTTGACAAAAGAGAAGATTCTTCTGGTCAATTAGTATTATCTCACAAAAAAGCTCGTGTAATTAAAGCATGGGATAGAGTAAACAATGCTCACGAAACTGGAGAAATCGTTAACGGTTTTGTTAAGTGTAGAACTCGTGGAGGTATGATCGTTGATGTATTTGGTATTGAAGCATTCTTACCAGGTTCTCAAATTGATGTGAAGCCTATTAGAGATTACGATCAGTATGTAGAAAAAACTATGGAATTCAAAGTTGTTAAAATCAACCACGAATTTAAGAACGTAGTAGTTTCTCATAAAGCGTTAATCGAAGCTGATTTAGAAGATCAAAAGAAAGAAATCATCGGTCAATTAGAAAAAGGACAAGTATTAGAAGGTGTTGTTAAAAACATTACTTCTTACGGTGTCTTTGTTGATTTAGGTGGTGTTGACGGATTAGTACACATTACTGATTTATCTTGGTCTCGTATCAACCACCCGAACGAGGTTGTTGAATTAGATCAAAAATTAAACGTTGTAATTTTAGACTTTGATGATAACAAGTCTAGAATCCAATTAGGATTAAAACAATTATCTGCTCACCCTTGGGAAGCTTTAAACTCTGAATTAAAAGTTGGAGATAAAGTAAACGGTAAAGTAGTTGTTTTAGCTGATTACGGTGCATTCGTAGAAGTTGAAGAAGGTGTTGAAGGATTAATTCACGTTTCTGAAATGTCTTGGTCTACACACTTACGTTCTGCAGGAGATTTCGTAAAAGTTGGTGACGTAGTTGAAGCTCAAATCTTAACATTAGACCGCGAAGAACGTAAGATGTCTTTAGGTATGAAGCAATTACACCCAGATCCATGGACAGATATTACTACAAAGTATCCTGTAGGTTCAACGCATACTGGTACTGTACGTAACTATACTAACTTCGGTGTATTCGTAGAATTAGAAGAAGGTATCGACGGATTAGTATATATCTCTGATTTATCTTGGACTAAGAAAATTAAGCACCCATCAGATTTCGTAACTGTTGGTGATAAATTAGAAGTTCAAGTATTAGAATTAGATGTTGAAAACCGTAAGTTAAACTTAGGTCATAAGCAAACTCAAGATAACCCTTGGGATGCTCACGAAGCTACTTATGCTATCGGATCAACTCACGAAGGTACAATCAAAGAGAAAAATGATAAAGGTGCAACAGTAACTTTTGCTGATGGTATCGAAGCATTTGCTCCAACTCGTTTCTTAGAAAAAGAAGACGGATCTAAATTAGCTAAAGGTGATACTGTACAGTTCATCGTTACTGAATTTAGTAAAGAGTACCGTAGAATTGTTGTTTCTCATACTTCTATCTTTAAGGAAGAAGAAAAGAGAAATATCAAAGCTGCTGCTAAAAAAGCCAATGATGCAGAAAAAACTACATTAGGTGATATCGGTGGATTAGCTGAATTAAAGAAGAAAATGGAAGGGAAATAAATCTCTGATATTATAAACTTTATAAAACCGCTACATATGTAGCGGTTTTTTTTATGCACTCAATTGTAACATTTGTTACAGTTAAACCCTTCTAAGTTTTATAGTATTTTCTTAAATACCGTTATATTTGTATTCAAATAAAAATTAATATGACACTTATCAAATCTATATCAGGAATCAGAGGTACAATTGGTGGAAAAACCGGTGATAATTTAACACCTATTGATGCTGTAAAATTCGCTTCTGCATACGGAGCTTTTATAAAAAAGAGAAATCCAGAAGCTAAAAAAATAAAGGTAGTTATAGGTAGAGATGCTCGTATTTCTGGTAAAATGATAAGTAATTTAGTAGCAAACACTTTAGTTGGTTTAGGTATAGATGTTGTTGATTTAGGTTTATCTACCACACCAACTGTTGAAGTGGCTGTACCGTTAGAAAAAGCTGAAGGAGGAATTATTTTAACAGCTTCACACAATCCAAAACAATGGAATGCCTTAAAATTATTAAATGAAAAAGGAGAGTTTTTAAATGGAGCTGATGGTGAAGAAATTTTAAAATTAGCGGAAAGTGAAGATTTTTCTTTTGCTGAAGTTGATGATTTAGGAAAATACAGAAAGAATAAAAAATATTTAAAAAAGCACATTAAAGAAGTTTTAAAGCTAGATTTAGTAGATGTAAAAGCTATTAAAAAAGCAAAATTTAAGGTTGTTGTAGACGGAGTTAATTCTACAGGAGGGATTTTTATTCCTGCTTTATTAAAAGAATTAGGTGTAAAGTGTGTTGAGTTATACTGTGAACCAAACGGAGAGTTTCCTCACAATCCAGAACCTTTAAAAGAACACTTAACGGATATTTCTGAATTGGTAGTAAAGAAAAAAGCTGATTTAGGTATTGTAGTAGATCCTGATGTTGATCGCTTAGCATTAATTTCTGAAGATGGATCTATGTTTGGTGAAGAATATACATTAGTTGCATGTGCAGATTATGTTTTAGGAAGATTAGGTGGTGGAAATACAGTTTCTAACTTATCATCATCAAGAGCTTTACGTGATGTAACAGAAAAACATGGCGGAACCTATACTGCTTCTGCAGTAGGAGAGGTAAACGTTGTGCAAATGATGAAAGATACCAATACTGTTATTGGTGGAGAAGGTAATGGAGGAATCATTTATCCAGAATCTCATTACGGACGTGACTCTTTAGTTGGTGTGGCTTTATTCTTATCACATTTAGCACATAAAAAAATGTCTTGTAAAGAATTAAGAGATTCTTATCCTAGTTACTTTATGAGTAAAAATAAAATCCAATTAACACCACAAATTGATGTTGATAAGATTTTAGAAACTATGGCTGACAAGTATAAAAACGAAGATGTTAATACGATTGATGGTGTAAAAATCGATTTTGAAAATGAATGGGTTCATTTACGTAAATCGAATACTGAGCCAATTATTAGAATTTATACAGAAAGTACAAGTCAAGAAGCAGCTGATAGCTTAGCAGAAAGAGTAATTGACGAAATTAAAGAGGTAATTAAATAAGAAAACAAAGAACGTTGAAGATAAGAATATTGAGTTTAATGGTGATGCTAGTAGTGTCATCAATAATGGTAGGGCAGGAGAAGGAAGAAAAAGTAAAAGAGAAAAAGAAAGTAACCAATAAAGGTAAGTTTTTTGTGTATTGGGGTTGGAACTGGTCTAGTTATACAGATTCAGATATCCGTTTTAAAGGAGATAATTACGATTTTACTTTATCAAATGTAAAAGCACAAGACCGACAAACAAAGTTTTCTTTTAACGATTATTTTAATCCAGGTAGAGTAACTATTCCTCAAAACAATTATAGAATTGGTTATTTTTTTAAAGAAAACTATACTGTTTCTATTGGTGTCGATCATATGAAGTATGTTATGATTGCTGATCAAGATGTAATTATTAACGGGAATATTAATGTTGGAAATACTAAATACGATGGTACTTATAATAATGAAACTATCAATTTAGCTGCCGATTTTTTACGTTTTGAACATACTGATGGATTAAATTATGTAAATGTGGAGGTAAAACGCTTTGATGATGTAAGTCACTGGTTTGGATTAAATTTAGAGAATTTACAAATCAATTTTACAGAAGGAGTAGGTGTTGGAATTTTATACCCAAGAACAAATACTTCTTTATTAGGAAATGAAAGATATGATGAATTTCATTTATCAGGTTACGGTATGTCTATCGGAGCTGGTTTAAATATATCTTTTTTAAAGCACTTTTTTATACAAGCCGATTTAAAAGGTGGGTATATTAATATGTCTGATATTAGAACAACCACAAACCCAGCAGATAGAGCCTCTCAAAGTTTCTATTTCTTTGAAAATAACATCTTAATTGGAGGGAAATTTAGATTGTAATTAAACAAAAACAATCATTTAGTTAATATTATAAATGTTTTAGATAAGGTTATTTAAGAACCTTAATTTTAAGCCCAATACGAATCAGATTATGAGTTTAGAACAGTTTTTTGATACTTTTAGAAAAAATATAGTAGGTATCAACCAAACCTATCAATCACCTTATGGTGAGCAAAAAATGATTTATTCTGATTGGACTGCTAGTGGTAGATTATACAGACCTATTGAAGAGAGTTTATTAAATAAATTCGGTCCATTTGTAGCCAATACACATACTGAAACTTCTACTTCAGGAGCTGCTATGACATTAGCGTATCACGAAGCCAGGAATATTATTAAGAACCATGTAAATGCATCAAAAGACGATGTATTAATCACTGAAGGTTCTGGTATGACAGGGGTTGTAAATAAGTTTCAACGTATTCTGGGGTTAAAAATCACTGAAAGTTTAAAAGATCATACTGAAGTTCCTGAGGAGTTAAAGCCTATCGTTTTTGTTTCTCATATGGAGCATCATTCAAACCAGACTTCTTGGATCGAAACCATTGCAGATGTAGTTGTAGTTCCTTGTAACGATGCCGGTTTAGTTTGTTTACATAAGTTTGAAGAAACTATTCAGCAATATAAAGACAGACCTATAAAAATAGCTTCGATAGTTGCTGGATCAAACGTAACAGGTATAAAAACTGATTACCATAAAGTAGCAGCGTTAATCCATAAATATGGCGGACTTTGTTTTGTTGATTTTGCTTGTTCAGCTCCGTATGTAGATATTGATATGCATCCTGAAAAAGAGGATGAGTATTTAGACGCTATTTTCTTTTCTCCACATAAATTTTTAGGAGGACCAGGAAGCTCGGGCGTTTTGATTTTTAATAAAAAGTTATATAAAAACATGATTCCTGATAACCCAGGAGGAGGTACGGTTAGTTACACAAACCCTTGGGGAGGTCATGATTATTTTGATGATGTAGAAACTCGTGAAGATGGTGGTACACCGGCTTTTTTACAAACGATAAAAATTGCATTGTGTATTCAGTTAAAAGATCAGATGGGAACTGGTAATATGAAAAAACGTGAGGATGAAATTAATCCATTACTTTTTGATTGTTTAGAGAGTATTGATGGCGTTAAAATATTAGCTCCAAACCATAAAGATAGATTGAGTATTTTTTCTTTCTATTTTGAAAAATATCATTTTAATCTAGTAGTTAAATTACTAAATGATCGTTTTGGAATTCAAACTAGAGGAGGATGCTCATGTGCAGGAACTTACGGACACTTTTTATTAAATGTAGATCAAGATACTTCTCATAAAATT
The DNA here is from genome assembly GCA_947504185.1 of uncultured Tenacibaculum sp. GTDB lineage: Bacteria > Bacteroidota > Bacteroidia > Flavobacteriales > Flavobacteriaceae > Polaribacter. The sequence goes on along the minus strand of CANNGJ010000020.1, from coordinate 37,104 downwards.
AAAGATCAGATTTTAGAAGGTTGTAATACTGAAAAACCTGGTTGGGTTCGTTTATCAATTCACCCTACAATTACTAACGAAGAGGTTGAATTTATTTGCAATTCTTTAAAAACATTAGCTAATAATATAGAGGAGTGGTCGAAAGATTATAAATATGATATGATTAAAAACGATTATATGCACACTTCTGTTAAACCTATTGAAAAGGAATTAGTAGCTGATTGGTTTTCTCTATAATATGGAATTATTAACGCCCTCTTTTTTAGAAGATAATTACTCAAAAATTAAGGAAACTAAAATTTCTGGTAGATGGATTACTCTAAAAGACATTAAACCCTTATTTTCTGATTTAGATTCGTCTATTAAGTGTAAAATACTTGGTGAGTCTGAAGAGGGTAGAGATATTTATAATTTAAAGTTTGGTTCAGGAAAAAGAAAGATACTTATTTGGAGCCAAATGCATGGAAATGAAAGTACAGGAACTAAAGCTGTATTTGATTTTTTAAACTTTATAAAGTTATATTCTGATAATGAAATTCTTACATCAATCTTAAATAATTGTGCGATTACAATTATTCCGATGTTAAATCCTGATGGGGCAGAAGTCTATACAAGAGTTAATAGCAATAATATTGATTTAAATAGAGATGCTGTTGACTTAAAAGCTAAAGAAAGTAAATTTTTACGTAAAATTTTAGATGACTTTAATCCTGATTTTTGTTTCAATCTACATGATCAACGAACTATTTTTGGAGTAGAAGGAACTAAGAATCCAGCAACAATTTCTTTTTTAGCTCCATCTGAAGAAGAAACAAGAAAAATTACTGAAGGAAGAAAAGAAACTATGGATGTAATTGTTTCTATGAATTCTTTATTACAAGAATTAATTCCTAATCATATTGGTCGTTATACTGATGAGTTCTACCCAACGGCTACAGGAGATAATTTTCAAAAGCTAGGTCACAATACTATTCTAATAGAAGCAGGTCATTATCCGGATGATTATGACAGAGAAATTGTAAGAAAATATAATTTTTATGCCTTATTACAGGGGATTTATCACATTTCAACAGCTGATAATTTTAAAAAACATAATAATTATTTAGCTATTCCAAACAATATCAAGAACTTCTATGATGTGATTTATCGATCGAAAAATAATGAAAAAGATGTAGCTTATCAGTATGTAGAGAAAATAGAAAATGGTAAATTTGCATTAGCTTTAGCTAAAGAAAAAGAGGGCGATTTATCTTCATATCTAGCTCACAAAGAATTCAACAAATAACAAAAATCTTTAAATTTTTCTCAACAAAAGCTTCTTATAAATAGAAAAAATATATATTTTAGCAATACTACTTGAAGAAAACAAAAAAATGAAGAAGTTCGTATTAGATGAAATTGATCATCAAATTTTAGACATTTTAATCGAGAATGCTCGTACACCTTTTACAGACATAGCAAAGAAGTTACTAGTTTCTGCTGGTACTATTCACGTGCGTGTTAAAAAAATGGAAGATGAAGGGATTATCCAAGGTTCAACATTAACGTTGAATTATGAAAAAATGGGATATTCTTTTATTGCCCATGTTGGTGTGTTCTTAGAAAAAACATCTATGACACAACACGTTTTAGATAACTTACGATTAATACCAAATGTTACCGTAGCGTATGTTACTGCTGGTAAGTATAATATTTTTTGTAAAGTAAGAGCAAAAAGCACTAACGATGCAAAAGATATTATTTATCAAATAGATGATGTTCATGGTGTTAACAGAACAGAAACTATGATTTCTTTAGAAGAAAGCATTAACGATAAAAAGCGTTTAATGCACGCAATTTTTAAAGAAATATAATTAGTATTAAAAATTTAAAAGAGAGCTTCACTAATGTAAAGCTCTCTTTTTATTTATAAACAATTCTAATATATTTGAATACTAATAAAACTATTTAAATGAAAATCACAAACCGTAGTTTACATAGAGACTTTGCTTACTTTTATGTAGGTTTAATTATCGCTTTTTCTTTTTCTGGAATCATATTAAATCACAGACAAGATTGGTATCCTATGGATTATACTTATGAGAATAAAGATGTTGAATTAAATTTACCTGAAGACGCTAAAAATATTACAAAAGAGTTTCTAGTTGAACAAACTAAAAGTTTAAATGTAAAATATGATGGTCATAGAGTTAGAAATGAAAAGTTACGCATTTACTTTAAAGATAATGCAATATTAGATGTCGATTTAAAAACAGGAAAAGGTAGTTTAGAATTTAAACGTAAAGTACCAATTATAGGTCATACTATGTACTTGCATAAATCAACCAATAGCTTTTGGATTTGGTATTCTGATATTTTTGGAGCAGCTATGTTATTAATCGCAATCACTGGAATTCTAATTCCTGCAGGTAAAAATGGTTTTTCAAAAAGAGGGTGGAAGTTAGCTGTTTTAGGAATGCTTTTTCCAATACTCTTTCTAGTTTTATTCTCTTAAACAGACCATTTAAAACGATCAAAAATAATTGACCAATCTCTTGGGAAATTTGCTTTGATTAAAAGGTTTTCATCAGTAAAAGGATGTTTGAACTCAAGAGAATATGCATGTAGAAAAAGATTCTCACAATCAAAATTATCAATAAACATCACATTATGATTTTTATCTCCGTACTTAGGATCTCCAATTAACGGATGACTAATTTTATTTGTGTGGATACGCAGTTGATGTAATCTACCAGTTTTGGGTTTCATTTCAACCAAGCTATATCTAGAGGTATCATAGGGTTTAACAGGAATATCTAAAACAGTTTTATCAATTGTTTTAAAATGAGTTTCCGCATCTTTATATACATTAGCATCTCTTCCTTTAACTGGAGAATCAATAACTACTGACTCTGGTGAATGCCCCCTAACAATACCGTAATATGTTTTTTGAATTTCATTATTCGTAAATAGCTCTTGAAATTTAGAAACATATTTAGTTTCTTTTGCTAATAAAATAATCCCTGAAGTTTTTCTATCTAAACGGTGAATCGGATAGAACTTTTTTTCAAACTTTTTAAAAAGCAATTGTAATAACGATTCTTCATCAGAAACATTTCTTGAATGATGTGCATGATGTACAACTACATTATTAGGCTTGGATACACAGATGATATAATCATCTTCATATAAAATATCAATATTCATAATTACTTAGCAAATGATTTTAAATGAACAAGGTTAAATAAAATTAAAGATAAAACTCCACAAACTAAAAACCCTACAAAAAGGGGTAGAGTAGTGGTTACTACAAATTTACCTATATAAGTTGCAATAGGTACTGCCATAATTGTAGATACAAATCCGTTGATTGCTGCACCAATTCCTGCAATATGTCCTACTGGTTGCATTGCTAATGCTCTAAGATTTCCAAATAGGAATCCGATAGCAAAAAATTGCAATCCAAAGAACATTAATAATATTGTAATACTAGGGTTTTCTTTTTGATAAAAAAGGAAAATATAAGCAACAGGAATTAGGGTAAATACAATTAAAAAAATAGATATTAATTTTTGCATTCCAAGCCTCATAACAAGTGTGCCGTTTAAAAAAGTGGCAAATCCTACTGAAATTGCTAAACCAGCAAATATGTAAGGAAACTCATCAACTAAATTATATTGCTCTTGAAAAATTTGTTGCGAAGCACTTAAATACACCATAAATGAACCTGTAATAAAACCAGAAATCAATGTAAAAACAATTGCTTGTTTATGTTTTATAAATTCTTTGGTCCCATCAATAAAAAGATTTAGTGATAATTTTACTTTATTCTCTTTCTTCAATGTTTCTGGTTGACGTTTCCATAACCAAAACATAACTAAAACTCCAAAAATTAATTGACTATAAAATATCGATTTCCATCCATAAGCATCTAACATTAATTTACCTAAAGCGGGTGCTATCACCGGAACTAAAATAAAAATAACAACAATAAAAGACATAATTTTTGCCATATAATCACCGCTAAAACTATCTCGAACCATCGCGATACTTATAGTTCTTGGAGCTGAAAGACCAATACCTTGTAAAATACGTCCAAAAACCATCATTTCTAAACTAGTTGCACTTACACATATAAAACTTGCAATAACAAAAAGTAAAAAACCTCCGTAGATAACAGGTTTTCTTCCTAAATTATCAGAAACAGGGCCAGAAATTAATTGACCAAATCCTAAGCCTAAGAAAATCATTGTTACTAAAAGCTGATTATCATTAGAATTTTGTTGAACATTAAGGCTGATTCCTATCTGTTCTAAAGCAGGTAATAACGCATCGATAGACAAGGCTACTAAAGACATTAAGGATGCCATTAAGGCAATAAATTCAAGCTTTGATTGCTCTTTTTGTTTTTGCATTCAGCAAATGTACAGCCTTTATTATGAGTAGAAAGTTATTCGCATAAAAAAGACCACTTTTACATGGTCTTTTTAAACAAACAAAAATTATGACTTTATTTTTTCAAGCAATGTTATTAAGTTTTTAATCTTCTCTTTATTTTGTGTAACTAATTTATTTCCTTTTATTTTTAAAATTACATTAGGTACATCTCTTTTAATTTTTTCTTCTGAAGAAAAAGCAATTGTTTCGAGTTCTTGTTTTATATCTTTAATTTCAGCTGATGATAGTTTAAACTCATGTTTCCCTTTTAAATCTACGTTTTTAAGTCCTTCATAAATTACTTTTCCATCCTCAAAAACATACATATCAAAAACTGGGCATTTTCCTAAACATTCCGTTTTACCATAATATAGTAAAGCATCTTCTTTTAACTGTTTTGAAGAAGAACAACTAACAAGCAAAGCAATTAATATTAAAAATGAATATTTCATATTTTTTTATTTTTAAAGTTAACGCCATCAAGAGCTTTTTAGATAAGTTGAAGGGTAGTGGGGGGCTAAATCCACTCTCAATAGCGTATAATATTTAATGCGTATGTCTGCATTTTGTTTTTAATGGATTTCCAAATGTATTGGCTTGCTTCCATTTACCTGGTTCTGGTAACTCAAAAGAAGTTGCATTTCCTCTTCCTCTAAGCTGTAAGTTTTTACGAATGTGATCTCTAAATTCTACTAATTCACTTCTGTTATACATTAATAAAATTTTCTTTTCAGCTATTGTATTTCCAGAAGGCTTTTCTTTTTTAGTTACAAACGTGGCAAATACTTCGGCAATATCTTCTCCAGGGTTTGTAGAAGCATATTGGGTAACATATCTCTCTTTATATTTATCATAAAATTTTTGCTGAGCACTCTGGTCTTTCTTTGCCTCTTCATACTCAGACCAAATATCTTTCCAGTACTTATTATGCAGTTCATTTATATATGAACTCTCTTCAGCACAACCTTCTCCTGGAAAATAATTTTCACAATCTCCTTGAGAAACAGAAGCGTTTAGCTGACTATTATTAAGAGTTAAGATGTGCCCGAATTCATGAATAATTGTATATGCTAATTCACCACCGGCGTTAAAACTACCTTCGTAAGCGAAATTAATAGCAATTCCCATTTTCCAACTAGATAAGTCTTGTTTAATTTCAACAACAAAACCAGCACTTCCTGTTGAAGTTCCATTATAAATTAAAAACTCGCCCATTTTTTCACGATGCTTTAAAGGAACTACTTTCTTTACTAATTCCCATATTTCATTATGCTTAGCAAGATCTTTTTGGAATTCTAAATCTTGTCCAGAAACCTTATAATCTTTAATTTTTGAAATATTGTCACCAGCAACTTTGTATAAGGTTATTTCGCCTTCGTTTCCTTGTTCTTGATTACCTGTACCAGATGAATCGCCTGAGTTTGAATCTCCTCCTGAAGTTCCTGAACCAGAGCCTGATCCGGAAGAGTCAGCAACAGCATCTGTTGGAGATAAAACAATTTCGTCTTTACTACACGAACTAACCACTAATATTGATAAAACAATGAAAAGAGGTATAATTAATCTTTTGATTTTTTTCATAATGTTAAATTTTAAAATAGTTAAATAGTTCCGCGCGGCTACATTACTAAAACAAAAGAAATTAAAAATACCCTAAAAAAAATATTGGTTGTACCATTTTTATGATTGCTTATATTGAGTGTAGCTATAGTAATTAATTTTTGAGAATATAGATTTTACAATCTTCTTTGTAAGTAGCTATTTAGGCATATACAATATTCACTTACTTAACATAATATTAATTATAGTACAAAAAAATAACGCTAATCAAAACTAAATGATGCGTTATACAATACCTTTAAGGCTCTTATTTACCTAATTCTTAAGGGGCTAAAATTTCAATGAACTGATTAATTATGGAGCAAACATAATGATAATTATTTGTATTGAAAAATTATTATGTTAACCAATCAATACTACAACTTCGTTTTTTGTAAAAAACGAAACTAAAAACTTTCAGGTACAAATGCTTTTTTTCTTTAATAGCAAATTTCCTTTTTTCTGAAAAAAAGAAAGAAAAACCACGCTATCTTCCAACGAAAAGAACTTCCGTTTCTTTTCTCGGCTTTTAATATAGTCTATTTTTATAAAGGTTTCTGACTAGCTTTTTTTGGGCAAAAAAAAAGCATCCATGTTAGGATGCTTTTACTTTCTATTATATTCTGCTTTGCTTAGACTTTCTCTACCAGCTTTAAACCATTGAACTGAACTATTTTAGTAGAATCTTCTACAACTACAGTTTGAAATATACAATCTTTAATCGTTAGATTCTCCTCTGTAAATTCTGTATCAATACTTTTATCTCTAGGTATATCAGTATCATGCTTTAATGTTATCTTATTCGACATATCTTATTTTTTTTTTTTTAACCTTGTGGTTCGTTGTTTACTTCTGTTAAATCAACCTTGTACGTAATTGCCAAAACAAACCCACTCGTTGGTGTAGTAAAAACAGTTGTAGGGGCTGAACCGTTTAATGTTCTAAAAACAAACGCAGTAGACCCCGCCTTTATATCGGGTACTATATTCGGAACATCTGTAGAACCAACACCAAGAGAATAACGACTAAAACTGTACAAATAAGAGCTACTTAATGCCTTAAAAGGTAACTTAATATTAAAACCAACACTAGCTAAATCAGTATTTAACTCCTTCACATCAATTAACACTGTACACATATCTCCTATCCTAGTAAATTTACCTATGTTATCCGTAAAGCTAACTCTAGCAGCATTAAAAACGTATAAAGGATCATATTCCCCTGTCTCATAGAAACCATCGGGTAAACTCGCACTTGCACTCATATTATTTTCTGTTTTATCGGGGTTTAACATTGTTAAGTCGCCATAATACAATTGATTCTCAAACAAATCTGTATCTTCTGCGCCTACTATAAAATTTACTGGTTCAGCTATATAAACCTTACCATTTAATAAAATTTCTTGTTTCATTTTTTAAATTTATTTTGTTGTAATTCATAGCATTGACAATCTTCACTTAACAAGTAAAACCTTAGCTTTTTTTGCCTTTTTCTACCTCGTATAATTAACACGTAAAAGGTCAAAATTATTGGAACTAAAAACATCGTGAAAACTATCAACACAGCCATGAATACATCAATCATTTATTCTCGTTTTTACTTCTTTTATACTTGTATATTTCCGCTATTGCTAACGCTATTCCATAAAGCACCATGGGAATCGACGTTTGTTCGGCTATACTTAAACCTAGACCCGAGACGCCTGTTAATGCATTTATTACTACGTTTTTCATTTATCTATGATATTTGCTTTTATGATTTACTTTTATTAACTGAGGCTCAATAAACCACATTCTTAACCCTAATATTGGGCAGTACTCAAATTGTATCATATATTATTTTATATTTGGGGTTAAATTTTAAAACTATATCGCTATGAACAACAAAAAAGCTATTCAAACAAAAGAGTTTTGGCTCGGTTTCTTTTCCGCTATCGTATTAGTAGTTGCTATTATTACATTTGTTTAAACTAAAGGAAAAGAAAGTTTTTTAGAATTATAGATAGAGCCAAGCTCTTCTAATTGTAAGGGGTCAAGTTCTGCTAAATATATGCCGTTCAACCCCTTTCTTTCACTATACCCCTCCCAACCCAAAAAAGTTATTTTTTTATACCCTCTAGTTAAAGGACTATAGGCAACCTCTCCGAAATCTTTATGCAACTTAATTAATTGATATTTACTAAGTTGACGTAACGTATCAAATAAAGGTTTATGATCACTATTAAAAGTTCCATAAGCACCCAATGTTGCATCTATAACATCAATAACATTATTAATACTATTGTCAGAACTAACCAACCTATCATCTTTACCTAGATTTGGAATCAAGTCTTTTAGATACTTAAAGAAGACTACAGCTACAACTATCATTAACACAATGCCTCCTATAAAGGAGGCATTATTTTTTAAGAACTTTTTCATATTACACCAAGTCTATTCCTTTAGCAATATCTTTCTCTGCAATCAAACGACCGTTTTCGTACTTAATAATTGAACGTAACAACTGACGTTGTGCCAACATATCATCAAAATACTCTTTTACTGGTCGGTCAATTGGCTGACCTACATCCTTTGCAACAGTTTTTAAATACGTTTCCGAATCATTCTCATTCATCGGCGCATACTTATGTATCATTGCTCGCAAATCCATAGATGGGTTACGTCTTATATACCCTCTTAACAAAACAGCTATTGCACGAACTCCCCATGCCATTTCACTAAATTGCTCAAAAGCTCCATCAGTATTCAAATGACGAGGTATTACTCCTTGCCAATTATTAGCGGGATTGATTCTAATATTACCAGGGTTATTATTTCTAATACCTCTAGGTAAATCTTTATTAGAGCCCACTTCGTACATGCTGTAATCATCCAAATTACTTGTTTCACCTTTGCCTCGTTTTTTAATCAAATTAACAATAGGCAGAGCTAACAAACTAAACGGAATTAATAAAATCCATTTTACCTTTTTCATAATTATTCGGGGTTTTGTTCAACAATTGGCGTATCGTTTTCAACGCCCAAAATTCTCTTTCTATCTTCATTAAAAGCCTTAAAATGCTTTAAAAAAGCCTCGTATAACTTCATATACTTAAAACCTTTTTCCGCATATTTAATAGCGCTGTCAATCTTCTTACCAACCGATAGAATAGCGTTTGGTAATGCTAATATCTTTTTTAACATTATTTACTCTTTTTTCCTTTTGCTGAGTTCTTATAAAACTGCTTTGCATACTCCCCTTTTAATTTTCCTATCCAACCATTTTTAGAAGTGGTTGAAATATGTAAATCAAGAGCTTTCAAATGCGCAGTACCATTAGTTAAGTTGTAAACCGCAGGAACTTTCATTTGTACAAAAGTGTGTGTATTAACAACTTCAAAAACTAAAGCAATCCAATCATCATTAGATTTGTTATTACTACTGTCTTTACTTGTTTTACTTTCTGATGTTGAAAAAGCAGTAACAGTACACTTGTGCCCATCACTATTTATAAAAGCACCATGAACAGCAATACCTTCTTTAACTTTACTATTGTTAAACCTTGTAACTCCCGCCCAAGAATACTGCTTACCTTTTTCGTATTTCCAATTACCGAATTTATCGAAACCCATTACACTCTAGTTTTTTTAGGTCGCTTTGCTAAGAAACCAATGATTAATAACAGGACTACTAAAGGCAATAATACCAACCAAACATACCTTGGTGCGCCCATCCACTTAACACTCATATATGCCTTAGTTTTCAACCAAAAGGCATTAATTTTTTCTTTGAATTTTTCCATTACTTTTTTAACTTTTTATACAACCACTTACCACCGTAGTAAACACCCGCTACTATCGGCACTATTAACAAATACAACCAATTGATTTTATCCTTATCAGTTTCCAAATAATCAGAATCCGTCGGAACAGTATAATTATTTGAATTTGGCAACGATGTTTGAACAGGTTTAACAGAAATGTTTCCTTTTACACTATACACCATGTACGTTGCTCCACTATCTGTAAAGATTTTCCAACCTAAAATGTTTTGGTAATTGTACTTACCTAATGCTTCCGTTTTTGGAGTCATTCGAACATCTAGAAATCTGTTTTTAATTGAAGTACGCACACCATTTTGGTAAGCACTCAAAAGGTTATACAACAACTCATGCCCCTTTCTACTATTATAGCTTTTAAACTTGGTAGAGTTAATAAAAGCTTCATCTACGTAAGCTGTCAACTCTCTGTCTAATTCCGTTAAGTCATTTGCTGTTTTTACTTTAGATAGTCTATCTTGAAAGTATGCCTTAATCTTAGTCGCTTGACCTCTGAATTTAGCATCCACTACCGACCAATCATCTGGACCAATTCCTATTGCACTTGCAACACCACCTAACAAACTACCAACACCCGGTAACACAGTATCTACCAACCCCGCACCAACACTTATTGCTGATGATTCGATATTGTTAGTATCTAAGTTCATAAGACTACCACCTAAAGCAGTTTGCCATCTTGGGTCAGTACCTTCAGCTCCTGAAGGTATTAACCCTCCGCCACTATCGTCGAAACGATAATGCGGTTCATATGCTAAACCATAGCTCAACATATTAATTAGGAAGTTTTACAGTATGATACTTAATATCAATACGTGGCTCTCGCTCATCCTCTAAATACACAGATTCCGCACCTCTTACATCTAAAACAACAGTTTTATATGTACCGAAAATAGCTTTGCCATTCTCATCATAACCAATTGTATTAAATACATCTTTTTGGTCTATTAAAAGAGCCTCTGATGTTCTAGTTACTTTTTGACCCTTAACACGCAACTCTACCTTTGTCGGTAAAGCATCTATATGAAACATTAAGAAATCAACATTCAACAAATCAATTTCTTTTTGAACTTGGTCTGCTTTATATGTTTGTTCTTTTACTATGTAAGGAATACCAGCAACTTTTACACCCTCGAAAGTGTACAATGAAGAATCGGCAATTTTTTCTAAGTTTTCTGCCTTGATATCAATCGTATCATTTTGCCCTAGAGTAATCTCACCGCCGTAAGCTAAATCTAATTTAGCTTCCTTAATAACCACTTTGTCTACATCTGTAGTATCTTTTACAGTAGCCAATTCAAATTGCTTTAAAATAGCCTTAGTAACAATGTGTTCAATTTTGTTTTGCCCCTCTAATAAAGTAATAACCTTTGTTGTATTGAACAACTTTTGGTCGGGGTCTGTTTCTCTTTTTATTTCTGCTTTTACTTTTGAGTTAACAGAAACATTTTGTAACACCATATAACGCGGGTCGTCCCCTTTTTTTACCTGATACGTTTTGGTTGTTACTCCGTCAAGAACTTCTTTTCTCATGTACTGAAAATTTTAATTTATTAATTATTTCGAGTACAAAAATGCTTTGGAAGCTGTTTGAAGTCGACGCACTATGCGTCGGGTATTTAAAAGTTTTTACAGGGGTGCAAAAATATCGAATTGATTCGCTTTATATGGGTCGTAAGTTTCCAAATAGTCTTTTTTAAATTTATGTAGAGCGCCCTTATTTCTTTTTACAGTTTGAGCTTCATTAGTTTTTAAAATCATTTGCTCTAACGAACGAGTTTTCTCTACCCGAATAAAATCCTTTGAAACTATCTTTTTAGGTGTTTTTTTGTTTCCATTTTGAATCTGAAAGAAAGATTTTACATCTTTCCAAAGATGTGTGTATTCTGTCCTTAAAACTTCAAAAGTTTTACCACTGAAAAAACTAAAAAAATCCTCTTTTAAAACTTGCTTAAACTTACCTGTATTTACCATAGAAACCACATGGTCGAAAAGTATTTCTCCCTCTGCATATTTAGGATAGTCCAGGGTTTTGGTCGCATCAGAACAACCCCACAACTGCCCTAATATAGGACGTTTACCAAATTCTAGTTTTGTCATGTACTTAATAATGTATGTAGTTACATTTTTAAGTTTTTTACCTCTTTTATCCTTTTTAAGACTGTGTACGTCTGTAGTGTTCGGGTTACGATCCCCATGTTCTTTTTGATAAGCATCCAAGTAGCCTAATTTATCTAATTGTTTATTCCATAAACGTCTGTGTACCGTCCAATCTATCCACTTATCTACCAATAAATGAAAGTGTATATTTCCATTCTTTTGTGCTTCCGCTTTCCATACGTAGTATTTAACACCGTAAGTCTTTTGTAAATTCTCAATATAGCGGGTTTGTAAGCGTTTAATTTCTTTATCTGAATGTAATTGCTTTGTAGGCAAAGTAAGTGTAACAAACGCTATATACTGCCCTGTTTTATAGTCAACATTTCGTTGTTTAGAAAACAACACCGTGTTTATCATTGTTTCACAAGCTTTTTTACAGCTTTTTACTTGGTTTTTAGATAATGTTCCTAGTTCTTTTACGTTTTTCTTTTTCTTACCCATCATTTGCCTATGCAAATCATGTTTAAACTTAATACGGGTTACTTCATCTAGAAAATTAGATGTAGGCTCGTATTTCTTAATCGTTTCCGAGAAAGCTGTTTTCTGATTCTGTTTTAATACACTAGTATCGCCATTTCTAGTGAAGTTTAAGTAACTCACGTCGAAATATTGGGATATACCGTTATTTTTTACTGCAAAAGTACAAGGAGCGTTCATATCTAAGGGGTTAAAAAATCTGTGTAACCACAAGGGCTACACGTGATTTTTCGACAAGACCGTTATGTTTTGCCAAGCCAATAAGAAAGCCGTTAAGACGGCTTTTACTCATCTTTACGGCTTAGTAATTGTTAAATAATTCTAATTGATTGGACTTTTCAACGAAGAGTTGAACTTGCTTTTCTGTAGCTACATAAGGTTTTAAACGCCTATTAAGCTGGCTATAACTCAAACCAACTTTTAAAGCGACCTCTTTTTTAGCATTTGACTCAAGATAATTGTAATTACCTTTATTCTGAGCCATTAACTCAGATATAAGCTCACCAAAATACTCTCTACTAGCTTCGTAATCTATTTCGTTTTTACTTGGCATCTTGAGAACATTTTAAATAGTCAACTCCAGTTGACATTAGCTTATTTACCGTTTCTTTCAATTGTCTGACTTGGAGAGACAATCTTTCAACCAACTTTGGAGCACATTCTCTACACAACCAATGTTTTTCTGTAAAATGAAAGTAAGCAGAGGTTTTAAGCAGATAAACACCTTGCATATACTTAGAGTACCTTTTTTTCCTACAAACTACACACACATGCCTATTCATAACTTAATGATTTAGATAGTTAGTAATGATGTAATTAATGTCTAACAGAATAACTGTTATTGCACCGAATACAAGTGTTACAATCAAAAAAAGCAACACCTTGAAAGTTTTATTTTTCATAGTGTTGCTTATTTATTTAATGGATGAACTAACGCATAGTTTGGCAATAAGTACGGACTATTGTCCCTTAACCTAGTAGCCTTAACCATCCCCCCTAAAGTGTTTACCACTTCATATTCCGTAAAGCACGGAACACCAAACATGATTTTTTGAAATTTTTGTCCAACTTCTAAGGTGTTGACACGAACCGTTTTAATAGAGTCAAATTGTGACATAAAAAAAATGTTTTATGTCATTGATTTAATAGCCTCTTTTTTGTGAATTATAGTTAAAGTAGATTCCTTATAAATAGTATTAATATTACCTTTTTTAAGCTTTGATAATTTATCATAGATTACTGAAAGAATACTTAAATAACCATTTAATCTACTAACAGTATTATAATCTTTTAACGACTTCATAGAACGTCGTAATAACTTACAAGCATCTTGCACAATATTAAGCAAAGAATAAACACTTATAAATTTTATACAAGCATCTCCTGTAGATTGATAAGAATGGAAGTATTTTAATCGCTCTAAATACTCGTCTATAACAAGTCTTATCTTGTTACAATAATTTGAAGGCATTTTAAAATACTGCTCCAAATACAAACTGTAAACTTCTTTCTGAACCGTGTTAATTACTCTTATCGAATCTGTGATATAAGAACTAATTTTCCTTACATAATCTTCTGCTTTTCGCTTACTCTTAAACTCCAATCTTTGACCTATATCAAATAAAATATAATACTTATAAATAGCATAGGGTTCGTTTTTTTTAGTGTAAACAGGCAATAATAACTTTTTCATATAGTTTTCTTTTCGCTTTTCTTTTACTTTATTTTTTAAGTAAAAAGGGCGCGAAAGTATGAAATATTATAATTCATGCATATTGAAAACTTTTTGTTTCCTATCTCCTACAACCCTAGTAAAAATGGGGGTTTTGTATTTAACAGGCTATATAATACTTTAACTTGACATTTTATTATTCCATATCTCTAAATCAGAATCTGGTACTGCCATCATTAAAATTTTTCTAGGTCTAGTGAGCCCAACATATACAATCCTCATTTCCTCTTTGTAATTCTCCGGTAAAGCATCATAATCATCTGAATTTAATATGGTGGCGTAATTTGGTCTATTAGCTTTTTTTCCTAACAATAATAATACAGCTTCAAAAGTTTTTCCTTTTACAGAATGAACTGTGCCATAGTAAAATGGATGCAAATTATCTAAATTCAAATTACTTGCGTAGTATTCATCAATTAAAATATCACCGTTCTCGGGATTTATATTTAAAGTAATTCCTAAATCTTTTAAGTTGTTGTTTGAGTCAGAAATCCATTGATTAAACGTTCTATCACTCGTTTCTGTAAGTTTATTAATAAAATTAAATACTGCTCTCCTATGGTTCATAAACCCATTTTTTTCTGTTTCTGCTTTGATAAATTCATCAGTACAATAGAAACTCGGATTAGACTTTCTCAACAAGGATTCAAAGTACCCTTTTTCAAGTAGTCTATAACCTCTAATAAAATCACCATTATCAATGAAATGCTTTCCTAAAACTATATTTCTAACGTGATATTCTTTTTGTATCCATGGAATATTCTCATATGAAGATATATCGACATTAAGCCCTAAATACCTTGAACTACTTCTTCCTCTATATAATACTGCTACGTTCTCCTTATTTATTTCAATTTGATTAGAATTACATTCTTCTATAAACTTGTTTAATATTTTGCTAAAGCTCTGTTTACTTTCATCAAAAGTAACGACTGATGGGTCTTTTTTTGTTGCTTTTTTGGGCATCACATAACTTTGTATTTCTGGGACATGTTTAAAACCCACAACATCTTTATTTACAGATTCTGTATTATCAAAAGAAGATAAGTTATTAGTAAAATCACAAATGTTTTGGGAACTCCTTCTATTTTCATTTAAAAGAATTTTATCCCATTCGTCATATTTTTTATCAAATAATTCAGGCTTTGCATCGTTCCATTCAAAAATTGATTGGTCTCTATCTCCTATTAGCATTATATTATTTGCACCAGAGGTATTTAAAATCTCAAGAATACTCATTTGTACTTCATTTGTGTCTTGAGCTTCGTCAATAATGAAATACTGAAATAAACTAGATACATTTTTTGCAATCAATGGATATTTTTCAAGAACTTTTAATGCTAAATAATTTGCGTCAGACTGATTTGCAAAACCTCTTCTAAATAGTTTCCATTTAGAATCAATAATATTTTTAATATTTCCATTTATTTTACCTCCTTTTGTACAATATGACCATCTGAAATGAAAAGCTTGATATGGAGCAATCATTATCAAATTACCTTCTTTATCAAAAGTTGTTTTATCGAAATACTGGTCATAATCATGGTCATATAATTTTCTAGACCAATTCGAGTGAGGATCACCTACAAGAGTTGGACGCATAGAACATTCCATTATTAAATGTCCAAATGGAAGAAATATATAAGTATTAATAAAACTATCTATTGTTCCTATAAAATGAGGATGTTTAAGAGGAACATAAATATCAAAATCTGTATTTAGTTTTTGCTCAATTTCACGACAAGCAACATTTGTAAATGATATAGCAGCAATACCTTTTCTTTTAAATTCGTTTTGATTTAAAAGTTTGGAAATTCTTGCAGCAACTGAATAAGTCTTTCCGCTTCCAGGACATGCTTTTACTACAATTGTTCCTTTATTGTAGTTTAATATCTCTTTTTGATTTTCTGATAAATGGTTATACATTATTCTTTATCTATAACCCATTTTATTGAACGTTGTATATAATCAGGTATCGTAAAATATTTCTTGTAGATTGGTAATCTCCTTTCTAATTGAAAACATAGTTCCTGTGCAAATTCAGATTTATCCTTGTTTGATTTTAATTTTTCTAATAATTCTAATGCTCTATCTTCAATAGAATTATCATTTCCTAAAAAAGTAGTATTAGGGTGCATTCTTTTATATACAAACATCATTAATCTTGCATTAAATTCACTATTAACCATAACTTCAAACTCAAATGTATTTTTTGCTAGTTCAACTTTTAGATTCCCACCTACTAAATCAATTGCTTTTTTTGCTCTATCAGATATTTTATCATATTTATCATTTAATACCGTTTTCATAAAACCTGATTTATCTTCAAATCCCTCAATAATTAAATCATCGTCGTTATTAAATTTTATAATTCGGTTATTACTATCCACAATTTCATCGGTCTTTAACTTATTGAAAATTGCTTTTGCTTTAGCTTTATCAATTTCATTATCTTCATTAATGAAATGCTTAGCTGCAATTAAACTTCTGTCATCATCAGTTATTATTGAGCAATTAGCTGCTAGTTTCTTTTCATCGCTATCTGAGTTATATAATTTGGCAAACGGTTCAAAAGCAACTCCATTAATATTAATAAGTTCTATTCCATTTTTATCAAGGTTATACTTATCACCAATAATTAGCGCGAAAATTGGCAATAGTAAAGCTTCCGAAATACCTTCTACTAATATCGTTCCATTAGAGAAGAATAATTGCGATTTTGTAACATCTAAAAATTTTCTCAAATAACTCTTATTCTTTGGACTTAACTCAGAGTTTTTTATAGAAAAACTATTAATATTATTTTCTTGTCTTTGTAGAATTAATAAATTATCTAAATCGGACTTAGCTGTTATTGTTGGCGAGTGTGAGGTAATAAAAATTTGAACTCCTAAATCTTTCAAACTACTTAAATAATTGAAAAAAGTATTTTGTTTTTGTGGATGTAAATGTGCTTCTGGTTCTTCAATTAATAAAGCATAATAGTGTTCTATCTGCTCTTCTCTTCTATTTTTTAAATCTCCCAAAACAGAAGAGGCAAGAATTAGGTTGTTTTCACCTAATCCGTTTTGACTTACATCAAAATATTTTTGTAATGATTTATCTCCAACTAACAATTCATCTGAATAAACAGGTTTTCTTGTTAAAACTCCTTTTACAATATTATCATATTTGTATTCTAATAATTTCAAATGAATTTTTGATTCTTTCTTTTTGATATCTGCCTTTTCTAGATGTTCATTTACAAACTTTTCACCTGTTTTAATTAAACCTGTCCAATCATTATCTTGAATTACATCTTGCAGAGTTTTAGCTAATTGATTTTTCTTTTCAAGATTAAGTTCTACCTCTACTTCTTCTTCTCCATCATTAACATTATATTTTGTCATTTCCCTAAACAGAGATGTGACTTTGTTTCCAGACGCATATGGTCTTAATTCTAATTCAGCATTTCTTAATGGTTCCAAATATGAATAAAATAAAAGTTGAGCTTCTTCTGGCTTTATTCTTTGTCCTTCATTTTCGCCACCCCAAATATCCCATCTAAGAACTTTATTTCCTTTCGGATTCGTTACAATTGTATATTTTGCGTGTATTTGCAAATTTACATCATCAGGATCAGTAGGATTTTGCCAGAGCAAAGTTTGGAAAAACTCTCTGTCTTCGGCAGTTTCGATTTTAAATGTTAAATCAAATTCTATTGGCTCTAATGGTACATGAAGCTCATTAACATCTATGTAAAAATCTTCATCATTCTTTATTCCAATATCTTTCCACTGTTTACCAATACTCAAACATATTCTTAGAGCGTCTATTATAGCAGATTTTCCAGCATTATTTTCTCCAATTATAATATTGACACTTTTATTAAAATGAAGATTTATTTCATTAATACTTCGAAACTTTTTAATGTGTAATTTTTGTAAATACATTTATTTTCAATTTAGCATATGAGTATTTGCTTTGGAAATTCCAAAGTAGTATTGCTATAAACTAATTAAAAGGGAGAGATTAAATATACTAAAAATTAACAAGTATTCGATTACGGGTTTCCTCAATGTATTACATTTACTAAATGAATGATTTACAAAGAGCTTTTATTCATGAAATGGGTCATTTTATTGCTGCAGAGTTAAATTATAAACTTTGTAATTACGATAGAAGAATCGATGAATTTAAATTGTATTTAAGAGATAACTCTACTATTCTTTATGATGGTTACGTTAGGACTAAGAATGTTGTTATATCAGATAGATTTAATCATGAAATAATAGCTAATTATTTTGGCAACGCTGTATATGGCTGTTTATTTGAAAGTTTATATCGAAAAATTGATTTAGACCAATGTCTTTGCGATATTTCAATAGAAGAAAACTTACTACAAAATTTTGGCAATGGACAAGATGATTATTATGAAATTTTCATTAGGTTGAGACTGGTAGAAAACGAACTTAAATCAGTTTTTGACAAATGGAGGTCATATCTTTTTGATGATTATTTTAACCAGTTACATGAATTAAAAAATAGGAATCATTTTAAGAGTGTTTTTAGTCTAGATGTTAATGACTATATTCTTAAAAAAAGATATAATGAATATTTAATTGATATTGATAAACTAAAACTTGAATTAAATGAATTTTTAGAATTTCATAAACCTTTCTTTGAACAATTTTTAGAAAGACTATTTAAAATTCAACATGATGATAATTAACCATTCCACACACATTGCGCTTCCCTCCTACGTCGTCGCGTAAAAAGTGTTCCATTAACATTGTAGAAGAAACTTTTGAGAATAAATTTTTCAAGAAACTGTAGTAATAACTTTCGCTTTTAACCAAAGCTCAAGTTACATAACGCAGAACATTATAGTACAAAAAAATAACGCTAATCAAAACTAAATGATGTGTAATAGATATTTTAAAAAGATAAATAGATAAAAGTCTAATAAATGCGGTTTTTCTAAACTTTCTTTTCTTTTATAAAGTTCTTCTATCCTCAATATTTCAATTCCTTTTGATTTAAAAGAATTAGATTCACACATTATATTGGAATATTGCTCTGTCATATATCAAAGATATGTATTTGTAAATTCTGCTACAATTTCATTCCACACATATTACGCTTCCTCCTCCATTTCAACAAAGTTTATCTTGAGTTTTTTGATAAAAATTCTGTACAGCTCCAATTGAAATTTGTAAAACAAAATTATACCCGACTTATAACAGACGGGTATAACAAGTTAGTATTTGAATAGTACTATTAGTTAGTTTTTATGAAGCATTTCTTTAATATTTTTAGCTATTTTCTCATTTGGATCCATAGCAATTGTTTTATTTAATAAAGCTTTAGCCTTTTCTTTATCTCCAATTTCTAAGTAAGCTTCAGCTAAGTTTTTATAAGCTTTAATTGAATTAGGAAAAAGTTGGGTTATAAACGAAAATATTTGAATTGCTGCTTGTTTTTCTTCATTTCGACTACTAATACCTAACATACGATGAGCAGATTTACTTAATTCAGCTTCAAAATCGAAAAAAGCATATCTAGGGTCTTGTATCATTTTAACAATTTCTGTTGCCAACTTTTGCGCATCTCCAGCCATATATAATTCTCTTATATATTGCATAGGATTTAAAATAAAATCTTTTCCAGAAAAAGATAATGCAGCATCAAGTACTGGATCTTGGTTAGATGCATATTCTAAATAACTCATTTTTACAGGAACTTGTGGTGCTAACCATTCAGTATATTCCCATGCAGGTTTTCCTTGCCACCAAGCGTATGATAACTGAGCTACTATGCCACTATTTGGTAAAGTTACTGGACGTGCATCTCCCCAAAAATTCACATTCTCAGCGGTTGGTTCACCTACAAAAATGGCGTTTGTATAATTGTGTAACTCATTTACTAAGTTTTGAGCAGCTGAATAAGTATGTTTACCAATAATTACATATAAACTACCAACTTTATTAATCTTTTTAGTTTCAATAATTCCTGTAATAATTGATTTATTTAAATAACTATTACCACCGCCATTTAAACGAACATCAATAATTAATTTCTCAACATCATTATTCTCAACAAAATCAAAAACACGGTTATAAAAGTCTTTTGTATTTTCTTCTCTATCATCAGCTATTCTACTATGTCTTATATACATTGCTTTTTCTTTATCCAAGTACTTCGAATAGTAAATTTTGTCAAGATGTTTTAAATATAATGGTGTTTCAGACTGTTCTCTTGCATCTAACCAATTCTCATTTTGATGCACATAACCACGGTGTGTAGGTACACGTTCTTCATCTCCCATTACAACGAAGGACTCTGTAAATACCTTGCCATTTTTCTCTAAGGTAAGTACAATCGCATTTTGAAGAGATTTTGTGATTTTTTGAGCATGTAATACTTCGGGACTACCCAAATAATTAATCCCGTATGCTTTAAAATCTTGAGAATTTTCAGAATTCGTTACAGAAGCTATTTTCTCTAGAGCTTCTTCAATTGGCATATTATTAACTTTTAAAACTTTAGCACCTAATGCTTTTTTATAGTTTTTATGCACTCCTTGAATATAAATATCATCTTTAAACTCATACAAATTAAATGGGAAGGAATGAAAATTAACATCTTTTTGATTTAAAAATATGCCAGTATGTCCATATTTAAACAAGCTAGTAATTTTTGCCATTCCAACCACAATTTCATGCGATTCTAAATTTGGAATATTTTTATAGAGTGTTGCTACTTCTGCATCAAAAGCTTCTTTGGTTGTTTTTACAAAAAGATGTGAATATTCTTTATGCACTGTATTTTGTAAAAAACGAAGATCTTCTTGCCAGTGTTTTGCTTGTAAATTTTCTTGTGCTGATAATTGTGTAAATAAGAATAAGCTAAGTATAAATAATATATTTTTCATAATGTTTTAATTAATTGTAAATGAATACAAATTGAAGTTTTAAATTTATTTACTGTTTGCTCTTTTTAAAATTAAAGTAGCAAAAGATTGTACGCCGTATTTTACGGTTATTTCATCCACAGCAAAATTTGGTGTATGTGGCATAGATTTTATCCCTTTTTTAATATTAGATCCTCCTAAGAAAAAGAATACACCTGGTATCTTTTGCTGATAGAATATAAAATCTTCACCAAAATATGGGGTTTGTCCGTACAGTGGTTTAAACATTTCTTTAGTATAAAAACTAGAAATTGTTTGTGTTGCAATTCTTGTAAGTTCAGGATCATTTATAGGTGTTCCTGAGGAATCCTTTGAATACTCTATAGAAATAAAAGCATCTTTAAATTTAGAGTTCTGAATTTGTTTTTTTATTTCAAGAGGTAGGCTATTTACTTTTTTTACATCAGTTTCAAGAAAACTAGCATTATAAAAAGTAACCTCTTTATCTGTATTAAGTCTAGCTCCTTGTAAAATAAAGTAATCTTTAAAAATAGTTTCTTTGTTTGTTAGCCCAATTTTAGAGTCTGAAATTTTATTTATAATATTCCAAGGAGAACCCTTCTGTTCAATATTGCGAACATAACCTTTTACTATAGTATTCATAAAATTCCTTAACTCATTTTCATTGGTAGTATGTTTAAATTTTACCTGAAGTGTTTTTGCGTACGCAAATAACTCATTCGCCTTAACATTAATCTCTCCTGATGGTCCAGGACCAATATGTAGTCCATAAATTTCATCTGGTTGAATGATATCAAAAAGACTATCTTCAATCATGTCTTTTGCCCCAGTAAACGTTTCTTCAGCAGGCTGAAAAATAAAGTAAACCGTTCCTTCTAGATTTTCTTTTTGTTGCGATAAAACATTAGCTATCCCTAAGCCAATTGTTGTATGAACATCATGACCACATATATGTCTTATACCTTTATTTTTAGAGGTAAAGCTAACTACATCAGGCTCATCTGTTTTTATGGCATCCATATCGGCTCGCCAAGCTATTTTTCGACCTTTTTTACCACCTTTTAGAATTCCAACGACACCATACCCTCCTATATTTGTTTTTACTTCCAAACCTAAGTTTCTTAAATATTTAGCAACAATTTTAGAAGTTCTTTTTTCTTGTTTAGATAGTTCAGGGTGTATATGTAAGTCTCGTCTAATTTTAACTAGACTATCATAGATTTCATCAGTTTGGTTTACTATTTGTTGATAGGAATTTGTGTTTTTATCTGATTGTGCAGAAAGCATTCCAGTAGTGATAAAAAAGACTATTATTAATAACTTGTATTTCATGATATAATGTTTATAGTTGTTTATTATATCACAAATATTGCCTTATTATTAAGGTAATTATAGCGTTTTTTGTTGAAACGTAGTTTTTAGTAGTTGAAGTGTTATTTAGTAATTAATTGTTCATCCAATCTTTAAAATTGCTTGTTTTTTGCCTACTTACAATAAACTCTTGATCTCTTGGATTGGTAACTAATAATTTTACACGATGGTTAAAATATGGTGCTATTTTTTCTATTGCCATTTTAGAAATAATTTGTCCTCTATTTATTTTATAAAACTTATGAGTATCTAGTGTAGCAAACAATTTGTCTATTGTTTCATCAATAATATATCTTCTATTATGGGTAATTCCGAACGTTATACTGTCTTGAGAATACACATATAATAATTCTGATGTTTTAATTTGTACAAAGCCACTCCCCTCTTTTACCAATATACCAGCACGTTTTTGAGGTGTTTGCATACTAGCAAGAAGCTCTTTTAGAACTAAAGGCTCTATGTTTTTTGATGTATTTGATTTTTCAAATTTGTTTAATGCAGTATCTAATTCGTCTTGCTGAATAGGTTTTAGCAAATAATCTACACTATTTACCTTAAAGGCTTGAATTGCATACTCATCAAAAGCTGTTGTAAAAATAATTGGTGCTTCAACTTCTACTTTCTGAAATATTTCAAAACTCAATCCATCTGCTAATTGAATATCCATAAAAACTAAATCTGGTGCGGTATTTTTTGCAAACCATATTATAGCATCTTCAACAGTATCAATAATATCTAATAACTGATAGTATAAAGTACTTTTAGTTAATAAATTTTGTAATTGATTTGCTGCACGTGGCTCATCTTCAATAATTAGTATTTGCATAATTTTTCTTTTGATCAGATAGTTTTAGTAGCGGTAATGAAACAGTAAATTGATTTCCATCGTTTATAATTTCAGGTAATTTATTAGTAATTAAAGCATATCGCTGTTTAATATTTTGTAACCCAATTTTTGTAGAAGATACTTTTGTTGATTTAGCTTGAATTTTATTGTGGACGACTAAAAAATCACCTTTAATAGCTATCGTTATTATTAATGGTTTTGCTTTAGAAACTATATTGTGTTTTATAGCATTTTCTATTAATAGTTGTAAACTCATAGGAACTATCATTGACCTTAACTTATTTTCTGGGATATTCCATTTCATTTGTAGATTGTCTCCAAATCTTTCAGATTGAATATACACATAGGCTTTGGCAAATTTCAACTCCTTTTTAATTGAAGTTAAATTAGTATTCCCAGATTCTAATATAAAACGATACACATTAGAAAGATTATCTACAAAACCTTTTGCATCTTCTTTAGAGTCTTGATCGATAATATCACGTAACGTATTTAAACTATTAAATAAAAAATGAGGTTGTGCTTGATTTCGTAATGTATCTAATTGCGCTTGGATCATTACTTGCTTTGCTTGTTCTTCTTCTCTTATTGATTTTTTAAGTCTAACATAATAATAAATAGCTTCATATATTGCCATGTCCATGATGGTAATCAAAATAATAGGTAAAAGAACCTTTAATTGTACTGTATGTGTAGAATTGTAGCCCAAAAGGGTAAAGAATTTTGCAAGAAAAGATCCTCCTATAAAATCAACAAGTAGTATCACAATAATAATAGCTAAAAGAAGGAAACTAATACGTTTTAAATCGTCTTTAAAATCAGGATATTTTTTTCGCAAAAAAATTAATATATATCGTATAATAAACCAATCACAAATTGTAAAAAATAATGAAGCTATCCAGCCTATAAATATAAGTTCTATAGATTTTCTTTCTGATAAATTATTAAATAAATAGTTTGCTATTATACTTATAATAAGGATACCTATTATAGAAAACCAAATGTCATTAAACCCTAAATATTGTATGCGTTTTTTTTTATTAAATAGTCTCATGTATTATAAGCGTATTAATGGTATTCCTTGCTTTGCCTGATAAAATATAAACCCAATCCATAAAGCATATAGAAGTCCAAAAATAGTTACTGTAACCATTAGATTTCTATTGGTAGTTTTCCATTTATTGGATACCCATAATGCGAATAACGGAATTATTTGTATGCCATGCAACCCAAAGAAATGCGCTATTCTTAAATCTCCTGCAATGGTACTCCAATTTACCAATGGTAATCCAGGACCACCATCTACTACTCCTACGTTATGAGACATTTGACTTATCATTTGCCCTCCAATCCAGCTTCCTACAACCAAAATGATCCAACCCAATACAATGGCTAATTGAACTGGTTTTGTAGTTTTTAGTTTTAATCGAATCGAATCAAATACAAACAATACCATGATTATCACATTAATAGCTATTAACAACCCCATAAAGGCAAAAAGTAAACTATCAAAATTAGTGGCTTTATTATAATGTGACTGTACCCCTCGTGATCCTTGATATACAATAATACCTATTTCTAACAGTAATGTCCAAGAAACAATATTGTTCAGAATATTTTTCTTTCTCTTGGAATAAGGATATAAAGTCATAAGATACCCTATTGTTAAGATATAAATGGCTCCAGAAATTGTAAATTTTAACGGTTTAATCCATACATTTACTCCCATTAAAGTTCTGCTATCTATAAAAAGACCAAAAATAGATACTATGGCAAAAATGACATGAATCATTACAATTCCAAACAATATTGGGCTTTCTTTTCTTACGGTGCTACATACTTGTTTTATATATCTCATGCTTATTTTTGTTTGATTAATTTAATCACCATAAAAAGCAAAAAGCCAATAGGTCCAAACATGAATGTTCCTAACAAACAAGGAGCCATTAATAATTGATGTATTCTCAGTGTTTTATTCTGATGCAACATCCACATTCCAATTAAGAGGTCAAAAGCTAGATAGTGCACCCAACCTGCTAGAACTGCATTTTCTTCAGTAAATAATTTCATGACAGAAGCTAGACTCCCAAAATCCATCATTCCTCCTATGAATAGCGCTTGAACTATATATATTGCATAAATGAAGGATAAGATTAGTGGAACGACTTTAAATTTGATTAGTAGTTTAGTTACTTTCCATGTAGGCAAAAAGATCATTAAGATCCACATAGGCATGGCAATCATACCTACAATTGAAAAAACTTGTGTTGGAGTCATATGTTAACTATTTTAAAAGTTGATACTTAATTAAATAATAGTCAAATATGTAATCCTTAGAAAGATTATGAAATCACTTTTCTTTGAATCGTCGTAATATGTTTTTGAATTGTAATAAACTTAAAAGTATTGTTCTTATATTAATAGATATCCTACTAATTCCCTTTAATACGTTGCCACAATGTTTTCATTAAAAATTGAGCATCACGTTTAGTTTTGGGAACTTCTGTTACGATTAATTTGTTATCCTTTTCTTTTAAATTATAAGAAAACGAAAAAAAATGTTTATCGTCTTTTCTTGGAATTAATCCAAAACGTAAATCATTAAATAGCCAATGATTTTCTTTTTTTTCTATAATATACCAGCCTTTACTAATAGCCAGCAGTCGCTTTGTATTTGGGTATTTGAGTAGCTGTTCAGATAAATCTCGTTGTTTTAAGTATGGTTTAAAACAAATGGGTTGAGTATCGAAAAAAGAATAATCTGCTAATAAGTATTCGTGAGAAGTATCAATATTAGCATTCCATAATATTATATTTAATGGAGATGGCCGTGTGCTAATTTGCGTATAAGTTATCTTTTGATTTTCTAATGCCTCTTTAAATCTATTTTCAACAACCAATTTTACTACTAATGTTAGTAATAAATAGGATGTAGAAATTAATAATCCAATATTATTTAAACGGCGTCTTGTTTTAGAATTATGTTTATAAAAAAGCACCAATACCGTAAATACCAAAAATGGTAACGTGTAAAATGGATCAATTACAAAAATGGAGTTAAATGCAAAACGGGTTTTAAATGGCCAAAATAATTGTGTTCCCCAAGAAGTAAATGTATCTAAAAGCGGATGCGTAAATAATCCTAAAAAAAATAATTTCGCCCATGGTTTCCAACCTAAATTATATTCTTTTTCTAATTTATTTACAAGCCAACCTAAAATTGGGGCTAATAATACACAAAAAAGTAAAGAATGACTAAAACCTCTATGCCATTCTAAAGCAGTAACAGTATCGGTTAAAGTACCTAATAGCACATCTAAATCAGGAATAGTGCCAGCAATAGCTCCGTATAATAAAGCTTTATTTCCAACTTTTTTTCCCAAAGTAGCTTCTCCTACGGCTGCTCCAAGTACAATTTGTGTTAATGAATCCAAATGAAGTTATTTGAGATACAAAAATAAGTTTTTTAAAAACTCTTTACAATAAGACTTTCCTTTGTTTTGTTCACAACATTTGATTTATTTTACATAAAAAAAATACGACTAAACAGTTAGTTTAAGCTAATTCCTTAGTCGTATAGTAGATAAACAATGTTATACTAAATATTATTTTGGGCTATCTGGGCAACCGCTAATACTTGTTCCATAGTAGCGATATTTATTACAGTCATCTATTTTTGGTGCTTTTCCTTCTTGGAATAGTAATATAATATCTGAACCTCCAAATAAAAAGTATCCAAACTCTTCTCCTTTAGCTATGTTTCTTCCTTGGGTAGCACTCATATGAACACCGGAGACTTGACACATTCCCACTGGAACAACAGCAACTATTCCAATATCACCTTCACTACTTGAAGTAGTATCTATGGTAAGAATCCCTCTAGCTTGATTAAATTGATACCCCTCACCTGGCTCACCTGGTGAATCTGAATTGTCTGGAGCGTCAAATTGATTGTTATCATTGATGTTAACTTCTAAATAAGTTAATCCATCAACTGCTCTACATTCATCTACCATACCTGCTACAGGTGAATGAAAACGATGATAAGAATATGGTCCTAAAAAATAATGAACAAAAGTACCATTAGCAAACTTATCTGCATGTGGACTATCACCTAACAACTTTTCAATATTACCTATAATATGAGTTTTCTTTAAAACAGTTTGAGTAATACTGGAGTCTGAACTTAGAATATTTGAATTTTCATCTATTTGATACATTTTTCTAAAAGTGCAATCCGCTGGAGCAGTTACTACAGCGTTATCACTTGGAAAATCTACGGGTCTTAATCCTGGATTCAATTCTCTCGCAAAAAACTGATTGAACGTTAACCAACCACTAGGACTATTAGGTTTTCCATTTACTAAAGAATCTTCAATTCTATAATAAGGTGCATACTGTTTAAAAGACTCCCAAATAGTATCGTTAAAAGACTCAGGGGTGTTTAAAAAATCTCCCCAAAGATTAGCATAAGCAACCAACCAATCATTAAAGCCTTCTATATTTTGTACTATAATATTTTCATCTGCCCCAACCTCTTGATCTAATAAAAAATAAAAATGACATAATCGATCATATACCTCTTGCGTATATCCAGTCTCTGGGTCTTGCCATCCTTCATGACCACTTTGATGAGGAATCCACCGACTAAATTCAGTGATGAAACTAATCCATTCTGAAACAGTTGTAGGCCAAGATAATAAGTCAAATAATTTTTCATTTAATCTCCCATCTGCAAAGTTTTTTGCTTTG
This sequence comes from uncultured Tenacibaculum sp., assembly GCA_947504185.1. Lineage (GTDB taxonomy): Bacteria > Bacteroidota > Bacteroidia > Flavobacteriales > Flavobacteriaceae > Polaribacter. Next base: position 9,021 of record CANNGJ010000020.1, on the reverse strand, counting down.
GTAATGGACTCTGTTAATAATTCTGAAAGAGAAGCATCGCTTTCTAGCCATTCTTTTATAAAAGCAATGGCATCATTTGTTGTTGAAAAGTTTTGAATTTTCATAATACATAAATTTAGTTAGTTAATTCCCTTATAAGGTAAAGTACTCTTAAATGAAAACTCAGAAGGTTTACCCTAATTTATATTGAGTTATATCCCTAAATTTAATTGAGTTTTATCTCGTGATTATTTTCAAACAAATCAGAAATAATATATTGATGTGAATCTGATGTAACCTCTATAAAATAGTCTAATAGATCTTGTGATGTGGCATATCTATTTGTTACTATCTTTAGTTTTCCATTTGTAGTATTCCAATCTTCAAGAAAACGTCTTAATGCTTTATTTACGTTCTCCTCTCCTATCGTTTTTTGCAATTCGTACATATTAATAGCCCCTTTTGCATAATATATATAATCTTGATTTTCAACTAAAGCAAGAGAAGGCTCGTCAATAGTTGCTCTATCTTTTCCTTTCTTATAATCATCTTTTTGAATCTCTAAAAACTGAAGTAGTTTTTCTTCAGAATAATGCTGCTTCAAAACCATCATCGCAGCGTATTGTGACATGGTTTCTAAAATAAAATTACGTCCTTTAACGTTTGCAGCTTCCACCTGCATACCAAACCATTGATGTGCAATTTCATGTGCAGTTATATAAAATGCCATATAAACCTCTTTTTCATCATCAATATCTAACACAAAACCTATAGATTCTGAAAAAGGAATGGTTCCAGGAAACGATTGAGCAAATTGTGCATAACGTGGAAACTCCATAATTCTTAATTGTTGGTATTGATAAGGGCTAAAGTTCTTGCTGTAGTAATCTAATGATGCTTTCATAGAAGTCATCATTCTACCAATATTATACGTATGTTCTTTATGATAATAAATTTCAAGAACAACAGATTTTGCAATTGAATCCTGAATAGTATTCCATGTATCCTTTTTTACTTCATATGCAGCTGAAACAATTGAATAAAAATTGATTATTGGAATATCCATTTTATAATGAAAATAGTTACGATTATTTTCTGTCCATTGTTTTAATAAATTCCCAGGAACTAAGGCCGTTTGATCTTTTGAGGTACCAATAACCATCTCAAAATCAATCCCGTCTGAATCACTTCCTGATCTGGCGTTCACAAGTTCTTTTACATCATCTCGATTAGCTCTGCTTGAGCGAACAGATAAATTATACTCCTTACGTTGGTCCGTATCATTTAATTCATATTTTTTATTATATCCTATCGTTGGTAAATCTGTATTATTAAAAAAAGTTCCGTTATTACTTATATTTACATTAGAGTTTCCTAATTCAAACCCTTTTGTGGTAAAACTTTGTTTAAAATACATTTTTACAGAGTCACCAGGTTTTAAAGCTCTATCTAAATTGAAAATTGAGTAACCGAATTTTTTATAGCTATCATCAATTGTAAAACCACTTTCAAAAGATATACTATCTAAAGCAACATTATCTTCAATAAGTTTTTGAATATGAATAGATGTTATGTCATCAGCTGTTGTGTTTTTTAAAATATAATATCCTTCAGCAGTGTAATCTCGTGTTTCTGGATACAATTCTAGTTGTAAGTTTACATCTACTAATTTTGGTTGCGGTATATACTCAAATTGCTTTAATTCTTTTTCATAATCTACTCTAAACTCAGTAGATTTTGAACTAGTCCAGTACGTGTTTAAAACATTTGTATTATAAAATATAAAGCTTCCAAGTGCTATAAACCCAAATAAAACTATACAAATGAATTTTAAAATTGAACTACTCAATCTATCTTTAACAATTTTAATACGCTTTAATAAGTTTGTTTCAATTCCTCTAACTGAGACCAAAGATCCTATGATTAATAATAACAATCCGAAAAGAAACCAGTACGATTTAATAAATAAATAAGGTTTTAAAAAATGACCATAACCATTCATATCTGAATAAGTACCTAAAGAGCTCCCTCCAAACATATATAAATCGTGATTGAATCCGAATGCACCTAGAGTTATATTAGCTATAAAGAAGATAACAACCAACATAACACCAACAAACTTATTATTAACAACCGATTGAATAAAAAATGCAATGCAGGTATATAATGACAAAAACGGTAGGATTTCTAGGAAGAAACCTGAAAAATAAACCTGAGGTTCATAGTTATAATAACCACTTAATGTTTGAAATATAATTCCTGAACAAATTAAAGCGAGTATTAAGACGATATAAATTAAGTTTAACCCAATATACTTACCTAGCAACTTGATAAAACTTGACATTGGTGTAGCATCATAAATTAGATTCAACTTAGCAGCTCTCTCCTTCCAAACCAATTCTCCAGAATAAAAAACTAAAATGATAAGAAAAAAATAAATAGACGTTTCTTGAAGTTCTTCAACAATAAAATAGGTTGCTGGATAGCTATCAACACCATAAACAGTTCCAAGGTTTACTGAGTTAATAAGAATGATAATCATACCACAAATTACAATACCCCAAAATGAAGCTTGTTTGCAAATATTTATAAAATAAAACCAAGAAAATTGCTTTAATTGCGTCCATTTTGATAGCAATCCATATTGTTTTTTAACTTCAGGTATAGCTATATTACTGGTTTCATATGATTTCTCAATATCTAATGCCTGTACTTTCTTTCTTTTAGTTCGTTTTTCTTTAACTACATTAAAATTGAACTTTTTATAACCATAAATAAGTGCTACAATTCCAAGAGAAATCCAAAACAATTTATTTAACATTAATGCTCCTAAAAAAGGAAGTTCTTGCGTACTCTTCTCTAAAGCTGACCAAGATTTTGTTGCAAAAGTTGTGGTTGTTAATGAAAATGGATCTAGAATGGCTTGCCAAAAATCATTAGTAATGGCTTTGGTTAGCATAAATACAACAAACAAAATAATACCTTGTGTATATACAACCACTAGATTTCTGGTTAAAGCACCCGTGACAAAAAATAAAGACGCTCCAAAAAATAAGGTTGGTAATGTTAACATTAAAAAGCTTTTCACATACAAAAATGGATTAAAAGCTAATAACTCTTGAGGAGTATTCCATGGCATAAATTCGCCTAACATCATACCAAATAGAATACCTGAAAAAGCAAATAATAAAACAGTAAATGATCCTAAAAAACGACCTAACAAATAATCATTTTTACTGATCGGTGCTGAAAAAACTAAAGACTCTATATTATATTCAAAATCTCTCAATACAGAAACTCCCATAATCATTGAGGCAAGTATCATAAAAATACCTGTTATAGCTCCCATTGTTTTTGCAATAACTAACGGAGAGTTTTTTTTCATAAGTCCTATATCTGAACCTTGAGTAATAAAATCTACTCCTACAATTGAGAATAGAAACAGGAATAAAAAGAATACATAAGTATCTGGACGTTTAATTCGGTACTGTATTTCGAACTTAAAAATTTGAAACCACATAATTAGTTAGATTTAGAGTTATTATTACTAAAAATTTGAGAAAAATACACGTCTTCTAACTCAGCATTAATAAGAGAAAAACCATTACCAGGATTTACATCACTTAAAATATGTATCGTAGGTTTTCCTAGAAATAACTTTTCACTTATAACCTGATAATTTTGTTTATAAAAACTTAATTCTTGTTTTTCGATTGTCTTTTTATAGACTTTATCTTTTAAACCTTCGAGAATTTGCAACGGATTTCCTTTTAAACAAACCTGTCCTTGATTAATAATTGCCATGTTAGTGCAAAGCTCTTTAACATCATCAACAATATGAGTAGATAAAATAACTACGGTATGCTCTCCTAATTCACTTAATACATTGTAAAACCTGTTCCTTTCTAGTGGGTCTAACCCAGCTGTTGGTTCATCTACAATAAGTAGTTTAGGATTGTTAAGTAAAGCTTGCGCAATACCAAAACGTTGCTTCATTCCGCCAGAAAACCCTTTAAGGTTTTGCTTTCTTACATCATATAAATTGGTTTTATGTAAAAGTGCTTTCACTAAATCTTTACGCTCTCCTTTATTCGAAATTCCTTTAAGTACTGCAAAGTGATTTAGTAAAACTTCTGCCGATATTTTTGGGTATAACCCAAACTGTTGTGGTAAATACCCTAAAACTTGTCTTAACTCATTCTTTTGCTTTAATACGTCAATATCTCCAAGAGTAATAGATCCTGTATCCACTTCTTGCAGTGTTGAAATGGTTCTCATTAAAGTAGATTTTCCAGCACCATTGGGTCCTAATAAACCAAACATTCCTGTAGGTATTTCTAAAGACACATTTTGTAATGCTTTAACACCGTTATCATAAGTTTTACTTAAGTTATCAATAATTAGTTTCATTATGTTCTATTTAAGATTGATGCTGACAAACGTACTTATGTTATTAAATACCTGAAAGAAATTGGGCTGTATAGAAATAAAGCTGGGATATACATATTTTAAGAAGTGATGAAGTGTCTTTGTTTCGGTTTATAAAACGTTTATATACTGTTTTAAGTCGTTTATCAACTAATTTGTACACCGAGTATTATTTGAGTAATATTGACTTATGAATTTTAAATTTCTAAATAGAAAGAAAATAATTACGATACGTAATTTTCGAATAGCACTTCCTATTATTGGGCTAATCATCATTTTTTTTAATGATGTCTTTGGTAAATTAGAAGGCTTTGTGGAATTTCTTGCCTTCTATTTTATTATTATAATTGTAACAATTTTACATTGGTTATTTGTAAGTATTAGGTCTATTATTAACCTGAAAAACGAAAAAAAGAAAACGGAATTAATGCATTTGCAATCGCAAGTGAATCCACATTTTTTCTTCAATATGCTGAACAATTTATATGGGTTGATTGACAAAGACAGTGAGAAAGCAAAAAAGCTGATTTTAAAGCTGTCTGACATGATGCGCTATAGTATATATGAAGGACAAAAAGAATATGTAACTTTACAAGAAGAAATAGATTTTATTAGCAATTATATAGAGCTACATAAAATGCGTTATCATAAAAACATCAATATAAAATTTGATACTACGATTGATGATGAGAATTTAAAAGTATTACCATTACTCTTTATTATTTTAGTGGAAAATGCCTTTAAACACGGAGTTGAAGTTTTAAGAAACAATGCTTTTATAAACCTTTCAATTACATCGAACCAAAATGAGATTTTTTTGAAAATTGAAAACAATTTTGACAAAGAAGAAAATAGTGAAAAAGGTATAGGTTTAGAAAATTTAAAAAGGAGATTAGAGTTGGTATATCCTAAAAAGTATCAACTAATAAACTTTATAAAAGATGATGTTTATACCACTGAATTAATGCTAAAAGTATGATTAAATATATAATTGTTGATGATGAAGATATAGCGCACGATATTATTTATTAAAGGGTATTGCGATGCGCTACCAAACCTTACTTTTGTACAACATTGTTACGATGCTATAGAGGCAATGGAATGTTTACGGAATAATGAAATTGATTTGATTTTTTTAGACTTAAACATGCCAAAATTAAAGGGTTTTGAGTTCTTAAAAGCATTACAAAATCCACCTAAAGTAATTGTTTCAACTGCATATCAAGAACATGCGTTAGAAGGGTATGAACTTAACATTGTAGATTATTTACTTAAACCATTTAGTTTTGAGCGTTTTATAAAAGCAATTAATAAAATTGAAGTTTCAAATACTAAAACTAACTCAACCTCTACTCCATCTTCTAAACCAGATGAAAGTATTTTTGTGAAGTCAAATAAAAAATTAATTCAGGTTAATTTAAATAACATTCTATTTGTAGAAGCTATTGGGAATTATTGTAAAATAATCACGGAAGACAATGAAGTACAAATAAGAGAGAAAATTTCAGATTTTATAAACTTACTACCTACTGATAAATTCTTTCAAGTACACAAGTCATTTATCATTTCTAAGAATCATATTAATTCTATTGAAGGAAATAGAATATTTATAAATGATTTTATCGTTCCCATAGGAAAAGTTTACAAAACAAATCTTAATAAAATATTTTAGGCAAAAATGAAGTATACAATTCTACTGTTTTTTACATTATTAATAGGATGTAAAAACAATTCTGCAACCAAAAATAAAGTTTCAATAAATACAATTCCTATTACTACACCTTCTAAGGAAGCTAGAGATCATTTTGAAAAAGCGCAATTTTTAGTTCAAAATGGATTAAATAATAACCCTGAAGAGCATTATAAAAAGGCTATTGAATTAGATTCTTCCTTTGTAAGAATGTACAATTATATCTCTATCTACTCATCTAATGATTCTATAAAAAAAATGAATCATAAGCTTGCTAAAAAACACAAGCACTTAGTTTCTAAAGAGGAACAAATGTTAGTAGATGCTACAGATTTTAGGTTGAATAACCCAGATGATATTAATGAAGAAAAGTTATTTGAATTAGCTAAAATATGTAGTTATGACAAATATTTACATCATACTATTTGTTTTTTATTGTTTAGAAAAAATCCTAGTTTAGCTATTAAAGCTGGGAAGAAAGCTGTGAAATTAGATAATAATTATGGTTCAGGATATAACATTTTAGCTATGCTTATATAAACAATCATGAATTAGATAAAGCTCTAAATGCTTTTGATAATTTTATTCGATGTGAACCAGAAAATGGAAACCCCTACGATTCTAAAGCGGATTTAATGCTTAAACTTGGAAAATATAAAGAAGCTTTAAAACTAAAACAAAAAGCATATAAGCTAGATAATTCTTTTGATTGGATTCCTCAAGAAATAATTGATATTAAAGCTAAAATAGAATCACTTAATAATAATTAAACAATAAATCTTAGTACAGTCAAAAAAGTAGTTAAACAAATAAAGTTAACTAAATTTTATATTAAAGATTAGGGTTAGGAACATGAAATAATTCTGGTTTTGCACCTTTAATCCCTCTATAAAAGTCATAAAAGTGATTAAAATCTTTTTTCATATCATCGGTAGTATAATAAGGTTCTGATAATTTTACCTGTTTGTTTTCAAAATCAAACGTAAACATTACTATTGGTACATTAGCACCTTTAGCGATATAATAGAATCCCGTTTTCCATTCTATAACTTTTTTTCTTGTGCCTTCTGGCGATAAAGCTAAACGAAACTCATCATGCCTATTAAATACATCAACAATAGCATCTACTTTATTATTGCTTTTAGATCGATCTACAGGAGCTCCTCCTAAAGCTCTAAAAATGAATCCAAACGGGGGCTTAAATAATGATTTCTTCCCTATAAAATTAATCTTTACATCCCAAGAATTTCGGGCTAAAACAGCAATAGGAAAATCTTTCCAGCTAGTATGCGGAGCACCAATAACAATATATTTTTTAAGGTCTCTAGGAAAATCACCTACTAGTTTCCATCCTAAAATTTTGGTGTATATAAATTTAGAAATCATTTACTTTTATTAAACGCCAATGATACGGTTTTCCTTATAAAAATCAAATAATTTTACCCTATCTTGTCTTATATTTGTTTACTTAATAAATTTACTGAAAATCTAATGAATACCACTCTTTTAATTGTATTAGTTGCTTTAACTACCCTAATTTTAGGTTTTATTATTGGCAACTTATTATCTAAATTAAAGCTAAAACAGTTTATCTCAGATTTAGAAAAAGAAATTTCTTCTTTAAAAAGTAATCACTCAAATATCGAAATTCAGAAAAAGGATATTCAAAATAGATTAGAAGAAAAGTCGAAAGAAACAGAAGAGATTAGAAGAGAAAAAGAGTTTTCGTCTATTGAGCTTGCAAGAAAGAATGAAGAATTAAAGAATTTACAAATCAAATTAAATGAGAACAAAGATGAAGTTGAAAAATTGCAAGAAAAATTCACAAAAGAATTTGAAAATCTTGCTAATAAAATTTTAGACGAGAAATCAACCAAATTCACTGCTCAGAATAAAGAAAACATTCAGAATATTTTAAATCCATTACAAGAGAAAATAAAAACCTTTGAGAAAAAAGTAGATGATTCTCAAAAGGAAAGTATCTCAATGCATTCAGCTTTAAAAGAACAATTATTAGGATTAAAAGAATTAAATACTCAAATGAGCAAGGAAGCCATCAACTTAACTAAAGCTTTAAAAGGAGATAGCAAAACTCAAGGTAATTGGGGTGAATTGGTATTAGAGCGTGTTTTAGAAAAATCTGGTTTAGAAAAAGATAGAGAATACTATGTACAGCAAAGCTTTACCAATAATGAAGGTGCGCGTGTATTACCAGATGTTGTAATTCATCTTCCAGACAATAAGAAAATGATTGTCGATTCTAAAGTATCATTAACTGCCTATGAGCAGTTTGTAAATACTGAAGATGAAAACGAACAAGAACGTTTTTTAAAAGAGCATGTAAATTCTTTAAAGCGTCATGTAGAGCAATTATCAGAAAAGAAATATGAAGATTTATATAAAATTGAATCTCCAGATTTTGTTTTATTATTTGTTCCTATTGAACCTGCTTTTGCTGTAGCCTTAAATCAAGATAATACTTTATACAACAAAGCTTTTGAAAAAAACATAGTTATTGTTACTCCTACTACTCTTTTGGCTACGTTACGTACTATCGATACTATGTGGAATAACGAAAAGCAACAACGAAATGCTATTGAGATTGCACGACAAGCAGGAGCTTTATATGATAAATTTGACGGTTTATTAAAAGATTTAATCGGAATAGGAAAGAAAATTGATGCTTCTAAAGCTGATTATAATTCAGCTATGAACAAATTAGTTGATGGTCGTGGAAACTTAATTACAAGTGTAGAAAAGTTAAAGAAAATGGGAGCCAAAGCTAAAAAGGCACTACCGCAAAATATTATAGAAAGAGCACAAGATGAAGAATAAAAAAGCGACCATTTGGTTAGTCATGGTCGGAAGAAATTCCGGCCATTTTTTATGTTTCAAAATGGTCTAAATTGCCTTGACAATCAACA
>CANNGJ010000019.1 GCA_947504185.1 uncultured Tenacibaculum sp. | reverse complement strand
TTGTTGTTGATTGTCAAGGCAATTTAGACCATTTTGAAACATAAAAAATGGCCGGAATTTCTTCCGACCATGACTAGGCAATTGCCTCCTCTTTTTAGTTTATTAGATTTTTTAAATCTTCAATTGTTTCTGTCGGGTTATCACTTTTAAAAACATAACTACCAGCGACTAAAACATCTGCGCCAGCTTCAATTAGTTGATTTGCATTTTTATTAGTTACACCACCATCAATTTCGATTAAAGTAGAAGCGTTAGCGAATTCAATTAAATGTTTTAATTGACTTACTTTTTTATAAGTGTTTTCAATAAAAGATTGTCCACCAAAACCAGGGTTTACACTCATAATACATACCAAATCTAAATCTTGAATAATATCTTCTAAAACAGCAATTGGTGTATGAGGATTTAAAGCAACTCCTGCTTTCATACCAGTAGCTTTAATAGCTTGTACTGTTCTGTGTAAATGTGTGCAAGCTTCATGGTGTACAGTTAAAATATTAGCACCTAAGTCTGCAAATGTTTGAATATACCTATCTGGATCTACAATCATTAAATGTACATCTATTGTTTTTTTTGCGTGTTTAGAAATTGCTTTTAAAACAGGCATTCCAAAAGAGATGTTAGGTACAAAAACGCCATCCATAATGTCGATATGGAACCAATCTGCTTTCGAATTGTTTACCATTTCTATATCTCTTTGAAGATTTGCAAAATCAGCTGCTAAAACTGAAGGAGCTACAAGTTTATTCATTGTAATTGTTGTTGTGTTGTTAAGTTGAGCAAATATAATGAAAACATAAAGGTGGTTGTATAAAAAAGAAAACTCTCGATAATTCGAGAGTTTTACAAGTTTTATTCATACTCAAAAATTTATAAAGTTTGAGTGAGGTGCTTAAAATGATCTTAGATCATTAGCCTAAATAAGTCATTAAAATTTTACTACGAGAGGTATGCTTTAATCTACGGATAGCTTTTTCTTTAATTTGACGAACACGCTCACGAGTTAAATCGAAAGTTTCACCAATTTCTTCTAAAGTCATTGGTTGGTGTTCTCCTAAACCAAAGTACAATTTAACTACATCAGCTTCACGAGGAGTTAATGTTTCTAAAGCTCTATTAATTTCAATACGTAAAGATTCGTGTAATAATGTTTTATCTGGATTTGGTGACTCTCCTGAGTTTAATACATCATATAAGTTAGAGTCTTCCCCTTCAATTAAAGGAGCATCCATAGATACATGACGACCAGAATTCTTCATTGATTCTTTTACGTCGTTAACAGTCATGTCTAATTTCTTAGCAATCTCTTCCGGACTTGGAGGTCTTTCATTTTCTTGCTCTAAGAAAGCATACATTTTATTAATCTTGTTAATCGATCCAATCTTGTTTAATGGTAAACGAACGATACGAGATTGTTCTGCTAATGCTTGTAAGATTGATTGACGAATCCACCATACTGCATATGAGATAAATTTAAATCCACGAGTTTCATCAAAACGTTTAGCAGCTTTAATTAATCCTAAGTTACCTTCATTAATTAAATCTGGTAATGTTAAACCTTGGTTTTGGTATTGCTTAGCAACCGATACTACAAAACGTAAATTTGCTTTAGTTAATTTTTCTAATGCTATTTGGTCACCAGCTTTAATTCGTTGTGCTAATTCTACTTCTTCATCAGCAGTAATTAAATCTACTTTTCCTATTTCTTGTAAATATTTATCTAAAGAAGCGGTTTCTCTATTGGTAACCTGTTTTGTAATCTTAAGTTGTCTCATGTAATTAAGGTGTTTTTTAAATTTCTTAATCTTCCTACATACTCTTATACGTACGATGTTTCAATAATGTTACAAAAAGATAAAACTTTTTTTATTTAATTTTTCATATCGTTAAAGAAGTGTTAAATTTGATTCTATAATTAGATCTTATTAGTGACTTTTTAAAACATAAAGTGTCTAATAAAATAATATATCTAACCCACTCAAAAAGAACTGAATATAACTATTGAAAAGTCTTGATCTAACAAAATTAAGCGATGAAGAACTGATTAGTAAAATAGTAGAAAAAAATGATACTCATTTATTCGCTGTTTTATATGATCGTTATGCACCCGTGGTTTATAATAAATGCTATGGCTTTTCTAAAAATAAAGAAGAAGCGCAGGATTTAACACACGATGTGTTTATTCAGTTATTTGTAAAACTGAGGTCTTTTAAAGGAAGGTCTAAGTTTTCTACCTGGTTATATTCTTTCACTTATAATTTCTGTGTAAATTACGTTCAGAGAAATAAGGAAAAAAAGAAAGAGAAAGTAACTGTAGTAACTGACCAAATTAAGGAAGATGGTAATGTTGATGAAATTGATGATTCTACATTATTTGAGTTAAAATCTGATAAGCTAGCTAAAGCTCTAGAAATAATACCAGTTGCTGAAAAAATGATTCTCTTAATGAAGTATCAAGATGATATGAGTATTAAAGAGATTTCATTAGCGTTAGATTTAGGAGATAGCGCAGTAAAAATGCGTTTAAAAAGAGCGAAAGAAAAAGTTGTTAAAGCATATAATGAACTGTAATAATTATGGATAACCCATTTAAGAAAATATTACATAATGAAGAGTTGCCCGAGGTACTGAAAGACAAAGTGCTTAATGATGTGGCGATGATTAAACTTTCTATTGATGTTGCAGATTTATTTGTGGTAAAATACCCAAATGTTATTGCAGATTTATTGGGAGGAGGAAGTGCAAAGGATAAAAATAAAGAAGAGTAATTATAATCAAATCAAACTAAGAATATAAATTAAAGAATTATGTCCTCATTACAAATAGATTTTTTAAAACCTTTTAGAAACACTTTTCAAGATATTATAAATACTTTGCCAACTATACTTAAGTTTCTAGGTTTTCTTGTTTTTGCTTGGATTTTCACAAAAATACTTTTGTGGGTTGTTAAGAAAATTTTAGCAAAAACAAAAATTGATCAATGGTCTAAAAAATTAAGTGAAACAGAAATTTTTGGAAACAGTACTATTAATATTGTACTAACAAATGTGATTTTAGCTGTATTAAAATGGTTTTTAATCTTCGTATTTGTTATGGTTGGTGCAGAAATGTTTGGTTTGGCAACTGTATCTGAAGGAATAAAAAGTTTCTTCGCTTACTTACCTAAACTATTAACAGCATTAGGAATTTTTGTTGCAGGTGCTTATTTAGGTACCATGGTAAAGAAAGCAATTCATACGATGTTTAAAACGCTTGAAATTTCAGGAGGAAACTTAGTAGGAAATATTGCTTTTTATTTAATCGTTATCTTTTTATCAATTACAGCATTAGATCAGGCGGGAGTTGATACTTCTGTAATTAAGAGTAATTTAACGATGTTAATTGGTTCAATTCTATTAGCATTTACAATTGCTTTTGGTTTTGGAGCTAGAGATGCAGTGTCAAGATTACTGTTTGGTTATTATTCTAGAAAGAATATAGGGATAGGCGAAAAAGTAATTATTAACGATGTAGAAGGAGTAGTAACGGCTATAGACAATATTTGTTTAACAGTAACTACAGTAGAAGGTAAGGTTGTTTTACCTATTAAAGAGGTGGTTGACAGTAAAATAGTAGTGAAAAAATAATGATAATTAATAATTTTTGTTATATTTGGAACAATACTTATTATTAAAATGAAAGTAAAATGATAGATTTCGGGGGACTTCTATCTTATAAGTGAAGAGCAATCTTTACTAATAGTGACCATCTTCGGATGGTCATTTTTTTTATAAAATTAATTGTGACTTTTAATAAAAAAGTGGGTCTAAAGATTAAAGAAGGTAGTTTTTCGGGGGGACTTCTATCTTCGGATTAATAAAAAATGACTTTTGTGAAAACAAAAGTCATTTGTGTTGTATAGAAACATCTATATTGTATATGATGTTGATTATAAGTTGTTATTCAAAAGATAAATGTAAGAATATTCCTCTTGTGCCAAGAAAATCAATTGGGTCAGTCCATTGACTACCTCCTGGTCTTTGACCATCTCTTACAAGTTCATTATTAATGGCAAAAACCCCTCTAATTGATGGAGAGAACTTAAAGTAGCTCAAATAAAAATCTACCCCAATACCTAGTTCGTACATTAAATTACTAGTACTAGTTCTAAACTCTCCAGCAAAGTTATCATCACTATTACTTTCGTTACTAGAAAAATTATAATCGTATGCAACGCCACCTAGTATATAAGGCCTAAAATTATTAATTCTATTAGTACTTAGTTTTAAAATTAAAGGTAGGTGCAGGTAAGTCGCTCCAACTTCTCTTGTCTTGATGTTGTCAGAACCTCCAGAAGGAGGGGTAATATGATTAAACACTAACGTTTTAGTATTAGACATTAAACCTGGTTCGAATCTTAAGTTTATATTGTTGTGTAATCTTAAATCAGCAATTAAACCAACATTAAATCCTACTGATGATGAAACTTCTACTTCAGGGTTTGAGCTATCAAAACCACTTGGTTTATAAGACACTTTATAGCCATTGTTATTTAGCCCTAAATAAAAACCATAATGAAAAAGAGGCTTGTCAAAACTAGGTAGTTTTAATATTTTTTCTTCTTGTGCCTGAAAGGTAATTGTAAAAATCCCTAAAAATCCTAATAACAAAAGTTTTTTAAACATATTATTTTGTAGCAGTATAAATTGATGCAACTCCAAAAGTTACAGGTAAATTCTTTGCATTCTTAAACCCATTTTTTTGCAAAATATTGTTGAAAGCCTCTCCAAAAGGAAAATAATTTGCGCTTTCTGATAAATATGAATAAGCAACTTTGTCTTTCGAAAATATTTTACCAATAATAGGTAAGATAAAGTTAGTGTAAAACTTATAACCTTGTTTAAAAGGAAACTTGGTTGGGTTTGATGTTTCTAAAACTACAAATTTACCACCTGGTTTTAATACACGAAGTATTTCTGTTAACCCTTTGTCTAAGTTTTCAAAGTTTCTAACTCCAAAAGAAACTGTAATAGCATCGAAAGTATTGTCTTCAAAAGGGATGTTTTCACTATCACCAACAATCATTTCAATTTTATCAGTTAAGTTAGCTTTTGCAACTTTTTGTTTGCCAACCTCTAACATTCCTTCAGAAATATCTAAACCAATAATTTTTGTAGGATTTAAATCAGACATCATTAAAGCTAAATCACCAGTTCCTGTAGCTATATCTAAAATTTGTTGAGGTTTATTTTCTCCAACAAGTTTCACTACTTTTTTACGCCAGCTTACATCAATTCCTAAAGAAATAACACGGTTTAATCCGTCGTAATCCTCAGAAATATTGTCAAACATTTTAGCAACTTGCTCTTTTTTTCCTAATTCGGAATCTTTATATGGTTTGATTGTTTTTGACATGTGATTTTTAATTATCCGTTAATAGCAACTACTTCGTTAATTTGATTCGGAAGCATTTCTTTTAACATAGTTTCGATACCATTTTTTAAAGTTACTGTTGATGATGGGCATCCGCTACAAGCTCCTTGTAAAATTACTCGAACTTGTTTAGAGTTTTCATCATAAGATTGAAAAGCAATATTTCCTCCATCTGAAGCTACAGCTGGTTTAATATATTCATCTAAAATATCAACAATTTTAGCTTCGGTATCTGTTAATTCCTCTTTCGGAATTTCAACATTTTGTTTAGTCTGTTGTTTAGGAAGCTCTTGTATGATGGTTTTGCCATCTTGAAGATAACCTCTAATGAAAGTTCTAACTTCTTGGTAAACTTCATTCCATTCTATCATATCATATTTCGTAATTGAAATATAATTTTCAGAAATAAAAACTTCTTTTACGAAAGCAAAACTGAATAACTGCTGTGCTAGAGGAGATGATTTACTTGCTTCTTCAATGTTTTTAAATTCAACATCAGTTTGTGTTAAAGCTTTGTTAGTTCCAAACTTCATCACTGCTGGGTTTGGAGTAACTTCAGCATAGACTTCAACAGCGTCTTTTTTTGTTGTTTCTTCTTGTACAACAGAATTTCCTTCTTGTAAATATGCTTCAATCTGCTCACGTACTTCTTCTTCAACATCATCCCATTGTACAATGTCGTATCGTTGAATCGCTATAAAGTTAGCGGTAACTAATACTTTTTTTACAAACGGGAGATAAAAAAGTTGTTGTGCTAAAGGTGAGTTTTTAGCTTCGTCTATATTATTAAATTCATAACTACCTCCATTTACTAAAATAGTATTACTAATAAATTTAATAATGGTTTCGTTACTTGTTTCTTGTATGTTTATTTTAATTGAGTTCATGACTTGTAAAATGAAGTGCAAAATTACGGTAAAAAACTGAGATACGTATATATAAAAAGTCCTGCAACAAGCAGGACTTTTATTTTATTCTATGTTATTTTAATTATAAGCTAATAGTAATAGTACCAGAAATTCTTGAAGTATTGTTTTCAATATTTAAGTCGTTACTATTATATATAGTATAATATTGATTGTTATCAAATTTACTATAACTTAAATCTACTTTCATGTTACCAAAATTATACCCTAAACCAGCAGAGAATCCTTTTACATTGTCTTTGTTTGTATTTCCTCCTAAAAGTAAATTTGGGTCTTTTTCGTAATGATAACCACCTCTAATACTCATTTTATCAAAACGCCATTCAGTACCAATATTTAGTGCATGTGTGTTACGGTAATTATTTGCGAAATTCGAGTTAGTTTGTGAAAAATTACCATCACTAAATTTTGTGTTTTTATAATCTTTATATGTATAATCTACACTAATTAAGCCCTGCTTACCCAATACATAGGCACCACTTGCAGTGATTCTGCTCGGAGATTTAAATTTGTATAAATATCCTTCTGGACCAATAACATCTCTATCTTGATCAATGCTTAAATTCTCAACTTGTTTCATTAAAAGTTCATCATAATAATCTTCTAATACTTCTTGGTACCATGTAGGTGTTTCATAAGCCAATCCTAATCGAATGTTTTGATTGAATTTATAAATAAACCCTAGCCCTAATGAAAATCCACTACCTTGTATTAAAGTTTCGGTATATTCTTCTACATCTAAAATGTTCCCATCTACATCGTCATTTATTTCGTTAAAAAGATGCTCTCTATAAAACTCTAAGTCATGAAAATTTAAAGAGGCTCCAACAAATAATTTGTTTTGGTGTACAGCTGAAAAACCAAGATTAAATACACTAGATTGCCCCTCAGTTCTGCTAGATGTGTATTGTTCAATACTTCTATCAAATTGTGTTTTTACAGTTTTAGTGTCTGCAACATGTTCGTTATAAAATAATCGATCACTATTACCTACTGCTGTATATAGACCGTCAAAATCTTTTTTAATTCTGTAATTAAAACTCAAGGCAAATCGATTCCATTCAGAATTATAAGCGGTATCAAAAGATAAAATCCCACCAGCTTGACTGATATTAAAAAAATCGTCTTGTGAATTTGTAGTATTGCCGTAATAGTTGGCTAAATACTCTGTGTTTCTGTTGTTAAGGGTTATAGAAGCCATGCTTTTTTTAGCAACTGCAGATCCTGCAGGATTAATTCCAAAAGCTGAGATATCACCACCCAAGGCTCCAAAAGCTCCACTCATTGCTTCAAAACGAGCAGTACCGTAATTATCGTCTTTTGAGAATAAAATGCCTAAATCATTATAGTTTAATGATTGTGAAAAGGCAGTAAAAGTACTAGCGATAAGAATCGCGAAAGTTAAAATTCGTTTCATGTTTTCGTTAATTAGTTTAAAACTTATTTAGAAAAGTTGGTTTAAATTATCGTTTACTTCTTGAGCTTCTTCGACTTGAAGATGAGCTACTAGAACTTCTGTTAGAACTACTTCTTGACGGAGCTGAATAGCTACGAGAGCTTCTGCTTCTCGAAGATGAAGAATAACTTTTAGATCTACTAGAGTTTGAACTTCTATTTGAAGAATAGTTCTTACTACTTCTAGTTGGTTTAGAGTAACTACGAGTACTTCTTTTAGTGGGTTTTGTTACCGTTCTTGATGGTTTATAGCCTCCTGTGTTATTGCCTCTTGTAACTCTTTTTGTATTGTTTGCGGTTCTATTTCTTGAACTATTTGCAGATCTATACCCATTGGAGTTATTCGAAGCACGAGAGCCTCTCGTGTTATAACGACTACGTGTACTTCTTGTTCCTCGAGAACTTCTTATCGATCTGTTTCCATTAGAGTTGTATCCTCTAGTAGATCTACTAGATCTTGTTGAAGGACTACTTCTTCTATTTGAGTTATACCCTCTAGTACTTCTTGTTCCTCTTGTTCCTCTTGATGTTCGAGAAGTGGCACTTCTATTACTCCTTCTATATACATCCGATGATCTTCTAGATGTTGTTGTGCTTCTTCTTCCAGTATTATATCCTCTTCTTGAATTTGAAGCAGTACGGTATCCCCTATATGGATTAGCGCCTCTATATGATCTATAATATCTATTGTTATAGTATCTGTTTCCGTAAAATCTATTTCCATAATATGGAGGACAATAAAAAGGACTGTTGTAAAACCCACCTAAACCAATACCAACATAGAATCCCGAATTCCAGTGGTAAGGGTGCCAATTAGGATTGTATCCCCAGTTGTTCCACCTATTCCATCTATTCCAACGCCAACGATTATTCCACCCCCACGCTCCATCCCAATAAGGATCGTAGATGCCGTTGTATCCCCATCTTGGAGAAGTGTTGATGTTTATTACTACATCGCTACTATTACTATATCCCCAAGGTTCATTGTCGTTATAGCGTATATCAGATTCCTCTTCATAAACAACTTCATCATCATTACCGTAATCTACTCCATCAGAATTATAATCTTCAATTTCAGTGAAAATATCAGTACCATTTAAAGTTCCTAAACGTTCAACTTCTTTTCTAAAGTAGTTTTCTTCATGCTCTTTATGTTCTCTGCTATTTGCAACGACAACTCTAGGTTGAGGTTCTTGTATTTGTTCTTGTTCCTCGGCATAAATACCATCATCACTACCAGCAACCGTTTGCATTGTTCCGCATGAAACAAATGTTGCTACCATTAACAATGATAGAATATAAAATGGAAGTTTGGTGTTGGTGTAATGTAACTTCATGTCTTGTATTTTTAGGTTAAAGCAATTTTTTTAAAAATGCATTGCAAAAACTTATTTCTTTGTTGGGCTTGTTAGCTTTTTGATGTAGTTTTGCAGATACAATTTACGCATAAAAACTAGCAAGTTTTGTGCCAAACTTTTGATTATGAGCAAACACTTAACAAAAAGAGCCGAAGATTATTCGAAATGGTATAACGAATTAGTTGTAAAAGCTGATTTAGCTGAGAACTCAGCAGTTAGAGGATGTATGGTTATAAAACCTTACGGATTCGCCATTTGGGAAAAGATGCAAGCAGAATTAGATAGAATGTTTAAAGAAACAGGACATGAAAATGCATATTTCCCACTATTTGTACCCAAAAGTTTGTTTGAAGCTGAGGAGAAAAATGCTGAGGGATTTGCAAAAGAATGTGCGGTTGTTACCCATTACCGTTTGCAAAATGATCCTGATAATGAAGGGAAGTTAAGAGTTGATCCAGAAGCTAAATTAGAAGAAGAGTTGGTCGTTAGACCAACGTCTGAAGCTATTATCTGGAACACCTATAAAGGATGGATTCAATCATATAGAGATTTACCATTGTTAATTAATCAATGGGCAAATGTAGTTCGTTGGGAAATGCGTACACGTTTATTTTTACGTACCGCTGAATTTTTATGGCAAGAAGGGCATACAGCACATGCTACAAAAGCAGAAGCAATTGCAGAATCAAAACAGATGCAAGAAGTATACGCTACGTTTGCTGAAAACTTTATGGCAATGCCTGTTGTAAAAGGAGCAAAATCAGAAAGCGAACGTTTTGCTGGGGCAGACGATACTTTAACTATAGAAGCATTAATGCAAGATGGAAAAGCATTACAGGCTGGTACTTCTCACTTCTTAGGACAAAATTTTGCAAAAGCTTTTGATGTAAAGTATACATCTAAAGAAGGTAAGCAAGAACATGTTTGGGCTACTTCTTGGGGAGTTTCTACACGTTTAATTGGAGGGTTGATTATGACGCACTCTGATGATGCAGGATTGGTATTACCTCCAAAATTAGCGCCAATTCAAGTGGTAATTGTGCCTATATATAAAGGAGAAGAGCAATTAGATGCTATTTCTGAAAAGGTATCAGTATTTGTAAAAGAATTAAGAGCGAAAGGAATTTCTGTTAAATTTGATAATAGAGATACATTCCGCCCAGGAGCTAAGTTTGCTGAATATGAACTAAAAGGAGTTCCGGTAAGAATAGCAATGGGTAAGCGTGATTTAGAAAACGGAACAGTTGAGGTAGCACGTCGTGATACTTTCGAGAAACAAACTGTTGCTCAAGATGAAGTTGTAGATTTTGTTGCTAATTTATTAGAAGAGATTCAAGAGAATTTATTTGCAAAAGCATTAGATTATAGAAATAATCATATTACTGAAGTAGATACGTTTGATGAGTTTAAAGATGTGATAAAAAACAAAGGAGGATTTGTTTCTGCACATTGGGATGGAACTATTGAAACAGAAGATAAAATTAAAGAACTAACAAAAGCAACCATTAGATGTATTCCTAATGATGCTAAAGAAGAAGAAGGGGCTTGTGTCTTTACAGGAAAGCCTTCATCAAGAAGAGTTCTTTTTGCGAAAGCATATTAATAGATAATAAGAATCCTGCTTTTGCAGGATTTTTTATTTTTAAAAATACATGAAAAAATTCCATTTACAAGCATCAGCGATAATAGTTATTGTGGTAGCTATAATATATGGATGGGATCCGAATAGGATTTTACCATTAGTTTTTTGATTTTCAAGTTGAGAATTTAGAGTTAAAGAATATATTTCGTGCTATAATGGGATTGTATTTAGGTTTTTCTTTTTTCTGGATTCTTGGTGCTATAAATAATACTTATTGGAAAGCTGCCACACTATCTAATATAATTTTCATGGGAGGATTAGCATTTGGGAGACTTCTTAGTTTTGCTTTAGATGGGATATCATATCAATACATTTTAGGACTAATTTTAGAAGTGTTTTTTATGATTTTAGGAGTTTATAATCTAAAGAAAACAAAGAGTGTTTAAAAAAAATAAAAAAAGCTTTGTTCAAATAAAAAACAGTTTTTATATTTGCACCCGCAATCACGAAAAATGATTGCTATGGTCCGTTCGTCTAGGGGTTAGGACGCCAGGTTTTCATCCTGGTAACACGGGTTCGATTCCCGTACGGACTACAAGGTTTAATCAGCTTTAATACAGTGTTAAAGGCCTTTTGTCAAATTGATAATTAAAAGATTAAAAATTATTGCAAATATTAAAAAGTATTGTATATTTGCACCCGCAATCAGAACGATTGTTTTGGTCCGTTCGTCTAGGGGTTAGGACGCCAGGTTTTCATCCTGGTAACACGGGTTCGATTCCCGTACGGACTACAAAGTTTTTATAAACAATTAAGAATTTAGCACAATGGCAAATCATAAGTCAGCAATTAAAAGAATTAGAAGTAACGAAGCAAAGCGCTTAAGAAATAAATATCAGCATAAAACTACACGTAATGCTGTTAGAAAATTAAGAGCTACAGAAGATAAGAAGGAAGCGGAAGGAATGTTTTCGTCAGTTGTATCTATGTTAGATAAATTAGCAAAGAACAACGTTATTCATAAGAATAAAGCAGCAAATTTAAAGTCTAAATTGGCTAAACACGTTGCAGCTTTATAAAGTTTTAAGGTTAGTTAATAGTTAAAAGCGTTTCGATAAATCGAAACGCTTTTTTATTTTATAATATATTGAAGAAGTTGATAGTTGTATTATCAACTCTTACTTAGTTTTTGTATAGGTAGTTTATAAGTGGGAAGTGTAAATTTGTTTAAAAAACTATTTACCAGTCATACTTTTTATGAGCATCTAATCTTATAAAAATAAAAAGTAATAGTGTAAACCCCCATAAAGAAGAACCTCCATAACTAAAAAAAGGTAAAGGAATTCCAATAGTAGGTAATAAGCCTATTACCATTCCAATATTTACAATTATATGGAAAAATATAATTGAGGCTACACCATAACCATATATTCTTCCAAATTTATTGGTATGTGTCTCAGCTAGGTAAATAATACGATAGAGTAGTAGTATAAATAGAATAATTACTAGAGAGCTTCCTAAAAATCCCCACTCTTCTCCTACAGTACTATAGATGTAATCGGTTTCCTGTTCAGGAACAAATTTACCCTGAGTTCTATCTCCTTGTAAAAAACCTTTCCCTAAAAAACCTCCAGAACTTATAGTTAATTCTGATTGATAAGTGTTATACCCTTTGTTTTTAAGATCTGTTGTTTTTCCTAAAAGGATATCAAATCTATCTTTTTGATGCGGTTTTAGTATGTTATCGTAAGTGTATCCTATACCAAATACAAAAAGACTTGTGAAAAGGTATAAACTAATTATTTTAATAGCGTTGAACCGTATGAAGCGTTTGTTTTTATAATGACCATATAACACGCCAATGGTTAGTATGGATAAACATATTATGAGTATCCATTTCGCTCCAAAATAAATGGTGAGTAAAAATAATACTATAGATATTATCCCAAATAAAATGTAAGCCAACGTTAATCCTTCTCTGTTTAATACAAAAAAAAAAGCAAAGTATATTAATACTGAACCCATATCAGGCTGCAATGCGATAAAAAAAGCAGGGAGAAATATTACAATAAAAGCTTTCATCTGATTTTTAAAAAGCTTCAAATTATATTGTCGATCACTCATTAATTTAGCTAAAGCCAAAGCAGTAAAAGCTTTTGAAAATTCTGAAGGTTGTAGTCCAATCCCTCCAAAATTATACCAAGAAGTAGCACCATTTATTTTTTTACCAAAAACAAAAACTCCAGCTAGTAGAACTAGGGAAAGAATATAGAAAACACTAGAAAATTGTTCATAAAACTTCGAGTTAAAAAAGAGAATTAAAATAATTACAGGAATACTTAATCCGATAAAAATAAGTTGCTTACCATATTGAGAAGAAAATGTAAAAACCTCTCTAGATTCATCAGTAGATGAAGCAGCATATATGTTAAGCCAGCCAAATCCAACTAAAAGGATGTATAAGAGAACTAGTAACCAATCTATACCAGCAAAAATATTATTTCGTTCCTGTCTCAAGTGTGTCTTTTTTCTGAATTAATTTATCATATTCATTTTGAAGGCTAAGATTAATCATTCTTTCTTCAATATGTTTTCTTTTTGTCTTTCCAGTTAAATATTTTTCAATCATTAAACTAGTAATTGGTGCAGCAATTGTTGCTCCATATCCTCCATTTTCAACAAAAATAGCCATAGCTATTTTGGGGTCGTCTTTAGGGGCAAAAGCAATAAAAATAGAATGATCTGGTAATTGCACTTTTTCACCATCTATTCTGGCAAAATTCTCAACTGTACCTGTTTTCCCACATATATCAATATTTTTTATTTGAAACCATTTAGCGGTCCCCGTTTTAAAAACTTCGTGCATACCTTCAATTGCAACAGGAAAATGTTTAGGGTCTATTGTAGTGTTTCTTTTTGTTGTATAAGTGGAGTCGCTTATTAGTTTATGGTCAATTTTTTTAACAATATGAGGCGTGTAAAAGAAACCTTTATTAGCAATTGCAGCGGTCATATTTGCAAGCTGCATAGGAGTACTTAAAACCTCGCCTTGTCCAATAGCATTAGAAATGGTATAGGTTGTTCTCCAATTTTTTTTATACCAATTGTCATAATATTTCCCACTAGGAATTCTTCCTTTTTGTCCAGTGGGTAAATCATAGCCTAAATAATTACCTAAGCCAAAACTTTTAGCATGTTCACTCCATTTATTAGCTCCAATAGATGGAGTTTCATATTTATCGATAATCTTTCTGTAGGTAGTTGCAAAATAACTATTACAAGATTTAGAAATGGCAGTTTTTAAGCGAATAGGACGCCCAATAATACGACAGTGACATCCCATAAAAGCGCTTTTACGATTACCATATCGATAACCATGATGACAATAAACACCGAAGTTTTCATCTATAACACCTTCTTGTAATCCGATTAAACCATTAATGATTTTAAAAGGAGATCCAGGAGCGTAGGTAGCTTGTAACCCACGATCAAAAGTTGGCATATTAATAGTGTCATTAAAAAGTTTTACCGAGTTTGGCGAGCGCTTTCTACCAACTAATAAATTAGGATCGTATGTAGGAGCAGTTATTAGTGCTAAAATTTCTCCAGTTTTAGGTTCGATAGCAACTATTCCACCTCTTTTGCCCTTCATTAGCTGTTCTCCGTATTGTTGAAGTTCTGTATCAATGGTTAGCGTTAAGTCATGACCAGCTACAGCTAAGGTGTCATACTTCCCATTTTTGAAGGATCCAGTGATTTTATTTAAATTATTTCTTTTAAAAAGCTTTTTTCCTTTGATTCCTCTAAGGGTATTTTCATATTGTTTTTCTACACCCAATTTTCCGATAAGTTCTCCTTGCTCATAATAATTATTAGTTCTTGCTTTTTGTTCGTTTACTTCAGCAATAAATCCAACGATATTTGCAGCAGATTTAATTGGGTAATTTCTAATAATACGTTTTTGAATATAAAAGCCTTTGTACTTAGGTAGTTTTTCTTGTAAGTAAGCAAAATCTTCTTTTGCTAATTGTTTTAAAAACTTTGAAGGCAGCCATCGCGCATATTTTTCAGCTTTTTTAAAACGTTTTTTAAAATCATCTTTTGTTATTTTTAAAAGATTACAGAACTCGAGAGTATCAAGAGGTTCCACTTCTTTAGGAATTACCATTACATCGTATGATAACTGATTAGCAACGAGTAGTTTCTCGTTTCGATCATATATATAGCCACGAGCTGGGTAGTCGTATTCAAATTTAACAGTAGATCCTTGAGTTGGATTTTGATTACTGCCACGTATAATTTGAAGCTGAAATAATCGACCAATATAGATGATTCCTACTAGTGAAATTAAAAAAATAAGAAGGAAACTTCTTTTCATTTATTTTTAAGATGTTTTTAAATAATAAGATCGGCGAAATTATTATTATGCTATTAAGTTTTACACTAACTTTTTACGGAATATAAAACTACTAAGAAAATATAAAACTAACGTAAAAACACTTGAAAAAAGTGTATTAATAAGTACGTTATAAAAGTTGTAAAAGCTGAAATTAATTAAACTGAATAAAATGAAGTGGTGTATGATTGTTAAAATCGCAGTATAATTAAAAACTTTATCAAAAGTTTCTTGTCTTAGGTTGAATAATAAATAATCCGATGGAGTTTTTTTGAAAATTGTTCGGATAAAAAATAGCCGAATATAAGCGATAAATAAAATTGAAAAAGCATGCACTCCTCCAGAGTTAGAAAATGCATCAACACATAAACCTAATAAAAACGCTAAAGTTAAAAAAGGAAAACGATTGGTGTTTAATGGGTATAAGAAAACAAAAGTGATATATAAATAAGGGTTTACATATCCTAAAAACAGAACGTTATTAAGTATTAGTACTTGCAAAAGCAAGAAAAAAACAAACAAAAAGATGATATAAACTGTTCTATTCATTTTTGTTTTCTACTGTTTTTATTTCGTTTTTATTAAGGTTTGTAATAATATAGATATGTCCAAGGTTAGACATGTCGTTGAATAATTTAATATTGATAGTATTTGTAGCTGATAATTTTTCAGGAATGCTAGCAACGGTACCTATAGGAATTCCTTTTGGAAAAATAGTTGATCTTCCTCCAGTTATAATACTGTCTCCAATTTTAAAATTAGCTTGACGAGGAATATCTGTTAATTGTACAATGTTATAATCTTTTCCATCCCAAATTAAAGTTCCAAAATGATCACTATTTTTAAAACTAGCATTTATTTTACTATTAGTACTTAATATAGATTGTACTCTAGCAAAATTGGAGCTAACATTATCAGTAATACCAATTACGCCTTTGTTGTTAATTACTGCCATTTCTGTTGAAACACCATTAGTTGTGCCTCTGTTAATGGTAATAAAATTATCAGGTTTATGATAAACGTTATTGATTATTTTTCCATTGATATAGGTATACTGTTGATTGTGATTTAAAGTATCTGTAATTTTGGTAACAGTAACACTGTCAATAAATGAATGTAGTTTTTCTAATTTATTCTTTAGGGTAGTGTTTTCTTCAGAAAGATTTTTATTTCTTTCTTTTAAGTTTAAATACTCTGAAAATTCTGAGGATTTATCGTATACTCCTCCAGTAATATAATTAGTAGAGCTGATAAATTTACTTCTATGGAAAGAATGATTGTTAATGATTAATGCAACAGCTATAATCTCTAGAAATAGAAAAAATAAAAAATATTTATTCTTTTGAAAGAAATAAAAAAGCTGTTGCATAAATAATCATTAAAATTTATTTGATTAATACTGATTTGTATTTTTCAAGATTTTTTAATGCAATACCAGTTCCGCGAACTACAGCTCGTAAAGGATCTTCAGCTACATAAACAGGTAAATCTGTTTTTCTAGATAAACGTTTGTCTAATCCTCTAAGCATAGATCCTCCTCCAGCTAAATAAATACCTGTATTGTAAATGTCGGCAGCTAATTCTGGTGGAGTTTTAGATAAAGTTTCCATAACAGCATCTTCGATACGTAAAATAGATTTATCTAAAGCTTTTGCGATTTCACGGTAAGAAACTTGTACTTGTTTTGGTTTACCACTTAAAAGATCACGTCCTTGAACCATCATGTCGTCTGGTGGGGTATCTAAATCTTCAGTAGCAGAACCTATTTGTATTTTAATTTTTTCGGCAGTAGTTTCACCAACATGTAAATTGTGTTGGGTACGCATGTAATACATAATATCACTTGTAAATAAATCCCCAGCAACTTTTACTGATTGGTCACAAACAATACCAGCAAGTGCAATAACTGCAATTTCTGTAGTACCACCACCTATATCAATAATCATGTTTCCTTTTGGTTCCATAATATCAACACCAACACCAATTGCCGCAGCCATTGGTTCGTAAATTAAATAGATTTCTTTGGCGTTCATATGACGACCAGAATCAATAACGGCACGTTTTTCAACTTCTGTAATTCCTGAAGGAATACAAATTACCATTCGTAACGAAGGTGGGAAAAGCTTTTTCTTTATAGCTGGAATTTGTTTAACAAATTCCTTAATCATTTCTTCAGAAGCTTGAAAATCTGCAATAACTCCATCTTTTAATGGACGAATAGTTTTAATATTCTCATGAGTTTTTCCTTGCATTCTGTTTGCTTCATGACCAGTAGCAATAATTTTTCCAGTCAATCGGTTACGAGCAACGATAGAGGGGTTGTCTATAACAACTTTACCATTGTGTATAATTAATGTATTTGCAGTACCTAAATCTACTGCAATGTCTTCAGTCATAAAGTCGAAAAAACCCATATGATATTGTTATTTCTTTAATTTAAGAGGATTATTACAAATCTAACTAAAAATATGTAATGTTTCTACAACTAAAATTATTAATGTTTAAAATGTCTAGTTCCTGTAAAAACCATTGAAACATCATGGTCATTACAATAATCAATACTTAATTGATCTTTAATAGAACCACCTGGTTGAATTACACTTTTTACTCCAGCATTATTTGCAATTTCTACACAATCTGGAAACGGAAAAAATGCATCACTTGCCATCACAGCTCCGTTTAAATCAAAATTAAAACTATTTGCTTTGTCAATCGCTTGTTTTAAGGCATCAACTCTACTTGTTTGTCCTGTTCCACCAGCTAACAATTGCTTGTTTTTTACTAAGATAATAGTATTAGATTTTGTGTTTTTACACAACTTAGAAGCAAATAATAAATCATCTAACTCACTTTTGCTAGGTTTATTGTTTGTTGGGTACGAAAGGCCTTCTAATTTATCAGTAATATAATCTTTATCTTGAATTAATACACCGTTTAAAGCTGTACGAACAGTTTGCTTAGGTAATTCAACTTCTTTTTGAATTAATAAAACTCTGTTTTTCTTTCCTTTTAAAACTTCTAAAGCATCATCGTCATAAGAAGGGGCAATTACAACTTCGCAGAATAGTTTATGGATTTCTTCAGCAGTAGCTTTATCTATTTTTGTATTTGAAATTAAAATTCCACCAAAAGCTGAAACTGGATCGCCAGCTAAAGCATCTACATATGCTTGATGAATTGTTTCTCTTTGAGCAAAACCGCAAGCATTATTGTGTTTTAAGATAGCAAATGTTGGAGATTCTCCTTTAAACTCATTCATTAAGTTTACAGCAGCATCAACATCCAATAAATTGTTGTAGCTTAATTCTTTACCGTGTAATTTATCAAACATTGCCTCTAAATCACCAAAGAAATATCCTTTTTGATGTGGGTTTTCTCCATATCTTAATGTTTTAGAAATTGTTTCGCTAGCTTTATAAGCTATTTCATCTTCATTAAAATAATTAAAAATAGCAGTATCGTAATGAGAAGAAATGTTGAAAGCTTTTGCAGCAAACTTTTTTCTATCGCTGATAGATGTATTACCGTTATTTTCAGAAATTAAATTTAAAAAGGCTTCGTATTGATCCATAGAAGAAACAATAACCGTGTCTTTAAAGTTTTTAGCTGCAGCACGAATTAAAGAGATCCCTCCGATATCAATTTTTTCAATAATATCTTGTTCTGGTGCATTTGAAGCCACAGTTTTTTCAAAAGGATATAAATCTACAATTACCACATCTAGTTGTGGGATATTATATTCTTGCATTTCAGCAATATCACCATCATGATCTTGTCTGTTTAAAATCCCTCCGAAAACTTTAGGGTGTAAAGTTTTTACACGCCCACCCAATATTGAAGGGTAAGAAGTAACATCTTCGACAGGTACCACATCGATACCTAAATCTTTAATAAATTTCTCTGTTCCTCCGGTAGAATAAATAGTAACTCCAAGGTCATTCAGTTTTTTTACAATTGGTTCTAAACCATCTTTGTGAAAGACCGAAATTAGTGCAGATTTAATAGTTTTTGGATTGTTCATTGTTGTTGTGTTGTTAAGCTAGCAAAACTACTAAAACACTAAAGGTTATACAATAAATTATTTTGGTTTATTATTAAATGAAAACACCACCAAAATTGCTTGAATCTTGGTGGTGTTTTGTTCAACAAAATATAAAATTTTATTCCGCATTTTCTAAGAAATCACGAAACCACATTGTAAATTTTTCAAAAAAAGATTGTTGAGAATTTGCACGAGTATTAGCATTGCCTAATGCAGCGTAAGTAGGGTACTCTTTGTTACTCATAATATAGGGGAATTATGTAGGGGTTAATAAATCTTACCCAAATAAAAGAAAAAAAATCCTAACAATCAAATGATTACGTAAAAATTATATAAAATTAGCTACTTTTTTACAAGTGTATTCTAATAAAGCTTCGTCATTAGCTGTAAATGGGTTAACTGTGTGAGAGTCAATGTCTATTTGTCCGATATTTTCTTCGTTAACAAAAATTGGAATTACAATTTCTGATTTTACCTTCCATCCACAAGAAATATAATTGTCTTGTTCGCTAACATCTTGCACAACAAAATTCTCATTACTAACAGCTACTTGACCACAAATTCCTTTTCCGAAAGGAATGATTGTATGATCAGTCGGTTCACCGTTAAACTGTGCTAATTTTAATTCGTCTTTATCACCGTTTTTAAAGTAAAACCCTACCCAATCATAATACGAAATTTCAGAAGCTAAGTAATCGCATATTTGTTGAAGTTTTTCTTCTTTGGTAGAATTATTTTCTGCGATGTTATCTATGTTGTTTTTTAATGCTTGTAAGTTCATTTTAAAATGTTTATTACCTAGTTCGTAATTAAGGTTAAGAACTTACAAAAATAGATTTAACAATTGTTTTAAAAAATAGATTTTTGATTTTTTGTAACTTTGCAGCCAATGAAACAAGTTGTAACTAAAATTATATCGTCAGTATTAGCCTTTTTAGTGCTATTTTCTACTTTTTCTTTTACGGTAGAGAAGCATTACTGTGGTGATTATTTAGTTGATGTTTCTTATTTAGGTAAAGCAGATACTTGTAATAGTGATGGTGGTGTAGATGAATGTGCTACCGTTACAAAGAAAAAGAAATGTTGTAAAGATGAAGTTCATCAAATTGATGGTCAAGATGAGTTTCAAAAACATTCTTTAGATGATGTTAGTTTTGATGAGCTAAAAATAGTTTTAGCATTTTATAATGCTTATCAATTCGTTTTTCAAGATTTAGAAAAGCAAATAGCATCACTTCAATATTATTCCCCGCCTGATTTAGTTCAAGATATTCAGGTACTTCACGAAGTTTTTATCATATGATTTTATAGTTCTTATTTAAAAAAATTAAGAATTGTAAAATTTAATATGATATATAAAAATGAAAAATAATTTATTGGTCAGTATATTTATACTGATGTCATCCATATCCTTTTCGCAAGAAACCTTTAAAGGAATGATTATGGATAAAAATAATCCCAAAGATAATTTAGGGGTTTACGGTGCAAGTGTTTATTGGTTGAATACAAATGTAGGTGTAACAACTAATGAAAAAGGATGGTTTACTATTCCTTATAAGTCAAGTTATAAAAAGCTAGTTGTTAGTTTTGTTGGATATAAAACAGATACAATAACAATTAATAATTTAAAACCGATTCACCATTTTATTACCGAGAGTAACACATTAAAAGAAGTTTCTGTAAATGCTAAGAAGAGCGCAACACAAAAATCGTATTTACAAGCTCAAAATTTAGTAACGATTAATAGTGAAGAATTATTAAAAGCTGCGTGTTGTAATTTATCAGAAAGTTTTGAAACGAATCCATCTATAGATGTGAATTTTTCGGATGCTTTAACAGGGACAAAACAAATTCAGATGTTAGGTTTAACAAGCCCTTATTTGTTAATTACTCAAGAGAATATCCCTTCTATTAGAGGAGCCGCCCAAGCTTTCGGTTTAACATTTACTCCAGGAACATGGGTGGAAAGTATTCAAATAACCAAAGGAGCAGGAAGTGTTATTAACGGATTTGAAAGTATTTCAGGTCAAATAAATGCTGAATTAGTGAAACCATCGAGAGATCATAAATTCTTTTTAAACGCTTATGGAGCATTAGGAGGAAGGTTAGAGTTAAATACGCATTTTAATCAAAAAGTGAGTGATAAATGGCAAACAGGAATTTATGTACATGGGAACCATAGAGGAGAAAAATTCGATAAAAATAACGATGGTTTTTTAGATAATCCATTATCGAATCAAATAAATGTAATGAACCGTTGGCAATATACCGATGCCGAAAAAGGGTGGGTTAGTTTTATTAATTTTCACTATTTGGATGATGACAAGCAAGTTGGTCAAATTGGTTTTAATCCAGATACAGATAAAGGCTCATCTACAATCTGGGGTAGTGAAATTAAAAGTAAAAGATTTGAGACGTCAGCAAAGTTAGGATATGTTTTTCCAGATTTACCTTTTCAAAGCATGGGGTTGCAAGCTGCTTATAGTAATCATAAACAGGATTCTTATTTTGGTTTAAGAGAATACGATATAGAGCACCAAAGTTTTTATAGTAACTTCTTATTTAATTCTATTATTGGAGATACGCGTCATAAATTTAAAACTGGTCTTAGTTTTACATATGATAAATATGACGAAATGGTGAAAACAACACCTCAAACAAATGATTACAACAGAAACGAAACATCTGTAGGAACTTTTTTTGAATATGCTTATGATAATTCAGATGATGTAAGTATAACAGCAGGAATAAGAATAGATAATCATAATTTGTTAGGAACTTTTTTAACGCCTCGCTTACATGTAAGATATTCACCTTGGGAAAAGGGAGTGTTAAGAACTTCGATTGGTAGAGGTAAAAGAAGTGCTAATATTTTTGCAGAGAATCAACAATTATTTGCTTCTTCTAGGCAGATTAATATTGATAATGTAAACGGCAAAATTTATGGATTAGATCCTGAAGTTGCATGGAATTATGGAGTGTCTTTTTTACAAGGATATAAGTTATTTGGTAGAAAAGGAGATGTTACTTTTGATTTTTACAGAACCAATTTTGATAATCAAGTCGTAGTGGATTGGGAAAATCCGCAAGAAATTTCGTTTTATAATTTAGACGGAAAAAGTGTTGCAAATAGTTTTCAGATTGAGTTAAATCAGAATATTATTCCTTTTTTTAATACTCGATTTTCATACAAGTATTACGATGTAAATACAGATTTTAAATCTGGTAATGCAGCGAAAGCACTTCAAGCGAAACATCGATTTTTTGCTAATGTTTCTTATGAAACTAGTAAACAAGAAAACGATAGACATTGGAAGTTTGATGTAACTTATAATTGGATTGGTAAGCAAAGATTGCCAAACACATCTCAAAACCCAGTTCAATATCAATTATCAGAATATTCTAACAGTTATAACTTATTAAATGCTCAAATAACAAAAGTGTTTTCTAAGAAATTTGAGATATATGCTGGAGCAGAGAATATTACAAATTATAAACAGAAAAATCCTATATTGGCAAGCGATGATCCTTTTGGCTCAAGTTTTGATACAACAATTGTATACGCGCCAATTTTTGGAAGTAATTTTTATACAGGATTAAGATTTAAAATAGATTAAAATGAAAAAATTAGTATTAGTAATAACAGTATTATTTTTAAATGTGTCTATGTCGGCACAAAAAAAGAAGAAAAACGCAAAAGTTTCTTTTGATGTTGATGGTGTTTGTATGATGTGTAAAAACAGAATTGAAAAAGCAGCATTAAATTCTAAAGGAGTAAAATATGCATTATGGAATGTAAAGACGCATCAGTTAAATTTAATTATTGATGAGCGTAAAACGGATGCAGCTACAGTTCAACAGAATATCGCAAATGTAGGTCATGATACAGATGCTTTTAAGGCGCCAAAAGAAGTTTATGATAACTTACATGGTTGTTGTAAGTACAGAGATGAGGAAGTACAAAACGATCATAAGAAAGAAAAACAGTAAATAAAAAATCCCGAGTTTGAAACTCGGGATTTTTTTATATCATTTGTAAGTTATTTACTTCTTGGCTTGTTAGCTCTCTCCATCTACCTCTTGGTAAATTTTTCTTAGTCATACCTGCAAAAACCACACGATCTAATTTTTTAACTGTATATCCGTAGTTTTCAAATATCTTACGAACAATACGGTTTCTTCCAGAGTGAATCTCAATTCCAACCTCAGTTTTACGTTCTCCTTCTACATACGAAACAGCATCAATAAATACTTTTCTTCCTTCAATAATAACGTCACCACGTAATTTATCTAAATCAGATAAGCTTAATTTCTTATCTAATGATGCGTGATATAATTTACGAACATCATGTTTTGGGTGTGTTAACTTTTTTGCCATTTCACCATCATTGGTAAATAACAATAATCCAGTTGTATTTCTATCTAATCTTCCAACAGGATAAACGCGTTCTTTCGTAGCGTTAGCAATAAGCTCCATTACTGTTTTACGACCACGATCATCTTCCATGGTTGTAATATAGTTTTTTGGCTTATTTAATAAGATGTAACGCTTTTTTTCAATAGAAATTAACGTTCCATCGAAACGAACTTCGTCACCTGGTTGAACTTTGTACCCCATTTCGGTTACTAAATCTCCGTTTACAGAAACACTACCGTGCTCAATATAAGTATCTGCTTCTCTACGAGAACAAATTCCAGAATTTGAAATGTATTTGTTTAAACGAATACCAGTACTTTCAGTTGTTTTTTGAACAGATTTACTAGGTTGAGATTTTTTTATATCTCTTTTAAACTGTTTTTTATTATCAGAAGAACTAGTTGCAAATCTTTTTTTACTTGAAGAATTACTATTTCTATCAGATTTATCAGTTCGTAATGATTTTTTTTCTTGAGGATTGCTGCTCTTGCCAGCTTGTCGTCCTCTCGACGAGTTTTTTGAATTCATGTTTAAATTTTAAAAAGTGGGCAAATGTAAGTCAATTATTTGATTTTTAATCTAAAACCTCAACGACTTTGTCTAAAATTAGAGATTTATCGATAAATATTAAACTAAAAACGCCTATTAATAATAGTATTTTTAAGATATTATGAGACAGCTGGTATTGATTTTTATCTGTAGCTTTCCATATATATAATCCTGTAAAAATTAAAGTAATTGCAGCTAAGTAAAAATAATACTTCATGTATTCTATTGCTGGATAATTGAATAGTATTCCAATAGGTACAAGCGTTAATATCATTAAAAGAATGATTAACTTCTTTGTGTTTTTTTCTCCGTATTTTACAGGAAATGTATTGTAGTTATTAGCAATAGCCCCTTTAATATTTTCTAAATCTTTAATTAGTTCACGAATCATGATTACTAAGAAAAGAAAAATAGCGTGTACGAAAATTACTTTCGAGAAATTTTTATAGTGTACAAAAATGACAAAAAAGGGTAAGATTGTTAATATAGTAACGCTCATTAAACCGATAAAGGGATATTTTTTAAGTTTGTGAGAATAAAACCAAATTCCGAAAATATAGACTGCAAAAAAGAATGCAGCTCGCCATGATACTAGCCATCCAAAAGTAAAACCAACAAAGTTTAAGAAAAAATATAAGGATAGTTTTGTTTCTTGTTTCACATAAGAATCTAATCCAGACTTTATAGGGCGATTTATTTTATCAGCTTTTTTATCGTAAAAATTATTGATAATATATCCAGCAGCAACTACACAAACGGTTGCCAATACTAAATACAATAAGTGCCAATCGAAAAGTATTGGTTTTATCGATTTGTGTTCAGAGAAAATAAAAATAGCAGCCAAATATTGGGCTGCTATTAATACTAAAATATTATATCCTCTAACTACAGATAGAAGACTTAAAAGTTTAAAAAAAAGTGTGTTGGCTTTTAATGTACTCATAGTAGCATTATTTAAAAACGATACACTAACTCTAATTTATATTCTTGTAAGCTGTTTTTTGCTTTCTCGTAATCTTCAGTAAAACCTAAAATATAACCACCACCACCAGAACCGCAAAGTTTTAAGTAGTAATCATTGGTTTGAATTCCTTTTTCCCAAACTTTATGAAAAGCTGTAGGAATCATTGGTTTAAAATTTGCTAAAACTACTTTAGATAATTTTTTAACATTACCAAATAATGAGCTAACATTACCTTTTAAGAAATCTTCTATACAAGCGTCAGTATGTAATGAAAATTCTTCGCTAATCATTTTACGAAAACCTTCATTTTTCATTTTGTTCATAAAAATGCTTACCATTGGTTCTGTTTCACCAATCTGTTCAGAGTCTAATAAGAATACAGCCCCCTTTCCTTCTTTTTGAGACGGAATTCCAGCAGGTTCAATATGCTCTTTTGAGTTTATCAAAATAGGTAAGCTCAAATAAGAGTTTAAAGGATCTAGTCCAGAACTTTTCCCATGGAAAAAAGATTCCATCAAAGAAAAAATTTGTTTTAAAACTAACAGTTTGTCGCGTGTTAAATTTTCTAAAACAGTTATTTTATTCGTAGCATACTGATCGTAAATAGATGCAACTAAAGCACCAGAACTTCCAACCCCATATCCTTGCGGAATTGAAGAATCAAAATACATTCCAGTATCAATATCATTTTTTAAAGAAGTTAAATCAAAAGATACTATGTCAGAATTTAAATTAGTTAAATAACTATAAAAATTCGCTAAACTCTCGTTTGATTTCTTTGCTTCTCCAGATAAATTATTAGCAGATTTTAACGCGCCTTTATATGAGTTAAAAGGAATAGCTAGACCTTTAGAGTCTTTGATTATTCCGTACTCACCAAAAAGTAAGATTTTTGCGTAAAATAATGGTCCTTTCATAGATGATTTTATTACCAAGCAAAAGTACAAGTAAATGAGCTAGTTTACAAGCTAGTAAACGTTTTTGTAAAAAGTTTTCCAAACTCCAACTTTCTCATTGTCTCTATATTTACCTTTAGTTTCTATTTTACCATTCTTGTAAAAAGTTTTCCAAACACCTTCTCGTTTACCTTCAACATACTTTCCTTGTTCTTTTAGTTCACCTGATTCATGGTATACTTTACGTACACCATCAAGTTTTCCATTCTTGTAGTTTGCTCTATGAAAAGGTTTTCCATTAGCGTGATAATACATTATTAAGCCATCAAAAACTTCTTCGTCTGGCTTGTTAACACTACTGTATCCTTCCATTTGAATTTGACCATTTTTGTAATAATCTACAATCCAAAAGCCATCTTTTACTTTCTTTGGCGCTGGCCTATAAAACTCATGATTATCTTTTGAAGTTTCTTGCCAGTTTTTGTCAAACCAAACAGTATCTTGAGCAGTAACAGAAGAAGTTAAAAACCCAATAAATATAATTATTATTAGTGTTGATTTTTTCATGATACTAGGGAGTTTAAGATTATTGTGGCTTTGCACCCAAACCCACATTATCACAAATATACTGATTTTTTTGGCAGTATTTAGCTAAATTATTCTTAATAAAGAGCTCTATTTCAGTCTTTTCTGAGTTAGGGTATAAGACATGTACATTTGCACCTGCATCTAGTGTAAAACAGATGTCACTATTGTTTTTTTCTCTGTATTCCCATATTTTATTAATAACCTCTAAGGTGTTTGGTTTCATTAAAATAAAATAAGGGTTACTAGTAAGCATCATTGCATGCAATGTTAAAGCTTCACTTTCTACAAGGGTTATAAACTTTTTGATGTCACCATCTTGTAAAATTTTTGAGAGCTTGGCTAAATTTTCATTTGCTTGTTTAAAGCGGTTTTCAGCATATGGATGGTTGTGCATTAAATTATGACCCACTGTCGAAGAAACTTGCTTTTCTCCTTTGTCAACCAATAAAATAGTGTCACAATAATCTTTGAAGATTGAATGTACTTTATAAGGGAATTTTACTCCAAATAAATCGGAACTCCCCTCTATTTCTGGGTGATTCCCCCATGCAACTAAAGGGCCTTCTATACTTCTACTAGCACTTCCAGACCCTAAACGAGCTAAGAATGATGCTTTTTTATTGATGAATTCTTCGGTTAAGTCTGGGTTCAACTCTTTCTCTAAACTCATTAAGCACATGGCAATAGCACTCATTCCACTTGCTGAAGATGCAATACCACTACTGTGTGGAAAAGAATTTTCTGAATTAATGGTCATCTTGTAATCAAGAATATAAGGGCAATATTCTTCAATTCGTTTAAAAAATTCAGCAATTTTAGGTTTAAAATCATCTTTCTTTTTTCCTTCAAAAAATAATTCAAAATCAGCAACTATATTTTTTGAATTTTTTTCAAACTCTATAGTTGTTGTGGTGTGACAGTTATTTAATGTAAAACTTATAGATGCATTTTTAGGAATTTGTGG
Organism: uncultured Tenacibaculum sp.; assembly: GCA_947504185.1. Classification (GTDB taxonomy): domain Bacteria; phylum Bacteroidota; class Bacteroidia; order Flavobacteriales; family Flavobacteriaceae; genus Polaribacter. The sequence continues at coordinate 32,248 of CANNGJ010000019.1, read as the reverse complement.
ATTGCTTTTCCCCCAATATTTTACTAAAGCAATATTACTTGGTGTTTGCCAAGTAAATGATGCTTTTTCAATTGTTTTATTTATGTTTTTGGAAATAAATCGTGATGTATTCAAAAGTCTAAATTTTGGGGTAAAGATAAAATTTAGACTACACTTCTGCTAATTTTTGTAAAACGGTTTCTTTGTAGCTTCTACTAATAGGCAATGCCTTATTATTGATTTCGATAAACTCATTTGTATATGAGTTAATTTTATTTAAAGAAACGATATACGATCTATGGATTCTAATAAAGGTATTTTGAGGTAATTTACTGGTTATGTTATTCATGGTTTCTCTTGTAACAATAGTTTGTTTTTCTAAGAAAATTTTCAAATAATCACCTAAACTTTCTAAATATAAGATTTCTTTGAAATTAACCTTTACCATTTTCCGATCTGCGCGAACAAACATAAAATTCTTTGAAATAGGTTCGTTTTTTTCTATAGTTTTCGATTCTGGTATTGTAGTTGTTTTCTGTACGGCTTGAAAAAATCGTTCGAAAGCAATAGGTTTTAATAGGTAGTCGACCACATTTAAATTAAATCCGTCTACAGCATAATCACGATAGGCGGTGGTGAAAATTATTTTAGATTGTTTGCCAATAATCTTAGCTAAACTCAACCCATTAATTTCAGGCATGTTAATGTCTAAGAAAAATAAATCTACTTTATTGGTTTCGATAAAATTAATAGCTTCGGTAGCATTTTTACAAGTTTTTATTAATTCTAACGAAGGTGTTTTTTTAACAAATGAAGCAATTATTTCTCTAGCTATTGGCTCATCATCTACAATTATACAAGTTGTTTTTTTAGACATTTTTTAATGGGATTTTAAGTTCAACATTAAATGAAGTACCTTCTTTAGTAATGTTTAGTGTATAATTGTTGTTGAATAACATTTCTAAACGTTTTTTTATGTTATCTAAACCAATTCCTTTTTTTGTGGCGTCATTGTTTTTAGAAGTATTACTTACTGTAAACTCTAATAGATTATCCGAAGTTTTAAGAAAAGCATCTACTTTTAAAATATCATTTATTTGAGTTCCGTGTTTAAATGAATTTTCGATAAAAGGTAATAATAACATGGGAGCAATTTCTATATTTTCTTTATGTAATTCTTTCGTAAAATTAACTTGTAAACTATCTTGAAATCTCATTTTTTCTAATGAAATGTAGTTTTCTATATGATTTATTTCATCAGATAAAAGTACAGCGGGTTTATCAACCTGATATAGTATGTAGTCAAGTAGATTCGATAGTTTTAAAATCATATCTGGAGCTGCATCTGATTTTTTTAAAGCAAATCCATATAAAGTGTTTAGAGTATTGAACAAAAAATGTGGGTGAATCTGCATTTTTAAAAACTTCAATTCTTGTCCTTTTAGTTGTAATTGTGTTTGTAAGAATTTATTTTTTAATTCTTCACTTTTAGTGTTTTGTTTATAGTTGTGTAATAATAATCCTATTGTGATTGCTATAAAAATGATAAAATATACCCCTAGAATGATAAGTATAAAACCTTTTGTAATTGGCCTATGGCTTTCTTCTTTTAAAGCATCAGAGAAAATTGAACCAAAAAATATAGATACTACTATAAAAAAGAATGAAACTATGAATGTATAGATACTATATAGAAAAAATAATTTCAGTTTATCATTTAATAAATATTGTGGAATTAAATAAGAAGTAAAAAAATAACTAACAACAATAGTGATTGGCATTAAAAACAAAGAAAACCTATTAACATAAACAGTATTCTCACTTCCGTAGCCTAAAAAATAAGTAAAGAAAAAATAAACACCTAACCAAAACAAAGTATGAATTACAATAATAAGTAGTGTTTGTAAAATCTGGATTGATTTTTTCATAGCTTGCAATATCTAATTTTTAGTACGGATTTAAAATAGTTTTGCGATAAAATACAGGAATTTACTGTTAACTAACCTATTTATTAATATTCGAATAAAAATGGTCGTAATAGTGTTTAAAGCTGTTGGTAATCGAAATTAAATTTAAGAGAGTATGTGGAGATATACTTTTGATAGCACATAACATTAAAAATTAAATTTATGAAATTTCTATTTGCCAATTACCTATCAGAAGGAGGACCGTTATTTATGTATACCATTTTAATTAGCCTCATTGTTTGTGTTGCTTTAATCATTAAAGTTTTTTTAAAAGGAGACAGTAGTGATAGAAAAGCACAAAAATTAATAAGTCATATTAGTTTATTTGCTTTGGTATTTGGGTTTTTAGGTTTTATGATTGGTATGATTGGAGCCTTAGACGCAATTTCTATTGCAGGTAATATTGCCCCTGATATTTTAGCTGCTGGATTAAAAATAGGAATGCTTTCTCCTGCTTTTGGGATGCTAACTTTCATAATTACAAGATTAGGTCTTATAGGTTTGACTCTAAAAAACAAGTAACATTTTACATTAACTCTTAAATTTTATTATTATGAAAAAAGGATTTATTCTCCTAATAGGATTGGTATGTTCTTTTGTGAACTATGCGCAAAGTCAAAACCTAGATGATTTACTAATTAACTACGAAAAAGAAAAACTTGCAATGGGAAACATTTCTATTTTACAAAACGGAAAATATTTCTATAAAAAATCAATTGGTTACGCTAATCTAGAGATTAACAAAAAAAATAATTCTAAAACTAAATTTAGAATTGGGTCTATCAGTAAAACCTTTACGGCTACTATAATTTTACAATTGATCGATGAAGGAAAATTAGTATTGCATAGCACTTTAAATACTTTTTTCCCTGAAGTAGCAAACTCTGAAAAAATTACAATTTCAGACATGTTATACCATAGAAGTGGAATACATAATATTACAAATGATAAAAACTTTAATGTTTGGATTAGAGAGCCTAGAAATAGAAAAGAAATGTTATCTAAGATAACTGAACATAAAAGTGTATTTAAACCAAATTCTAAAACTGAATACTCTAATTCTAACTATATTTTACTGGCTTATATAGCAGAAAATCTATGCGAAAAACCTTTTGGAGAGATTCTACAAGACAAGATTGTTAAGAGGCTAAAACTAACAAATACAGATTTTGGAAAAGAGATTAATTTTTCTAAAAACGAAGCAATATGTTATTATTCTGAAAACGGAAAATGGAATCCCATTATGTCTTATACAAACCTAACAGGAACAATGGGAGCGGGCGGAATTATATCGAACGCAAAAGATGTAAGTACTTTTTACAATGCACTTTTTACAGGTAAATTAATATCTCCAAAAAGTATACAATTAATGACTAGATCCAGAGATGAAATGGGGATGGGAATTTCTGTAACAGAGTTTAATGGGTTAACTGTTTATGGTCACGATGGCGCAATTGACGGTTTCCGTTCTATGGCTGTTTACGTACCAAAACTCAAGTCTACAATTGTATTTACATTTAACGCTTCTTCTGGTTCTTCAACTCAAAAGTTAATACAGATTTTTAAATCGTACATGTATACTTTAAGAGAAAAAGTGTGATACGTTTTTGATTAGTTAGTTGATTAAATACCTAATTCAATTTTGAATTGGGTATTTTTGTTATATGAATAGAAAAATAAAACTGATTTGGGACTTTAAAGGTCCTGACGGATTAGAAACGGCAAAACATCATTGTATTCATTTAAAAGAGTTTGCACAAATTGATAGTTTGCCATTTGATGAGGTTGACTTTAAAGAAATCAATCCGATGCATACAATTGCTTTTATTATCGTTGATGAAAGTAATATGAAAATTTTTAGAGATGCTCTAAAACCACACAGAGGAGAATTAGCTTAACCAATAAAAAAGAAAATATGTTTTTAATAAATGCCTTAGCAAAACCAAAGAAATCATCTGAACATTACGATGAGGTAATCGGAGCTTATGTAAGTTTATATATCGATTATAAAGATATAGAAGGAGCTTTAAAACTCGCTAGTTTTTACATAAAAGATGAAGGGTGGAAAGTAACCGAAATAGAAGAGGAATATTTCAGATTAGATTCAGTAAATGATGTTGAAGAGGAAGAACAAAAAGAATTATACAATGAAGCGGTAGAGTACGGGTATTCTATAGTTTTTAATTGTTACGAAGAAGAGTAATATAGCTTTTATAATAATTAGTTAAAACATAGTATCTTGTGAAAAAAAATATTTTCATGAGGAGTAGGTTTGTTTTGCTAATTATTGGTTTTGTTTCTTTAAACTGTATATCGCAACACAAACACAAAACCTTTACTGCACATAAGTCTATTGTTGATGCTATTCGTGTAAATGATGAAGTCATAAAAGGTAGAACTGCTTTTTTTGAAAAACAAGCTGATGTGAAACCGTTGATGTTTCAAAAAACTAAAATTAGAATTAGCGAATTGAATAGATTGTCAAATAATTTATCAAAATATATTGAGAGTATTCAAAAAGAGGTAAATACAGAAATGGTTCTCTATGAATTATTAACTAAAGATATTTATAAAACAACTCTTTTTAAAAATAACGGAGAGCTAACTTTAAAAGGAAAGAAGCTTAAAGTTAAAATTGATAGTCTGTACGACTATTCTGTTAAAATTAACGTGCATCAGTTATCTCAATTAGAAAACTTCTATAAAGATAACTTCAAAACATCTGCTACTTATTATGAGTATGAAAAAGAGATAAACTACTTTGAATATCTTTTTTACGATAAGTCTAATTACGGAATGATGATGGCGATGAATTGTTTATTGTTGGATGTTAAAACCTTTCAATTATTGTATTATGGTACAGTAATGAGTTATTAATAGAAAAACTTTATCTCGAGGTTTCCATTGAAAATGTCATTCCCGTGAAAACGGGAATCTAAATAATAGAGTTTTGGTTTTTTGACCTTTTTTAAATATAAATAAATTCTTTTTTAATTTAATTACCTTTCTGTCTCATATTCAGATAATTTGAATAGCTTTGCGCGCTAAATTATTTCAGGAAAATGAAACGAATAAAAGAATATAAAAAGCTTTTTAACGTAGAGGGAGCTATCGACTTAAAGGAGTTGAAGAAAACTTATAGAGGATTGGTAAAAGAATGGCATCCAGATAAGTTTGTAGATGAAGAAAAGAAACTAGAAGCGGAAGAAGTAAGTACAAAGATTATCGATGGATATCACTTTTTAGTAAGTATAGCGCCAAAAACAAAGGAAGATAATTTAGAAGCATATCATACTACAATTACTGAATTTAAAGTAGCAGATTACAAGCACAAAAGTATGCTGTTAGAAGTTACTTTTACGGATGGTAACACTTATGAGTATTTTGGTGTTAGTAAAAAGTTATTTCTTAAGTTTATAAATGCAAAGTCTATAAACAACTTCGGTAAAAGAAATATTTTTAACTCTTTTCTTTATAGAAAATCAATGAAGGCATCAGCTGTAGTTTAATTTAAGATTAAGCTAGCTATAAAAAAGTCCATTTACTAAACTTAGTAAATGGACTTTTTTATAGCGTCACTCTGATTTTTTTCAGAATCCCGTTGCTTTATAAGTTAGCGTTTTGTTAAATATATTAAAGAAAAATGTAGTCTAGAATGATTAATGGCTTATTCTATTACCTTTTCCAAATGCCATATTTTGGAAACTATCTGCCAGCCATTTTCTCCATTAACAAAACCTAAATGGTCAACAAATACGTTATGGTGTGCTCTAATTCTTATTTTTACTGTCGCGCAATCAGAACATAACCAGTCAATCATTAAAATTTCCGCTTCAGGCTCCTGTCCTTTACTCTCTGGTGATACTCTTCCTCCAACATCTTTACTAAAGCTATCAATTGATTCAACGAAAATTTGGTCTTCATCAACATCGAATAGACTAGAATTTTTGTGAAATACTTTATTGAGTAGTTTAGTATCGCAATAGTAGAGGGCGTCAAAGTAAGTTTGAACAGCACTTAATAAATCAGTTGTTGAATTCATTTTTTGTTTTTGCATATTTTTTGAGATTTAATTTTCAACAAAAATATCTTTAGCATAGTACTGTTTCAAATTTTGAAATTGAGGTTTTTTAATTTTTAGTTGAAATTTTCTCAACTATTGTATAGGCTATTAATCATTAAATTTGTCAGGTATGGAAATCAAATATTTTAGGCTTATAAAGATGATAGTTGAAGAAGGTAGTATTGCAAATTCTGCTGAAAAACTTTTCTTGACACAATCAGCTTTAAGTCATCAGTTAAGAGAGCTTGAAGAGCGATTGGGTTTTAAGGTTTTTCTTCGAGCTCGAAATAAATGGAAATTGACAGATGAAGGAAACGAACTTTACAATTTAGGAAATTCTATTCTCGAAAGTATTGAAAAAGGTTTTCATAATATTGAACAGTTACGAACTGGGTCTGTTGGTACAATAAAAGTAAGTACTGAATGCTATAGTTTTTATCAAGGTCTTTCCTTATTTATTCAGAAAATGGGGCTTTTGTATCCTGAAATAAATGTTGATTTGATTATTGAAGCCACGCATCAGCCTATTTCAAAAATTTTGTCAAATGAAATTGATATTGCAATAGTCACATCAAAGCCTCAAGATGAAATCTTATCAAGTATTGAAGTTTATGAAGATGAGATTTTTGCAATTATGCATCAAGAAAATCCTATGAATAAAAAGGAGTTTTTAGATTTAAATGATTTTGTAAATGCACATTTAATAGTTCATTCATTTCCGTTAAAAACTGTTTCGGTTTATGAACAGTTTTTAAAACCAAATAAAATAACACCCAAAAAGATTTCTGCTATTCCATTAACTGAAGTGGCTTTGGAAATGGTTAACGCTAATATGGGGATAATATGTATGCCTAAATGGGCCTTAAAATCTTTTAAATTGTCTGATGATTTAATTTTTAAACGAATTGGTAAAAATGGATTAAAAAGGACACATCATTTAGTTTTTCGTAAATCGGATAAATCAAAGAAATATTTTAATGATTTTATTCTAAATATTGAAGACGATTTTTCGAAGATTTAATTAGTTTTTCAGCTTGTAGGTAACACCTTTATTATGTGTTAAACTGTGGATTATTTAGCAATGCTTTTTGCACAGATATAACCTCCAGTCCATGCATTTTGGAAGTTGAATCCACCAGTAACAGCATCAATATTTAAAACTTCACCTACGAAGAATAGGTTTTTATGAAACTTACTTTCAAAACGTTTAAAATTTATTTCTTTTAAATCAACTCCGCCAGCAGTTACAAACTCATCTTTAAAAGTAGTTCTTCCGTTGGCATTGTATATTCCTTTTGTGAGCTGATTTGATAAACCTTCTAATTGCTTATTACTTAAATCAGCCCAATTTTGATTGGGTTTAATTTCTGAAGCAGCAATGAAACGTTCCCATAAACGACGAGGAATATCAGCAAAAGGAGATTTTAAACTAACTTGCTTTTTGGGTTGTGATTTTTTTAAACTCTGTAATTCTTCTAAAACCGAATTAAAATCTTGTCCTAGCCAATTTACTTCAACATTATATTGGTACTTCTTTTCGGCTAAAACTCTTGCTCCAAAAGCGGATAATTTTAAAATAGCGGGTCCACTTAAGCCCCAGTGTGTTATTAATAAAGGTCCTGAATTTTCTAAATTGGTTCCAATTAATTTTACTTCAGCATTTGGTACTGCTATTCCACCCAAATTAATAATTCGTTTGTCTTTTATATTAAAGGTAAATAAAGAAGGTACAGGTTCGATGATGTTATGATCTAAGGTTTTGCATAAATCCCACACTTTTTTTGAGCTTCCAGCTGCAACTACTAAATAATCAGCTTCAAATTGTTTTTCTTTAGTGTTAACAATCCATTTGTCACTTTGTTTAGAAACTGAATTTACGCCATGGTTTTTTAATACTTTAATCCCCAAACTATCAACAGCGTTCTGAAAACAATCGATAATTGCTTGAGATGTATTTGCTTCCGGAAACACGCGATTGTCGCTTTCTATTTTTAAAGGAATATTTCTGTTATCAAACCACTCAAAAGTATCACCTGTCATAAATTGATGAAAAGGACCTAATAGTTCTTTTTCTCCACGAGGATAGAATTTTGTTAGTTCTTTGGGGTCAAAACAAGCATGCGTGACATTACAACGTCCTCCTCCAGAAATCTTAACTTTTTGTAAAACCTCTTTACCTTTTTCAAGAATGGTAATGTCTAAATCAGGATTTGCTTCTTTAGCGTTAATAGCTGTGAAAAATCCTGCAGCTCCACCACCAACGATTATTACTTTTTTCATTATAAAACCATTTCTTTATAAGGAATAACAGTGTTGTATCCTTTTTTATTGAAGTATTTATTAGTGTCTTCATTTCCTGTAGCCAGAATAAAATCACCACCCCAAGCACCTAAACTTTTTGTTTCTCCGAAATAGTCAGAAAACAACCGTTTTTTTACAGGTTCTTGTTTTGTAATTGAACTAATAATACGTTCGTGCTCAATAATTATCTTGTTTAAATTTTTAGAAGAGTCAGCTTCTAAAAATTCTTGAGTTAAATTATTAATTTCAGGAATTAATGTTTTTGCTTCCTCTTTATGTTGTTTGTAGTGCGAAATTCCTTCTCTACTGTTTTGCTTTTGATTTAAATACACAAAAAACAATTCATCTTTAAAGCTAGGATTAAATTTCACCTCTTCAATTATAGGTTTCTTATTTTCTAATTGATATAAAATAGGAGTGTTGTTACTTGCGCAAGCAATATCATAACCGCTACCGGAAAAAGCATTCCATAATAAATTAAACGGATTTACATTTGCCCAAGTAGCAATATTGTTTATTAAAGTTGATGAACTTCCTAATCCCCAATCTTGTGGGAAAGTTAAATTTGTTTTTACAATAAATCCGTTTTCAGAATTTAAAAACTGAGGATTCATTTTTTTAGCTTCGGATAAAATATCACGTAAAGTTTCAGCAATGAATTCTGCACTTCCTTCTTTGTTAGAATTAAATGTAGCTGAGGTTAAACGAAGTTTAGGTAAGTCGAAACTTGCTTCGAACCAGCACTCACCTTTGTCGGTAAAGCTTCCCCAAATGAGTTGAGGTTCTTTAATCGGTTCAACGATTAAATCTTGACCAAATTTTGTTGGAACTGCTAAAGAGATTGCTCCGTCGAGAACAACATATTCGCCAGTTAATAATAATTTTCCGTTACTGTAAAACTTGTTCAAAATTACTTTCTTATTTCATTAAATTTATCAACTACAGCACTGTGAGAAACTGTTTTATTTTCAAAATAAGTAGTTATTTCTTCCTTTTCTTTAATTGATGCTCCTAACTGATTTAAAATGTTTTGTAAGTGCATTTTCATATGTCCGTGTTGAATCCCTTTGGTAGTCAAAGCACGTAAGGCAGCAAAATTTTGTGCTAAACCTGCAGTTGCAATAATTTGCATTAAATCTCTTGCGCTAGGTTTTTGCATCATATCTAACGATAATTTTGCCATAGGGTGTAAAGAGGTTAAGCCACCAACTGTTCCTAGTGCTAACGGAATCTCAATCCAAAATTTAAAAATACCATCTTTCACAGTACAATGTGTTAAGCTTTTATATCGACCTTCTTTTGAAGCGTATGCATGAGCACCAGCTTCAATAGCTCTAAAATCATTTCCAGTAGCTAAAACAACAGCATCGATACCATTCATAATTCCTTTGTTGTGCGTTACTGCACGATAAGGCTCTATTTCAGCAATTTTAACAGCTTGTTCAAATTTTTCAGCAAACTTCTGTGGATTCTCTCCTCCTAAATCTTCTACCTTGCAGCTCACTTCAGCTCTAACAGTACATTCAGGAACGTAGTTAGAAAGTATGCTCATAACAATGTCAATCTCATCATTTCTAAATTGATTAGCCATTGCTTCTAAACACGAGTTGATAAAGTTTGCTCCCATTGAATCTTTGGTTTCAAACGTAACATGTAGTTGGTAGTAATTAGCAAGTTTATCAGTTTTATCAACTAGCTGAATATCTAAAATACCACCACCACGTTTTTCCATATTTTTAGTAATGGGAGCTGTAGCATCGTGTAATTTAGGTTTCTGCTCTTGAAAATAATTCTCTAAATCAGTTTTATCGCCAGCATACATAAAGTGTACTTGACCAATTTTGGTAGTAGAAATTACTTCTGTTTTAAAACCACCACGAGTACTCCAGTATTTAGCAACTAGAGAAGCAGCAGCAACTACTGAGCTTTCTTCGACAACCATTGGTATTACATAATCACGTCCGTTAATAACAAAATTAGGAGCAATACCGTACGGCATATAAAAGTTAGAAATAGTATTCTCTATAAAATCATCATGTAATTGTTGCAATTTATTATCAACGTTCCAATACTGTTTTAGTGTTTGTATAATTTCGGGTTGGTTGTTAAAATATGTTTTAGCTAACCAATCAATTTTTTCTTCTTTGGTAAGTTTCGAAAATCCAGAAATAATTTTAGACATTCTTAATTTATTTTGAGTGGCTCAAAGATAAATGAATCCTGTTAAAATAGGCTTCTTATTTAGGATTTCTAATCTTTTTGAGCTGATTTTTGATGATTTTTCCGTAAACTTGGCAAACTTTTTAGACAAACAACAAGGTAATATGAAGAAAATACTACTGTTTTTTATAGGGATATCTTCGCTTTTACAAGCTCAGAAAAATGATATTTCTTTAGAAGATATATGGAAAAAAGGCACATTTAGAGCTGATTACATGAATTCTCTAAATTCAATGAATGGAGATTTTTATTCGCTTTTAAATTATTCTGAAGAAAGCTCAACAGTAGATAAATATAGTTACAAAACTTTAGAAAAAGTTGCCACAATTGTAAGTAGTAAAGATTTAGAAGGATTAAAAAACTTTCAATCATATAGTTTTAACAACGACGAATCAAAATTGATTTTAGGTACTGCCTTTAAACCGATTTTTCGTCGTTCTTTTTTGGGTACATTTTACGTGTACGATATCGGAACAAAATCATTAGATTTAATTGGTAAAGATATTCAAGAGCCAACATTTTCTCCTGATAGTAAGAGAGTAGCTTACGCTAAAGAGAATAATCTTTTTATAAAGGACCTTTCTAACGGTACATTAATTCAAGTTACAAAAGACGGTAAAAAGAATGAAATTATTAATGGTATTACTGATTGGGTATATGAGGAGGAATTTGCTTTTGTAAAAGCTTTTGAGTGGAGTAAAGACAGTAAAAATTTAGCATATTTACGTTTTGATGAAAGTAAAGTGAAGACTTTCTCTATGGATGTTTATGGAAAAGGAAAATATCCTAGCCAGCATGTATTTAAGTATCCGAAAGCAGGAGAAGAAAATGCAAAAGTATCTTTACATATATTCTCTTTAAAAACGAATAAAACTGCCGAAATTAGAGTAGGTGATTATGAGTATATTCCAAGAATTAATTGGACGAATGAAGATAATCTATTAGCTGTACGTACATTAAATCGTCATCAAAACGATTTAAAAATGTACTTTGTTAATGCAGATTCTTACGATAGTTCTTTAATCTTAAACGAAACTGATAAAGCGTATGTTGATGTAACTGATGATTTAACTTTTTTAGATGATAATAGTTTTATCTGGACAAGCGAAAAAGATGGATTCAACCATATTTATCATTACAGTAAAGAAGGAAGGTTAATTAATCAAGTTACCAAAGGTAATTGGGAAGTAACTTCTTATTACGGATATAATGCTGATAAAAAAACTATTTACTACCAATCTGTTGAGAATGGATCAATAAATAGAGGAGTATATAGTATTTCTTTAAAAGGCAAAAGTAAGACGTTGTTAAGCAATGCTTCAGGAACCAACAGAGCTTCGTTTAGTAAAAACATGCACTATTTTATCAATACTTTTTCTGATGTAAATACTCCAAATGTATATACTTTAAGAGACGATTCAGGAAAGGTCTTAAAAACAATAAAAGACAACGCTGCTTTAAAAGAAACAATCGCTGGATATAATTTAAGTAAAAAAGAATTCTCAACTATTTCTATAAATGGAGAGGATTTAAATATGTATGCCATCAAACCAGCTAATTTTGATTCGAATAAAAAATACCCTGTGTTAATGTATCAGTATTCTGGTCCAGGATCTCAGCAAGTAGCAAATCGTTGGAACAGCGCGAATGATTATTGGCATCAAATGTTAGCACAAGATGGTTATATAGTTGTTTGTGTTGATGGTAGAGGAACAGGATTTAAAGGACGTGACTTTAAAAAAGTTACTTATATGAATTTAGTAAAGCACGAGACAGAAGATCAAATAGCAGTGGCTAAGAAATTAGCAGAATTACCTTATGTAGATGCAAAAAGAATTGGTATTTGGGGTTGGTCATTTGGTGGTCATATGAGTACAAATTCATTATTAAAAGGAAACGATATTTTTGCTGCTGCCATCGCAGTTGCACCAGTTACTACTTGGCGTTTTTACGATACAATTTATACAGAGCGTTATATGAGAACTCCAGAAGAAAATCCGGAAGGATATGATGCGAATTCTCCATTAAATTACCCAGAACTATTAAAAGGAAAATATTTATTAATTCACGGAACAGGTGATGATAATGTACATGTACAGAATGCCTATAGAATGGCTGAAGCGTTAATTCAAGCAAACAAGCAATTCGAATGGGGAATGTATCCAGATAAAAACCACGGAATTTATGGAGGTAATACTCGCTTACATTTGTACACAAAAATGACAAACTTTATTAAAAACAATTTATAAAATTAAACCATAATTTATATGAGTTCAGTAGTTAAGCCAGAAGAGCAACAAATGTTCGGACATCCTAAAGGATTGTTTTATTTATTTTTCGCAGAGTTATGGGAACGTTTTAGTTTCTATGGAATGCGTGCTTTATTAACCTTGTACATGGTGCAAGAAATTTTTAAAGCTATTGCAGATCGCGATGTTGCAACGGCAATCGTATATGCTTCTTATGGCTCTTTAGTATATGCATCAACTGTAATTGGAGGTCAGATTTCTGATAAAATTTTAGGAATGCGAGCTTCTATATTCTTGGGTGGTGTTTTAATGGCTTTAGGTCATTTTGTACTAGCTATAGAAAATGACATTGCTTTCTTTTTAGCATTAGCTTTTATAGTAGTAGGTAATGGTTTTTTTAAACCAAATATTTCAACATTTGTAGGTTCTTTATATGAAGATGGAGATGTAAGAAAAGATTCAGGATTCACCATTTTTTATATGGGAATTAATATCGGTGGATTTGTAGCTCCTTTATTATGTGGTTGGTTAGCTGCGGAATACGGTTGGCATTATGGTTTTGGTCTTGCAGGAATAGGAATGTTAGCAGGATTAATTTTCTTTTGGAGTGGAATTAAAAAAAATGTTTTTGGAGATAAAGGGATGCCACCTAGTCAGGAAGTATATGAAAAGAGAGTTTTAGGAATTCCTCAAAAGACATTAATACCAATAATCGCATTTTTATGTGCACCAGCAATAGCATGGTTACTTTCTTCTTGGCAAGCGAATTATGTAAGCGGAATATTCAAATTTATAGGTTTTGCTGTGTTGGCTTACTTAGGGTATATTATGTATAACTTAGATAGTGAAGCACGTAAAAAGTTGTTTATGGCTGTATTAATTACATTTTTCATGACTCTTTTTTGGGGTTTCCATGAATTATCTGGAAGTGTAATTACTTTATTTGCTTCAAGAAATGTTGATTTAGATGGTATTATGACAGCTAGTCAAACAAATGCATTAAACTCAATGTTTATTATCATTTTAGCAATTCCAATTTCATTATTATGGGGATATTTATCAAAGAGAAAGTTAAATCCAAGAACACCATATAAATTTGGATTAGGATTACTTTTAGCTGGTGTAAGTTTTTATATTCTTTCAATTAGTGGAACAAGTGCAAATGAAAACGGAATGGTTCCTTTTACATACTTATTAGTAATGTACTTTATCATTTCAATTGGAGAATTATTTATGTCGCCTGTTGGCTTATCAAAAATTACAGATTTATCACCAAAAAACATTGTAGCATTTATGATGGGAGTTTGGTTTTTATCATCAGCTTTTGCTTTTCAAATTGTAGGATTTATTTCTAAACAATTAGCTGTAGAAAGTACTGATGCCAATGTAGGAGGATTAGATACTTTAGGAGTGTATACCGATGGATTCCATTTAATTGCTATGTATTCTTTAGCAGCAGGAGCAATTGTATTAATCTTTTCTCCATTAATGAAAAAGTTAATGGGTAACGTACACTAAAAAAACACACAACCTTGAAAGATTTAATATTTCAAGGTTTCTTTCATTTATAAACTATATAACAGAAATATGAATACAGATATTGAAAATCTATTTAAAGACAAAGTATTAGGGCATCCGGCAGGATTGTTCGTGTTGTTTTTTACAGAAATGTGGGAACGTTTTTCGTATTACGGAATGCGTGCATTATTAATCTTATTTTTCACTGCATCATTAATGGATGAAGGTTGGGGATGGCCAAGAGAATGGGCATACGCAATCTTTGGTACTTATACGTCGTTAGTATATTTATCTACTATGGTAGGTGGTTATTTTGCAGATAATGTTATTGGTATTCGTAAAGCTGTAGTTTGGGGTGCTGTATTAATGACTCTAGGTCATGGTTGTATGGCCGTAGAAACACCATTTTTTATCTATGCAGGTTTAGGTTTGTTAGTTATTGGTAGTGGTTTTTTTAAGCCAAACATGACTTCTATTATATCTGAAATGTATGAAGGAAAAGCTGAAAAGAAAGATGGAGCTTACACTATATTTTATATGGGAGTAAATGCAGGAGCTTTCTTAGGTATTCTTTTATGTGGTTACTTAGGTGAAAAGATCGGTTGGTCTTGGGGATTCGGAGTAGCTGGTATCTTTATGTTATTCGGAATGTTACAATTCTGGTTTGCTCAAGGAATTTTCGGTAAAATTGGTGACGGACCTAAAAATAAAAATATTGACTTAATTGATGATGTAACTTCAGAAAATACTTCTGATGAAGAAGGAAGAAATCCTTTTACTGGAACTCAAAAAATAATGATTGCTATTTCTTCTCTATTAGGATTAGCTTGGGTGTTCAATGATCCAATATCAAAAATATCAGAAGGAGCATATAATTTATTCCCTTTCGAATTAGCTGGGTTGTCAGGTTCTAATGTAGCTATTTTAACCGCTCTAGGTTTATTTTTAGCATTATTAATAATAAGAATTCCAAAGTATACTCCAGTACTAAGAGATAGAATGTTAGCGGTAATATTCTTCGCTTTCGTTACGATTTTCTTCTGGGCAATTTTTGAGCAATCTCCAAGTTCACTTACAGTATTTGCTAAAGATTATACACAACGTACTTTAGAAGGAAGTGCAGGTATGATATTTAAAATTGTAAACTCATTAATGACTATTGTTCCTTTAGGAATTATTACTTGGGTATTATACTTATTATTTAAAAAGACATTTGGTAAATATGCTTTATCAAACATATTCTTAGCATTAAGTTTTGTTATTGTTTGGGGTATTGCTTTATGGATGTTGAATGAAGAATTCCAAAAAGATACTACTGAAGTTCCAGCATCTTGGTTCTCAATATTAAACTCATTATTTATTATTACACTAGCACCATTATTTTCTAAATGGTGGGAGAGTAAGTACAACCCAAACGCAAATATGAAATGGGCAATTGGGATGGGATTATTAGGTTTAGGTATGGCTTGTGTGGCAATAGGTTCAGCAGGTATTCCTATAGGAGCTAAAACAGCATCTGTAAGTATGATCTGGTTAATCTTAGTATATTTCTTTCATACAATGGGAGAATTATGTGTGTCACCAGTAGCATTATCATATGTATCTAAATTAGTACCAGGTCGTATGATTGCATTTATGTTTGGTATTTGGTATTTAGCAGTAGCAATTGGAATGAAATTAGCAGGTGTGTTTGCAGAATCTTCTGAAGCGATTGCTCAAGAAAGTGGATTAAGTACTTTCTTCTGGATTTTAACAGCAGTATCTGTTGGTTTAGCGGTATTATCTGCTGCATTATATCCAGTAATTAAAAAATTAATGCACGGGGTGAAATAACCCTAATTAAAAGTTAAAATAACTTAACAACCTGTCGATTATTAATAATTGACAGGTTTTTTTGTAAATTTGGAATACTTATTGAGACCTAAGAGACATGAAGAAATTAATATTAGTAGCCGTTTTAGCAATTATTTCAGTTGGAGTAAATGCACAAGAAGAAGTTAATTGGTTAACTTTTGAAGAAGCAATAGAAAAGAATAAAGAGAATCCTAAACCTATTTTAGTTGATTTATATACCGATTGGTGTGGTTGGTGTAAAAAAATGGATAAAACCACTTATAAGAGCGATGTTATTGTTAAGTATATTAATGATAATTACTATGCTGTAAAGATGGATGGAGAAGGTAAAGAGGATATTCAGTTTAAAGGAAAAACATATAAGTTTGTAAAAGAGGGTAGAAGTAAGTACCATGAGTTAGCAGCAGCTATTATGAAAGGTAAAATGAGTTATCCTTCAACAGCTTTTTTTAACCCTGAAGAACAGCTGATTCAAACTGTTCCTGGGTATTTAACAGAAAAACGCTTCGAAAAAATCTTAGCATTTTTTAATAACGATAATTATAAAAACTCAAGCTGGGTAGATTTTGAAAAGAATTTTAAAAGTGTAAATTAACGAGTTTTAATTAATAGTATAAGCTCCGTTTTGTCCAGTGTGATAAAACGGAGTTTTTCTTTTTTTACAAGTTGCTTTCCATTTATTAATATAGCTTTTGTAATTGCTGCCATCTGCAACGATTTGTTTAGGTGCTAGTTTTTTAATTAATCGATTTAAATTTATTTTCGGACTGTTTTGTAAAAGTACTATCGGATTTTTAATGTTTTTAAATTGGTAAATACCTAAACTGTCTATTATTAAAATAGTATCAGACTTAAATTTTAAAAGCGTTGGTTTTTTGTTAGAGAATTTACTCTTGATATTTTCATTTACACGATATGTAATAATTGATTTTTCTGTTTTTACCTTGTTTGAATCAAGATTGTGATATATCTTTAGTTTATTAGAATTCCTGATTCCAATTAAATTTTTCCTGCTTTTATGAAAAACGATTAATTCTTCTTTATCGTTTCTTTGATATGCTTCAAAAATATAAACTGATTGCACTAAGATTATGGAAATTAAAAAATACCTGAGTTGTTTAATATTTCTGTGGATTAAAAATTGACATCCAAAAAAAATAAAAACATACCAAACCATCATTTCATTAAAAGACATAGAAATTTCTTTAAAAAGAAATTCTTCTTTGCTCGAAACCCAAATCACAATTTTATTCATCAAAGAGATTATCCAGCCATATAAGTCAGCAATAAATTGTGGTAGTATATTTAAAGCGGATAAGATTATGATAAGAATCCCACCAATTAAAATACTTCCTAAAAAAGGAATAATAATTAGGTTAGATAAAATAAATAACGCTGGAAATTGATGGAAATAATATAAACTGATTGGTAATATTCCTACTTGTGCAGCAATAGATACAGTGAATAATCCCCAGAACTTATCTAACAACCAGATGTTCGGTTTCCATAGTTTGTACAGTAGTGGTTGTACCCAAATAATTCCAAATACAGCTAAATAACTTAATTGAAAACCTACATCAAATAAGAAAAGAGGTTTTATCAATAAAAGTAAAAACATGGAGCTAATTAATGAATGCTCAATTATCTTTTTCTTTTTAAAAGAACCTCCAATTGCTACAAAAGTAAACATGGTTACAGCTCTTACAACTGATGCGGATAAACCGGCAATAAAAGCAAAGATCCAAAGCAGTAATATGATTAAGATACTTTTTATCAATCGTCCATTTTTAAACTGTTCTATAGGTTTAAATAGAAACGATAAGATTAGTAGTATAATACCTATATGAAGTCCTGAAATTGCTAAAATATGGATGGCCCCAGCATTGGTATAATCTTGTAAAAGTTCTTTGGATATTTCTTGACGTTGCCCCAATAATAAAGCATTAATAACTGCGTATTCATTTTTAGAAAAATGATACTTTCTTAAAGAAGTTTGAACTTTGCTTCTAACCGCTGCAGACATTCCGACTAAAGAGAAACTACTATTGTTTAGTTTTTTATATTGATTTTTGCTTGTGAATATTTGATGATAAATGTGCTGTTTTGCTAAGTAATCTTTATAACTAAATTGATATGGATTTAAAGGGGGAATTAATTCCTTAAACTCTGGTTTTAAAAATAGTTGATTGCCTATTTGTAAAGAGTTGTGTACGCTATCTTTTTGAATGTTCAATAGAACTTTTCCTGTAGTTTTTTCTGTACCTACTTGTGTAACATTAGCAACGTACTTATTGTAATAATTACCAGGTTTTAAAACTTTTTGGATTGTTAAAACAGCGATTGAGTTTTCATTGGTAAATTTCTCATAATAGTCAGGTTTATTTTTAGGGTTGTTAAAATAAGTGACAGAAACTCCCAAGAAGAAAAATAAGAAGTAGCTAATTAAAGTAAAAGTTCTTTTAGCTTTATCATAAAAGAAAAGTATTGTGATAAGAGTTCCAAAAAGTAAAAACAAAAAGTTAATACTGTAATTCCAAATAGATGTGTAGAATTGAAATATGATTCCAATTATAAGAAAAATCAAAAAATAGGAAAGTGGATATTCTAACAATTTTCTCATAGCTCTTTAAAGTTATGAAAAAATAATGTTTTAAACTTATACAAACAAAAAGGCTGTCTATTGAAACAGCCTTTTTGTTGATATTAATGAGTAAGAAACGAAATCATAGTCTTTGTTAGTTCTTCTACTAGACTGTTAAAACAAATTTATTCCAACCCCTAAGTTAATTGTTGTAGGGTTGTTTTCGTTTTTGCTATTGAATGCGTCATAATTACTAGGTTTAATACTTTTAACAGTATTAATATGTTGATTTATTTTTAAAAGAATAAACCCTTTTTTATTGGAAGAAAAAGAAATAGTTTTCTTTAGTTGAATAAAAGCTCCAAAACTAACAGTATTAAATATGTGACTTATACTTTCATTATAATTTATTGTTTGATTAGTTGTAATATAATCATCTGGAGAAACTATGTTTCCTAAAGAAGTATTTATTGTACCTATGCCTTTTTCATTAGCGTTTAAAATAAAGTTAACGAATCCACCAACACCAAATTTGTATGCTTTTTCTTTTCCGAAATGGAAGTTGTAGTTGAAAGGGGTTTGAATTTGACTGATATTTCTAGTCCCATCCTTTGTAGTAAATCCTATTTTTTCTTCAATAGAAAACCTATCTAAGTAAAATCCAATACCAAAGTCTAATGAACTTTTATTGTTAAGCATGTAATTTATACTAGGCAAAATATAGCCTCCAATATTTATAGATGATTTTATTATAGGAGCACCATCAATATGTGTGTCTTCTATAAGGTTACTCGTTTTTGGTAAAGATAAGGTTGTTCCCGCTGATAGTTGAAAAGTAATTTTACTGTTTTGAGAATATGTTTTTGATAAAAAAACAAGAAAAATTATTAATAGTATTCTTTTTTTCATTGTAACTTAAATTAAACTATTTCAACAAATAAACCGGAATCAGTTTTTTCAACTTTTGCTAATTTGTTTTTAGTTAATCCTTTAATGGTTTTATCCCATTTTTTATTAGATAATCCACTTTGAGTTTTTAAATCACCTAAACTAATTTTTTCTGCTTTTTCTAACAAAGCTAGTACAGCTTTCTCTTCATCATTTAATTTTATTGAAGGAGCTTTTTTCTCAGGTCTCATTTGAGGGAAGAATAGTACTTCTTGAATAGACGGATTGTTAGTTAAATACATGATTAAACGATCCATACCAATACCTAAACCAGATGTAGGAGGCATACCATACTCTAAAGCACGCAAGAAATCTTGATCTATAAATTCGCTAGCTTCATCATCACCACGTTTTGCTAATTCTAATTGTGCTTCGAAACGCTCACGTTGATCAATAGGGTCGTTTAATTCAGAATATGCATTCGCAATTTCTTTACCACAAACCATTAATTCGAAACGCTCAGTTAATTCAGGATTATCTCTGTGCTCTTTACATAAAGGAGACATTTCTTTAGGATAATCAGTAATAAAAGTTGGTTGAATGTAATTGCCTTCACATTTCTCACCAAACATTTCATCAATTAATTTTCCTTTACCCATTGTAGCATCTACTTCGATACCCATTCCTTTAGCAGCTTCAAATAATTCTTCTTCAGACTTGCCATTAATATCAAAACCTGTAAAGTGCTTAATAGAATCTGCCATCGTTACACGAGCATACGGTGCTTTGAAATCTACTTTATGCTCTCCAAAAGTAGCTTCGGTAGTTCCATTAACGGCAATAGCACAATGCTCTAATAATTTTTCCGTGAAATCCATCATCCAGTTGTAGTCTTTATAAGCTACATAAATTTCCATTGCTGTAAATTCTGGATTGTGCGTTCTATCCATTCCTTCGTTACGGAAGTTTTTAGAAAATTCGTATACACCATCAAAACCACCAACAATTAAACGCTTTAAGTATAATTCGTTTGCAATACGCATGTATAACGGAATATCTAAAGCATTGTGATGCGTAATAAAAGGTCTTGCAGCTGCACCACCTGCGATAGGTTGTAAAATTGGTGTTTCAACTTCAAAATAACCAGCGTCATTAAAAAACGAACGCATGGCGTTGAATAATTTTGTACGCTTTATAAATACCTCTTTTACGTGTGGATTAACCACTAAATCAGCATAACGCTGACGGTAACGCATCTCAGGATCTGTAAACCCATCGAAAGTATTTCCTTCTGCATCAACTTTTGGTATAGGTAATGGTTTTAAAGATTTACTTAGTAATTTAAAACCTTTAACCATTACAGTTTTTTCACCTACTTGAGTTGTGAATAATTCACCTTCAATTCCAATGAAATCTCCTATGTCTAATAATTTCTTATATACTTCGTTGTATAAAGTTTTGTCTTCTCCAGTACAAATTTCATCTCTGTTAAAGTATACTTGTATGCGTCCTTCGCTGTCTTGTAATTCAGCAAAGGAAGCTTTTCCTTGAATACGACGACTCATTAATCTACCAGCAATCACCACCTTTTTTCCTTCTTCAAACTCCTGTTTAATTTCTTTCGAATTAGAATTTAATGGAAATAAATCAGCAGGGTACGGGTTAATGTTTAACTCGCGTAATCTCCCTAACTTTTCTCTACGTACAACTTCTTGTTCTGATAATTGCATGGGTTATTTTTTATAATTTTTAATGAAGACGCAAAGATACAATCAATTGAAGAATTAAACAATGAATAACAAATTCGCATTTTTTGTAAAATAAAAGAAAAAACTTGTGAGTTTTAAAAAAGGTCGTATATTTGCAGGCTGCTTTTTTATAAAGTAGCATTTAGTTGTGTTGTTAGACACTTTAAATAGTGTCATGGTTTTGTTAACCAATGGAAAGCTTCCCTGAAATGGGTTGCTTTTTTTTTGCACTAAACTCTACTAGAATAAAACTTCTTTATATTCCCAGAGTGTTATTATAAATAACACAAAATATACTGATGAAATCGAGAATTTAATTGTAACCGAAGCGAGGAAGCCTAAAAATGCACCGAAAGAAGCTTTTATAGCTCTACTAGTGTCATTACTGTCGTAAATTAATTCACCTACTAAAGCCCCACAAAAAGCTCCTATTAATATACCAAATGGAATAGGGGAGAATAAACCTATAATTAACCCAATGGTTGTTCCATATACACCATACTTAGTGCCTCCAAAACGTTTTGTGCCCATTGCCGGAATGAAATAATCTAAGAAAAAAATTAGCAGCGCTATAGCCAAGGTAATTCCTAGAAAAGTCCAGTCTTGTGGTATTGCCTTTGTTAAATGTAATAGCAATAATCCAATCCAACTAGTAATAGGCCCTGGTAAAATTGGTAAAAATGATCCAATTATACCTAAGCAAACAAAAAAGAAGCCAAGAAAGGCAAGTAGTATATCCATGGTGTTTTTAACGATTTCTCATAAGTATGACGAAAATACGAACAGTTTGTTACATGATTTTATAACTAAAAAATTAGTTTAAACTAATTTTTTAGTTATATTTGTAGTGTTAAAATAAAACTTGATTATAAATGAGTAAGCAGTTAACAAAAGCAGAAGAGCAAATAATGCAGGTGTTATGGGATTTAAAAGTTGCTTCGGTAAAAGAAGTAATCGCTGAATTACCAGAGCCAAAACCAGCATATAATACAGTTTCAACAATCATTAGAATTTTAGAAACAAAAGAATTTGTAGGGCACGAACCAAAAGGGAGAGGGTATGTATATCATCCTTTAGTGGAAAAATCGGATTATAGTAATGAAAGCTTACATAAGTTAATGAACGGATATTTTGGAGGTTCATTTAAAAGCATGGTGTCTTTTTTTATGAAAGAAAATAAAATGGATATCAATGAGCTAGAGAGTATTTTAAAAGAAGTAGATAAAAACAAGAAATCATGATAAACTATATCATTCAAGTAATTTTATTTCAAGCGCTATTTGTTGCGGTGTACGATTTCTTTTTAAGTAAAGAAACATTTTTTACTAAGAACCGATGGTATTTGCTGATTACAGCAGTAATCTCATTTATGCTTCCGTTATTAAAAATACCAACAATTCAAAAAGCGGTTCCATTAGAGTATACAATTTTACTTCCAGAGGTAGTATTGTCACCTCAAAAAGTTATTGAGCAAGCAGTATGGTATCAGTCAATAGACTATTTAGATGTATTATTTTGGTTAGGGAGCTTATTGTTCTTGGTAGTTTTTATGATGAAACTACAACGTATTATCCGACTGATTTTTAAATATGGAAGCGAGAAAAGAAACTCTTATAAATTAGTACTGTTACCTAAAGGTTCAAAAGCGTTTTCATTCTTTAACTATATTTTTTTAGGAAAGGGTATTCCGGCTGAAAAACAAGAAAAGATTATTCAGCACGAATTAGTACATAGCCAACAAAAACACACATTCGATTTATTGTTTTTTGAATTTTTAAGAATCATTATGTGGTTTAACCCAATGGTATATGTGTATCAAAATCGCATTTCATTAGTACATGAATATATTTCTGACGCAATAGTAAGTAAGTCTACTCTAAAAGAAAATTATATAAACAATTTACTCTCAGATATTTTTCAGGTGGAGAGTATTTCGTTCATTAATCAATTTTATAAACATTCATTAATCAAAAAACGAATTATTATGATGACGAAAAAGAAATCGAAAGAAATTAAACAATTAAAGTATTTGTTATTGATTCCGTTACTAGCAAGTATGGTTTTGTATACTGCTTGTACTCAGGAAACGAATAATACAGAACAGCAAAAAGAGAATACTGTGATGTATTCAGATGTTAAAGGAATGGAAAAGAAGATATCTGATTCTAAACAATCTTATATGGATATTTATATGGGGTATGAACTTCCGAACACTAAAGAGTTTCAGATAGGAGATTTAACAAATTTTGAATTATTAGAGTATAATGAAAAGAAAGATCTTTTTAAAGATAAAGATTATGAGGTAGTACTTAGAATTTTTGAAGGTTTTGAAAATAAAGAAAGAAAAATATTGGTTTTAGATTTAAAAGCATCAGTTAAAAAAATCAAGTCAGAATATAAAGAAGAAACAGAAGATGTTCCTTTTGCAATTATTGAAAAAGCACCAACATTCCCAGGCTGTGCAGATGGAGATAAAAAATGTTTAAATCTTAGTTTAACAAAATTTGTACAAGAAAACTTTAATTCAGATTTAACTAAGAATTTAGGACTTTCAGCGGGTAAAAAACGAATATATGTTCAGTTTAAAATAGGTAAAGACGGTAATATTAAAAATATTAATGCAAGAGCTCCGCATCCGGCATTAAAAGAAGAAGCTATACGAATGATAAGTAAATTGCCTCAATTAATCCCTGGTGAACATAAAGGCAAAAAAGTTAATGTTGGTTATACATTACCAATAACATTTAATGTTGAGTAAGTTGAGGTATTTTATAATAGTATTGTTATTGTCTATAAATACATTTGGTATGGCACAACAAATACCTGATACATTATATATACCTAGTATTCAAAAAAGAGAAATGAATGTTGAGGTATATATTGATGAAGCTCATAATAACTTTCATACAAAAGATAATCGATTTAAACCGTTTGCAAATGTTTTAAATCAAGCAGGTTATAAAGTAAAAGGCTTTACAGAAAAGTTTTCTAAAGAAAGTTTAGAGAGAATAAAGGTATTGGTAATATCAAATGCTTTAGTTGAGAATGCTAGAGGCCCTTTTGTAGTACCAACACCAAGTGCTTTTTCAAAAGAGGAAATAAAAGCTGTGAAAAGCTGGGTTAAAAAAGGAGGTTCTTTATTTTTAATTGCTGATCATATGCCTTTTGCAGGGGCGAGTGAGAAGCTAGCAAAATCATTTGGATTTACTTTTTACGATAGCTTTTTATTTGATGAAAACCGAAGAGGAATATTTGATTTTTTAGATAGAAACTCATTGTTAGGGAATCATAAAATCATAAATGGAAGTGATAAATATGAAAAGATAAAATTGATAAAAACATTTACAGGGCAAGCGTTTAAAATTCCGAATAAAGCAATATCAATTTTAAAAACAAATGAGAAAATGCGAGTGCATTTACCAGATACCATGTGGCGATTTTCAGAAAAAACAAAAAGCTTTTCAGCTAAAGGGTTATCACAAGGTGCAATTATGAAATATGGAAAAGGTAAAGTAGCATTCTTTGGGGAAGCTGCAATGTTTACTGCTCAATTAGCGGGAAGAAATCAATTTAAAGTAGGAATGAATGCTAAAGGAGCAGAAGAAAATTATAAATTGTTATTAAATATTATGACTTGGTTGTCGCATAAGGATTAAAAATATATGAAAAAGAGAATTTTAATTATTGTTTTAGTAATTGGATTCATAAAAGCCGAAGCACAAACTTCGGCTTTTAAATCAATTGATAGTTTATTAACTTTTGGACGTTATAAAAAGGCTTTAGTTCAACTTAAAAAGCTGCCATCCACATTTAAAACTAATATAAAAACTGCTAAAATTTATACTTCTATTGATGATTATAAAAAAGCTGCAAAATATTTCGAACAAGCTATAGAACTAAAAGATGATTATGTGATTAAAGTTAATTTAGGAAAAGCTTACCAAAAAGAGAAAAAACTACAAAAAGCAATTTCAATTTTTGAAGAGATTATTGAAAAAGATGCTGATAATTTATTAATCAATTATCAACTTGGTAAATTATACTTGCAAACTAAACAACCTTTAAAAGCAAAGAAAGTTTTTGAGTTTTTAATCGTGAAAGACAAAACAAATGCTAATTATCATTATCAATTAGGCTTAGTATTTTCAA
Organism: uncultured Tenacibaculum sp.; assembly: GCA_947504185.1. Taxonomy (GTDB): domain Bacteria; phylum Bacteroidota; class Bacteroidia; order Flavobacteriales; family Flavobacteriaceae; genus Polaribacter. The sequence goes on along the minus strand of CANNGJ010000019.1, from coordinate 6,731 downwards.
TGTTAAAAAAGAGAAATCCAAAGATTGATAGTTTTTTAGATGCTTATAAGTATGATGATGAACATATAAAAGCAATCCATCAATTGGCAGTTTCGTATACATTATTAAGAGATAGAGATTCGGCAAATTTATTTATAAATAAAGGATTGAAAGTAAATCAAAACCATATCGCTTTAAACAAATTAAAGATTAATGATTTATATAGGCGAAAAGAATATTTACCAGCAATTAGTTTATTAGAAAAAATTGATACGTTAGCTTCAAACGAACATTATACACAGAAAATGTTGGGAAGAATTTTATATAAATTAAAAGATTATGATGAAGCAAAAAAGTATTTTAAGAAGGCACTAAGAATAGATAGAGATGATTTTAAATCATACACTTATTTAGGAGATATAGCTTTTGATCAAGAGGATTATAAAGAAGCAATGTATAATTATATGTCTGCTGCTTTTACCGGAAAAGAACCTAGAGATACAGAATATTATCAATTGGCTAGAGTGTATAAAGAATTGGGGAAGCCAAAAGATGAGATTATATTTTATAAAAAAGCTTATCAAGAAAATCCGAGAAATTTTAGGGCTTTATACCAACAAGCAACTACAACAGAAAGTTTTTATAAAGACAAAAGAATAGCTTATAAAATTTATAAAAATTACATGAATAGGTTTGAACAAAAAGATTCATTATTAACCAATCAAGTAAAATCTCGATTAAAAGAAATTAAAAAATATTATTTCATGAAGGGTGAGGTTTTAGAATAGTAGTATTTTTTGTACTTTCATCTAAAAATCAAGTAGATGAGGTTTCTATACCCTGTTTTTTTCTTTTTACTGTTTATATGTACTTCATGCGACTACTTTGCTAATAAAAGCAAAATAGAAAACCAGGCTATAGATACAATTATTGATTTTACGAGAGTAGATGTATCTCCGTCATTCGATAATTGTAAAAATCTTTTAGATGAGGCAAAAACGAATTGTTTTAGAAATGAAATTCAAAAACGAATTGCTGAGAGTTTAAAACAACACCATTTTACGACAGAGAATATTCTTAATGAAGTAGTTTTAATAGATGTATTAATAAATAATAAAGGAGAATTTATATTGTTAAATATTTCATCTACAGAAAACCTGAAATCTGAATTACCAAAATTGGATAGTTTACTACAGAAATCTATAAAAGATTTACCTGAAGTTTCCCCCGCAATTAAAAGAGGAATTCCTGTTACTACTCAATACCAACTTCCTGTAAGAATCCTCACTAATAACTAAAATTACTTTTTATTACTTGAAGACAAGGATCTTAACTACTTGATTTCATGTTACATTTTTATAATTGATTCGTTTATTTAATAAGTAAACTAATAAAACCACAGTATGAATCAATTAATTGTAGAAACTCAAAATCTCAATTTTTCTTATACCAAGACAAGAAAAGATATTGAGAGTTTAGAACTTAAAGTTCCTAAAGGAAGCATTTATGGCTTTTTAGGACCAAATGGTTCTGGAAAAAGTACCACTATTCGTTTAATTTTAGGATTGTTAAAAAAGCAATCAGGTAAAGTAGCTTTGTTTGGAGAAAATTTCAACCCCAATACTCGTTTAAAATCTTTAAATAAAGTTGGAGCGTTAATCGAAAATCCATCCTTATATGAGCATTTAAATTCAGTTGATAATTTAAGAATAGCCGCCAATTATCGTGGAAATATTTCCTCAGAAAGAATTGATGAGGTTCTTGAAATTGTAAAACTAACGCATGCTAAAAAGAAAAAAGTAAAAGCATATTCTTTAGGAATGAAACAGCGATTAGGATTAGCTATTTCTTTATTAAGTAACCCAGAATTAATCATTTTAGATGAGCCAACGAATGGTTTAGACCCGAAAGGAATTATAGAAATGAGGGGGTTAATAAAAGAGCTTAATGAAAAATATGGAACAACCATTTTTATTTCAAGCCATTTATTAAGCGAAATTGAAAGAACATGTACGCACGTTGGAATCATTAGAGACGGCAAGATGTTATATCAAGATACAGTTAAGGCTTTAAAACAATCAAAAGGAAAAAAAATGATGATTGATTTAGAGGTTGATAAATTTATTGAAGCAATGACTGTGTTAGAGAGTTTGAAAAAAGAGAATAAATCTATAACAGATGACTTTATTCAAATAGAAGTAGAAGATAAAAATGAAATTACCAGAATAATTGATGCCTTAAGAGCTCAAAGTATTGCTGTTTATCAGGTTTCAATTAAAAACAATTTAGAAGAATTATTCTTGTCTCTAACCGAAAATTAAACATCATGGCAGCAATTACATATTATTTATCAAGTACTAAAAATGAATTTATAAAGTTAAAAAAAACCTTTGCTTTTTGGTTAACCATCATTAGCGCTTTGTTTATTCCAGTTATCTATTTATTATATTATTTATTAAAATACAAAGATCTTATTCCGGCTGAAGGTGTTAACCCATGGGATGGGTTTTTTGTAGATCAAATAAATGCAGCAGCACCATTGTTAGTACCTCTTTTTATTGTTTTATTAACAAGTTTAATTGTTCAGATAGAGCATAAATCATCAGGTATAAAACATTTGTTTGCACTACCAATTCCTAAATGGAGTGTGTATTTTGGTAAACTAACAGTAGTAATAGGAACAATAAGCATTGCTTATGTTTTATTTTTCATATTTATGCTTGTAGTTGGGTATATAGCAGGTTCTATTCATAAAGAATTAAATCTTCTTTCATTTAATCCAGAGCCTATAGAAAGCATTAAATTATTGTTTAGGTCATTTATTGCTACTTTAGGAATTGTAGGATTACAATTTTGGTTAAGTTTTAGAATGCGAAATTTTATTATTCCTTTAGGAATAGGAATGGTGTTGATTATTACTGGGTTAATAGTTTATAGAGCTGAAGAGTCTTTGTATTTTCCTTATAGTTATAACATGCTAAGTTTATTTCCTATCGCAGTAGATAATGATATGGGAAATATGTTATGGTTTCCAACGGTATCGCTATATAGTATCGGTTATTTTGTATTATTTTCTATTATTGGATATTTTGATATTAAAAGGTTAAATATAAAATAGTAATTAGTAGAAGAGGAGCTAGAAAAATTAGCTCGCTAATTACAACCCAAAAAACAAAGATTGCCCATTGAAATAAACTCATTTTAATGGGTTTCTTTTTTGTGATTTTTTCTTTTAACTCGTCGATAGATAAATTTAAGAGTTCATTCTTGGACATTTTTAAATCTATAATCCCTTTACATTGTAATCCTATTTTGTACCCTTTTAAAATCTCTTTAGGGTAATTTAATAAAGAAAATCCCATTGCCCATAAACTCATAAAACCAATTGGCATATGTTTCCATAAACCTGTAGCAATTTCCCAACCAGCAATAAAAGATTCTCCTTTCCATGTAGTGTCACAATTATATAAAATATGTTGAATATCATGGATGTGAATTACATCTTTTCTGAATTGTGAATTAGGTAGTTTTAAAGTGAAAAATTTAAATTTTAACTCAAAAGTATCTTCACTTTCTCCACCGTCTTTGGCGAAATTATTATCTATGTAAAATTGTTGTAAGGCTTTTGCTATTGTCATAATAGATGAATTATAACACAAAGATATTTTAGGAAATTTTAATTCTTCTTGACAATTATCAAGAAAACTACTTCCCTCTAATTCGACTAAAAGTTTCTGCAGTCATACCTAAAAAAGAAGCAATATGTTTAGAAGAGACTCGTTTAAATAAATAAGGTTTTTTTTCTAGTAGTTTTTGATATCGTTCTTGAGCAGTGTGTAACTGTAAATCGTCAATTCGTTCAACTAAATCGATATAAATTTGTTGCAAAAATAATCGACCAAGACGTTCGAATTTAGGATTAGCTTCGAATAAATTTTCTAAATCAGCATGCGCTATTTTTAATACTTCTAAATCTTCAAGAGCTTCAATATTATACTTACTTTTTTTTCGTTGAATAAAACTATCAATAGTTGTGATGCTTTCTTGTTCGGCAGAAAAATGGACAGTAATGTCTTTATCTTCCTTAAAATAAAATACACGAGCAATGCCAGAAGTTATGATGTAAAAATGATTACAAATACTCCCAGATTCATGTAAAATATGGTGCTTCGGATATTTTTCAAATACCATAATGTTTTGAAAGGCCTCTGCTAATTCAGGAGTTTCTAATAATAAAGCTGCGTTTTGTTCTAGAAAAGAATTCATAATTATAGCTTTAACAACTCATCCACAAACCAACGAGTATTTGATAATCTGGGTACTTTGTGTTGTCCACCTAATTTACCTTTTACACTTAACCAATCATAAAACAATCCTTTTCTGGCTTGATGTACTTTAGGCATTGATAAAGTCATGCTGTTATAACGTTTAGCTTCATAATCTGAATTACAATTTTTTAAAGCATTATCAAGTAGTTCAGTAAAAAGAGTTAGGTTTTCTGGCGGATTTTCAAACTCGATAATCCATTCATGAGCACCGTTCTTTTTTCCTTCCATGAAAATTGGGCCTACCGTATAATCTTTTATGCTAGCGTTGGTTTTTTTACTCGCTGCCTTTAAAGCTTCTTCTGCGTTTTCAATAATTAGCTCTTCTCCAAAAACATTAATATGATGTTTGGTACGACCAGTTATTTTTATACGGTAAGGATCTGTTGCCGTAAACTTAACAGTATCACCTATTAAATAACGCCAAAGGCCACCATTTGTAGTAATGACAATTGCATAGTTTACGTCTTTTTTAACTTCAGAAAGTGGAACTGCTTTTGAGTTTTCACCATCATAACTATCCATTGGGATAAACTCATAGAAAATACCATAATCCAACATTAATAATAATTCATCAGAATTATTTTGATCTTGAATGCCAAAAAAACCTTCTGAAGCATTATAGGTTTCGTAATATTTAAAATCTGCTTTCGGAATTAGTTTCTTGTATTGTTCTCTATATGGGTTAAAGTTAATTCCCCCATGAAAATACACTTCTAAATTAGGCCAAACTTCTAAAATATTGCCCTTTCCTGTTTTTTCTAAAACACGATTTAATAAAACTAGCATCCAACTTGGTACTCCAACTAAACTAGTAATGTTTTCGTTAATAGTTTCATCAATAATGGCTTCCATTTTTGTTTCCCATTCCGCCATTAACGAAACTTGTGAGCTAGGAGCAGAGCTAAAATCTGCCCAAAAAGGAAGGTTCTCTGTAATTATTGCAGATAAGTCTCCAAAGTAGGTGTTGTTATCTTCATATATAGCTGTACTACCACCTAATTTTAAGCCTTTTCCTTTAAACATTTGTGTTTCTTCATTGTTGTTAATGTATAAACACAACATATCTTTTCCTGCTTTTAAATGGCAGCCTTCTAGTGCTTCATCACTTACAGGAATAAATTTACTTTTTGCATTGGTAGTACCACTAGATTTTGCAAACCAACGAATAGGAGTTGGCCAAAATAAGTTCTGTTCACCTCTTCTACAGCGTTCAATAAGAGGTTCTATACTTTCGTATTTTTGAATAGGAATTTGATTCGAAAAATCAGTGTAGTTTTCTATAGATGAAAACGAGTGTTGTTTTCCAAACTCAGTATTTTTAGCAGTGTTTAAGAGCTTTATTAATAATTCATTTTGAACATCAATAGGATATTTTAAAAATAATTCTACTTGGTGCTTGCGTTTTTTTAGAAACCAAGAAATAATAGAATTTATAAATGGAAACGGCATAGGTTAACTCTTAATTCAATTTTTTTACTGTAAGTTTGTTGCAGTTAAAAGTACTAAAATTTAAGACATGCAATACCAAGGAGTTTTAAAAAAAATGGCTACCGAAAATTTAGATACGGTACAGTATTATTTAGATATGAAATCTGATTTTTTAAATATGAATCAGTTAATAGGTAAGCAAATAGAAATGAGTTTTGTTACTTATGAGTGTTTGAATTGTCATTTAGAAAAACAAATTTACCGTCAAGGATTTTGTAAGAACTGCTTTTTTGAAACGCCAAATGCTGGAGATTGGATTATGCGTCCTGAATTAAGTAAGGCACATTTAGGTATTGAAGATCGTGATTTGGAGTATGAGAAAAAGGTACAATTGCAACCACATATTGTGTATTTAGCAAATTCCAGTAATGTAAAAGTGGGGGTAACTAGAAAACAACAAGTGCCTACTCGTTGGATAGATCAAGGAGCGCATGAAGCTATAGAAATTGTTGAGGTTCCTAACAGGTATTTAGCAGGAATCACTGAGGTCGCCTTAAAAGAACATGTAGCTGATAAAACGAATTGGCGTAAGATGTTAAAAAACGATATTGAAGATGAGAGTTTAGTTAATTGGAGAGATAAATTAAAAGGATTTATCCCTAATGAAGCAAAACAATATTTTTTAGAAAATAATATAGAAACTGCAATTAATTTTCCTGTTGATAAGTATCCTGTAAAACCTAAAAGTTTAAATATTGTAAAAGAAGAATCTTATACAGGTAAGCTGGTAGGAGTAAAAGGACAGTATTTAATTTTTGATGACAATACTGTGTTTAACGTTCGTGCTAATGAAGGTTTAGTTGTGAAAATAAGTTTAGCATAAAGCTTAAACTATGCTATATAAAAAAAGCAGCCGATCGGTAGTCATGGTCGGAAGAAATTCCGGCCATTTTTTATGTTTCAAAATGGTCTAAATTGCCTTGACAATCAACAACA
>CANNGJ010000018.1 GCA_947504185.1 uncultured Tenacibaculum sp. | reverse complement strand
CAAATAATTAAAGCCAAAATTATAACCGACGGAAAATAAAAAAGTCGGAAGATTTTTTCTTCCGACCATGACTATCCGAAAGGATGCTTTTTTTATGCAGAAATACTACCTATTTTTGTAGTCCAATAAAAAGTAAGTAATGATTGTACAAGGAAATATAGTTGATATAGAGAATAAAAGAATCTATAAAGGAGAAGTTGAAGTTGAAAATGGTAAGATAAAAGCCATTAGAGAAACAGATCATGCTGTAGAAAACTATATTCTTCCTGGTTTTGTAGATGCTCATATTCATATAGAAAGCTCTATGTTAGTGCCATCTGAGTTTGCTAAAATTGCTGTTGTTCACGGTACAGTTGCTACAGTTTCTGATCCACATGAAATAGCGAATGTATTAGGAGTAAAGGGAGTGGAGTTTATGATTGAAAACGGAAAGAAAGTTCCGTTGAAATTTAATTTTGGAGCTCCTTCTTGTGTGCCAGCGACTTCTTTTGAAAGTGCAGGAGCTATCATAGATTCTGATGATATTAAGAAGATGATGGAGAATCCTGATATTAAATATCTAGCAGAAATGATGAATTACCCAGGAGTGATTTATCAAGATGAAGAAGTGTTAAAGAAAATTGCTTGGGCTAAACATTACAACAAGCCTGTGGATGGTCATGCACCAGGAATTAGAGGAGAGGATTTAGACAAATATATTGCCGCTGGTATTTATACCGACCATGAATGTTTTACCTATGAAGAAGCTTTAGAGAAGCTACAAAAAGGAATGAAGGTAATTATTCGTGAAGGAAGTGCCGCTAAGAACTTCGAAGCCTTAATCGATTTACTCCCTGAACACTACGAATACATGATGTTTTGCTCGGATGATAAACATCCTGATGATTTGTTAGTAGGGCATTTAAACGAGTTGTGTGAAAGAGCCGTTGCTAAGGGGATAGATGTGTTTAAAGTATTACAAGCAGCTTGTATAAATCCTGTAAAGCATTATAATTTAGATGTAGGATTGTTAAAAGAAGGAGATGAGGCTGATTTTATTGTAGTAGAAGATTTAGAGAAATTCCAAGTTTTAAATACATATATCAATGGAGAATTGGTTGCAGAGAATGGAAAATCATTTGTAAAACATGTAGATTTTAAAGTGTTAAATAATTTCGACACTGATAAAAAGCAAGTATCCGATTTTGAATTTCATTCAGCGTCTGATAAAATTAGAGTAATTGAAGCTTTAGATAGTGAGTTGGTAACGAACGAAATTGAAGTTGATTCTTTAATTAAAGAAGGGAATTTAGTTTCAAATACTGAAAATGATGTGTTAAAAATGACGGTGGTAAACCGTTATAAAAATGCTAAACCTTCAATTGCATTTATCAAAAATTTCGGATTAAAAGAAGGGGCTATTGCTAGTTCGGTAGGACATGATTCTCATAATATTATAGCTGTTGGAGTTTCTGATGAAATGATCTGTAAAGCAGTAAACTTATTAATAGAAAACAAAGGTGGAGTTTGCGCTGTAACTGCATCCGAAGAAAAAATAGTTTCATTACCAGTTGCAGGAATTATGTCTGATAAACCTGCTGAAGAAATTGGTAAAACTTATGCAGAATTAGACACTATGGCTAAACAGATGGGAAGTAAATTAAGAGCTCCTTATATGACATTATCATTTATGGCGTTATTAGTAATTCCATCTTTAAAACTTTCTGATAAAGGATTGTTTGATGGGAATACATTTAAATTTACATCTTTAGAGGTTAAGTAACTTTATTATTAAAAAAAAAGTGTTTGACTATCGCTCTGCGATTAAAACCGTATCGCTAATTTTTTCATCAATCTTAAAACTTCAACATACAACCAAATCAGTGTGATTAGTAATCCCCAAGTAGCTAACCATTCACGCTCTTTAGGGTAACGTCCTACTTGTCGGTCGATATAATAAAAGTCGAGTAATAAGCTAAAGGAAGCTACGATTGCTGCGATAACATTAAACCCGATAGCAAACCATGATGTCCCCCATAAATACGGAACATTAATACCTATAAAACGTAAAATCCATCCAATAAAATAGAAAATAAAAATACTTGCGGTCGCAGTAATAATAATGGATCTAAACCTTCTTGTTACGCGTATTAATTTCCATCTGTAAAGTGTTAACATTACAAAAAAAGTAACTAAAGTTACTCCAATTGCTTGAAAGGGTAAATTAGGAAATCGATTATGAGCAATAGCGCTAATTCCTCCTAAAAAAAAACCTTTAGCTAAAGCATAAATTGGAAGTAAATATTTGGCAGAATCATGTTTGAAAGAAATAAATAAACTACAAAAAATGGCAACAAACATACCTATGGCTGTATACCATTTGGTGTTAATTCCACTAAAATATAAATGCCAAGTGTAAGCCGCTGTTGAGGTAACTAAACATAACATTAAAAGAGATTTTAGAATAATACCTCCGATAGACATTTTTGCTTTTGAATAACTTTTAGATTTTCTCCAGAAATAACGGTTAAATGCAGGATTAGATGTTCGCAAGCCAAATACACTCATAAATGATTTAATTGATTAGTTTTGTGTTTGTACAAAGTACAATAAAATTTGAAGACAGAAAAAATCATATTAGGCATCGATCCCGGAACGACCATTATGGGGTTTGGGATTATAAAAGTTATTGGTAAAAAAATGGAGTTTGTTCAAATGAATGAATTGCTATTAAAAAAGTATGACGACCATTATTTAAAGTTGAAATTAATTTTTGAACGTACTATTGAGTTAATTGACACTTACAAACCTGACGAAATAGCTTTAGAGGCTCCTTTTTTTGGTAAAAATGTACAGTCGATGCTGAAGTTAGGACGTGCACAAGGGGTAGCTATGGCTGCAGGATTATCGCGTGAGATTCCTGTAACTGAATATGCGCCATTAAAAATAAAAATGGCAATTACAGGGAATGGTAAATCGAGTAAAGAACAAGTTGCTTTGATGTTAAAGTCATTATTGAATTTAAAAACTTTACCTAAAAATTTAGATGCTACTGATGGTTTAGCAGCAGCAGTTTGTCACCATTACAATTCAGGAACTAAAGTAGGAGGAAAAAATTATACAGGTTGGACAGCTTTTGTAAAACAGAATCCAAATAAAGTAAAATAATTTGGCAGGAATCTATTTACATATCCCATTTTGTAAGCAAGCATGTTTTTATTGTGATTTTCATTTTTCTACTTCTTTAAAAAAGAAAGATGACTTGATTTTATGCTTGGTAAAAGAACTACAGTTAAGAAAAGGTGAGTTACAAAATGAAACGATAGAAACTATTTATTTTGGAGGAGGAACACCAAGCTTATTATCTCAAAATGAAATAGAGTTGCTGTTGAAGGAAATTCAAGAAAATTATTCAGTTGTTGAAAATCCTGAAATTACTTTAGAGGCGAATCCTGATGATTTATCAGAAGAAAAAATTTTAGAATTAGCTAAATCACCAATAAATAGATTAAGTATTGGAGTGCAATCTTTTTTTGAAGAAGATTTAAAAAGTATGAATAGAGCCCATAATTCAGAAGAAGCAAAAAACTGCTTGTCTATGGCTACTCGTCATTTTGATAATATTACTGTCGATTTAATTTACGGAGTTCCAAACATGAGTAACGAACGTTGGAAAGAAAATTTACAAATTGCTTTTGATTTTGGGGTTAATCACATATCCAGCTACGCATTAACGGTTGAGCCAAAAACAGTGTTAGATAGTTTTGTGAAAAATGGAAAATACCCAGCACCAGATGAAACAGAAGCTAAAGAACATTTTGATATTTTAGTAGAAGAGACTGCTAAAAATGGATTTGCACATTATGAGATTTCAAACTTTGGGAAGCCTAATTATTTTTCAAAGCATAATACGAGTTATTGGCAAGGAAAAAAATATATAGGTATTGGTCCGTCGGCGCATTCTTTTAATAAAACACATCGTAGTTGGAATATTGCTAGTAATACAAAATATATAAAAGAAATACAATTAGGGAATTTACCAAATGAGGTTGAAGAACTGTCAAGAGAAGATCAGTTTAATGAATATTTAATGACAGGATTAAGAACCATTTGGGGTGTTTCGTTAGATAAAATAGATGAAGATTTTAAAAAGCAATTAGTAACTTCGTCAAAGAAGTTTATCAATCAAGGATTATTAATTGTTGAAAAAAACACCTTGAAAACAACTCAAAAAGGAAAGTTTTTAGCGGATGGTTTAGCTTCAGAATTATTTATTGTTTAAGAATATAACATGATTGCAGAAATAGAACATAGTTCAAAAAAATATAAAATAGATTTATCTAAGCCAATTGATATTTCAATTCCTATTGATATGTCTAGACAGAATATTAGTGCTTGGTATTTAGATGCCCCAAAGATAGCGCCAGTAGAATCAGGTGATTGGGTCGGAAGCGTAACTGAAGGAGCAGATGTAAATTTTAATAACATTCAGTTTAATCCGCATGCGCATATAACCCATACAGAATGCGTTGGACATATTACTAAAGAGTTGTATTCGATCAATAAAAATCTAAAGCAATTTTTCTTTTTAGCTGAGGTAATTACAATAGTTCCCGAAGAAATAGAAAATGGAGATTTAGTAATCACAAAAAAACAATTAAAAGTAGCTTTCGGCGATAAAAAAAGAGAGGCAGTTATTATTAGAACAATGCCAAATTCTGATGATAAATTGAATAATCAATATTCAAATACAAATCCATCATATTTATTAGAAGAAACAGCTGTTTATTTAAGGGAGAATAATGTTGAACATTTATTAATTGATTTACCTTCGGTAGATAAAGAACAAGATGGAGGGAAGTTATTAGCGCATAATGCTTTTTGGAATACAGCTGATGATATTCGATTTAACGCAACAATCACAGAATTTATTTATGTGAAAGAGCAAGTTAAAGACGGTATGTATTTCTTAAACTTAATGGTAGCTCCTTTCGAGAATGATGCAACACCTAGTAAGCCAATCTTGTATAAAATTATATAAATAACTTATTTAGAATCAGTATGAAAAACGATGCTGAATGTGATTTTTGTAAAACCTATTTCTTTTTTTATAATTTTACACTTCAATTAATAATAAACATGACAATTTTTAATACATATAAGCAATGTAAATCGACTGTGGTAAGACACACACGATATCGGGCTATACATGTATTCTAATTATATTCAAATAAAATATAACTATTGCAAAAAGTCCGACTTCACAGTCGGACTTTTTATTTTTATATCAAACCAAAAACAACTAAAACTACAAACTATGAAAAAACTTTACTTAAATTATTTAGGAACTTTTAAAGGGCTCTCTACTGAAGTTTGGTGGCTGTCTTTAATTACGTTAATAAACAGAGCAGGAACCATGGTAATTCCGTTTTTATCATTGTATTTAACAAAAAGCTTAAACTTTACCCTAAAAGATGTAGGGTGGATAATGACTTGTTTTGGTTTAGGGTCGGTTTTAGGTTCTTGGCTAGGAGGAAAGCTAACCGATAAAATAGGATACTATAAGGTGATGAAAACAAGTCTGTTTTTAACAGGTGTATTATTTATTGCATTACAATTTGTAACAACATTCACTGGTTTTTGTGTTGGTATTTTTCTAGTGATGTTAGTAGCAGATACGTTTAGACCAGCGATGTTTGTAGCTTTAAGTGCGTATAGTAAACCAGAAAACAAAACGCGTTCGGTTACTTTAATTCGTTTAGCAATTAACCTAGCTTTTTCTGCTGGACCAGCTGTCGGTGGAATAATCATAACATCATTAGGATATAATGGGTTGTTTTGGGTAGATGGAGTTACGTGTATTTTAGCAACTTTTTTATTGATAAATGTGTTGAACCCTAAGAAGGCAAAAACATTAGATGAAGTTAAAATTGAAAACCCCGTTTCTGTTTTTTCAGATAAAGCTTTTTGGGTGTTTTTTGTAGCCATGTTTATTTTCGGATTTGTGTTTTTACAATACTTTTCAACTATTCCTTTATATTATAATGATGCACATCATTTATCAGAATTAGAGATAGGTTTAATTATGGGGATGAATGGATTCATCATTTTTTTATTAGAAATGCCACTGATTAAATGGTTAGAAGATAGTAATTACTCAAAAGAACGATTAATGTTTGTAGGCTTGCTATTAACAGGAATTAGCTTTTTAGTATTAAACCTTACAGGTTGGGTAGGAGTTTTAATAGTAGGAATGTTATTTATGACTATTGGCGAAATGATAGCCTTTCCGTTTTCGAATGCTTTTGTAATGGAAAGAGCAAAAAAAGGAAATCAAGGAGAGTATATGGCGTATTACAGTATTGCGTTCTCTCTAGCGCATATTTTTGGGCATAACTCAGGAATGCAAATGGTAGATGCTTTAGGATTTGATAATACATGGTGGGTTATCACAGTAATGTCTGTAATAGGGTTGTTATTCTTGTTGATGCTAATGAGAGTTGTAAAAAGAGAAAAAGTACAAGCATGAATTTAAATCAAATTACAATTCCATCTTTAAATGTTGAAGTTTCAACAGCATTTTATAAAAAACTAGGCTTGCACCTTATTGTAGATGCAAGCCCTAGATATGTCCGTTTTGAGTTGCCAGAAGGAGAAGCTACTCTTTCTATTCATTTGGTAGATGAGTTGTCGAATGGTAACGGAGTTGTTGTGTATTTTGAAGATGAAAATTTAGATGAGTTAGTAAAAAGTCTTGAAAATAAAGGGATAGAATTTACACAATTACCAAAAGATCAAACATGGTTATGGAGAGAAGCACGTTTGTTAGATCCTGACGGAAACGAAATAGTGCTATTTAATGCAGGTGAGAATAGAAAAAATCCGCCTTGGCGAATTAATTAGTAATCAAAAATTTTATATTTGATTTTTTAAAGCTCAAAACTAAATAAATGAATATACAAGACGCTCAAAAGCAAGTAGACGATTGGATTAAAAATCACGGGGTTCGTTATTTTAACGAGTTAACTAATATGGCACAATTAACTGAAGAAGTTGGTGAAGTTGCTCGTATTATTGCGCGTCGTTACGGAGAACAGAGTGAAAAAGAAAGCGATAAGAATAAAGACTTAGGAGAAGAGCTTGCAGATGTAATGTTTGTTGTATTGTGTTTGGCAAACCAAACAGGAGTGAATTTACAAGAAGCTTTCGATAAAAAATTAGATATTAAAACAAAACGCGATCACGATCGTCATCATAATAACGAAAAATTAAAATAAATGAGTTTTAGTGAAAATATAAAAAAGTCTTTGTATTGGGGGCATGTATTAAAAATGGCACTTTTCCTTATCATAATAATATCATTGTTTTCATTAGTTTTTCAAACAGGAGGAGCACTTTTTTCTGGTGATTTTGATACCGTATATAACGTACATTTTGCAAATAAGCAATGGGTTCGTTTTTTCTTAACTAAAACAGTGGTGAGTATTTTATACGCAATATATGTTGTGAATAAAAGAATGAAATAATGAACTTACAACTACATAAAACTAAAAATCAGAAAATCGATTCTGAGATAATTATTTCAGGCTCAAAAAGTGAATCGAACAGATTGTTGATTTTACAGCAGTTATTTTCAGAAATAAAGATTCATAATTTGTCAGATTCTGATGATACTCATCATTTACAAGAAGCTTTGTCTTCAGATAGTGAAATTGCAGATATTGGTCATGCAGGTACTGCAATGCGATTTTTAACTGCTTTTTTTGCTACGCAAGAAGGAGAAACAAAAGTTTTACAAGGTTCTGATAGAATGCATAATCGACCAATAGAAATTCTGGTAAATGCACTTCGTGATTTAGGGGCTGATATTGAGTATGTAGAAAAAGAAGGGTATCCACCATTAAAAATTAAAGGAAAGAAATTTTTAAAAGAAAAGGTGGCTATTAATGGAAATGTAAGTAGCCAGTATATTTCTGCTTTAATGTTAATTGCTCCTAGTTTAAAAAATGGACTAGAGATTCAGTTAGAAGGAAAGGTGACATCTGTTCCTTATATTAAAATGACCTTAGCTTTATTGCATCAAGTAGGAGTAGAGGCAATTTTTGAAGGAAATAGTATAAAAATTCAGCCAAAAGAAAATATCTCAGAGCAAGATATAATTGTAGAATCTGATTGGAGTTCTGCTTCCTATTTTTATTCATTAATAGCTTTGAGTAAAATAGGATCATCAGTTAAATTATCAGCCTATAAAAAAGATAGTTTACAAGGAGATTCTTGTTTAGCTAGAATTTACCAACATTTTGGGGTTGTTACAAGCTTTGAAGAAAACTCAATAATCTTAATAAAAGAAAAAGAGCATAGCACTGAGGTTTTAATAGAAGATTTAAAAAATGCTCCAGATATTGCGCAAACAATTGCCGTAACTTGTTTTGGTTTAGGAGTAGCTTGTGATTTATCAGGATTACATACTTTAAAAATTAAAGAAACAGATCGTTTAGAAGCATTACGTGAAGAACTAACGAAATTAGGTGCAGAAATTAATGTTACGAATGAAACATTGCATCTAAAAAAGTCAGAGATAATTCATGAAAATGTAGAAATAACGACTTATAACGACCACAGAATGGCAATGGCATTTTCGCCATTAGCGCTTAAAGTTCTAATCGTTATTTTAAATGCAGAAGTAGTTACAAAATCATATCGTAATTTTTGGAACGACATGCAACAGGTTGGAATAGAAACTAGAGAAATAAAATAAACGGGCAATCACTTGACAAGGCCTATGTCGAAATTGTATATTTGCCCACGTAAAGAAAATAAGATCAATGAAATTATCAAATTTTAGTTTTGAATTGCCAGAAGAATTATTGGCAGAATATCCTTCAGAGCACAGAGATGAATCACGTTTAATGGTGTTACATCGAGATACTCAAAAAATCGAACATAAAAAGTTTAAAGATATAATCGATTATTTTGATGAAGGAGATGTAATGATGTTAAATAATACAAAGGTTTTTCCTGCTCGTATGTTCGGTCATAAGGAAAAAACTGGAGCACGTATTGAAGTATTTTTATTACGTGAGCTAAATGCTGAAAATCGTTTATGGGATGTTTTAGTTGATCCTGCAAGAAAAATTAGAATTGGTAATAAGTTATTTTTTGGTGAAGATCAAAGTTTAGTTGCAGAGGTTATTGATAATACAACATCTCGTGGAAGGACATTACGCTTCTTGTTTGACGGTCCTTACGAAGAGTTTAGAAAGAAATTAGTTGAGTTAGGTGAAACTCCTTTGCCAAAATATATTAAGCGTGAGGTAGAAGCTTCTGATGAAGATCGTTACCAAACAATTTTCGCGAAGCACGAAGGTGCTGTTGCAGCACCTACAGCAGGATTACACTTTTCTAAACACTTAATGAAGCGTATAGAAATTAAAGGAATTGATTTTGCTGAAACAACTTTACATGTAGGTTTAGGTACATTTAATCCAGTTGAGGTTGAAGATTTATCTAAGCATAAAATGGATTCTGAGAAAATTATAGTTTCTCAAGAGAGTGCTGATATGGTAAATAGCGCTAGAAAAGACAAAAAAAGAATTTGTGCAGTAGGTACTACAGTAATGAGAACTGTAGAGTCAGCTATTACCTCAAAACGTGAGTTAAAGGAATATGAAGGATGGACAAATAAATTTATTTTCCCTCCGTATGATTTTAGCGTTGCCAATGCTATGATTACAAATTTCCACACACCAAAATCAACATTGTTAATGATGGTTTCTGCATTTGCAGGACATGATTTTATGATGGAAGCATATAAAGAAGCAATAAAAGAAGGGTATAAGTTTTACTCGTATGGAGATGCGATGTTAATCTTGTAAAAAATCTTTTTAAATTAATAACAAAACCTCACAAGACTACTTGTGAGGTTTTGTGTATTTTTGTACCGATGAAAGTGAAGAAAAAAGACATACGCGCATTAACTAAAGAACAACTTAGAGAATTCTTTGTAAATAACGGAGATAAAGCATTTCGTGGTAATCAAGTATACGAATGGTTGTGGCATAAATCTGCCCATTCATTTGATGACATGACAAGTTTATCAAAAGTTACACGTCAAATGTTAGATGAAAACTTTGTGATTAATCATATTGAAGTTGATAACATGCAACGTAGTAAAGATGGAACTGTAAAAAATGCAGTTCGTTTACACGACGGTTTAGTAGTAGAGTCAGTTTTAATACCTACAAAAACAAGAACTACAGCCTGTGTTTCTAGTCAAGTAGGATGTAGTTTAGATTGTCGATTTTGTGCGACTTCACGTTTAAAAAGAATGCGAAATCTAAATCCTGATGAAATTTACGATCAAGTAGCTGCCATAAATAAAGAAAGTTTACTGTATTATGATAGAAAGCTCTCTAATATAGTCTTTATGGGAATGGGAGAACCTTTAATGAACTACAATAATGTAATTAAATCAATTGATAAAATTACATCTCCTGAAGGTTTAGGGATGTCTCCTAAACGTATTACAGTATCTACATCTGGTGTTCCTAAAATAATTAAAAAAATGGCAGATGATGAAGTTAAATTTAATTTAGCTGTTTCATTACATTCAGCTATCGATGAGATTCGTACTTCTATTATGCCTTTTAATGCAACGTTTCCTTTAAAAGACTTAAAAGAAGCGTTAGAATATTGGTATGAGAAAACCGAAAGAGCAATTACTTATGAATATGTTGTTTGGGGAGGAATAAATGATCGAAAAGAAGACATTGATGCTTTAATTAAGTTTTGTAGTTACGTACCATGTAAAGTAAACTTAATAGAATATAATCCAATTGATGATGGTGAGTTTCAACAAGCAAGCCCAGCAGCGATAAACAATTATATTTCGAATTTAGAAATGCATGATATTGTGGTGAATGTTCGTCGTTCGAGAGGAAAAGATATAGATGCAGCTTGCGGGCAATTAGCGAATAAAAGTTAGTTATTATTTCTTACATTTGATACCCTAATGAAGCAAGTAGAGCAAATAAAACTTCCGATTGCTAAAGAAATGGAACTCTTTGAAACTAAGTTCAAAGATTCTATGTTATCTAAAGTTCCGTTATTAAACCGTATTACTTATTATATAGTCCGACGAAAAGGAAAACAAATGCGACCAATGTTTGTTTTTTTGGTAGCCAAAATGGTTTCTGATGGCGGTTTCGATGAACGAACGTATCGTGGAGCTTCTGTAGTCGAGCTAATTCATACAGCTACTTTGGTTCATGATGATGTAGTTGATGATAGTAATCGACGTAGAGGATTCTTTTCAATCAATGCATTGTGGAAAAATAAAATTGCCGTTTTAGTTGGTGATTTTTTATTATCTAAAGGATTATTATTGTCTATTGATAATGAGGATTTTGATATCTTAAAATTAATATCAATTGCCGTTCGGGAAATGAGTGAAGGGGAGCTTTTGCAAATTGAGAAAGCTCGAAAATTAGATATAACAGAAGAAATATATTTTGAGATTATCCGTCAAAAAACTGCTACATTAATAGCAGCTTGCTGTGGTATTGGAGCAGCATCGGTAGGAGCAAATAACGAAACTGTACAACAAATGCGAAAGTTTGGAGAATATATCGGAATTGCTTTTCAGATTAAAGATGACTTATTCGATTATACCGAAGATAAAATAGGAAAACCTACAGGTATCGATATCAAAGAGCAAAAAATGACTCTTCCGTTAATTCATACGCTGAATACTTGTTCTTCGAAAGAAAAAGCTTGGTTAATTAATTCTGTTAAAAAACATAACACGAATAAAAAGCGTGTTAAAGAAGTAATTACTTTTGTAAAAGAGAACGGAGGGCTAGAATACACTACTGCTATAATGCATGACTATAAAAATAAAGCATTAGCGATTTTAAATAACTTTCCAGAATCTGAGTATAAAGATTCATTACTTCAAATGATTGATTATGTTGTTGAAAGGAAAATTTAGCTGTTTTCTTATGGTTCTTTTCTTTTTTCATGTGTTAAAGAAAAAAGGTATCAAGACTACAACGAAAATGAGTTTTATGAATCTCAAGGGGTAATAACTAAAGTTTATCAAACTCCATCTGTTTTTGATGAATCATACAATAAGTTAATGGATTATACTTATGCAATTAATGATTCAGTTTTTTTAGAAGGAAAGGAAAAAGAATTTTATAAAGCTTGGAATATAGGACAGCCAATAGTTGTTTTAGTCCATAAAAAAGATTCTAGTATTAGTTTTTATGCTAGAGATGGAATTGTGAGTAGTTTTTCAGAAAAGCAATTAGAAATGTTTAATACTATTTTAGAAATAGATAGACTTAAAAAATAAAAACCCTCGATAAGTAATTATCGAGGGTTTTTTATAATTGTCTGTGGCGACTCGCCACTACATCATTCCTGGCATTCCACCACCCATTGGAGGCATTCCTCCAGCAGGAGCATCTTCTTTAATATCTACTAAAGCACATTCGGTAGTTAAGATCATACCAGCTACAGAAGCTGCATTTTCTAAAGCTACACGAGTTACTTTTTTAGGATCGATAATTCCTGCTTCTAGCATATCTACATAGGCTTCAGACTTCGCGTCGTAACCAAAGTCTTTATTACCTTCTAATACTTTGTTGATAACTACTGAACCTTCACCACCAGCATTTTCAACAATTGTACGTAACGGAGCTTCGATTGCTCTATTTACAATCTGAATACCCGTAGTTTCGTCTAAGTTTTCAGTTTCGATAGTTTCTAATACTTTTTTAGCGCGAACTAAAGCAACACCTCCACCAGCAACAATACCTTCTTCTACAGCTGCACGAGTTGCATGTAAAGCATCATCTACACGATCTTTCTTTTCTTTCATTTCTACTTCAGAAGCAGCGCCAACATAAAGTACAGCAACACCACCAGCTAACTTCGCTAAACGCTCTTGTAATTTCTCACGATCGTAATCAGAAGTGGTAGTTTCTATCTGTGCTTTAATTTGGTTAACACGAGCTTTAATCTGTCCTTCATCACCAGAACCATTTACAATTGTAGTATTGTCTTTATCAATAGTAACTGTTTCAGCAGTACCTAATAAATCTAAAGTAGCATTTTCTAAAGAGAATCCTCTTTCTTCAGAAATTACAGTTCCACCAGTTAAGATAGAAATGTCTTCTAACATTGCTTTTCTACGATCACCAAATCCAGGAGCTTTTACAGCAGCAATTTTTAATCCACCTCTTAATTTGTTTACAACTAAAGTAGCTAATGCTTGTCCGTCAACATCTTCAGCGATGATTAATAAAGGTCTTCCAGATTGAGAAACTGGTTCTAATATTGGAAGGATTTCTTGTAAGTTAGAAATCTTTTTGTCGAATAATAAAATATATGGATTGTCTAAAGTAGCAATCATTTTATCAGCATCAGTAACGAAGTAAGGAGATAAATATCCTCTGTCAAACTGCATACCTTCCACAACGTCTACATACGTATCCATTCCTTTAGCCTCTTCAACAGTAATAACACCTTCTTTACCAACTTTACTAAATGCAGTTGCAATTAAATCACCAATAACTTGATCGTTATTTGCAGAGATAGAGGCTACTTGTTGAATTTTTTCAGAAGAGTTCCCTACTTCTTGAGATTGCTTCGCTAAATCTTCAGTAATCGATTTTACTGCTTTGTCAATACCACGCTTTAAATCCATAGGATTTGCACCTGCAGCAACGTTTTTTAAACCTTCTTTTACGATTGCTTGCGCTAAAACTGTAGCGGTAGTAGTACCGTCTCCAGCTAAATCATTGGTTTTAGAAGCCACTTCTTTTACCATTTGAGCTCCCATGTTTTCTAATTCGTCTTCTAGCTCAACTTCTTTCGCTACAGTAACCCCATCTTTTGTTACGTGAGGAGCACCGAATGATTTAGAAATAATTACGTTACGTCCTTTAGGACCTAAAGTTACTTTTACTGCGTTTGCTAATGCATCAACTCCACGTTTTAATCCGTCACGAGCGTCTACATCAAATTTTATATCTTTTGCCATTGTTATTTGTCTTTATTAGTTTTTAAAAAGGATTAGATGATAGCGAAGATGTCGCTTTCTCTCATGATTAAATAATCTTTTCCTTCGTGCTTTAATTCTGTTCCAGCATACTTTCCGTATAAAACAGTATCACCAACTTTTACAGTTAAAGGTTCGTCTTTAGTTCCTGTACCAACAGCAACGATGATTCCTTTTTGAGGCTTCTCTTTTGCGTTGTCAGGAATAATAAGTCCTGAAGCTGTTGTAGTTTCTGCTGCAGCTGGTTCTACAAGAACTCTGTCTGCTAAAGGTTTAATGTTTAATCCCATTTTATATAAATTATGATTAAGTATTTGTCTTTTTAATTATGTGAGTTAATAGTCAGAAATTATGCCATTAGATTTTTGCTGACAATTTTTCTAAAGCGATTAAATATGATGTAAAAAAAATGCCAACGTGTCATTTACGTTGGCATTTTATATATTGTTTTGTTAAGCTTAGTTAACGCTATCTTTTGTTGTAGTTTCAGTTGCTGGTGTAGCAGGAGCTGTAGTTTCAACATTTTCTAATGTACTATCTAATTGAGGCGCATCTGATGCATTACCTCTAGGAATAGCAAAATTAGCTAATAAGATTAAAGCAAACATAGTAATTGCTAAAGTCCAAGTAGTTCTGTCTAAAAAACTATTAGTGTTTTGTACACCACCAATGTTTTGAGCACCACCACCTCCAAATGATGAAGATAATCCTCCTCCTTTAGGGTTTTGAACCATTACGATTAAGATTAATGCTACTGCAACAATCAATATTAAAACTAAAAGTAAAGTGTACGTTGTCATTTATTTATTGTTTTGTAAAATTTGTATTCTTTTAATTTGGTCTGCAAAGAAACCACTTTTTTCTGGATATTTCAAACTTAATATTTTATAAGCTTGTATAGCGCTGTCATATTTTTTTTGTTCTAAATAAACCTTGGCTAAAGTTTCGGTAGCTAGCTGATTAACCTGCTTTCTTTCTGTAATTTTTATTTCAGAAATATTGGTTTTACTAGGTCTAGAAATCTTAGGTGTAGTTTCGATAAAACGATTAATAATTGCGTCTTTTTCAGATTTTATTGAAGTTTCTTTCTTTTCGGTAATCGGAGGATTTGCTCTAACGATTTCTTTTTTTGAAGATAATTGCAACCATTGATTGAAAGAAAAAGTTTCATTTTCGTTAAATGAAAGAGGTTTTCCTATGGCTAATTTTTCTTCAGTACTCGAATCTTCTTTTGTTTTTTTCTTAGGAAGAATCTTTTCTTTTAATGTTGTCTTTTCTGGCTTTTTAGCAGGAACTTCTTTGAAAGTATTTGAGGTAATGAAATCAAATAGTAAAGTTCTGTCTGTGGTATGAGCAGCAGTAACTTTTAATTCGTTATTATATTTATAGCTTTCTTGGTGTTTTAAAACTTTTAATTGTAAAGCTCTAGCTGATTGGAAAAATGGGTATTGTTGGATAATGTTTTTTAAACCTAAATTTTCTTCTTGTGAAATTAACTCAGGTTTTTCTAAAAACGTTATGTAGTTTTTTTTATCCAATTCTTACCATTTTGCTACCGAAGCATTAAAAATATCTTGCGTTATACGTTCTAATATATCGTTTAAAGCAGTTTCTAAAACGCCACCAGTTAATTGTTGAGTAGCTCCATAATCATAATAAAAAGAGAACCTTTTTTCAAAATTGTCTTTTTCTTCTAAAGTGTTTATGAAGTTTACATTCACTGTAATTGTTAATCTGTTTTGAGCAGCTGTTTGATTGGCAGTAGCACTCATCGGAGTAATACGGTAATCGGTTATTTCTCCAGAAAACTGAAGGTCTCCATTGGCTTTTACAAGCGTTAAATTTGTTTGACGTGTAAATAAATCTTGTAAGTCTAACGTGAATTTTTGACTTAAAGTAGGTTCGATTAATGGGGCTTGATTTGGAAAGAAATCTACTTGAATTGTTTTAGCATTTCCAGTATTACCACCAGTAAAAGAATACGCTCCGCAACCAATTGAGATAATTGTTGTAGCAATAAAAACAACGATGTAAAAAAGTTTTTTCATAGAATCAAAAGTAAACAATTCGCAGTTTACGTTTTATTAAATGTTTTATAAATCGTATTGTTTGATTTTACGATATAAAGTTCGTTCAGAAATACCTAGTTCTTTTGCAGCTAATTTTCTTTTTCCGCTGTTCTTTTCTAATGATTTTTTAATCATTTCAATTTCCTTGTCTTGTAAAGATAAACTCTCATCTTCTTCAATTGTTTCAGCAAAATCGAAATTATTGTTAGTTGAAGACTGTGGAATTTGAACAACTTCTACATTAGAAACTTCTGGTTTAGTCTCTTCTTGATAAATTCTCTCTATCAATCCGTGATTTGCTTCTTGTACTTGCTTTGAATCTCCGTTTTGCATTAAGTCTAGCGTCAACTTCTTTAAATCATTGATGTCATTACGCATATCAAACAAGATTTTATACATAATATCTCGTTCGTTTGCAAAATCAGAATCACTGGTTTTTCCACCAATTACAGCAGGTAAATTTCTTTTGTTATTAGGAAGGTATTGAATTAATTTTTCAGGAGTAATTAAACGATCTTCTTCAACCACCGATATTTGTTCAGCAATATTTCTTAACTGACGGATGTTTCCAGGAAAACGATAGTTGCATAACATTCTTACTGCGTTTTCATCTAAACGAATCGTTGGCATTCTATATTTTTGCGCAAAATCAGCAGCAAATTTTCTGAATAACAAATGGATGTCTTCATTTCTCTCTCTTAAAGGAGGTAAGTTGATTTCAATTGTACTTAAACGATAATATAAGTCTTCACGAAATTTTTCTTTAGCAATGGCATCGTGCATGTGTACATTAGTAGCAGCAACAATACGAACATTTGTTTTTTGTACTTGAGAAGAACCTACTTTAATAAACTCTCCATTTTCTAAAACACGTAATAAACGTACTTGAGTAGTTAATGGTAATTCACCAACTTCATCTAAAAAAATAGTACCACCATCTGCAACTTCAAAATATCCTTTTCTGGCTGCAGTAGCTCCAGTAAAAGCACCTTTTTCATGTCCAAATAACTCACTGTCAATTGTTCCTTCAGGAATAGCTCCACAGTTTACTGCAATATATTTTGCATGCTTTCTGTGTGATAGAGAGTGAATTATTTTAGGGATATTTTCTTTACCTACACCACTTTCTCCAGTAACTAATACTGAAATGTCAGTCGGAGCAACACGAATAGCTTTTTCAATGGCACGATTTAAATGTAAATCGTTACCAATGATCCCGAAACGTTGTTTTATAGCTTGTAGGTTTTCCATTTTTTTTTAATTGTTATCAGAATAATCAACGGCAGTTCCTCTTAAAGTAGCTGAAGTGCAATCTTCTACTTTTACATTTACAAAGTCACCTAGTTTATAATGTTCTTTAGGAAAAACAATTACGGTGTTTTGTGTATTTCTTCCTTTCCATTCATTAGGATTCTTTTTAGAAGTTCCTTCAATTAAAACTTCTTCTATTTTTCCTAAATGCTGTTGAGTTCTATATAAACTATGCTCTTGTTGTAAGTCGATAACCTCTTGTAAACGTCTTTTCTTAACTGCTAAAGGAACATCATCTGGCATTTTTTTAGCAGCAAGAGTTCCAGGTCTTTCAGAATATGCAAACATAAATCCGAAGTCATATTTTACATGACGCATTAAGTCTAATGTGTCTTGATGGTCTTGTTCAGTTTCACCACAGAAACCAGCAATCATATCTTGAGATAAAGCCATTTCTGGAATAATTTTAAAGATGTTATCAACTAACTCCATATATTCTTCACGAGTATGTTGACGGTTCATAGCTTTTAACATGTTGTTACTTCCACTTTGAACAGGTAAATGGATGTATTTACAGATGTTTTTATGTTTAGCCATTGTATGAATTACATCTAAGCTCATGTCTTGTGGATTAGATGTAGAAAAACGAAAACGTGTTTTAGGGAATTCTTTAGCACACATATCTAATAATTGTGCAAAGTCGGTAGCAGTAGCTTGTGCTAATTCAGAAGCTTTTTTAAAGTCTTTTTTTAATCCGCCACCATACCATAAGTATGAATCCACATTTTGACCTAATAAAGTAATCTCCTTAAAGTTTTTATCTACCATAGATCTTACTTCTTCGATAATACTTTGAGGGTCACGGCTACGTTCACGACCACGTGTAAAAGGAACTACACAAAAAGTACACATATTGTCACAACCACGTGTGATTGATACAAATGCAGAAACTCCGTTTGAATTTAAACGAACAGGAGAAACATCAGCGTACGTTTCGTCTTTTGATAAAATTACATTTACAGCATCACGTCCGGCATCAACTTCTTCAATTAAGTTTGGTAAATCACGATATGCGTCAGGGCCAACCACTAGATCAACGATTTTTTCTTCTTCTAAAAATTTCTCTTTTAAACGTTCAGCCATACAACCTAAAACTCCAACTTTCATTTTTGGATTTACCTGTTTTACTTTGTTGTATTTCTGTAAACGTTTACGAACTGTAGTTTCAGCTTTTTCTCTAATAGAACAAGTGTTCATTAAAACTAAATCAGCATCTTCTAAATTTTGAGTGGTGTTAAAACCTTGTTCAGATAAGATTGAAGCAACAATTTCACTGTCGTTCATATTCATTTGGCAACCATAACTTTCAATAAAAAGTTTTTTTGAGTTCCCTTCCTTTTGTTCAGTAATTAAAGCTTTTCCTTGCTTTTTCTCGTCAATTACTTTCTCTACTTGTTCCATAAATCCTTTAAAATCGTAATAAATAGTCCGCAAATATACAACCAAAAAAGGTATTTTGTGACAAGTTGACATGAATAGTTTTAACTTTAATAAATCGTAAAGTTTGTATAAAAAACGTTCGTTAAAAAAAAACTGTATACTTTTGCAAATTCAATAGCATCTGTAATAATAAGGTGTAAAAAGAGATAAGAGAAAAAACACATGGCAAAAAATTTAGTAATAGTTGAGTCACCCGCTAAGGCAAAAACAATAGAGAAGTTTTTAGGTAAAGATTTTCAAGTGGAATCGAGTTACGGTCATATAGCCGATTTACCATCGAAAGAATTAGGGGTGAATGTTGATGGAGATTTTAAACCAAAATATATAGTTTCTACAGATAAAAAAGCAATTGTTAAAAAGCTGAAAGATTTAGCAAAAAAAGCAGATACTGTTTGGTTAGCTAGTGATGAGGATCGTGAGGGAGAAGCTATTGCGTGGCATTTAGCTGAGCAATTAAAATTAAAAGAAGAAAATACGAAACGTATTGTTTTTCATGAAATTACTAAAAAAGCAATATTAAAAGCAGTTGAAAACCCACGTGAGATTAACTATAACTTAGTAAATGCACAACAAGCGCGTCGTGTATTGGATAGGTTGGTTGGTTACGAATTGTCTCCAGTATTATGGAGAAAAGTTAAAGGAGGGTTATCTGCAGGTAGAGTACAGTCGGTAGCAGTACGTTTAATCGTTGAGCGAGAAAGAGAAATTGAAGGATTTACTCCGGTAGCTTCTTACAGAGTGGATGCAGAATTTGTGAATGCAAATGGGAAAAAATTCAAAGCGAAATTAGCAAAGAATTTTTCTGATAAAAAAGATGCTGAAGCGTTTTTGAATTCATGTTTAAATGCTGATTTTTCAGTTGCTGATTTACAAAAGAAACCAGCAAAAAAGTCTCCAGCTGCACCATTTACAACATCAACTTTACAGCAAGAAGCTTCAAGAAAATTAGGTTTTCCTGTAGCAAAAACGATGATGGTTGCACAACGTTTGTATGAAGCCGGTTTAATTACTTATATGAGAACGGATAGTGTAAACTTATCAGAAGATGCAAAAAATGCTGCACAAGCAGAAATTATTGCATCATATGGTGAAGAATATAGTAAACCACGTAATTTTTCAACAAAGTCAAAAGGAGCACAAGAGGCGCATGAGGCGATTCGTCCTACCAATATGGAGAATCATGAAATTACAGGAGAATACGATCAAACCAGATTATATAGTTTAATTTGGAAAAGAACTTTAGCATCTCAAATGAGTGAAGCTCAGTTGGAAAGAACAAACGTTAAAGTTGAAAACAATAAAAATGAGAAGTTATTTACAGCTAACGGAGAGGTAATAACATTCGAAGGTTTCTTAAAAGTATATCTTGAAGGAACAGATAATGAAGAGGAAGAAGCTGCAGGAATGTTGCCAATGATGAAAATTGGTGAATCGGTTGATAATCAATTCATCACGGCTACAGAAAGATATACACGTCCTCCAGCAAGATTTTCTGAAGCAGCTTTAGTGAAGCGTTTAGAAGAGCTAGGTATTGGACGTCCGTCTACTTATGCACCAACGATTTCAACAATACAAAGAAGAGAATATATCGTAAAAGGATCAGTAGAAGGTAAAGAAAGAAATTATACACAATTGCGTTTAGCTAATCAGGCAGTTGAAGAACAATTACTAACTGAAAGAGTTGGTTCTGATAAAGGGAAGTTAGTTCCTACTGATATCGGAAATATTGTAAATGATTTCTTGGTAGCTAATTTCGATGCGATCTTAGATTACGGATTTACTGCAAAAGTAGAATCTGATTTTGATGAAATAGCTGAAGGTAAAGAAGATTGGATTGAAATGATAAAAGAGTTTTATCAAGGATTCCATGTTGTGGTAGAAGATGTGGCAGCAAATGCCGAGAGAGCAAAAGGTGAACGCTTATTAGGTATTGATCCTGATAGTGGTAAAAACGTATATGTGCGTTTAGGTCGTTATGGAGCGATGGTGCAGATAGGTGAAGCTACCGATGAGGAGAAGCCACGTTTCGCAAGTTTGCAAGCAGATCAAACAATGAATTCAATCACTTATGAAGAGGCAATGGATTTATTCCAATTACCAAAAACATTGGGTGAATATGATAATCTTGAAGTTGTTGTAGCAAATGGTCGTTTTGGACCTTATATTAAGTTTGATGATAAGTATGTATCTTTAGATAAAGGAGAAAATCCAATGTCTGTAGATATGGATAGAGCGATTGAGTTAATTGAAGCGAAGCGTAAAGCAGATGCTCCTATTGGAGAATATGAAAACTTACCTATTCAAAAAGGAGTAGGGCGTTTTGGTCCTTTTATAAAATGGAATTCAATTTTTATTAATGTAAATAAGAAATACGATTTCGATAATTTATCTCAAGAAGATTTAGAAACATTAATCGAAGATAAGAAGAGAAAAGAACGCGAAAAATTAATTCATAATTTTGAAGAAGTTGGTATTCGTGTAGAGAAAGCTCGTTGGGGAAGATTCAATGTTATAAAAGGTAAAATTAAAATAGAATTACCTAAAACAACCGAGATTGAAAAAATGACGCAAGAAGAGGCTGTTAAAATGATAGAAGCTAAAACACCAAAGAAAAAAGCAGCAAAAAAGAAAGTCGTAAAAAAGAAAGCTACGAAAAAAAAATAAATTAGCTTTTAAGTTAAATAGTTTAGTATATTGCAAACTACTTATCCCCTAAGAAAAAATGAATTTCGACTTTTTTACACCAATAAAAGAATCGGTAATTGCACACAGTATGTTGCAAGGGTCTTCTGTGTTGGGTCAAAATATTCAAATACATTCTGATGAAAATGGTTTTCCTGATTTAGCAGGAGTTACTATTGCTATATTAGGAGTGAAAGATGGGAGAGGTACGAACGATAATTTTGGATGTGGAGAAGATTTAAGTTGTATTCGTAAAAATCTTTATGAATTATTTCCAGGTAAATGGCAAGTTCAAATTGCTGATTTAGGAAATATAGAAAGAGGTAACACTATCGAAGATACTTATTTTGCTGTAAGTTCATCAGTAGAATATTTATTGAAGAAAAATATAATTCCTGTTATAATAGGTGGAGGACAGGATATAACATACGCAAACTACAGAGCGTATGATGCATTAGAACAAACAGTAAATTTAGTGTCGGTAGATAGTCGTTTCGATTTAGGATCTATTGATGATGAGTTGTCTTCAAGGTCATTTTTAAGTAAGGTGATTATGGAGCAACCTAACAATTTATTTAATTATAGTAATATAGGATATCAAACATACTTTAATTCTCAAGAAGAAATTGAGTTATTAGATAAATTGTATTTTGATACTTTCAGATTGGGCCAAGTTAAAGATATAACTCTAGTTGAACCAATTATGAGAGATGCAGATATTGTTAGTGTTGATGTTGGAGCAATCAGACAAAGTGAAGCCCCAGGAAACAATAATGCATCTCCAAACGGGTTTTATGGAGAAGATATTTGTGCAATTGCGAGATATGCAGGAATTAGCGACAAAGTAACTTCTTTTGGTATTTATGAATTTAACAGTAAATTAGATACCAACAACCAAACGGCAAAATTAGCGGCTCAAATGGTTTGGTATTTTATTGAGGGTGTAAATTCAAGAGCAAAAGATTATCCTTTTGTAACAAAAGAAAATTACCAAAAATTCACAGTGCTTTTAAGTGATGATGATCCAATTAACTTTTATAAAAGTGATAAAAGTGGGCGCTGGTGGATGGAAATAAATTTAATATCGAATAATAAACATAAAAGACATGCGTTAATACCATGTAACTATCAAGACTATGCGGAAGCTCTTAAGCAAAAAACACCAACTAGGTGGTTTAAGGCTTTGCAAAAACTTGTTTAGCAGGGAGTTATATTTTGTTTTTTGAGAAAATATAACACGTAATTGTTTTTTAGTAAAAAAAATAATAGGTTTACGCCTCTTTTTATAAGAAAGATATAGTATGAGAAAAATAGTAGTACTTGCATTATTAGTATCTATCGTCTATGGATGTGGTTCAAGCGGAGGAGATAGAGGAGAGTTAGTAGGAGTCAAATCAAAAAGAAAATGGTTTGCCGAGAAGCCTTATGGTATGGCTAAAATCCCTGGAGGTTCGTTTACTATGGGTAAACAAGATGAAGATCCTTTAGGAGCTATGAACGCACCTACGAAAACGGTAACTGTTCAGCCATTTTATATGGATGAATCAGAAATTACTAATAGTGAGTATAAAGAATTTGTTACTTGGGTAAGAGATTCTGTAACAAGAACAAAATTAGGATACCAAGCAGAATTTGCTTCAGGAGGAGGAGATGATGTAGCTGATGCAGGAAAAAATGCAGAAGGTATTCAGTTGTATGCATTTGCATCTACAGATACTGTAAATGAATCTCCGTACCAAAAGTACATGCGTGAGAACTATTATGAATTAGGAGAAGGATTAGATTCATTAAAACCATTAAATTGGGATGAAGAACTTATTTGGGATAAAAACGAATATCCAGATGTTGATTATGTAGAAGTAATGGATTCTTTACATTTAAAGAAAGATGAAGCTTTAAACGGAATTAGAACTTTTAATACTAAATTATTAAATTATAGATATTATTGGTTTGATAATCAGGCAGCTGCTCGTACTGGTAAGAATAGGAAAGATTTTATGAAGAGTGAAGAAATTAATGTGTATCCAGATACTACTGTTTGGATTAAAGATTTCAACTATTCATACAATGATCCAATGCACCAAGAATACTTTGCACATAAAGCTTATGAAAACTACCCAGTAGTTGGAATAGATTGGCATCAGGCAAAAGCTTTTTGTCATTGGAGAACTCAAAAGAAAAACAATTTCCAACGTTCAAGAAAAAAATTAGGATTAGTGCCTTCTTTTAGATTACCAACAGAAGCAGAGTGGGAATACGCTGCACGTGGAGGTTTAAACTATGCAAAATACCCTTGGGGTGGACCAAGTACTACAAGTGATAGAGGTTGTTTCTTAGCAAACTTTAAGCCAGTTCGTGGTGATTACGCGGCAGATGGAGCCTTATATACTGTAGAGGCTGTTTCATACAATCCAAATGAATATGGATTATTTAATATGGCAGGTAATGTAGCTGAATGGACTAATACAGCATACAATCAAATGTCTTATTACATGGGGTCTACAATGAATCCTAATGTTGAAATTACTAAAAATCAAAGAAAAATTATCCGTGGAGGATCTTGGAAAGATGTAGCGTACTTTTTAGAAGTAAGTTCTCGTGATTGGGAATATGCAGATACTGCGAGAAGCTATATTGGTTTTAGAACCGTTCAAGATTACTTAGGAACAAACAAGAATAAATAATTATCAAGAATAAATATTAATATATAATCCCCTAAAAAAGAGAAAATTATGGCACAATCAAAATCAACTAAGAAAATGTTTAATATGGCTTACGGTTTAGGAGCCGCAGTTGTAATTATTGGAGCATTATTTAAAATTTTACACTGGCCTTTTGGTAACGAAGTATTAATGGTAGGTATGATCGTTGAAGCTGCTGTATTTGCTTTATCAGCATTTGAACCAGTTGAAGATGAGTTAGATTGGACAAAAGTATACCCTGAGTTAGCTGATGGACAATCATTTGGAAATGGTAAAGACGCTACTCCTGGTGACGCACAAAGTATGTTATCTCAAAAATTAGACGATATTTTAAAAGAAGCGAAATTAGATGCGAACTTAATTTCAAGCTTAGGAGATAGTATTCAAAATTTCCAAGGAGCTGCTGAAGGATTAGTTTCTACATCAACAACAATATCATCAACAAACCAATATAACGAGCAAATGTCTATGGCTGCTGCTAAATTAGAGTCATTAAACGGTTTATATACTACGCAAGTAGATAACGCAGCTAAACAAGCTGACTTAAACTCTGCTTTAGTTGAAAACTCTCAACGTTTACAAGAGCAAATGCAATCGTTAGCAACGAATTTATCTTCGTTAAATGGAGTGTATGGTGGAATGTTATCTGCAATGTCTAAAAACTAAGAATTAATTAGTTTATCTAATTATTAACTAAACAAACTAATTAATTATGGCAGGAGGAAAACTATCACCAAGGCAGAAGATGATTAACCTGATGTATCTGGTATTTATTGCAATGTTAGCGATGAATATGAGTAAAGAGGTATTATCTGCTTTTGGTTTAATGAACGAAAAACTTACTGAAGCTAATGCAAAAGCGACAGAAAAGAATACAACAGGATATGAAACTTTAGCTCAGAAAGCATCTGAACAAGCAAAGCAATATGGTGAAGCTAAAGAGAAAACAGATCAATTAAAAATAGCAGCTGATGAGCTTTATGCTTATGTTGGAGATTTAAAATCGCAAATGACAGGTGATTTAGAAGATCCAAAAGCATATGAATCAATGGATAAGTCTAAGTTTTTAGACGAGCTTTTCTTTAAAGGTGGAAAAATAAGTCCAGCAGGTAAAGAATTTGTTGCGAAGATTGAAGGATTTAGAAATCAAGCTGCAGAACTTTTAGAAGGTACAGAAGTAGCAGATGTTGTTGCAACGCGTTTCAATACGGGAGCTGTAACTAATAAAGATGGAAAAAAAATTGATTGGTTAAAGTATAACTATGAAGGATTTCCTTTAATAGCATCTTTAACTAAGTTCACTCAGATTCAAGCTGATGTTAAAGCTACAGAATCTGATGCTTTATCAAGTTTATTACAAGGTAAATTATCAGAAGCGGTTTCTATGACGAAATATGAAGCTATGATAGTTTTTGATAAAGGAGCTTATTATCCAGGTGAAAAATTATCAGGTAGAGTTATCTTAGGTAAAAAAGACCCAAACTTAACAGCAGAAACGGTAATTATCAATGGTAAAGAAATTGCTGCTGATAAAATCCAGGCAGGTCAGGTTATTTTAGATGGACCAGCTGGTAATGTTGGTGATAAGGAATTACTTGGAGAGTTTAAGTTTAAGGAAGCAGATTCGACAGTATCTATTCCAATTAAAGGAGGATATGCTGTAATTCCAAGACCAAATGAAGCATTAGTTTCAGCTGATAAAATGAATGTTGTTTATCGTGGATTAGCTAACCCATTGACAATTTCAATGCCAGGAGTACCTGGAAATAAAGTAAGAGCTTCTGCTCCAGGTTTACGTAGAGTAAAAGGAGATAGTTATGTAATGAGCCCAGGGAAAGGGAACGAAGTAAATATTGTAGTTACTGGAACACCAACTGGAGCTGATAAAGGAGTTCGTTCTGTAAAGAAATTTAGAATTAAAGATATACCACCAGCGGTTGGTATGGTAAGAGGTCAATATGGTACGGTTAAAATGCCAAAAGCAAGTGTTGCTAGAATTAATGTAGCAGCTGGTTTACCTGACTTTTTATTCGATTTAAAATTAAATGTATCTAGTTTTAAAATTAAAGTTCCAGGACAAGTAACTATACCAGTTAATGGAAGAAATTTATCAGCTAGAGCTAAACAGGCACTTGGTAAAGCGAGAAGAAACGATGTAATTACTATTTATGATATTAAAGCATCTGTATCTGGTTCAAATTACAAGATTAAAAAAGTATTGCCTGTTAATATTGAGATTACAAATTAATAAGTAAAAATTTAAAGTATGAATTGGAAGCGTTTTTATATGGTTTTATTTGCACTTGCTACTACAAGTAGTTATGTGAGTGCCCAAGCTAACCTCTTAAATGCTAAAAAGGCAGATGAAATTGGATTTAAATCTGAAGCTCAAATTGCTTCAGAGAATGATAAACCACTTCCTTATGGCTATATTAGTGATAGAGATGTATTGTGGTCTAAAGTGGTGTGGGAGTATGTTGATTTAAACCAAAAAATCAATTTGCCTTATTATTACCCGATTGATACTACAAATGCAGGTACAACAAGACGTTCATTATTTGATACTTTATTAAAAGGTATTAAAAATGGTGAGATTACTGAAGTATATGGAGATTCTTATTTCACAGGTAGAATCGGTATGGGAGAAATTAGTCAAATGACTTATAATGAGCGTGATGATGGTTATGGTAATGTTGATCCATATTCTGTACAGTCAGCTGATATTAAAGGATATCTGATTAAAGGTATTTGGTATTTTGATAAACGTCAAGGAGAGTTAAAATATCGTATGTTAGCTTTAGCTCCTATGGGACCAGATGTTCAGGTATTGGGTACTGATATTGTTGATGATGGAGAATATGCTTTATTTTGGGTTTTCTTTCCAGATGCTAGAGAAACATTGCATGCTTCAAAAGTATTCAATCCTAAAAATTCAGCGCAACCATTGTCGTACGATAACTTATTAAATGCTAGAAGATTTAATTCAACAGTTAGAAAAGAAGAAAACATTTACGGAGATAGAGCTATTTCAGATTATGTTCGTGGAAATTCTTTATTCCAATTATTAGAAGCTGATAGAATTAAAGAAGGTATTCGTGACAGAGAAATGGATATGTGGAATTACTAAATTCTATATAATATAAATTAAAAGGCGTTTGCATTGCAAACGCCTTTTTTTGGTTTAATAATAGTACTTTTGAAACATGAATATTCAAGTAGATTATATAATTGTAGGTCTAGGTTTAGCAGGTTTAGCCTTTGTTGAAACATTGATAAAGTATAATAAATCTTTTGTGGTGTTTGAAGATAGCTCTCAAACATCATCAGTAGTTGCTGGAGGAGTTTATAACCCTGTAATTCTTAAAAGATTTACACCCGCTTGGAACGCTCATGAACAACTTCAAGTTGCAATACCATTTTATAATCAATTAGAAGAAAGATTAAATATAAAGGTTGATTATAAGTTTAAAACCAAAAAGGTATTCAATAGTATAGGTGATGAAAACAATTGGTTTATAGCTTCTGATAAACCGATGTTGTCTCATTATATGAATCCACAGATTGATAAAAATAAAATTAATGGTATTGTTGGTGATTTTGGCTTCGGGGAATTGAATGGAACTGGAAGAATCGATACCGTTGATCTGATTAATTCTTATAGAAATTCTTTAAAAGAATCTGATAAATTAATTGAAAGTGAATTTGATTATAACAAAATAAATTTTACTAAAACTGGAGTAGAATATGATAATCTAAAAGCAAATAAAATTGTTTTTTGTGAAGGTTTTGGTTTAAAGAAAAATCCATTTTTTAATTATTTACCGTTAAATGGAACAAAAGGAGAAACGATGACAATCCACGCTCCAGAATTAAAAATTGATTTCTTATTAAAGTCAAGTGTCTTTGTGATGCCAGTTGGAAATGATTATTACAAAGTAGGTGCTACTTTTAATTGGACGGATAAAACATCAATTCCAACAGAAGAAGGTAAACAAGAGCTTAAAACGAAATTGGATAAGGTAATTGATGTACCATATACAATTACAAACCAATCCGCAGGAATTAGGCCAACTGTTAAAGATAGAAGACCGTTAGTAGGAGTTCATCCAGAATACAACCAATTAGTTATTTTAAACGGCTTAGGAACACGTGGTGTTATGATTGCGCCTACAGTTGCAAAAAGTTTATTTAATCACCTTGAAAATGGACGCGAATTAGAAAAAGAAATCGATATAAAAAGATTCGAAGCCTAATTATCTTTCAGATTTTATATTCTTAGCTTCTTTATTATATCCAACAAAAATATTTATCCATATTATTCTAGAAAGCCTTAGTGTAATAGGTATCAGTAATAAAGAAATAACAACGATGGCTATAAAACTCTGTAAAATTGTTAAACCTATAAATACCTTAGCAATAATAAAAATAGCTACAAAAAGCGCTACAGATAATCCGTAGTTCACATACATCGCGCCAAAGAAAAAAGAAGGCTCCATCATGTATTTTAAATTGCAACTAGGACAATTATCATGCAAAGTAGTTATTTTCTTAGGATTAAAAGAAATGCCATATTTAAAAAATTCACCTTCTTGGCAACGTGGGCATTTATTTCTGAAAATACTATATAATTTACTTCCTTTTCCTATCATAACTTCTAATTGTTAATCGATTTAACTATTTCGTTTTGTAAGTTTGCACAAATTTCAACAAAAATAGCATAGTATTTTGTAACCATCGTTACAAAGCTATAGTAATTCGTATAAAAGCACATGTTAAACGTACATAATTTATCGGTTTCATTTATGGGAACTGATTTGTTTTCTGGTATCACTTTTAAATTAAATAAAGGAGATAGAATTGGATTGATAGGAAAGAATGGAGCAGGAAAATCTACCTTATTAAAAGTATTATCAAAAGATATAGAAACAAGTGGTGGTACCATGGCTTTCGATAAAGACATTCGTATGGGTTTCTTGCGTCAGGATATTGATTTTGTTGAAGGAAGAACAATTTTAGAAGAAGCATATCAAGCTTTCGAAGAAATTAAAGAGATCGAGCTAAAGTTAGATGATATAAATAATCAGTTAGCAATTCGTACTGATTATGAAAGTGAATCATATGGTCAATTAATAGTTGATTTAACCGATTTAACAGAGCGATACGAATTATTAGGAGGATATAATTATCAAGGAGAAACAGAGAAGATTTTACAAGGTTTAGGTTTTCAAAGAGAAGACTTTGATAAGTTAACAGATACCTTTTCTGGTGGATGGCGTATGCGTATTGAGTTAGCAAAACTGCTATTGCAGAATAATGACATCTTGTTGCTAGATGAGCCTACGAACCACTTAGATATTGAAAGTATTGTTTGGTTAGAAAACTTCTTAAAAAATTATGCAGGAGCTATTGTATTAGTATCGCATGATAAAATGTTTTTAGATAATGTTACAAACCGTACCATTGAGATTTCTCTAGGGCAGATTTATGATTACAAAAAACCATATTCTCAATTTCTGTTATTAAGAGCAGAAATTAAAGAGAAACAATTACAGGCACAGAAAAATCAAGAAAAAGAGATTAAGCAAAAGCAGCATTTAATTAATAAATTCAAAGCAAAAGCAAGTAAAGCTTCGATGGCGCAATCGTTAATGAAGCAACTTGATAAAGTTGAATTGATTGAAGTAGATCAGGATGATAATGCAGCGATGAATGTTCGTTTTGCTATTTCGAAAGAACCAGGTAAAATTATAGTTGAAGCTGAAAATTTATGTAAAAGCTACGGAGATAAACATGTTTTAGAAAATGTTGATTTATTGATTGAACGTAACAGTAAAATTGCTTTTGTTGGTCAAAACGGACAAGGAAAATCAACTCTAGCTAAAATGATGGTTGGTGAAATTCCGTTTGAAGGGAATTTAAAGTTAGGTCATAATGTTCAGATAGGATATTTTGCCCAGAATCAATCAGAAGAGTTACCACCAGAAAAAACGGTGTTAGAAATCATGGAAGATGCAGCTTCTGACACTAATAGAATGCGTGTTAGAGATATGTTGGGATCATTTTTGTTTGGAGGAGACGCTGTAGATAAAAAAGCAAAAGTACTTTCAGGAGGAGAACGAAATCGTTTAGCGCTATGTAAATTGTTATTATCACCATTTAATGTGTTAATAATGGATGAACCAACAAACCACTTGGATATTGCTTCTAAAAATGTATTAAAAACAGCACTTCAAAATTTTAACGGAACCTTAATTGTGGTTTCTCACGATCGTGATTTCTTACAAGGATTAACATCAACAGTGTGTGGTTTTAAAGATAAAGTAATAAAAGAATATCTAGGAGATATCGATTATTTCTTAGAGCAGCATAAGATGGACAATCTTAGAGAAGCTGAAAAGAGAACAGTTGTTAAAGTAGAAAAAGACACTTCGAAAAAAGAAGAGCACCAACTTTCTAGAGAACAAGAAAAAGAATTAAAGAAGCTTAAAAATAAGTTAAGTAAAATTGAAGGTCAAATTTCTGATATAGAATCTGAAATAGAAAAAATAGATTTAGAGTTAGCACAGAACTACGATGAAGTTTCATCACGTCCTAATTTCTTTGAAAAATACAAGGCGAAAAAAGCACAAGTAGATGTGTTAATGGAAGAGTGGGAAACTGTTGAAGAAAAGGTTTCTAATTTTTAACTTCGCTAACTTGTTTGTGTATGGTTTGTTAAGTGTTTAAATACTAAATTTAGTAAATAAAAAACAAATAGAAAATTTGCGATAATTTTCGTAAATATGTTAGAACCAGCAATAAATGATATACGATGTTAGGCACAGTTTTAGTCGCTTTTTTTTCCGAGTTTTCCATAGAAATTAGAAATACTGTCTCCAATATCTTTAGATTCATCAAAGAGTAAATTCCCGAAGTATCTTTTATATATTTCTTCTTTTACTTTATTCTTTATATCAATACTTAAATCATCTACTTCTAGGGTTATTTTGAACGCTTTTAATTCATTCGCCATTTGCGTATATTTATCAGCATTTCTTCTATGCCTCGCTGATTCTCTTGAAGTATATATAGCTGGAATCATTAAAGTAAATACTAATAAAGACCGAGTAATATAGTCGTACCATTCAACATTTTTGTCAAATCCAACACTATATATTGTTAGACCTACAATAAAGAAAACAACAAAAAGCATTAAACCAATACTGATTTTACGGTAAGTATCGGCTTGTTTATTTTCTTTGTCAGAATAGGCGTCAAATCTAGATTCTCTAAAATATGTCGTAGATGTTTCGTATAAATCCTCAAATTTCTTTCTTTTTACATCTAATTCTTCAAATTTTTTATTCCATTGACTTTTCTCTCTAGATACAGTTTCACTTACCTCTAGTAGTTTGAAATCTAATTTTTTTTGATTTTCATCAATAATTTTAGATGCAAAGACATTAACTTTCTCAATTGCATCTTTCCTTAATTGGTCTAACTCTTTATTTGTTTTACGAGACGATTCTAAGGAAGTCGCTAACGTTTTATTTGCTTTTTCAGTTTCTTTGGTTAATTTTATAACATCTTCTTTTGAGTTTAAAATAGTTGAATTTATAGAAGATAAGGATTTTGTGAATTTATTTTCGAAAGACTCAAATCTTTCAAATATTAAATTGTAATTTTTAAAAAGAAAGTAATCAAGTTGAAGATGAATATTTTCATTTTTAGTTGCATCAAAATTTTTAAATTCATTAATTATATAGTGCAAGTTAGATTCTAGCTTTGATTTGTCATCATTGTCAAGTAATTGAACAATTTTACCTTTTTCAATTCGATTTATGAAATCTCTTGTACTTGTTAAAGATTTTTGAATTAGAGGGAATTCTGAATATTCCTTCTTATCAATTAACTTTTTTAATTTTTCAAAATTATCCATTTTATTCAATTTTGACCTTAGTTATATATAATATTATTTTTAATTAAAAGGAAAACCAGCAGTTAATACTATGCTACTTCTTTCCCATCTATCTTTTTTAGAAACTCTACTATTTGACCAATCAAAAGTTTGTATTTGGATTCCAAATATTGCTTCTAAAGGTGCTCCTTTTTGAATTACAAATATTCCAAATGAGGGATTCAAAACTGGTTTCAATGTCTCGTCAATAGCATATGTCAAATGGGCATTAGCAAACAATCGTTTATTAAAAAAATGCTTTCCAAAATCAAAGTTTAATCTTGAAAATTTTTGGTTTGAAATCAATTTATCAGACTCGTAAACATCATTTGTTGTTGAAATTGTTCTAATAGTTGTACCATTAGTAATTGTTTCTGTTGAAGTGATAATTTCGCTTTGGCTTAAAATATCTGTATTATCTTTTACTCCCAAAGAGACTGAAATTCCAGAAGTAAATTCTCCAAGAAATTTGAAATAGTTGTTTTTGAGTGCGACATTTTGAAAATTCCAACCATAATTTATCCTCAAACCTATATTTGTTTTATCGAAAAGTTGATTTTTAAATTCTCTATTCGAATCAAAAACGTTATTTCTTGAATACAAAAGTTCAGCCCCTAAAAAAAAGTATATCAGATTTCCATCGCCAGGATTGTCTCTATTCCCATAGTCTGTTTTGTCAAAAATCAAATTAGCCCCTAGTTTACCGCTAAATTGAAATTCTCCACCTTTAAACAAATTGGAAGTGCCTTTTTTTGCATTTGCGGATGCTGTAAAAGTCCAATATTTAGCATCTTTTTCGTTCGTTATTTCTTTTGGCGTTATTGAAAAACCTAGTGATGTTTTTTCTGTGTTTAAAGTAATCGTATTCGATTGAAATAATTGAAAAGAAGTTTCTCCCTCACCATCTTGAATTACGTTAAATTGTGCGTGTACGGATTTTGTGATAAAAAAGATAACTAATAAAAATATTATTTTTTTCATAACATCAAGGTAAGTTAACTATTGGTTTCTTTCTAACTGATATGTTTCTTCTTGTATCGCCTGTGGTTCCAGACCATTTTAAAAAAGGTTCGTTTTCTGGTTTTGAAACAATTTTAAGTTCTGCTTGCCATTCAGTTCCGCTTACTCCAAATACTTGTAAAACGTAATCAAATGGCTCTTTTATCAATAATTCAAATGGGTTACTTTTCCATTCTTTTCGTTTAGTATCTGTTTCTAACCTTACTGAAACTTCTTCTTGTTCTGGATAAAGAAATACATTGGCTAAACTTCCTTTTGATTTAAGTTCAAAATGAAAGGTAACTTTTTTCATAGTGGTCGGTTTTAGTTTATAAAAATAATCTCTAAGTTTAATTAAATTAATACCTAATAATAGGTATTTAAATTGTGCCAAACTTTTTTAAAAATGTGAATCAGTTTTAATGATTTGTATTCAACGTTAGCGGACGTTCGGGTTTCTGTAGATAAAAATCAAGAGTAGAATTACTATTTTTACATTCTAAAATATCAATATTGATTACTCTTGATAAATCTTTTTTTAGTCAAAATTTTAAAACAGAAAACCAACAAGTTTTCCATTCAGTTTTAAAGAAGAAAAATATAGAACTCTATATTAAAAGAGAAGACGAAATTCACCCGTTTGTTTCGGGCAATAAATTTCGAAAGCTTAAATACAATATTAAAGAAGCTAGAAATCAACAAAAAGATAGGCTACTAACTTTTGGAGGAGCGTATTCTAACCATATTGTTGCAACTGCCGTTGCAGGTAAATTATCTGGTTTTAAAACTAGTGGTATTATTAGAGGAGATGAGCTAGGTGTTGATATTGATAAAACTTTATCAAAGAATGCTACTTTACGAGAAGCTCATAAAAACGGAATGAAGTTTAAGTTTATTTCTCGATCAGCTTACAGAAATAAAACATCCGAAGATTTTATTAATCAGTTAAAAGATGAGTTTGATGATTTTTATTTGATACCCGAAGGAGGAACAAATGATTTAGCAATAAAAGGATGTGAAGAAATTTTAATACAGGAGGATAATAAATTCGATTATATTTGTTGTGCTGTAGGTACAGGAGGTACTATCTCTGGATTAATTAATTCAGCTAATGAATGTCAAAAAGTTATTGGATTCCCAGCTTTAAAAGGTGCTTTTTTACAAGAAGAAATTAAACAACTTGTAAAAAGGAATGATAATTGGAGTTTACAAAACGAATATCATTTCGGTGGTTACGGAAAATATAATACAGCTTTAATACGTTTTATAAACGATTTTAAAAAGCAAACAAATATTTTATTAGACCCTATTTATACAGGGAAAATGTTATTTGGAATTATAGATATGATTGAAAAAAATCAATTTTTTAACAACAGCAAAATTTTAGTAATTCACACAGGAGGTTTACAAGGAATAGCTGGTGTAAATCAAAAATTAAAGAATAAAAACGAAGAGTTAATAAGAATTTAATGAAGGTAAAGTCGGTTTTTTATATAGCAATCTGTACATTTTTTTTAGCTAGTTGTGGCTCAAATAAAAATGTAGCGAAGAATTCTCCTAAAAAAGTTGTTTTAGAAGAAAAGGAAGAGGAGAGTCCGGAATTACCTCAGTTAGAACAAATACAAAAACCTGTAAAAACGAATAAAAACCATACGGTTGCTTATATTCAAAAATTTGCTCCTATTGCAGTAAGAAAAATGCACGAGCATAAAATTCCTGCTAGTATTACTTTAGCTCAAGGAGTTTTAGAATCTGGTAGTGGTAGAAGTGCTTTGGCAATTCGTTCTAACAATCATTTTGGTATTAAATGTCATAGAGGTTGGAGAGGGAAAAGTGTAACACATGATGATGATGAAAAAGGAGAATGTTTTAGGAAATATAAATATCCTGAAACCTCATACGAAGATCATTCGCAGTTTTTATTAACTAGAAAGCGTTATGCAAGTTTATTTAAATTAGGGCATAAGAATTATAAAGATTGGGCTTATGGATTACGTAGAGCTGGGTATGCTACTGATAAAAGGTATCCGCAAAAATTAATTGCAATTATTAAGAAATACAACTTAAGTCAATACGACAGAGTTAGACCAAATAAATCAGTTAGCACACAAATAGTAGAAAAGCAAACGGAATATTATAAAGTGCAAAAAGGAGATACATTGTATTCGATTGCTAGGAAATATAACATTTCGGTTCAAAAATTAAAAGAAGCAAACGGACTTACTAGCAACAGTATTAGTATTGGTGAAGATTTGTTAGTGAAATAAAAAAGCGGAGAAAACCTCCGCTTAAACAAATCAACTAACCAATCTACCAAGAGTAGTTTTTCTTTTTCGCCTGTTTTTTAATCGCTTTAATCATTACGCTTTCTAACTCATTTTTTTTAGAGCTTTCACGCTGTTTTTTAGCTACGTATTGTTTTCTTTTTTTATCTAATTCTTGAATTTTTTGTTGAATTTCAGCACGTTCTTTACGCTTTTTTTCTACATATACTTTAATCTCTTTTGATGATTTGTTTTGTAAATACTTTGGAAGTTGCTTCTTTTTAATTTTGTTGTAATCAACTTCTTTTTCTTCAGAGGCATCCACTAAATCCCATTCAGCGTTTTTATATAATTTCGAGCTTTTAGTAACCGCACGTTTTACAACGACGGCTTCGTCTAAACTTTCTGCATTAGAATCTTGTTTTGATTGGTTTGCATATTTTGAGTATCCATAATTTCCATAGTGGATATATGTTTTATTTAATCTCTTATTCAAAATAATAATATCATTATCATACGGAGTTACAATGTGCACAATGTTTTTATTGTGGTTAATAGTCATATAATCTCCATTTCCATAAACAGCACCATCTTGCCACATTCCTGAAATTCCGTTATTGTAATCTCCGCAAAAAATAGTGTTGATAGTAATGTCGTTTTCTTTAGCGTTGGTAATGGCATCTCTGTAGTTTATCTTTCCTTGAGTGAAAGGTTCGTTACCCGCTATGAAAATCATTTTTAAATCACGCTTGTTTTTACCCCAGTCTAATTCGTTTAACGAAGTTTCAATTACTTGTCCGCAAAATTCACTTCCTCCGTTAGTAGTTAAAGAAAACAGGCGTTCAGAGATTTCATCCAAATCACTTGTAAATTGTAAAACTTGTCGAATATATCCTTCTCTAGAAGATAATTTATCATTACCATATTCATATAAGGCAATTTCTAATTTAGGAGTTATTCCGTGGCATTTAGCGTGTGATAATTCGTTTACAATTTCCCATAATTGTGCTTTTGCTTGATTAATAAGACCATCCATACTATTGCTGGTATCTAATAATAAAGCAACTTTAGTTGTTTGCTTTTTGGAATCATTTTTTAAATTACTTCCGTAAGTTGTTAGCGAAATTAGAAGTAAAAAAAATGATGTTACCTTTAATACATAAGTTTTCATATTTTTTGTTTTTTAGTTATTAATGAATTAAAAGTTTGGTTGATATAGTGAGTTATTTTATTTCAAAGATTACGTAAATAGAAGATGTTAATTTGATGTTTTCAAATTGCACAACGTCTTTTTTATAGCTTTTTACTTTGGATATACTACCGTATTCAGCTCTAACGTTTAAATGATTTAATTGCGCAAAATCTTGTAGTTGATGTTCTGTCTCATTTACTTTTAAAGGTTTTCCAGTATTAGCATTTATAGCTTTTAATAAATAGTTTGCCTTTTCTTTAGCAGCTTTAATGGCAGCAATTCTATTCTTCTTTTTAAACTCTCTTAATTTAGAATGCGTTGCTTTTGTAATTTGAGCATCTGTGATTTTAAGTTTTTCTAAAATTTTAAAAACTTCTTTTAGCTTTTTGGGGCTTGTAATTTTTAAGGAATATTTTCCAATAGATAAAATTTCTTCGCTCCACCATCCAGTTTTAGAGATTACAGAATTAATATCAGAAATAAATAAATTGGTTTTTGGTACTCCAATAATTGCCAATTCATTTTTTAAAGAAGTCTCTAAAATATCTAAGGTTATTTTTTTCCCTTTTTTCATTCTTTCCTTTAAACGGATGTCTAAATAAATTTCATCAGGACTAATTTCTAATTCTGCTCTACCAGTTACTTCGATAAATGGATTATTGTCTTTTAAATTTTGTCCGAAAAATGTTGACGATAAAAAAAGTAGAATAATAATTTGTATTGTTTTCATAACTTATTGTTTATGTCATCAAAACTATAGAGAACATTCTTTTTAAAAAATCAAGAATGAGTTAACGAAGTGTTTTGTTGAGTAAACATGTTTGGTAAATGAGTTAAAGTAGTTTTTATAGGTTAATAAGTGTTGGTTTTGGGTTTTTGTCATTTTTTGAACTCAATTTTTGTATGTATGTTTACAGTAATTAAAAATATATGAATAGAATTTTTTACATAGTTTTCACTGCATTTTTATTAAAGTTTTCTGTTGCTTCTTCTCAGGATTTAGAAGGGAGTCAAAAAGAATTTTC
The DNA here is from genome assembly GCA_947504185.1 of uncultured Tenacibaculum sp. Lineage (GTDB taxonomy): Bacteria > Bacteroidota > Bacteroidia > Flavobacteriales > Flavobacteriaceae > Polaribacter. Next base: position 26,666 of record CANNGJ010000018.1, on the reverse strand, counting down.
GGTAAAAGTTAAAGTTGTAGACGAGGAAAGTCAATCAATAGAAAATGCTCGCGTAGAAGTTAATGGGCGTACTTTTAATTTTTCAAACATTAAGGGAGCATATATTGTTAAGGCAAAAGAAAATGATCAGTTAGTAATTTCTCATGTAGATTTTGAAACTGTTTTTTACACAATAAAAGATGATGAGGATATTAAGGTTGAAGTAAATGATTTTGTTCAAGAAAAAAAATCAAAAAGAAAATCTTATTTAAGTAAAAAGGTTGATTTATATCCTCAATATTTAGATTCGGTAAAATTTTATAAAAAAAAGAATATTGATAAAAGTGTATCTTTTATAGAGAAGATGTTGTTGTCGAATTCTTCAAAACCTAAAAGAGCTATTACTTATAAAGAATTAGCTGATGTTTATGTACACTGGAAGCAATATGATTTAGCTATAGAAAATTATAAAATATCACTAAAAGAAAGAAACGATTCTAAAGTAAGACTTTTGTTAGCTAAAGCTGAATTTTTATCTAAAGATTATAGTAATAGTGAAAGAAGTTACGAAGAGAGTTTAAAAGGAAGGTTAAGTAATTATGAAAAGCTGAAAGCTTATGAAGGTTTGGGCGATGTTTATGTGAAAGCTAAACAATATGCAAAATCAGAATCAAGTTATAATAAAGCTTTAGGGCTAGCAAAATCAAATTTAGTAACACCTAAAATAACCGATTTAAATTCTAAGCTTGCTGAAGTTTATGCAGCGAAAGGAAACACTCAAAAAGCAGATGGTTATTATCAGAATTCATTAAAGCTAGCCTCAGAAGAGAATAAAAATCGATCGTTAAAAGAACAACAAAAAGTAGCCGATTTTTATAATAAATCTAAACGATATGATGAGGAAATACAATTACGTAAAGAAAGTTTAGAAGAAGCAGATGATGTAGTAGTTGAGGCAGAAAATAAAGAATCGTTGGTAGATTCGATTACTTCACAAAAAATAAATTATAAAATAGGAAATGCTTATATCCAGAAAGAAGCCTATAAAGAATCAATCCCTTTTTTAAAAAAGAGTATTGAAGAAGCCGATGAAAAGGAAGATTTAATTATCCAAAAGGATGCAACAAGAAAGCTTTCGGAGGTATATGCAACGGTTGGAGATTATACAAAGGCATTAGATAGTTATGAAAAATACGTGAAGTTGGTGGATACTTTATATTCTAAAAAAGAACAGGAGATTCATCAAATTAAGCGTTTTAATAAACGAATCTCTGAGAGCCAAAGTAGAATTTCAAGTTTAGAAAAAGACAAGCAATTAAGCGATAGTAAAATAGATTTAGCGTATAAGGATCAACAATTAATAGAAGAAAGTAATAAGCGTCAGCAATTAATTATTTATTCATTGATTGCTGGGATTATTTTAATGAGTTTGTTGGCTTATTTTATGTTTAGGACTAACAAGCAGCAGAAGTTAGCAAACAACTTATTAGCATTAAAATCGATGCGTTCTCAAATGAATCCTCATTTTATTTTTAACGCATTAAACTCGGTAAACAGTTTTATTGCTGTAAATGATGAGAGAAGTGCTAATAGATATCTATCTGAGTTTTCAGTATTAATGCGCTCGGTTTTAGAAAATTCTGATGAAGACTTTATTCCTCTATCAAAAGAGATTGAACTGATTGAATTATACACAAAATTAGAACATAATCGATTTAAAGAAAAGTTTGATTACACAATTTCAATTGATGAAAAAATTAAGTTAGAAGATTATTCTATTCCGCCAATGTTGTTACAACCTTATATAGAAAATTCGATATGGCATGGGCTACGTTACATCAAAGAAAAAGGAAATTTAACTATTTCAATGAAGCAAAAAAAGGATGATTTAATTTTAATAACTATTCAAGATAATGGAATAGGAAGAGAAAAATCGATGGAAATGAAAACAGCGAATCAGCTCAAACAGAAATCAAAAGGAATGAGTACTATTCAAAATAGAATAGCTATTTTAAACGATATGTATGAAGATAAAATTGCAGTAAATATTTCAGATAATTCTAAAGATGGAAGCGGAACAAAAGTTGAGTTAATTCTTAAAAAAGATTAGGCTATGAAATTAAAAGCGATAATTGTTGAAGATGAGGCGATAAGTAGAGATGTTTTACGAAATTATATTTCTAAGTATTGTCCAAATGTGGAATTGGTTGGAGAGGCTAGTAATATTGAAGAAGGCTATGAATTAATTAAAAACAATGAACTAGATTTTGTTTTTTTAGATGTTGAAATGCCGTTTGGTAATGCTTTCGATTTGTTAGAAAAAATTGAAAATAAAACTTTCGAGATTATTTTTGTAACTGCTTATGACCATTATGCAATCGAAGCTTTGAATAATCAAGCAGCGTATTATCTGTTAAAACCAATTTCGATAGATGAACTGATAAAAGGGGTTAATTTAGTTACTGAAATAAAAGAGAAAGAGAGTCAATTAGAGAATTCAATATTAATTCCTAAAGCAAAGTCAGCAGTTGGTAAAATTACGATTCCCCAACAAGACGGATTCGAAGTTGTAAACATAAAAGATATTCTATTTTGTAAAGCGGATGATAATTATACAGAAATCTATTTCGAGAACACTAAGAAGTTGGTAAGTAAAACCTTAAAGTATTTCGAAGATGCTTTAAAAGAAAGCTCGTTTGCTAGAGTACATAAATCGTACTTGGTAAATGTAAATGAAATAGCAAAATATAAAAAAGGAAAAGGAGGAAGTGTGATTTTATCCAACGGAAAAGAAATCATGGTATCTTCATCAAAAAAAGCAAATTTATTATCTTATTTTAAATAAAAACTTATGCCAATTATAAAACCAGTAAACGGTAAACAGCCACAAATTCCAGAAGGTTGTTACATAGCAGAAAATGCAACAATAGTAGGTGATGTACAAATGGGAAAAGAATGTAGTGTATGGTTTAATGCGGTTATTCGAGGAGATGTACATTATATAAAAATGGGAGATAAGGTGAATATTCAAGATGGAGCAGTAATTCATGCTACGTATCAAAAATCACCAACTACAATAGGAAACAATGTTTCAGTAGGTCATAATGCCATTGTACATGGTTGTACAATTCACGATAATGTTTTGGTAGGTATGGGAAGTATTATTATGGATGATTGTGTGATAGAATCCAACTCTATTATTGCGGCAGGAGCAGTGGTGACTAAAAATACTCGGGTAGAAAGCGGAAGTATTTATGCTGGAGTGCCTGCTAAAAAGGTAAAAGATATTTCGCAAGAATTAATTTCAGGAGAAATAAATAGAATATCTAATAACTATGTGAAATATTCTAGTTGGTTTAAAGAAGAAGAGTAACAAAAATCCCAGTGTTGTCTCCAAAACCGGGATTATAATCAAAACTAATCTACTATCAACCAAATATTATTTATCTGCTTTTTCTCTTTTCATTTCTTTTCTATGCTTTCTTTTCTTCATTTTTTTCTTAGCTCCATGCATTTTTCTAGCACTCATTTTTTCAAAACGCTCAAATTGTTTTTCATTTAAAATACGTTTCATATCCGCTTTAAAAGCAATTTGTGCGTCTAACATTTTACTTTTTTTAGCATAACGATCATCTGCTGATAATTTTTCTCTTTTCTTACCGCTTTCTTTCATAGCTTTTTTTTTTGCGTGCATGGTTTTACGCTTTGCAATTTTTTCAGCTAATAAAGGTTTGATTTGACGTTGTTGAGCTGGAGTTAAATCTAACTTTAAAGTCATTTTTTTAACAGCTAATTCAGTTTGTTGTTCTGCTGTTAACTTTTCATGTTCTCCTCTTTCTCCTCTTTGCGCTTGAGTTGTAATTGTAAATCCAACTGCTAGAACTAATAATGCTACTATTTTTTTCATCTGTATAATTTTTAAGTTTTTTAATTATTTACACACCTATGACTATGCTATTTTAAAAAAGTTTAAATTTGAAAATCACTTTAACATTTTTTTAATATTTATGAAAAATCTCTTTAGAGTTTTATTAAGGCTTCTTGTTTTGTTTCTAGTAGCGTTTTTGGTTTTCTTTTTTTGGGCGTCATCTCCAACAATGGACGAGAATGAATATGCTAAATTAATAGAGAATGATTATCCTCTGAATGTTGATAATGATTCGATATATAGTATTGTTACTTATAATGTGGGGTATTTAAGCGGTATGACAAATAATCTACCAGTAGCAAAGCCTAAAAAGTTGTTTGATGATAATTTAAAGAAAGTAAAGACTGAATTAGCAAAAGTGAATCCAGATATTGTTGCTTTTCAAGAGATAGATTATAACGCATCTAGATCTTATGAGGTAAATCAGGAAGATGAATTTGCGAAGTTAGGTTATAACTATGTTGCTAAAGGAGTAAACTGGGATGAACGTTATGTGCCATTTCCGTATTGGCCACCAAGTATGCATTTTGGAAAAATAATTTCAGGACAATCAATATTGAGTAAATACAAGTTAAAAGATTATGAACGTATCGTGTTAGAACGTGTTCCTGATAATCCGTTTTATAGAGATGCACTATATTTAGAAAGATTAGTGCAAGTGGTTAAAGTTGTATTAGAAGGAAAAGAGGTAATTGTAATAAATATTCATTTAGAAGCATTTGACAAACCAACAAGAGCACGTCAGTTTGATTATGTTTTAAAATTTTTTAATAAATATAGAGAAAGTCACCCTACTATATTATTAGGAGATTTTAATTCAAGAGCTAGAGATAAAGATGCTGTAATTCAGAAAATGTTTAAAATGGATGGAGTAGGCAATGCTGCTTTTAATTCTAATGAGCCAGCAAATACTTTCGATACTAAAGATTTATATGAGCGTATCGATTATATTTTTTATTCTAAAAATTCTATCGATTATGTTGGTGGTAAGGTTTTAAATGATTTCGGACAAGCATCCGATCATTTACCAGTTGAAATGAAATTCAAATTAAAATAAGAAAAAACTCAGTTTTTTAATTTATAAAACTAAAAAACCCGAACATTTGTTCGGGTTTTTGCGGTGGTGCCTCCAGGAATCGAACCAGGGACACAAGGATTTTCAGTCCTTTGCTCTACCAACTGAGCTAAGGCACCAGTCAACTTAAAAAGAGTAGCATTTTATAAAATTTTCAACAGAAGTTGAGAAAATTATAGTGGTGCCTCCAGGAATCGAACCAGGGACACAAGGATTTTCAGTCCTTTGCTCTACCAACTGAGCTAAGGCACCAGTTGCTACTTTCGTTAAGCGGATGCAAATATACAATCGTTTTTTAATTATACAAAGTAATTGTTTTAAAAAAATGTAACGTAAATTTGAACTTTAAGAAATATAAATATGAATTTAATTATTGATGTTGGTAACACGAGAGTTAAAGCCGCTGTTTTTGAAATGAATACAGTTAAAGAAGTATTTGTTTTTAAGAAGTCTAGAATCATTTCTGAGCTAAAAAAAATCATCAATAAATTTTCTGTTTCTGCTTCTATCATTTCTTCAGTAGCGAAAATTTCTGAAATTAAGCGACAAAAAATAGGTGATTTATTACATCCTATATTTTTAAATTCAGAAACTAAAATTCCGTTTCAAAATTTATATAAAACGCCCAAAACACTTGGAGTTGATAGAATTGCATTAGCATCAGCAGCTATTGAAAAGTATCCAAAAAAAAATGTATTAGTTATTGATGCTGGTACTTGTATAACTTTTGATTTTATAAATAATGAGAAAGAATATTTAGGAGGAGCAATATCACCAGGAGTATCAATGAGGTATAAGTCTTTAAATACTTTTACATCAAAGCTTCCGTTATTAAAGCCAACTGAGTTTAATAACTTCATAGGAATTGATACCAATAGTTCAATTCATTCAGGAGTGGTTAATGGAGTTTGTAGGGAAATTGATGGGGTGATTAATCAATATAAAGATGAGTATCAAGATTTAACAGTAGTTTTAACAGGAGGAGATACATATTTCTTGGCTAAACAATTAAAAAGTGGCATATTTGCCCATCCAAATTTTGTTTTGGAAGGATTACATACTATTTTGACATACAATTTAGCGAATGACTAAGAGAATTTTACTAGGATTACTTGTATTAAGTACAATAACTATATCAGCACAAAGAAATAGTGCTTCACCATATTCTTATTTCGGAATAGGAGAGAATTTTGAAGCGACAACTGTTGAAAATGCTTCAATGGGAGGAATTGGGGTAGCTTTAAAAGATACACGCCATTTAAATTTTTCAAATCCAGCTGCTAATGCAGATTTAAGAGCTGCAACATATGCTATCGGGGGGAGTTTAACATTCTTAACATTAAAAGACAATGAAGACTCACAATCTGGAAATTCAACAAACTTAAGATATTTAGCTTTAGGTTTTCCTATTGGAAAAAAGGCAGGTCTTTCTGTTGGGTTACAACCTTACTCTTCAGTAGGGTATTCATTATTGGATAATAATGATGCTGATAATGTTACTTTATTTAGAGGTGAAGGAGGAACGAATAAAATATATGGTAGTTTTGGTATGTATGCTTTTGAAGGTTTTTCATTAGGTATTGAAGCAGCTTTTATTTTTGGAAATATTAATAATAGCATAATAAATAACAGGATAGATATTACAAGACCTACCAAGCATGAAGAATCAATAAATATTAGAGGTGGGCAATTTAAATTAGGAGCTCAGTATAAAAGAGAGTTGAAAAATAAGTTGCAATTATATTCAGGAGCCTCTATAACTTTGTCGAATGATTTATCTACTACAGGAAATGAAAAAATGTTTTCATTTTCAGCTGTAAATGGAGAAGGAGATGTAAAAGATGTATTATTTGATAGAGCTGTTAATGGAGATGTATCCATTCCTGTAAAGACCGCTTTTGGTTTTGGATTAGGAAAAGTTAATAAATGGTATGTTGGAGTGAATCAACAATTTCAAAGTGCTTTGAGCACTAATAGCTCATTGATATCTAATGAGGGAGGATATAAATACGATGATTCAAGTAAGTTTTCTTTAGGAGGGTATTATATTCCTAAAATAAACTCTATATCTAGTTACTGGGATAGAGTAACTTACCGTGCAGGTTTACGTTTTGAGGATACAGGATTAATGGTAAAGGCAAATAATAATTTTACTGCGATAAAAGACTTTGGCATAAATGTTGGTTTAGGGTTACCATTGCCAAGACAATTGTCTAATGTAAACATTGGATTTGAGTACGGGCAAAGAGGAACAACAGATAATGATTTAATCAAAGAAAATTATTTTAATTTAAGATTAAGCTTATCTTTGAATAGTATTAAGTGGTTCCAAAAAAGAAGAATAGATTAATAAAAACTGATATTAGGATGAAAAAAATTACGTATTTACTAGCAGGATTGTTTTTGTTTGTAGCCGTAAATGGGGTTAAAGCACAAGCAAGTCAAGAGTGTAACATAAAGTATAACTTATTTAAAGGTGATGCAACTTCAGGGAAGTACGATGCAGCTAAACAAAATTTAGATTACTTATTAACTAACTGTCCAAAATTATCAGTTAATATTTATAAGTACGGGGCAAAGGTTGCAGATAAAACAAAAGATCCAGTTTTAGCCAAAAAGATTTACGAAGCTAGGTTAGTTAATTTTCCTGATAAAAAAGCAGCAAAAGCACATAGCGATTATGCAACATATTTATTAAAAAATAAATTAGCAACTGAAGCAGAGGTTTTTCCTATATTAGAAAAAGCATATGACATTTCTCCTAAAGATATGGGAGTTAAAAATATCTTTAGATACTTTAAATCAGTAACAGAAGCAAATAAAGATTCAAACCCTCAAAAAGTATTTGATACTTATGATGATGTAATGGAATCTGTAGGAGAGAAATTAGATGATTACAGCAAAAAGATATCTCCTTTAAAAGTTAAAGAAGAAGCAGGTACTCTTGATGCAAAAGAGGCAAAGAGATTAAAAGGATATACGATTAACTCTACTGCACTAGGTCAAGTAGAAGGAGGTTTAGATGCAATTATTTCTAAAATAGCAACGTGTGAAAGATTAATACCTATCTATGCTAGAGATTTTGAAGCGAATAAAACTGATGGAGTTTGGTTAAAAAGAGCAGTATCAAGAATGTACAATAAAGGTTGTCAAACAGATCCTTTATTTGAGAAATTAGCAAATGCTTATGCAGAAACTACTCAATCTTCAGATGCATATAATTTCTTAGCTGGAGTTTTAGCTAAAAATGGAGATAATAGTGGAGCAGCTCAAATGAAAAAAAAGGCTTTTGATTTAGAAACTGATCCATTAAAAAAGGCAAAGTATAAATTAAGAGAAGCACAAAGTGCTAGCGGAAGTAGAGCACGAGCTTTAGCATACGAAGCATTAAAGTATAACCCTAACATGGGTAAAGCATACTTATTCATTGCAAGTTTATATCAAAAGAGTGCAAACTCATGTGGTAGTGATGAATTTGAAAAAAGAATGGTATATGTAGCAGCTTTAAATAAAGCATTAAAAGCTCAAAGAGTAGATCCAGGTAGTGGAGCAGGTAGATATATTTCTAGCTATAGAAAAAATGTACCTTCAAAGAAATTAATTTTCCAAAAAGGAAAAGCTTCAGGAGGATCTCATAGAGTTGGATGTTGGATTGGAGAAACTGTTCGTATCCCTTAATAAATTTGAATGAATAAAAATTCAATAAATATATATTATAACATTGCTACCATTTGTTTGGTAGCAATGTTTTTTTCTTGTACCAATACAAAAAAAGAAGTGCGAGATTTTTTGGCAGATAAGAATTTACCAGTAGGTACTGCTGAAAATATTTTTCATATTAAAAAAGACTCAGGTAAAATAACATCAAAAACAAAGGCAGCTTTATTTTACGATTTTTCAAATAGAAAAGAACATCCTTATACAGAGTTTCCAAAAGGAATAGAAATTGTTTCTATTGAGGAATCTAGAGTAGATTCAACAACGATTACTGGTAATTATGCATTGTCGTATAGCAAAACAAATATTTCTGAGATAAAAGGAAATGTTGTAATTGTAAATCACACAGAGCAAACTAAACTAGAAACTAATCAATTGTTTTGGGATCAAAAAGAAGGTTACTTTTTTACAGAAGATGGTTTTCGATTAACGACACCAAGAGGAGTTATTAACGGATTTGGTTTTGAATCGAGAGATGATTTGTCGAAATGGATAGCTAAAGACATTACAGGTGATTTAGAAGCACCACAAAAGGAAATATAATGAATACAATTTGGAAATATTTACAATACGGATACCTTATTGTAGGGTTGATTTTTTTAGTTGAAGGAATATTAAAATGGAATTCTGATAGAGAAGAAGCATTTATTATGTTCGGATTTGCTATCTTTATTACATTAATATTCTTTTTTAAACGCCACTTTAGAAGAAAGGTCGAAGAAAGAAATCAACAGCGTTAATGCAATCAGAAATTTTTATAATTTTAACTTCTATTTTATTTTCAGCCTTTTTCTCTGGGATGGAAATTGCATTTGTATCAGCAAATAAACTACACATTGAGCTAGAGAAAAAGCGAGAAGGTTTTCTAGCTAAAATATTAGCCAAACTAACAGAGAAATCTTCTAAGTTTATTACTACCATGTTGGTAGGTAATAATGTAGCATTAGTAATTTACAGTTACTTTATGGGGAAGTTGTTAATGAGCTGGTTTCAATCAGCATTACCTACAAATATTTCTTTTGTAAATTATTTATTAAGTGATTTAAGTCTGTTAACTCAAACAGTAATATCAACACTAATTATATTAGTTACAGCAGAGTTTTTGCCTAAAGCTATCTTTAGAATTTACGCAAATGAAATGCTGAAGATATTTGTTGTGCCAGCTTATTTTTTCTATTTAATTTTTTACGGAATAACTTGGGTTATCACTAAAATTTCTGATTTCTGTTTGTATGTATTTTTTAAAACTAAAGAAGACGAAGAGCAAACAGAATTTAGCAAGGAAGAGTTAGGAAACTACATTTCAGAACAGTTAGATGGAGGAAGTGAAGAAGAAGAAGTTGATTCTGAAATACAAATTTTTCAAAATGCATTAGAATTTCATAAAGTAAAGGCTCGTGAAATTATGGTGCCTCGTACAGAAATTGTTGCGGTCGATTTACACGAATCAGTTAGTAATCTTAAAAAACTATTTATTTCAACTGGGTTGTCTAAAATATTAGTTTATAAAAATTCTTTAGACGATATTTTAGGATATGTAAATGCTTTTGAATTATTTAAAAAACCAAAATCAATTAAGTCAATTTTATTACCAGTTGAGTTTGTTCCGGAGTCAATGATAATTAATGATGTGTTAAGTGCTTTAATGAAAAAGCGAAAAAGTATTGCTGTTGTTGTAGATGAATACGGAGGAACATCAGGAATAATTACAGTAGAAGATGTTGTAGAAGAATTGTTTGGAGAAATTGAAGATGAGCATGACAATCAAGAGTTGTTAGAAGAAAAAATTAATAATAGAGAGTTTAACTTTTCTGCTCGTTTAGAGGTAGATTATTTGAATGAAGAATATAATTTAGAAATACCTAAAGAAGAGGCATACGAAACTTTGGGTGGATTTATTATTTATCATACTGAGAATATACCAGAACAAAACGAAGTGCTACAAATAGATAGATTCAAGATAAAAATATTAAAAGTAAGTGCTACAAAAATTGATGATATTTACTTTAAAATCATCGATAAAGAAGAGTAAGTATTACTTTATACTCTTTATGCTGAACTACCTCAAAAACAGCATAAAAAAACATTGCATTATATACTATGAAATTGTATTTTCGCACACTGTTAATAAAATAAATGACGTATGGCAATTTTATCGAAAATTAGAGAACGTTCAATGTTCTTAATTCTTGTAATTGGTTTAGCACTTTTTGCTTTTGTATTAGACCCTTCTACAATATCAGATTTTTTCAACGCAAGTAAAGTAAACGAAGTAGGTGAAGTAAATGGTGAAGCCATTACTCGTCAGCAGTTTGCAGAAGCTTTAGATGCATATAAAGCGCAAACAGGAAATAGAGTTTCTGAAATGCAAGCAGCTAAAACTGTTTGGAATAACTTAATCAGACAAAAAATTTACCAAACTCAATTAGAAGAAGCTGGTATTACTGTTGGTGATGAAGATATCATGAATGCTTTATACGATACGCAATTTGTTCAAAACGATCCAAGATTCCAAACTTCAGGAATTTTCGATAAAGCTAAATTCAAAGAGTTTTTAGCAACTATAAAAGAAGAAAATGGTGCTGATTGGAAAAATTGGCAAAACTATATGGTTTCATTAAAAAACAATATAGAAAAAACAACATACGATAATTTAGTAGCAGCTGGTTTAGGATCTTCTTTAAAAGAAGCTGAAGCTAATTATATAAATGAAAACACGAAAGTAACAGGAAAGTATGTGTACGTTCCTTATACTTCAATAGCAGATAGTTTAGTAGTATTAAAAAAGAGTGATGTTCAAAATTATATTGATAATCATAAAAATGATTTTCAAGTAGAAGCATCTAGAGATATTAACTTTGTAAAGTTTAATATTACACCAACTACTGAAGATGAAAATGCAATTAAAGCAGAAGTTGCTAAGTTAATTGAAAACTCTGAAGATAGAGGAGTTGTTATTAAAGGATTAAAAAACGCAACAGATTATGCTGAGTTTTTTGAAGAAAACGAATCTGATATCAATTTAGATGAAGCTTTAAAGTTTAAAGTTCAAGTTCCTCAAGTAATTGCTGAAGAAATTTTTAACGGTAAGGCTGGAGATGTTTTCGGACCTTATAAAGATGCAGGACACTTTAAATTATCAAAAGTAACTGAGGTAACTCAATTACCAGATTCTGCGCAAGCAAGTCATATCTTAATTCCTTTTGTTGGAGCTTCTAGTGCAGGTGCAGATGTAACTCAAACAGAAGCAGAAGCTAAAGTAACAGCTGATAGTTTATTAACGGTAGTAAAAGCAAACAAATCTAAATTTGCTGATTTAGCAAAAGAGATGTCTTCAGATAAAGGTTCTGCTGAAAAAGGTGGATTCTACGATTGGTTTGGTTACAACAGAATGGTACCAGGTTTTAGAGACTTTGTTTTTGAAGGTAAAAAAGGAGATATGGGAGTTGTAAAAACACCATTTGGTTTCCACGTTATTAAAATTGACGATCAAAAGAACTTTCAGCCAGTTGTTAAGTTAGCAACGTTTGGTAGAAAAATTGAAGCTTCTGAAGCTACTGAAAATACTATTTTCCAAAATGCTGAAACTTTTGCTTTAGATTTAGCAAACGGTAAAAACTTTGATGATGTAGTAAAAGAAAAAAGTTTAACTTCTCAGCCAGCGATAGGTTTAAAGTCTTTAGACGAAACAGTACCAGGGATTGGTAACGAAAGAGAAATTATTACTTGGTCTTTCGATAAAGACAATGAAGTAGGAAGCTATAAGCGTTTTGATATTGAAGGTGGTTATATTGTTGCTGTATTAACAGGAATGACTGAAAAAGGTTTAATGCCAGTTGATAAAGCAATTTCTAGAGTTCGTCCTATTTTAACGAACGAAAGAAAAGCTAAAATGATCGAAGATAAAATTAGCGGATCTACATTAGCTGATATCGCTAAGTCGGTAACTCAAACAGTTAAAACTGCAAAAGATGTTAATTTAAAGTCTCCAACATTATCTGGTGTAGGTAACGAGCCAAAAGTAATTGGAGCGATGTTAAATGCTAAAGAGAAAACTGTAGTTAAAAATGTAGTAGGAGATAAAGGGGTATTTGCTTTCGAAGTAGAATCGAAAGAAGCACCAACTGCTTTACCTAACTATGAAACATTTAGAAAGCGTTTAGCTAACGAAAGAAAAAATAAAACTTTCCAAATGTATGAAGCAATTAAAAAAGCTTCTAATATTGAAGATAATATGAGTTCTTTTTACGGAATTCAGTAAGCATACAAGTCATACAATTAAAAAGCCGAACTCAATGAGTTCGGCTTTTTAATTGCTGTGATTTTAAAAGTGACTGCCCTAAAATTTGTGTTTGTTAGCTTTGTTAATATGTTTGTATAAAACTAATACGCTTATTAAGCGACTACTGCTAATTAATTATACACGTCTTTGTTATGTGATTGCTATTTTTCAACTAATTTTTTCATTAGGGGTATTACCATATCCCAACCCCCTTTGGATTCTTCAAATCGCTTCTCAGCATTTTCTGCTCCACTAAAGTCTCCTTGAACAATTGTAAGTCTAGTTTTATTTTTCATTTGTGTTAATTCATATGTCAAGTTTACATAATTCTCTGGGATGTCTTTAATTCCAATATTTGGGTCAAACATTGTAAATGATACTTTTTCTCCCTGAATGATTTCTGTAATTTCCCCTTTTACGTAGATAACTTCCTTCCCATCTTCTGTATACCCTTTCCAGATAATTGTATTTCCAACATTCCAATCGGATAAAACTTCGCATCCAAACATATATTGTTTTGTCATTTTTGGGTTGGTTAATAAATTCCAAACTTTCTTTTTATTGGTGTTAAATTCAATTTCTTTTTTTATTATCATAATCTTATTTTGTTTTTTTGAGTTGCAACCTATTAATAATAGTAACATCATTAATATTGATAGTCTAAGTTTCATTGTTTTAGTTTTAATAAACCAAAAATGAAACTATTCAATTTAATTAGATTATACGATTAGGATAATTTCTAATACTATTTGGTGTTTGACCAAATTCCTTTTTAAAAGCTTTTGAAAAATGCTGTGGCGAACTATAACCTATTTCATAAGCAACTTCTTTCGCAGATTTTTCAGTTCCTAAAAGAAGTCGTTTTGCTAAAGTCATTCGTATTTTATGGATATAACCAAAAACCGTTGTTCCAAACAATTCTTTGAAACCTTTTTTTAGTTTGTACTCATTTAGATTAACCAATTTAGATAGCTCCACAATTGTTGGTGGATTATCAATTGTAGATAATAAAACCTCTTTTGCTTCAAACAATTTTTGTTTGTCAATATTTGATTTTATGAAATTGGTTTCAACTCTTTTATTGTAAAGTTCTGCCTGTAATACAAGTAATTCAATACTTTTAGAAAGTAAAAAAAGATTTTTTAATTCATTAGTATATGAACAATTAATTATTTCATTTATTACAGATTGAATTTTAAAATTATTCGGTTTCCAATGTTTTGAGAGAATAACACTTTTTTTACGTAATATGTCTTCAGAAAAACGCTTTAAAGAATCAGTGCCATTTTGAGCTATATTGATAAAAGATTCGGTTGATATGTTAACCCCAAAAGTTTCAATTTGTTTGCTTTTATTTATAACTTCTATTTCAAGTCCGTCAGAATACATAATGTTATTATGATGACCAGTAAAAGAGAATTCTGAATTTAGTTGCCTGTGTTTAAAATCATAATTACCACTTAGCCCAAAATGTAAACGTACTAATTCCTTATTGTCTTTAGATATTCTTTTTTCAAATGAATTATAGTTGACAATGTTGTGAGAAATAGAGATGTTTTCTATCTCCCAACTCTTATTTGTTATAGTAATATTGTCAATTTTTTTTTTCATTCTTTATTAGAATATATAAGTAAGGAAATAATTAATTTAAGAGTATAAATCCATTTTAATTATTAATATTAAACACTAACGAAGTTAACTTAAAATAGGAAGAGAGTCAAACTAAAAAAGCAACCTCATTTGAGGTTGCTTTTTAAAATTATAATAAAATTCTTTTTAAGAATTTAAAGGTTTACCATCCCAAGCAGCTTTAGCAGCTTCTTTTACTGCTTCAGAATATGTTGGGTGTCCATGGCAGATACGAGCTAAATCTTCAGCAGAAGCTCTGTATTCCATTGCTACTGCAGCTTCCATAATTAAATCAGCTACACGAGCACCTACCATGTGTACTCCTAAAATTTCATCCGTATTTTTATCGGCTAATACTTTTACAAATCCGTCTAAATCTCCACTAGCTCTAGAACGACCTAAAGCACGCATTGAGAATTTTCCAGCTTTATAATCAACACCAGCATTTTTTAATTCATCTTCGGTTTTACCTACAGCAGCAACTTCTGGCCACGTGTAAATAATTCCAGGAATTAAGTTATAATCAATATGAGGTTTTTGCCCTGCTAAATATTCAGCAACAACATTTCCTTCTTCTTCTGCTTTATGCGCTAACATTGCTCCACGAACAACATCACCAATAGCATAAATGTTTGCTACGTTCGTTTGTAAATGGTTATTTACTTCAACCATACCTCTATCTGTAACTTTAACACCAGCTTTATCCAAACCTAAACCATCTGTATAAGGACGACGACCTACAGCTACTAAACAATAGTCTCCAGTAAATACAACTTCTTCCCCTTTTTTATTGGTAGCTTTAACAACAACTTCATCACCATTTCTTTCAACCGAAGTTACACCGTGATTTGCGTTAATCTTCATTCCTTGTTTCTTTAGCACTTTGTTAAGCTCTTTAGAAACATCAGCATCCATAGTTGGAGTGATTTTAGGAGCATATTCGATTACTGTTACATCAGCACCTAAACGCTTGTAAACAGAACCTAATTCTAATCCGATAACTCCACCACCAATTACTAATAAGTGTTTTGGTACTTCTTTTAATTTTAAAGCTTCGGTAGAAGTAATTATACGCTCTTTATCAATAGATATAAATGGTAATGTTGATGGTTTAGAACCTGTAGCAATAATAACATTAGTCCCTTCAATAACTTCTGAGGTACCATCATTTTTACTAATTTTTACATGTGTAGCATCTTCAAAAGAACCTAAACCTTCGTAAACATCAACCTTATTTTTATCCATTAAGTATTTGATTCCACCTGTAGTAGTTTCAACAACTTTATCTTTACGATCTACCATTTTACCAAAATCAAACGTAGGATTTTCAACAGAAATTCCGTGTTCGTCAAAATGCTTTATAGCATCGTAAAAATGGTGAGAAGAATCTAATAATGCCTTGGAAGGAATACATCCAACATTTGTACATGTACCACCTAAAGTCGAGTATTTTTCGATAATAGCAACTTTAGAACCTAATTGAGAAGCTCTGATGGCAGCGATATATCCACCTGGTCCAGAACCAATAACGATTAAATCGTATTTCATCTGTTTTATATTTTGTTTTTCAGAATTATAACTACAAAATTACACAATCTAACTGACTTGCAATAAAGGTTTTTAGATTTGTTTTAGTCGTAGAACAATAACCAAGACTTTTGTTCTCTTTTGATTGAGTTTATATTATTGGTAAGATTTGTTTTACCTTTGAAAATTGTATGAAAGCACTTTTAATAATTGGATATGTTTGGGTAGAAAAAACAACAGGAGCTGGTAACAGAATGTTACAGTTAATTGAGGTTTTTAAAAACAAAGGTTATACTATAACTTTTGCAACACCAGCTCAAAAAACAGAGAATTCAATTGATTTAACTAGCTTAGAAATTAAAGAGGTTTCTATTGAATTAAATTCTTCTTCTTTTGATGTTTTTATAAAAGACCTACAGCCAAATATTGTGTTGTTCGATCGTTTTATGATGGAAGAACAATTTGGTTGGCGTGTAGCTGAAAATAGCCCAAATACTTTACGAGTTTTAGATACTGAGGATTTACATTTTTTACGTAAAACACGTCATAAGCAATTAAAAAAAGGTGAGGAGTTCACAAACGAAGCCTTATTGCAATCAGACGATGCAAAACGTGAAATAGCCTCAATTTTACGATGCGATTTAAGTTTAATTATTTCCAGTTATGAACTAAAGTTACTTAAGGATGTTTTTAAGATTGATGAAAAGTTGTTATACCATCTTCCTTTCTTATTAGATGCAATTAATGAAAAAACTATTGCTGATTGGAAATCTTTAAAAGAAAGAGAACACTTTGTATTTATAGGAAATTTTTTTCACGCTCCTAATGTTGATGCTGTATTACAATTAAAATCTATTTGGAAAAATATTAGAAAGCAATTGCCAAAAGTTGAAATGCATATTTATGGAGCATATGTTACGCAGCAGATTCAACAATTGCATAAACCTGAAGAAGGTTTTATGGTGAAAGGTTTTGCTGAGGATGCTATTGAAGTTGTGCGTAACGCAAAAGTTATTTTGGCTCCAATACGTTTTGGTGCTGGAATTAAAGGGAAACTAACTGAGGCTATGATTTGTGGAACCCCATCTGTAACTACTACAATAGGTTCTGAAGGAATGTATGATGCTTTTGAATGGAATGGTTTTGTAAAAGATGATTTTACAGCGTTTTCTAACAAAGCCGTTGAGTTATATTCTAATAAAAAATTATGGGAAAGATCTCAGCAAAATGGAATTGAAATAATTAATCAATTTTATGATAAAGAAAAGTTAGAGCAGCCATTTATAAATCAAATTAAAAACCTCCAAGAAAACTTAAATGCACATCGTACTCAAAATTTCTTTGGAAGTTTATTACAGCATCAAACTCTGCAGGCTACAAAATATATGAGTAAGTGGATTGAAGAGAAGAATAAATAAAAAAGAGAATTCAAATTTGAATTCTCTTTTTTATTTATTCTAACAATCCTGCACGTTTTAACAATGCATCAGGTTTTGGTTCTTTTCCTCGGAATCGTTTATACAATTCCATAGGTTTTTCTGTACCACCTTTAGATAAAACGTTGTCTTTAAATTTATCAGCAACTCCTTTATTAAAAATACCTTCTTCTAAGAAATATTCAAAAGCATCAGCATCTAAAACTTCTGCCCATTTGTATGAATAATACCCAGCAGAATATCCGCCTTGAAAAATATGAGAAAAAGCAGTGCTCATACAGTTTTCGGCAACATCAGGATATAGTTTAGTATTAGCAAAAGCTTTTGATTCAAATTCTTTAACGGAATCAATTGTCTGTGGCGATTCACCACCGTGCCAAGACATATCAAGTAAACCAAAACTTAACTGGCGTAAGGTTTGCATTCCTTCATGAAAACTAACAGATTCTTTTATTTTCGTAACATATTCCATTGGAATTACTTCCCCGGTTTCATAATGTTTAGCAAATAATTTTAAAGCTTCTTTTTCATAACACCAATTTTCTAAAATCTGACTTGGTAACTCAACAAAATCCCAAGAAACAGAAGTTCCTGATAAACTATTATAAGTTGTATTTGCTAACATTCCATGTAAAGCATGGCCAAATTCATGGAACAGAGTAGTTACTTCATTAAAAGTTAAAAGTGATGGTTTTGTTTCGGTTGGTTTTGTAAAATTACAAACAATTGAAACTTGCGGACGCTCGTTTACTCCATTTTTGATTTGCTGTGATTTGTAAGAAGTCATCCACGCTCCATTACGTTTTCCAGGTCTTGGATGAAAATCTGCATAAAAATGAGAAATAAAGTTTCCTTTTAAATCGGTAACATTATATGTTTTTACATCCTCATGATATTTATCTATTGAATCAATTTCTTCGAATTGCAAATCGAACAATCTACTCGCTATTTCAAAAACACCATCAATAACATTTTCTAGTTTGAAATATGGTTTTAACAGTTCTTGATCTAAAGAAAATAATTCTTTCTTTAATTTTTCAGAATAATAAGCGCCATCCCATTTTTGTAATTGATCAATTCCATCTAATTTCTTTGCGTAGTTTTCTAAATTAGTAAATTCACGTTGCGCAGCTGGTTTCGCTTTGGCTAATAAATCGTTAGAAAAAGATAAAACTTTTTCTGGTGTTTCTGCCATTCGTTCTTCTAAAACAAAATGAGCATGTGTTTTATATCCTAATAAATTTGCACGTTTATGACGAAGATTAACAATATCTAAAACAATTTGTTCATTATTAAAATCGTTTTGTTGAAATCCTTTTTTACCATTAGCAATCGCTAATTTCTTACGCAATTCACGATTGTCAGCATAGGTCATAAAAGGAATATAACTAGGGTAATCTAAAGTGAAAACCCAACCTTCTTTCTCTTTTGATTTTGCAATTTCTTTAGCTGCTTCTTTTACACTTTCTGGTAATCCTGATAAATCGTTTTCATCAGTTAAATGCATTTCGAAAGCATTGGTTTCTGCCAACACATTTTCTCCGAACTTTAAAGATAATTTTGATAACTGAGCATCAATTTTACGTAACTCATCTTTATCAGCATCATTCAAATTAGCACCGTTTCTTGCAAAACTTTTATATTGCTTATCTAACAACATTTGCTGTTCTGGAGTTAAATCTAAAGTTTCTTTAGTGTCAAAAACTGATTTCACTCTTTTAAATAAATCTTCATTTAGTGTGATATCGTTTCTAAACTCACTTAACCAAGGAGAAATTTCTTGTGCTATTTTTTGGATCTCATCATTAGTTTCAGCTGAATTTAAGTTGAAAAAAATAGATGTTATTTTATTTAGTTTTTCTCCAGTAAAATCTAGAACAACTGTTGTATTCTCAAAAGTTGGAGTAGCTGTATTTGTTACAATAGCTTCAATTTCTGCTTTTGCTATTTTTATAGCTTCTTCTATCGCAGGTTTGTAATCTGCGTTTGTGATTTTAGAAAAAGGAGGTGTATTAAAATCTTGTAATAAAGGATTCTTAGTCATAAAAAATCAATTTAAAATTACCAAAACCCCACATAAGGTGGGGTTTTGAATTATATATTTTACTAAAATAGTTATTTTCTTACTCTCTCAGAAGCTTTTTCAACTTTCAGTTTTAAACCTTCTTTGTATGCGATTATTTTATCTAATACACATTTGTCTGAAGCTCCAATAATTTGAGCTGCTAAAATACCAGCATTTTTAGCGCCATCTAAAGCAACAGTTGCCACAGGAACTCCTCCTGGCATTTGTAAAATAGACAAAACAGAATCCCAACCATCTATAGAATTTCTACTTTTTACAGGTACTCCTATTATTGGTAGCGGACTCATGCTTGCTACCATTCCTGGTAAATGAGCAGCACCACCGGCACCAGCAATAATTACTTTGATACCGCGAGTATGTGCGTTTTTAGAATAGTCAACTAATTTTTCTGGAGTTCTATGAGCAGAAACAATATCTACTTCAATTTGAATATCAAAACTCTCTAAAATATCAATTGCTTCTTGCATTATTGGAAGATCTGAATCGCTTCCCATGATTATTCCTACCATAATTATTTTTAAAAATTAAATCATTTTTGCTAAAATTTCTTTCATCATTTTTGCAGCTAAAAAAGCTGTCATATCTTGAAAGTCTTTAGTTGGGTTATATTCAACAATATCAGCACCAACAACTTCAGTATTTATATTTTGGATTAAATCGATAACTTGTCTTGATGACAATCCCCCTGGTTCATGATGCGATACTCCTGGGGCAAAAGCTGGGTCGAATCCATCCATATCTAAAGAGATGTATAAGGGGTTTTTAAATGATGAAATTTTAGACAAATCCAAATCTTTCATTTCATGAATTTCAACATTAAATCTTTTTGCTTGCTCAGCTTGATGAGTATTTAAAGTTCTAATTCCGACTTGAACTAATTTCACAGCAAAATTATTTTCCATAATCCTTGCAAATGGACAGGCATGTGAATATTTATCCCCTTCAAAATCCTCATATAAATCAGCATGAGCATCAATGTGAAGAATGTCTAGTTTTGGATATTTATTATAATATGCTTTTATTATTGGAAATGTAATAGAATGATCACCTCCTAATGTTAAAATTTTATCACTCAAGTTAAGGTGCTTTCTGGTAATTTCTTCAACATCAAAATAATTAGTAATTTCAAAATCTCCTTTGTCAATAATAATATCATTTTCAATAGAAATTTTGTTCTCTGCAAAAAGGTTTAATGATCCAGAATTTAAAGCTTTTCTAATTAAAGGAGGTGCTAATTTAGGACCCTTTTGATAAGAAGATTTATCATCGAACAATATTCCTTGAATGATTACATTACTCATAGATTATTTACTAATTACTTTAATAGTTTGTTTTACTTGTTGAGCGATTTTGCGCGCTTCGTTTATATCTTCATTCACAATGGTTACATGTCCCATTTTACGAAAAGGCTTTGTGGTTTTCTTACCGTAAATATGCGGAATAACTCCGTCGATTTTTAATATATCTTCGATATTTTGATAATAAACATCACCTGTATAACCTTCGGCTCCTACTAAATTTACCATAATACCCGCAACTTTACTATCAGTATTTCCTAAAGGAAGATTTAAGATACTACGTAAATGTTGTTCGAATTGATTCGTGTAACTCGCTTCTATTGAATAGTGTCCAGAATTATGAGTTCTTGGAGCAACTTCGTTTACTAATATTTTATCATCTACTGTTTGAAACATTTCCACAGCTAATAAACCAATAAAATCTAATTCGCTAACAACCTTTAAAGCAATTTCTATAGCTTTTTCAGCTACTTGAGAATCTATTCTTGCAGGACAGATTACATATTCAACTTGATTTGCTTCTGGGTGAAATTCCATTTCAACTACTGGGTAAGTTTTTACTTCACCGTCAGTGTTTCTAGCGACAATTACTGCTAATTCGTTTTTAAACGGAATTAGTTTTTCGGCTATACATTCTCCATCAGGTAATGACTGTAAATCGTTATAGTTTCTAACAACTTTTACACCCGTGCCATCATAACCAAATTGGGCCGATTTCCACACGAATGGAAACTCAATAATATCGTTTTCATACGAATGCTTTAGTTCTTCTAAATATGCGTAATTTGAAAACTCAGCTGTTGGAATATTATGATCAGTATAAAAATGTTTTTGACGGGCTTTGTTTTGAATGATTCTTAAACTAGATGGTTTTGGATAGATAGTTAAACCTTCTTTTTCTAGTTTGTCTAAGGCATCAATATTTACATTTTCTATTTCAATAGTTAGTAAATCTACCTTTTTACCAAAGTTATAAACGGTATCAAAGTCTAATAAGTCTCCTTGGTGAAATTCATTACAAATTTGTGCGCATGGAGCTTCTGAGTTTCCATCTAAAATAACGGTGTAAATATCAAATTTTTGTGTTTCGGTAAGTAGCATTCTTCCTAATTGACCGCCACCGAGAACGCCCAATTTAAAATCTGAAGAAAAGTAATTTTTCAAGATTAATTGTTTTTGTGTGTTGTTGTTAGCACAAAAATAAGAATCTAAATTGTAGTATAATACAATTAACGAGATATTCTTAATTGTGAACTATTAATTGGAGAAACTAAATACATTAAAGCATGACAACCTTCACCATCTAAAGGAGCTCCGTCTGATAAAAAACTATATTTTTTATCATCACAAGGGCATATAATTTCCAGACCATTAAATGTTATTAAAGAATTGCAATTTCTTTCAGGACATTGTTGGTCAAAAGCTTTGTAACTATTACCAGTTCTAAAAATAAAAACATTACGTCCTTGAATTGTGTTTTGAGATTGTCCACTAGGAACTAATAACCCTTGAAATTCAGGTAAAGTAAGATCTATAATAGCATTCATATTAACTCCATTAAAGCAGTTGTTAACAGGAACATTATCACTACAACTAAATGAGATTAAAATAATAACTAATAAAAATATCTTTTTCATATTGAAGCTAAATTGAGTTATAATGGTAAACGCAACGAATTTACAAATATTTTGTACATTTGTAAGACAATCTCATACCTAACGGCGTGAGATTTTTAAATTTAAGAAGTTATGAGTAAAGTATCATATTATACCGCAGAAGGACTAAAGAAATTAAAAGAAGAGCTGTCACACTTAGAGCATGTTGAAAGACCAAGAGTTTCTCAAGAAATAGGAGAGGCTATAGATAAAGGGGATTTAAGTGAAAATGCAGAATATCATGCTGCAAAAGAGGAACAATCGTTATTAGAAACGAAAATTGCAAAACTTAAAAATGTAGTTGCGAATGCACGTATTATTGATGAGAGTCAGTTAGATACTTCTAAAATACTAATTCATTCTATCGTAAAAATAAAAAACACGGCTAACGGTATGGAGTTTACGTATACCTTAGTTGCAGATTCTGAAACTGATATTAGAAACGGAAAACTATCTGTAAATTCACCAATAGGTAAAGGGTTGTTAGGTAAAAAAGTAGGAGAGATTGCTGAGATTCAGGTTCCAAGTGGAATTATGAAATTTGAAGTTATTAATATTTCTCGTTAATACTGTTAAAATATTTATTGATTAAAGCGTTGCTTCTGCAACGCTTTTTTTATTTTTACTAAACATTATAAAAAAGAGACATGGCAAGTATTTTTACTAAAATTGTAAATGGAGAGATTCCATCATATAAAATAGCAGAAGATGAAAATTATTATGCTTTTTTAGATGTAAATCCAAATGCAAAAGGACACACCTTGGTAATACCAAAAAGAGAAGAAAATAAATTATTCGATTTGTCAGAAAAAGAATATAGCGGATTGATGTCTTTTTCGTACCGTGTAGCAAAGGCTATAGAGAAAACGATTCCTTGTAAACGTGTTGGTATGAGTGTAATTGGTTTAGAAGTGCCACATGTACATGTACATTTAATTCCACTAAACTCAATGGCTGATATTCAATTTCAACAGAAAGTTAAGTTAACTAATGAGGAGTTTGTTGCGTTAGCTGAAGGAATTTCTGGTAATTTTAAGTAGAATTTTTTATAATGAAATTTAGTAAATTAGTTTTTCTATTTATAATTATGAACTTTTATTCATGTTCATCTGATATTTATATAATAAAAAAATATACAACAAGTTTTGAGAAAATTAATGAATTCATAATTAGTAAATCATTAAAAGAAGGTAATGTTTTTAGAATAGTAAAAAAGAATCATTTTGCTATTTTTAAGAAAGCTGTGAAAGATTCAAAGTTATGTTCAATTAATCATTTCCCAAAACTAGGAATTGTATATAAGTTTCAGTGTAATAATAATAGTAAAGATAATTTTATAGATAGTGATGATAAGTTCTATTTAATAAAAATTTTAGACGAAGAAGCAATTTTATTAGAATACCCTCAGTTTTTGGACTATTGTAAAAGACCAATTAAATTGAATGATAATTGGTTTTTAATAGAACAGAATATAACTTATGATTAAACCTTCTCTAACTGAATCTCGAAAGTAGTTCCTTTACCTAATTCAGATTTTTTTACAAATATTTTACCTTTATGGTAATCTTCAATAATTCTTTTAGAAAGCGATAAACCCAGTCCCCAACCACGTTTTTTAGTGGTAAAACCTGGAGTGAAAATTTGTTTAAACTGAGATTTTGCAATTCCTTTTCCAGTATCCGAGATTGTAATTTTTATTTGTTTATCTGTATAGCTAATTTGTAAAGAAATACTTCCTTTTCCTTGCATAGCATCGATTGCATTTTTAACTAAATTTTCAATAACCCAACCATACAACTCAGTGTTTATATTGCTATTTAATTCATTTTTTGAAGTAGTAAACGAAAACATAACTCTTTTAGAACTTCGTGATTGTAAATAATTAAAAGCACTTTTGGTTATGTCAACAATGTTTTGCTGCTCTAATTTAGGAACTGAACCTATTTTAGAAAAACGGTTAGCTATGGTACTTAATCGATCAACATCCTTTTCGATTTCTACAATATATTCTTCATTTACATTTTCAGACCTTAAAATAGCAATCCACCCTAATAAAGAGGATAAAGGTGTTCCTATTTGATGCGCTGTTTCTTTAGCCATTCCTGTCCATAACTTATTTTGTTCTGCAACTTTACTCGATTTATAAACCATGTATACAATGGTTAAAAACAAGGCTAAAATTAATAATAAGGCTAAAGGGTAATATTTGAGTTTATAAAGTAAATCAGAGTTTCGATAATAAAAATACTGAGTGATTCCAAAATATTCAATTTCGATAGGCTCATTTTGAGCTTTCATTATATTTAATTGCTCTTGAAGGTATTTTGGATTTGTAGCTTTTAGAGAATCTAAATTTCTGTGTAAATCAATTGTACCATCCTTGTTTACCAAAATGGTTGGAGTATCTTCAATCGTTTGATAAACTTTGTTAATTAAGTTAGTATTCTCGTTTAAGTCTGGATTCGAAGCTAGTTCTTTAAAAGCCGCAGCGAAAATTTCTATTTTCCCTCTTTCTTCTTGTTTGAATTTTTGAAAGAATACATAGGTGTTCCATAAAATGAATGTAACAATTAATAAGGATATAAAAATAACAATCCGCTTTACCCAATAAGTATTCTTAAAAAATGTCATTAGTCAAATATAAACTATTCTGTACAATAACTTATTTTGTAAAACCGTAGTATATTTACATTAAAAAAATACAGTATGTTATCACTTGATCCTAAAGATTTACCTGTTGGAAAATTACATGGTTATTTATTAGGAGCTATTGCTCCAAGACCAATAGCTTTTGCTAGTACGATAGATTCTGAAGGGAATCCTAATTTATCTCCATTTAGTTTTTTTAACGTTTTTGGAGCAAATCCACCAATGATGATTTTTTCACCAGCACGTAGTGTAAGAGGCAACAAAACCAAACATACATTAGATAACGCAGAGGATACAAGAGAGGTAGTGATTAATATGGTGAACTATGATATTGTTCAGCAAATGTCGTTAAGCAGTACCATGTATCCAAAGGGTGTTAACGAATTTGAAAAATCAGGATTAACCATGTTACCTTCTGATAAGGTGAAACCTTTTAGAGTAGCTGAATCACCAGTGCAATTTGAGTGCAAAGTAACTGATATTATTTATACAGGAACTGAAGGAGGTGCGGGGAATTTAATTGTTTGTGAAGTTGTTAAATTGCATATTAACGAAAATGTTATTGGAGAAGACGGAAGTATCGACCAATATAAAATTGATTTAGTTGCTAGAGCAGGAGGAAGTTTTTATTCGAGAGCACGTGATGGTTTTTTCGAAATACCAAAACCAATATCAACTTTAGGAATAGGAGTAGATAGTATTCCACATGAAATTAAAAATAGTACTGTTTTAACAGGGAATAATTTAGGAATGTTAGGAAATGTAGAAGAGCTTCCAAGTCAAGAGGTTGTTGATAACTTTGCGAAAGAACATCCAGAATATGTTTCGCTTTCAACTGAAAAAAAACATACATTTGCACAAGAGTATTTAAAGAATAATGATGTAGAAAGTGCTTGGAAAGTACTTTTAATTAAATAGTTAAGAATATGGAAGTTATTGGGAAGATTAAATTAATTAACGAAACACAAACGTTTGGTGCTAGTGGATTTAGAAAACGCGAAATGGTTGTTACTACCGATGAGCAATATCCACAAATGATTATGATTGAGTTTGTACAGGATAAATGTGATATTTTAAATAGTTATGCTGTTGGTCAAGACGTAAAGGTTTCTATCAATTTAAGAGGTAGAGAATGGATTAACCCAGAAGGTGTTGCAAAATACTTTAACTCTGTTCAAGGATGGAGAATTGAGAACTTATCTCAAGCTGCTCCTCAGAATATGCCGCCAGTTGATCAATTTCAACCAGCTCCAGATTTATCTGCTAACGAGCCTGATGATTTACCTTTCTAGTAAAAGGATAATTTATAAAACAAAAAAGAGAGCAATTTGCTAGTCATGGTCGGAAGAAAAAATCTTCCGACTTTTTTATTTTCCGTCGGTTATAATTTTGGCTTTAATTATTT
>CANNGJ010000017.1 GCA_947504185.1 uncultured Tenacibaculum sp. | reverse complement strand
CAAATAATTAAAGCCAAAATTATAACCGACGGAAAATAAAAAAGTCGGAAGATTTTTTCTTCCGACCATGACTACCATTTGGTCGCTTTTTTTATTCTATAATATAGAAACATCTATTATCAGAAGGCATTGCCTTCTACATTACAAATAATCTCTTATCGTGCATTAAATCGTATACCTTCTCTCCTATTTCTTCTAATTTCTCTTCGTTAGTAGAATTCATCAAAGCTTCGTCAATTAAATCAACAACAGTTTGCATATCTTCTTCAACTAAACCACGTGTAGTAACTGCAGCAGTACCAACTCTAATTCCTGAAGTAACAAACGGACTTTGCGTATCAAACGGAACCATGTTTTTATTAACCGTAATTTCAGCTTTACCTAAAACTTCCTCAGCTTCTTTACCTGTAATATCTTTATTACGTAGATCGATTAACATACAGTGATTGTCTGTTCCACCAGAAATAATATCATATCCTTTAGCTACAAATGCTTTCGCCATTGCTTGCGCATTTTCTTTTACTTGAATTTGATATTCTAAAAACTCATCAGTTAAAGCCTCACCAAAAGCAACCGCTTTAGCTGCAATTACATGCTCTAATGGTCCACCTTGATTTCCAGGGAATACAGCTGAATTAATCAATGTAGACATTTTCTTTAACTTTCCAGATTTTAATTTTAATCCAAATGGATTTTCAAAATCTTTACCAATCATAATCATTCCTCCACGAGGTCCACGTAACGTTTTATGTGTAGTTGTTGTTACAATATGACAATGAGGTAATGGATCAGATAAAATACCTTTAGCTATTAAACCAGCTGGATGTGAAATATCTGCCATTAAAACTGCTCCAACGCTATCTGCAACTTCTCTAAATTTCTTAAAATTAATATCTCTAGAATAAGCTGAAGCTCCCGCTATAATTAATTTTGGCTTGTGTTCTTTTGCTTGTGCTTCTAAATGATCGTAATCTATAATTCCAGTTTCTTTAACAACACCATAAAAAACAGGGTTGTATAATTTACCAGAAAAATTTACTGATGAACCATGCGTTAAATGTCCTCCATGAGATAAATCGAACCCTAAAATAGTATCGCCAGGATTTAAACAAGCTGCAAAAACAGCTGTATTCGCTTGAGAACCTGAATGTGGTTGCACATTAACATATTCAGCTCCGAACAACTCCTTAGCTCTATCAATTGCAATTTGCTCTACAATATCAACAACCTCACATCCTCCGTAATAACGTTTACCAGGATATCCTTCGGCATATTTGTTAGTTAAAATAGAACCTTGCGCTTGCATTACTTGCTCACTTACAAAGTTTTCAGAAGCAATCAATTCTAAACCGTTTAGTTGACGCTCTTTTTCTTCTTGAATTAAATCGAATATTTGATGATCTTTTTGCATCTTGTGTGTTGTTAAATAAGTAGCCAAATGTACTAATTTTATCAATCAAACTTTATGCAAAAACTGCATTATTTTTAACTAAAAGTATTCATTTATTAACTACGTAAATTTTAAGCAATCATTTAAAATTTCTAGTCTTTAAATTGATTAAAATTGAAAAAAAATATGTAGGTTTGGTATATAAAACAACAAACAAATTCAATGGAAATAACAGCTAATAATCCTAAAAGAAAATCTTGGCT
The DNA here is from genome assembly GCA_947504185.1 of uncultured Tenacibaculum sp. Taxonomy (GTDB): domain Bacteria; phylum Bacteroidota; class Bacteroidia; order Flavobacteriales; family Flavobacteriaceae; genus Polaribacter. Next base: position 63,063 of record CANNGJ010000017.1, on the reverse strand, counting down.
ACAAGTAGATGGTAACTCAGATTTCCCTATTCAAAATATTCCTTTCGGTGTATTTATAACTAAAGATGATATTATTACTATTGGTACTAGAATTGGTGATTTTGCTATAGATTTAGGAGCATTACATCAATTAGGATATTTTGAAAATATTCCGCTTACTGATGATATTTTCTTACAAGATACTTTAAACGATTTTATTGCAGACGGACGTAAAACATGGCGTTTAGTACGTAATAGAATTGCTGAAATTTTTGACGTAACTAACGGAAAGTTACGTGATAACGCAGAACATAAAGATAAAATAATCTTTAGAATGGAAGATGTTGAAATGCAACTTCCTGTTTCTGTTGGAGATTATACCGATTTCTATGCAAGTAAAGAGCATGCTACTAATGTAGGCTCTTTATTTAGAGATCCAGAAAATGCTTTATTACCAAACTGGTTACACATTCCTATTGGTTATCATGGTAGAAGTTCTTCTATTGTACCTTCTGGAACGCCTATTCGTCGCCCTTATGGTCAACAGAGACCTAGTGAAGGTGAAACTACACCAAACTTCGGACCTTCAAAATTATTAGATTTTGAACTAGAAATGGCATTTATTACAACTGTCGCTAATGATTTAGGTGATAGAATCCCTATCGAAGAAGCTGACGAATACATCTTCGGATTAGTATTATTTAACGATTGGTCTGCTCGTGATATTCAAGCTTGGGAATATGTGCCATTAGGTCCTTTCTTAGGAAAGAACTTTGCTTCTACTATTTCTCCTTGGATAGTTACTTTAGATGCTTTAGAGCCTTTTAGAGTTGATAATCCTAAACAAGTACATGAGCCTTTACCATATTTGAAGAAAGAAGGTAAAGATAGTTTAGATATCAATTTACAAATGGCTATTCAACCAGAAGGAAAAGAAGAAACTGTAGTTTGTAATTCTAACTTTAAATATATGTATTGGACAATGGCACAACAATTAGCGCATCATACTGTTAATGGTTGTCCTGTAAATGCTGGTGACATGATGGGATCTGGTACAATTTCTGGACCTACAAAAGATAGTTTCGGTTCTATGTTGGAATTAACTTGGAGAGGTCAAAACCCAATTAAAATGAACGATGGTTCTGAGCGTAAATTTATCAACGATAATGATACAGTTATTATGAGAGGTTATTCTCAAAATGATGAAGTTCGTATTGGTTTTGGTGAATGTACTGGTAAAATATTACCTGCTAAAGAGTAATTTTAAAAATCTTGTATAAAATATTATTCGTCCTCCTCCTCTAATGGTGGATGACCATGAATTTGTTCATAAATCTCATCAAAATTATTACGCAAATGTGAATTTAATTTTTTACGGTAATCATCTTGTAACCAATCTATAAAGTTGTGCGTACTTTTACAAATACATTTTGAATACCTAAAGATTCTATCATCAATCTCTCCTCCTAATTTTTTAGCTAAGATTAAAGCATCAAAAATATCTTCACTATTTTCAATACATATTTTTGCATGATGCTCTATTGATTTTTCTAATACTTTTTTTGATGATTGTCCAGCTTGAATAGTATCAATGTAAACTCTCTTGACATCAAAATATAAATCCTTAGAGTTCGCAAATTCAGCTTTTACATCAGCAGGCAATTCATATCTAAAATCACTCTCTATTTCTTCGTCAGATAATAAGTTATCTAAATAGAAATTCGGGGCTCTAAACATTTTTTGCCAATCTAAATCAGCTCCCCAAGGTCCAAAACGATGAAAATTATTACCTAAGTCAATAACATTAAACTCTGATTTACCTGGTAAGATACGAGACCCTCTACCAATCATTTGATAATATAAAGTCAACGATTTTGTTGCTCTGTTTAAAATAATCGATTTTACTGAAGGCTCATCAAAACCAGTAGTTAAAATACTTACTGATGTTATAATCGCATTTGGAGTTTTATGAAACCATTTTAAAATAAAATCACGCTCCTTTTTAGTATTTGTATTATCTAAATGAGCAATCGGGTATCCAGCTTTCTTAAACGTGTCAAATACATGTAATGAAGTATTTATACCGTTATTAAATATCAACGTTTTAGTTCCTTTAGCGCGTTCTTCATAAGCTTGTAAAAGCTTAGAAAGCATATCTGTATTGGTATATAAATCTTCAGAAGATTTAACGGTATAATCACCATTAGCTCCAATTTCTAAAGATGTTAAACCAACATTGTATGAAAATACATTTGCTTTAGCTAAAAACTCATTCTCAATCAAAGTCCCAATACTTTCTCCTGCAATTAACTCATCGTAATTGTCTCTCATAGGGAGTTTAATATTCGAACTTAATGGTGTAGCTGTTACACCAAGTACAAATGACTTATCGAAAAACTTGAATAATTTAGTAAATGAATTGTAATGAGCCTCATCAATAATAACTAAACCTACATCAGAAATATCAAGCATATCATCATTTAAACGATTGTTCAATGTTTCAACCATTGCTACAAAACAATCATATTGATTTTGATCATCTAAGCTTGCTTTAGAATCAATAATTTTATTATCAACTCCAAACTCTCCCAACATTTTAGCCGTTTGCTTACAAAGCTCAATTCTGTGAGTCATTATCAATACTTTCTTTTGATAATGTTTTAAATACTGACGAGTAATTTCAGAAAATATTACCGTTTTACCACCACCAGTTGGTAACTGGTATAGTAAATGGTAATTTTCAGGTGCATTCTCAAAACTTTTAAAAATTCTGTGCAGTGCCTCTTTCTGATAATTGTATAGATTTTTTCCTTTAGTTTCTTGTGAAGTTGTGGTCTCGTTACTCAATTACTTATAAATTTTGGAATACGCAAAAATACGAGCTATTTCTAGAAAAACCAGTAAAAACAGCATCTTTTTTAGAATTTTCTCAAGTCAATTTGTGCAATATCATAATGTGATGCATGTGTAATAGCCTCTCCGTTTTTAATCACCAATAACTGAGGAGATTGGTGTAAAACTTGAAACTCATACCCTATTTCATTAGAAATCTCTCTATAGTTCAATAAGTCTAAATAATAGACTTTAAAATCTTTTAGTTTTTCATCAAAACTACTTACAAATCGCTTAATCACCATACTACTAATTCCACATCTCGTAGAATGTTTAAAAATAGCTACAGGTTCATTTTTAGATTGACTTTTAATCTGTGCTATTTGTTCTAAAGAAGTTAAAGGAATCCATTTAATAAATGATTCTTGCTCTTCTTTTTTAACTGTTTTATTCCTAAATATTGAGTTTAATAATCCCATTTAATGTTTTTTTACTCTGTCGATTTATTATTCAGAACCTTTCATTCGGTCAAAAAGTCAGCAAAAATAATGCTTATAACGACATTTTGACTGTTTTTGTTCTTTAAATTTGATTGGTATTAATTTTGATTTTAGCCAATTATGAATTTTAACAATTATACAATAAAATCACAAGAAACCATTCAACAAGCGCAACAATTAGCGCAAGCAAATGGGAATCAGCAAATAGAAAATGAGCATATTTTCAAAGCTTTATTTACAGTTGATGAAAATGTGTTACCATTTATATTAAAGAAACTCAACATTAATATTGATGTTGTTCAACAAATTTTAGACAAACAATTAGAAAGTTTTTCTAAAGTTTCTGGTGCAGAACTAATGCTTTCTCGTGAAGCAAGTAAAACGCTTAATGAAGCGTCTATAATAGCTAAAAAAATGAACGATGAATATGTTTCTATCGAACATTTAATTTTAGTAATTTTTAAATCTAAAAGTAATATTGCTCAGGTTTTAAAAGATCAAGGAGTTACAGAAAAGAACTTAAAAGCAGCAATAGAAGAATTACGTAAAGGAGAAAGAGTTACTTCGCAAAGTGCAGAAGAAACCTATAATTCTTTAAACAAATATGCTAATAATTTAAATCAGTTAGCACAAGACGGAAAATTAGATCCAGTTATTGGTCGTGATGAAGAAATACGTAGGTTACTACAAATCTTATCACGTAGAACTAAAAACAATCCAATTTTAGTGGGTGAGCCAGGTACAGGTAAAACCGCTATCGCTGAAGGTTTAGCTCATAGAATTATCCGTGGTGATGTTCCTGAAAACCTAAAAGATAAAGTAATTTTCTCCTTAGATATGGGAGCTTTAATTGCCGGAGCTAAATTTAAAGGAGAATTTGAAGAACGATTAAAATCAGTAATAAAAGAAGTAACTACTTCTGATGGGGATATCGTATTATTTATAGATGAAATCCACACCTTAGTTGGTGCTGGTGGTGGTCAAGGCGCAATGGATGCTGCAAATATTTTAAAACCTGCTTTGGCTCGTGGAGAATTACGCGCAATAGGTGCCACTACCCTAGATGAATATCAAAAGTATTTTGAAAAGGACAAAGCTTTAGAGCGACGTTTTCAAAAAGTAATTGTTGATGAACCAGATACAGAAAGTGCTATTTCTATTCTTCGTGGAATTAAAGATAAATATGAAACACACCATAAAGTTAGAATTAAAGACGAAGCTATTATTGGCGCGGTAGAATTATCGCAACGTTATATTACCAATCGTTTTTTACCAGATAAAGCGATTGATTTAATGGATGAAGCTGCTTCTAAACTAAGAATGGAAATTAATTCTAAACCAGAAGAGCTAGATGTATTAGATCGTAAAATAATGCAATTAGAGATTGAAATTGAAGCAATTAAGCGTGAAAATGATGAAACTAAATTAAAATCTTTAAATGCTGATTTAGCCAACTTAAAAGAAGAACGTAATGAAATTAATGCGAAATGGCAATCAGAAAAAGCTGTTGTAGATACTGTTCAGAAATTAAAAACTGATATCGAAAATTACAAGTTAGAAGCTGATAAAGCTGAACGCCAAGGAGACTATGGTAAAGTAGCTGAATTACGTTACGGAAAAATAAAAGAAGCACAATCAGCACTTGAAAAACAACAAGAAATTCTAGCTAATCAAAGTGAAAATGCTTTAATAAAAGAAGAAGTAACTTATGACGATATTGCTGAAGTAGTTGCAAAATGGACAGGTGTTCCTGTAACAAAAATGTTACAATCTGAACGTGAAAAATTGCTAAAATTAGAAGATGAATTACATAAACGTGTTGTTGGTCAAGAAGAAGCAATTGAAGCGGTTTCTGATGCTGTACGTCGTTCTAGAGCTGGGTTACAAAATCCAAATAAACCTATTGGATCATTCTTATTCTTAGGAACTACAGGAATTGGTAAAACAGAATTAGCAAAAGCTTTAGCTGATTATCTATTTGATGATGAAAATGCAATGACTCGTATTGATATGAGCGAATATCAAGAGCGTCATTCAGTAAGTAGATTGGTTGGAGCACCTCCAGGTTATGTAGGTTACGACGAAGGTGGGCAATTAACAGAAGCAGTTCGTAGAAAACCATATTCAGTTGTCTTATTAGATGAAATTGAAAAAGCGCATCCCGATACGTTTAATATTTTATTACAAGTATTAGATGAAGGTAGGTTAACCGATAATAAAGGGCGCGTTGCGGATTTTAAGAACACTATTATTATCATGACATCTAATATGGGAAGCCAGATAATTCAACAGAAGTTTGAAAATATGAAGGGTGATATCCATACAACAATGGATTTAGCTAAAACTGAAGTTCTTGGACTATTAAAACAAACAGTTCGTCCAGAGTTTATAAATAGAATTGATGATATTACTTTGTTTGCACCTTTATCACAAGATAATATTAAACAAATTGTAAAACTACAATTGAATAGTGTTAAAAAGATGATTGCTGAACAAAATATCACACTAGATGCAACTGATGAGGCTATTGATTATTTAGCAAGAAAAGGATATCAACCAGAGTTTGGAGCACGACCTGTAAAACGTGTGATTCAAAAAGAAGTATTGAATCAGTTATCTAAAGAAATATTATCAGGTAAAATAACAACTGATAGTATCATTTTACTAGATGCTTTCGATGATAAACTAGTGTTTAGAAATCAATCGGATTTAGTAGAAAATTAATAGTTAGTTTTTATAGTTAAACAAAAGCCAAAACCTTAGTGTTTTGGCTTTTATCATTAAAAGAAATGCTAAATATTTCTTATTTTAGTAGAAACAACACAACCAAACAATGGACGAATTTCTACTTAAACTACTAATCAATATTATTATATCCATTATAATAATTCGCTTCATTTATTATAAATCAACTAAAAATAGCGATTATGTCTTCACATATTTTATTGTTGGTTTAATCGTTTTCTTACTTTGTTATTTACTTAAAAGTATAGAGCTTCAATTAGGTTTTGCTTTAGGTTTGTTTGCTATTTTTGGAATTTTACGCTATCGTACCTCCCTCATTAGTATTAAAGAAATGACCTATCTTTTTTCAATAATAGGTTTATCAATAATCAATTCATTAACAGAATGGTTTTACTATAAAGAGCTTTTAGTTTCTAATATTATAGTGATTGTTTTTATTGGTGTTCTAGAAAATATTTTTACCAATAAAAAATTAAAATCTACTACAATAACCTATGTTAACACTAAGAATCTTGACCTTAAAAATCAAAAAGAATTAAAAAGATCCATTGAAAAAGAACTAAACATTACTATTCAAAAAATAAACGTAAAAAAGATAGATTACCTTAATAACACTACGGATATAACGATACATTATTCCACAGCTTAATGAACTATAAACTTGTAATATTAGCTTTTTTATTATGCTCGCTTGGTGTAAACTCACAAAGCTATAAAAGCAGTTTAGTGTCTAAAGCTGATTTTGACAAACTTTCTTATAAACCTTTATCTAACAAATATGGTATTGTTAAGTCTTTAAAAGTAGTTTATGATTTAAAAAGCAAAAAGCTTTACTATACAAACAGTGAGCAATACAAATATCATTATGAATTTGTTGTAAACTATTTAGAAATAACTCTAGAGCTCGAAAATTTCAACAAATACAACTACAAGAAATTACATAAAAACAAACGTTTTTTATTAGCTAACATTAATTACTACAACAATATAAATACTTATACTTTTGAACTTTCGCCAGCTGATGAAATGAGTATAGAAGACATTTCATTTTTATATGATAGAATTAAAAGCACTTCATATTTTAAAAATTTTAAATTCTTTTTAAATACTTCTAGACTAGTTAATAAAAAAAATCAACTAACAATACCATACATCACTGCTAATAGAATCTATGGAAATCAGATATATCAACCGATTTCATTAAATAAATCTTATGGAAAACTACGCTTTATCGATATTGATAATCTAAAAAATGAGAATATAATTAAAACAGATATTGTTATTGTAAATAAACCAGTGTTAAGCTTACCTATTGTAAATGGGGTGATAACAACAAGAATGCAAACTCCATTGAGCCATATTTCTGTTTTAGGAATTAACAGAAAAATTCCAGTAGCTACTTATAAAAAAGCATACACAAATAATCATCTTAAAAATTTAAATAACCAATATGTTTCATTTGAGGTAAAACTAGACACTTTTTACGTTAAACCTATTTCAGAAAAGAAATTTGAAAGAAAAACTAAGCTTAAAAAGAAAAGATTGAAAAACCTAAAAATGAGAGGAGATATTGACTCTTTAATTTCAGGCAAATACCTGAATTATAAAATGATTGATATTGTTGGTGGTAAAGCAGCTAATTTTGGGGAGCTATACAAACTTTCGTTAGCCAATAATTTTAAAGTTCCTGAATGTTCATTTGCCATTCCTTTTTACTTTTACCTACAACACATTAAAAATCAAAATATTAACAAATTAATTAATAAAACAATTAACGATTATAATACCAATAAAAACGATAGTCTTCTTTTTATCAACCTAAAAAATATTCGAAAAAAAATTAAAAAAACACCCATAAATACTTCTTTAATTACTAGTATAAACAATAGAGTTAGTAATAATTGTACATATAAAAGAATCCGATTTAGAAGTTCTACTAACGCTGAAGATATTATTGGGTTTAGTGGTGCTGGTTTATACACCTCGAAAACCGGGGTTTTAAGCGACACTAAAAAAACATTTGGAAAAGCCATTAAAAAAGTATGGGCTAGTTTATGGAACAAAGAAGCTTTTTTAGAAAGGGAGCTATTTAATATAAATCAAAAAACTGTGGCAATGGGAATTTTAGCGCATCGATCTTTTCCTAATGAAATTGCTAACGGAGTAGCTATAACCAAAAATTTATATAGAAAAGGTTTTTATGGAAATGTAATTAATATGCAACTAGGCGAAGAACCTGTCGTAAATCCTAATAAAGATATTACGAGTGAACAAATTTTGTGTTATGAAGGTGCTGATGTTGAGCTTTTTAATAAAAAGAGAGCCATAGAAATTATAACTTATTCGAGCTTAAGTAAAAATAAATTAATTCTTTATGATAAAGAGGTTTTAAGTTTAGCAAAACAATTGAATGTTATAAAGAAACACTTTTATAAAAAAGTATACAAAAGAAGAAAATCCTTTCTTAATTTTGGCTTAGATATAGAATTTAAAATTGACGGAGTCAATAGAGATTTATATATCAAGCAAGCAAGATACTTTAACGATTAGAAAATGAAATATTTTAAATTTTTTATACTATTATTATTAATAAGTTCATGTACTCAAAAAGAGACTGAAACAACTACTTATTACTTAATTCGTCATGCAGAAAAAAATAGAACTGATAAAACGGATAAAAACCCAGACTTAAATGAAAAAGGTTTAGAAAGAGCTAAAAAGTGGGCTGATATTTTAAAAAATGTAGAATTTAACATGATTTATTCAACCAACTATAATAGAACCCAACAAACGGCTAAACCAACTGCAGATAGTAATAATCTAGAAGTCTTATCATATAATCCAAATGATATGTATAATGATAAGTTTCAAAAAGAAACCATAGGAAAAACAGTTTTAATTGTTGGACATAGTAACACTACTCCATTTTTTGTCAATAAAATTTTAGAAAAAGAAAAACATCAACAAATAGATGATAGCAATAATGCTAACTTATATATTGTTAATGTTCAAGATGGTATAAAAACCGATTTTCTATTAAAAATAGAGTAATATTTACTCTACATTAATATTTTCTAAAACAATTTCTGAAATTTTTTCAAGCTTTCCTTCTTCGTACAACTTATCAATAGTATAAAAATCTATCTCTTTGTTTAAAGGTTTGTAGTTATTGTAATCAACAAATCGAATGTCATTAACAAAATTCTCATTTTTAACATCTCTAAAACGAATGCCTCCTTTATTTGTATGATATTTATAAGCTAGATAATCTAATTGAAAATTATCTTTAGCAAACCAATAAATAAAAACATCATCAAAGTCATCACCTCCACCCTCTTCTGAAAAAGTTACTTGAATTTTAAAATACTCTTTCCCTTTTATTGTTACTTCTCCTAATAGTTTTTTAAAAACAGCGTTATCGTTTAACCCTAAAGGAAGAATTGAAAAATAATGTACCGAATTAACAGAGTTTCCATACCTGCCTTGATCTTTATCAGATAATTCTATCAAACTATCATTTACAAATCGTTGAAACCCGTTATTTGATAGTATATCTTTAAACTTTATTGAATCCTTATCAACAAATCTTACAAACTTATAATTTCCATTATCTCTTTTTGCTTGATAATGATTTTTTCTGAAATCAAATGAAATTATAGAAGTTGAAAGTTTATTCAAATTAGAATAATCTATTGATTTATCAACTACTTGTTGAGCAGTAAATTCAGGCTTACAAGCTAAAAATAATGTTACTAGTAATAGAGAGAAATATCGCATAAATTTTAATTGTTTAGTCGCTTAATATTTCTCAAATTTACATTTCACAACACAAACTAAAGCTTTATATTTGTTAATATTATGTGAACCCCCGAAAATATGCAGAAAAACATTAACATACAAAATAAGAAGGCTCGTTTTGAGTTTGAAATACTTGATAAATACACTGCAGGAATTCAATTAACTGGCACTGAGATAAAGTCTATTCGTCTAAGCAAAGCTAGAATAACAGAGAGTTTCTGTGAATTTAACGAACGTGGAGAGCTTTTTGTTGTTAATATGTATATCGAGGAATATGCTTTTGGTAATCACTACAATCATAAGCCAAAAAGTGAGCGACGTTTACTGTTAAATAAGCGCGAATTAAAAAAATTACATAGAGAAGTTGAAGCCAAAGGAAATACAATAGTTCCTTTACGTTTATTTCTTAATGAAAATGGATGGGCTAAATTAGATATCGCTTTAGCAAGAGGAAAAAAGACGCATGATAAGCGTCAAACAATGAAAGACAGAGATAATAAAAAAGATTTAGCTAGAATTAAAAAAGCTTTTAATTAATGTTATCCGTTTTTTTAAATATCATCAAATGGAAAAGACTCTTATATTTTTCGTTTGTACTATTCTTGTTTAAGTTTTGTTTTTTATACGGGTACGGTTTTAAAACTGCACTTACTTTTTTTGATTTAGGGATTTTAACAATCTCTTTTTCATCTTTATTTGCTTCTGGTCACTTAATAAATTACTCTTATAGAAAACATATAAATAAAGTTTTTCCTCCTAAAAAATCAAAAACATTATCATACATTTTAATGGGAGTTGGATTGATATTAGGTATATTTTTATCATTCAAAATAAACAAACCCTTATATAGCCTTATCTTTATTTTCTTAGCTTTTATTGAATACCTATATTCTTATAAATTTTTCAAAAAGAATTTTTTTAATAATTTATTTAAATCTTTTTTAATTCCTTTTGCAATAATTTGTGTTTGGTGGTTTGATGCTCCTTTAAATTTATCATCGTCACAATGGGATTTATTTTTTCAATTACAATTAACTACAATTATTTATGTTATAATTTCTTTTTTAAGTAACCTAGTTAAAGACCTTGTTACAGATATTAAAAACATTGATGTAGATAATTTTAAAAGTCACGAAACTATTCCAATTTTATTAGGTAGGAAAAGAGCAAAAATGATAGTTTTATTTGTCTCAATATTCATATGTGTTTTTGTTTTTACGCTTGCCTTAGTTTTTAAGGATAATAAATACATCTTTATTACTATTCTTATTTTTGGAACTATTCCTGAGTTATATTTTATTTACAGACTGTTAAATTCATCTACTCCTAAAGAATACGAATCATTACACAAGGTTGTTAACATAGTTTACTTCATTGGTATTTTAAGTATTCCTATAATCGCTTATTATTTTAAATATGTTATCGGATAAACTATCAAATTATAATATAATTCTAGCCTCTAAATCTCCTAGACGGCAAAAGCTTTTAAAAGATTTGGATATTTCTTTTGAAATAAAAACAAAAGAAGTTGAAGAAATATATCCAGAAGAATTAAAAGATTCAGAAATAACTGATTTTTTAGCTGATTTAAAGTCAAAACCTTTTACAAATGACTTATCTAGTAATGATCTTTTAATAACTTCAGATACTATAGTTTGGGCTAACAATAAGGCTTTAGGAAAACCAAAAGATTATAATCAGGCATTCAACATGCTTAAAGAGTTATCAGATAATACTCATAAAGTTGTTACCTCAATATGCATTACTGGTAAAAATTTAAAAAAGATTATTAACGACATTACGATTGTTACATTTAAAGAGTTAACAGATAAAGAAATTGATTACTATATAAATGCCTACAAGCCTTTTGATAAAGCTGGTGCATACGGAATTCAAGAATGGATTGGTAAAATAGCAATCACAAAAATTGAAGGAAGTTATTTTAATGTTATGGGATTTCCTGTTCATAAATTATATAAAGAATTAATAAAATTGTAGTTGTACATTTTTATAAAAGATTATTTTTGACGCGTATTTACACAACACAACTGATGAAAAAATATACATACACAGAAAAGAAAGATACCCGATCTGGGTTTGGTGATGGTTTAACTGAATTAGGAAAAAAAAATCCTAATGTAGTAGCGTTATGTGCAGACTTAACTGGATCATTAAAAATGGGAGATTTTAAGAATAATCACCCTGAGCGTTTCTTTCAGATAGGAATTGCTGAAGCTAATATGATGGGAATTGCAGCAGGTTTAACCATTGGAGGTAAAATTCCATTTACTGGAACTTTTGCTAACTTTTCTACAGGTAGAGTTTACGATCAAATTCGTCAATCAATTGCATATTCTGATAAGAATGTGAAAATTTGTGCATCACACGCGGGTTTAACACTTGGTGAAGATGGGGCTACACATCAAATATTAGAAGATATTGGGTTAATGAAAATGCTACCAGGTATGACAGTTATTAATACTTGTGATTATAGCCAAACTAAAGCAGCTACTCTTGCTATTGCTGATTTTGACGGACCTGTATATTTACGATTCGGAAGACCAAAAGTACCAGTTTTCATGACTAATGAACCTTTTGAAATAGGAAAAGGAATTAAACTTACTGAAGGAAAAGACGTTACTATTGTAGCTACAGGTCACTTAGTTTGGGAAGCTTTACAAGCGGCTGAACAATTAGAAGAGAAAGGTGTTTCTACTGAAGTAATTAATATTCACACAATTAAACCTTTAGATGAAGAGATTATTTTAAAATCTATTGCTAAAACAGGTTGTATTGTTACTGCTGAAGAGCACAATAAATATGGAGGTTTAGGTGAGAGTGTTGCTCGTTGCTTAGCTACTAATACCCCTACTCCACAAGAATTTGTTGCTGTTAATGATAGCTTTGGTGAATCTGCTACTCCAGCTCAATTAATGGAAAAGTATGGTTTAAATGATAAAGCCATAATTAGTGCAGTAAAAAAAGTAATTTCAAGAAAATAAACTATAAAACATTAAAGTATAGAGCATCATTTTAACTTAAAGTGATGCTTCTTCTTTTACAATCACTCAATAATTTAATTAAAAACAAGTTTTTATAATACACTTAAATCAATAAACATGAAAAAAGCAATTTTAATCGTATTTCTATTTTTAGGAGGAATGCAGTTAGCACAAAGTCAAATTCAATTTGGTATTAAAGGAGGTATCAACTACAATTCAGATTCTTTTCAAGAAGTACAAACTGATGTACTTGAAGGAGCCAAAAGTAAAACAGGGTTTCATGCTGGTATATGGACACGCATAAAACTTCCTGTTATCGGTTTATATATACGACCAGAATTAGTATATACATCTTTAAAAAGTGAAATATCAGCTAAGAATTCTAATGAGATTGCTACTTATGATTTTCAAAAAATAGATGTGCCTGTATTGTTAGGTAAGAAAATTTTTAAAGTAGCTCATATTTTTGCTGGGCCATCTTTTCAATATATAATTGATGGTGATTTCAATTTACAAAGCGCAACTGATTTAACAACAGACACTAGTGGATTTACTGTTGGTCTTCAATTAGGTGCTGGTGTAGAACTAGGTAAATTAGGTTTAGATGTACGTTGGGAAAGAACTTTTTCAGATACAGAATCAACATTAGTTGGTAATGGTTCTCCTAATGTTAAATTTGACACACGAGTAAATCAAATTATTGTTGGTTTATCATATAGATTTTAACTTCTATTAAATATTTGAAAACAAAAAACTATAATTTTATCTAATATCTCTATTTAAATAATCTGGTAACGTTGGATTGTTTGGATCACTAAAATCATTTCTAGGGTTACCATCTCCATTTGCATCTTCATCTTTAGTCAAAATTCCATCACCGTCATCGTCTACATCAGCATAGTTTGAAATATTATCACTATCAGTATCATCATTTCTTGGATCACCATCTTCATCAATGTCTTCAAATATAGAAGGTACTCCATCTTGATCATCATCTGTATTTTCAACTATATCCCATAATTCAATATAGAATAATAAGTTTTCATTAGGCAAAATAGCACCTGTCCCCCCATTTCTATACCCCAAACCAGATGGAATAAACAAAATTCCTTTACCTCCATCAATGTAAGTAATTGGCCCGTTATTGGTAACATTTTCTCCTCCTTTAAAATGAACAAAACTATAAGTCCAACCTCTAATCACTCGATTCAAAGAAAACCAAGTGGTATTACTATCAAAATCAGGGCTTAAACTATCTTTTTTAATAATTCTTTGCCCTCTATATTTAGCATAAACAGAATCCATTACCGTTGGAAAACCTTTATCAGGAGTTGGAACACCTACTCTATTTACATAATAATATAAAATATAATCGATATCATTCTCTTTAACCTCTTTCGTTACTAGCTTAGGATCATCAAATAATGAAGTTTGCCCATTATCAATCACCTTAACAGAATCTAAAGATGCATTGTAATAATTGCTCTTTAAAAATGTAATTAAAGAATCTTTATCTTTAACCGCTTGCGCTTCATGATCGAATTCAACTACAGAACTACTACCACTTCCACATGAGTATAATAAAACACTTACTAAAGCGAAATAAAAAATATGTTTAATTTTTATCATTTAATCTTGAAATTTTAACGCGCAATTTACCATTTTTATACCTTTGTAAAAAACGAAAAGATAAATTTTAACTTTTTATATGAGAATTGATAAATATTTATGGTGCATACGATTATTTAAAACGAGAAGTATAGCTACTGATGCTTGTAAAAAAGGGCACATCAAGATAGGTGGAGTAAGTTTAAAACCCTCAAAAGATATCTTTGGAAATGAAGAAATTACTGTTCGTAAAAACCAAATTAACTATAAAATTAAAGTTTTAGACATTCCCCCTAACCGAGTTGGTGCTAAATTGGTAGATTTATATCGAAAAGATTTAACGCCAAAAGAAGAATTTGAAAAAACAGAATTACTTAAATATTCAAAAGATTATTACCGTAAAAAAGGTACTGGAAGACCTACAAAAAAAGATCGACGTGATATAGACGATTATTATGACGATTCTGATAAAAATGATGTTAATTTGTAATATCTTTCTAAAAAATAATAACAGATATGATTACTTCTGATTCTATTATACTAAACAACACGGAAATTGAGCAAAAAACTCGTCGAATTGCATTTCAAATTTATGAAAGCAATAGTAACGAATCAGAAATTATTGTTGCTGGTATTGCCAATAATGGATATTTATTTGCCGAAAAAATTGCTACTGTTTTAGCTGAAATATCTCCATTACGAATTCAGTTATGCAAAGTTTTAATAGATAAGAAAAATCCTATCAATTCTATTTCTACTTCTTTGAAAGTAGAAGAATACGAAAACAAATCATTAGTTCTAGTTGATGATGTTTTAAACTCTGGCACAACATTAATATATGGAGTAAAACACTTTTTAGATGTTCCATTAAAACGATTTAAAACTGCTGTTTTAGTAAATAGAAATCATAAAAAATATCCTGTTAAAGCAGATTTTAAAGGGATTTCCTTATCTACTTCTATTAAAGAGCATATAGTAGTTCTGTTTAATGAAGAAAAAACTATTGCTTACTTAACTTAGTAGCTCACATATTTCTGTTAAGGTTTCTTCAACCATTTTATCATCACTATCTACAACAATATCTGATTGATTATAATAAAAGCTTCTTTCAAATAAATGTTTGGCTATATATTCTGGTATATCAATACTTTTTAACTCTGCAACCAATGGTCTTTTAGATTTTTCATTTACCAATCGATCAACCAGAGTAGGTATTTTAAGTCTCAAATAAATCGACCTTACTGATTCATTCTCATTAATTAGGTGCATATTTCCTGTATAACAAGGTGTCCCACCTCCTAGTGCCAAAACAAAATCTTCTTCTAAATTTAAAAGTTCTTTTAAATAGAAATGTTCTTTTTTTCTGAAGTAAATCTCACCTTGAATTTTAAAAATATCAGAAATTGATGCTCCTTCTTTCTTTTCAATATAATCATCTAAATCAATGAAACGAAGTTCCATTTTCTTTGCTAATAATCTCCCAATTGTAGATTTACCACTGGCCATATAACCAACTAAAACTATTTTCATAAACTAATAATTAAGCAGTTACAAATATGAGTAAAATTTTTATAAAAAAACCTTTTCTCATTTAAAGAACAGTTGTATATTTGCAACCGCTTTCACAAAGAAGCAATGACCTGGTAGCTCAGTTGGTAGAGCATCTCCCTTTTAAGGAGAGGGTCCTGGGTTCGAGCCCCAGCCCGGTCACAAAAAAGTTAAGCTTCTGCTTAACTTTTTTAGTTTTAGCACGTATGGCGGAATTGGTAGACGCGCAGGCTTGAGGGGCTTGTATTCGTAAGGATGTGCGGGTTCGACTCCCGCTATGTGCACTCATAATATTAAAGCGCTTTTTCTTTTAAAGCGCTTTTTTTGTGTAAAATATTTACGAGATGATATTTTGCTATTTATAAGCAATTTCACAGTTTATTAACTTGTTTCGTTTTAATAATTCTTATTATTGCATCATGCAGAAAACACATATATCCCTACTAGTACTCTTATTTATATCTTTTATTGGTTTTTCACAAAGCCAAAAGTTAAAAGGTCAAATTATACATGCAGAAACTAAAAAGCCTTTAAGTGCTGCTCATATATTAAATTTAAATACGGTTATAGGTACTATTACAAACGAAAAAGGGTTGTTTGAATTAACTTCTAAAGCTAATGATACTGTTTTAGTATCTTTCCTTGGCTTCTCTTCTATAAAATTAAAAGTTACAAACGACCTTTTAAAAGGGAATGAAGTTGTAATTTCCTTAGAGGAAAAACCAGAAGAAGTAAAAGAAGTTATTATAAAATCTACCAAATTAATTGGTGTCTTAGAGGTGGATGTTAAACAAGTACCCAAAGACCGTTTTACAAGAATTCATATTAACGGGTTACCACAAACCTATGAAATTGGTAACCCTCAAAAAATATCATCTCCCATAGCTAAACTCCTAAATCCTGTTGACTTAGTATATAATCTCTTCGGAAAGAAGCCTAAACAACTTAAGAAATTGAAAAAACTGAAGAAAGAAGATGATTTACGTAAAATGTTAGCTGGTAAGTTTGATAGAGAAGTAATGATGGAATATCTAGAAATGGATAAACAAGAATTAATAAAACTTTTATCCGATTGTAATTATTCTGAATATTTTATTAAAAAAGCAAGTGATTTACAGTTAATAGAAGCTGTACTTAATTGCTACGAGAACTATAAAGCTTTACAAAAAGGAAAAATAGAAAGAGATAGAATTCCAACAAATAGAAATTAAAATAAAAGCAGCAAATTTTGCTGCTTTTTTTATGCTTCTATTTCATTTTAAAAAACTAAATTTACGCTCTTAAAACAACACACAAACACAACAACATAATGATTCATTTCTTCGGAAACCAAAACAGTAAAGTTTTTGCTGTTCAAGCAACAAAAGAATTATCTACTGAAACAATTTCTAAGTTATCTTGGTTATTTGGCAACCAATCTAAAATAAACGCGGCGTCTCTTGACGCCTTTTTTATTGGTCCAAGAGCAGCTATGATTACTCCTTGGAGTACGAATGCAGTAGAAATTACACAAAATATGGGGATTTCTGATATTATCAGAATTGAAGAATTTGAAGCTGTAAATGCTGATTTTTCTGATTTTGACCCAATGATTTCTCAAAAATTCAACGGTTTAAATCAAGAAATATTTACGATTGATATTCAACCTGAACCTATTATCGAAATTGATGATATTAACGCCTATAATCAACAAGAAGGTTTAGCATTAAATGCTGAAGAAGTTGAATATTTAGAAAGTGTAGCGGCAAAAATAGGAAGAAAATTAACAGACTCTGAAGTTTTCGGTTTCTCACAAGTAAATTCAGAGCATTGTCGTCATAAAATATTTAACGGTACATTTATCATTGACGGAGAAGAAATGCCTAGTTCATTATTCAAGTTGATTAAAGAAACTTCAAAACAACACCCTAATGATATTGTTTCTGCTTATAAAGATAATGTAGCCTTTGTAAAAGGTCCAAAAGTGGAACAATTTGCACCTAAAAGCGCAGATAAACCTGATTTTTATCAAACAACAGAATTCGAATCGGTAATTTCACTAAAAGCAGAAACCCATAATTTTCCTACTACAGTAGAGCCTTTCAATGGAGCTGCAACAGGATCTGGAGGAGAAATTAGAGATAGACTAGCTGGAGGAAAAGGTTCTTTGCCATTAGCTGGAACCGCTGTTTATATGACTTCATATTCTCGATTAGAAGAAAATCGTCCTTGGGAACAAGGAATGGATGAACGTAAATGGTTATACCAAACTCCAATGGATATCTTAATTAAAGCTTCTAATGGAGCTTCTGATTTTGGTAATAAATTTGGACAACCTTTAATTTGTGGTTCTGTATTAACTTTTGAGCACGAAGAAGAGGCTAGAAAATTAGGTTTTGATAAAGTAATTATGCAAGCTGGTGGTATTGGCTATGGTAAAAACGAACAAGCTTTAAAAGATACCCCTAAAGAAGGGGATAAAATTGTAATTCTTGGAGGTGAGAATTACCGTATTGGTATGGGAGGAGCAGCAGTATCTTCCGCTGACACAGGTGAGTTCGCTTCAGGAATCGAACTAAATGCTGTTCAACGTTCTAATCCAGAAATGCAAAAAAGAGCAGCAAATGCTGTACGTGGTATGGTTGAAAGTGAAGAAAACTTTATTGTTTCTATTCACGATCATGGTGCAGGTGGACATTTAAATTGTTTATCTGAATTAGTAGAAGATACTGGAGGTAAGATCGATTTAGACAAGTTACCTGTTGGAGACCCTACCCTTTCTAACAAAGAAATCATAGGAAACGAATCTCAAGAACGTATGGGATTAGTTATTGCTGAAAAACATATTGAAACATTAAATAAAATTGCTGAGCGTGAACGTTCACCAATGTATACAGTTGGTAATGTAACAGGTGATCATCGGTTTACTTTTGAATCTGAATCTAACGGAAACAAACCAATGGATTTAGCTTTAGAAGATATGTTTGGTAGTTCACCAAAAACAATTATGAATGATAAAACAATTGTTCGTAATTATGAAGAAGTAAATTATTCAAAAGAAAATTTCTCAAACTATTTAGAACAAGTTTTACAGCTAGAGGCTGTTGCTTGTAAAGATTGGTTAACCAATAAAGTAGACCGATGCGTTGGTGGTAAAGTAGCAAAACAACAATGTGTTGGTCCATTACAAATTCCACTGAACAATGTTGGGGTTATGGCTTTAGATTATAAAAGTAAAGAAGGTGTTGCTACTTCTATTGGACACTCTCCTATTTCTGGTTTAATAAATCCTGAAGCAGGAAGTAAAAACTCTATTGCAGAAGCTTTAACAAATATTGTTTGGGCTCCTTTAAAAGATGGTTTACAATCAGTTTCTTTATCAGCAAACTGGATGTGGCCTTGTAAAAACGAAGGAGAAGACGCTCGTTTATATAAAGCTGTTAAAGCAATTTCTGATTTTTCTATTGATCTAGGTATTAATGTTCCTACTGGGAAAGATTCTTTATCAATGAAGCAAAAGTACCCTAATGAAGAAGTGATTTCTCCAGGTACCGTAGTAATCTCAGCAGCAGCTAACTGTAATGATATAACTAAAGTAATAGAACCTGTTTTAAAACCAAATAAAGGAAGCATTTACTATATCAATTTATCGCAAGATGAGTTTAAGTTAGGAGGAAGTTCTTTTGCACAAGTTGTAAATAAAATTGGAAACACTACTCCTACTATTACCAATAACGACTTCTTTAAATCTGCTTTCAATCTAATTCAAAATTTAATTATAGAAGGCAAGATTGTAGCAGGTCATGATGTAGCTTCGGGAGGACTGATTACAACTTTATTAGAATTATGTTTTGCTAATGTAAATGTAGGAGCTGATATCGATTTATCTCAAATCAATGAAACTGATAGTATCAAATTATTGTTTGCAGAAAATTCAGGAATTGTATTCCAAGCTAAAGATGATACTTTAGAAACAGTATTTGAAGAAAACAATATTGAATTCTTTAAAATTGGTACTGTTACAGAATCTGACCGATTAAATATTAAAAATGGATCAGATGTTTTTGTTTTATCTATTTCAGAATTAAGAGACACTTGGTATAAAACATCTTACTTATTAGATAATAAACAAACAGCAAACGGTTTAGCTAAAGATAGATTCGATAACTATAAAGTTCAACCTTTAAAATATACCTTTCCTACTAACTTTACTGGAAAGCTAAGTGATGTTGTAGGTAACGTTGGTAAAAGACCTAAAGCAGCCATTATTCGTGAAAAAGGATCTAACTCTGAGAGAGAAATGGCAAATGCTATGTATTTAGCTGGTTTTGATGTAAAAGATGTTCATATGACAGATTTAATATTTGGCCGTGAGACTTTAGAAGATATTCAATTTATTGGAGCTGTTGGTGGATTTTCTAATTCAGATGTTTTAGGTTCTGCTAAAGGATGGGCTGGTGCATTTTTATACAACGAAAAAGCAAACGCAACTTTAAAGAATTTCTTTAATAGAGAAGATACATTATCTGTTGGTATTTGTAACGGTGCTCAATTATGGATGGAATTAGATTTAATCAATCCTGATCATAAAGTACATGGTAAATTAGTTCATAACGACTCTAAAAAACACGAAAGTTCATTTACTTCTGTTAAAATACAAGAAAACAATTCAGTTATGTTATCATCTTTAGCTGGAACTGAGCTTGGAGTTTGGATTTCTCATGGAGAAGGAAAATTTAATTTACCAGAAGCTGAAAAAAATTATGATATAGTTGCTAAATATGGGTATGAAGGATATCCTAATAACCCTAATGGTTCTGATTATAATACAGCAATGTTATGTGACAAAACTGGTCGTCATTTAGTAACGATGCCTCATATTGAGCGTTCTACCTTCCAATGGAACTGGGCTAACTACCCTCAAGATAGACAAGACGAGGTTTCTCCTTGGTTAGAAGCTTTTGTAAATGCTCGTAAATGGATAGAAAATGTTAAATAAATGCTAAGTGTAACATTTGTTACACTCTAGTATATGAATATATTGTAATTTAGTATAATAACTATTCTTAGTATAGAATTGAAGGGCTATATTAAAAATACTAAAGTTAGAAGGACACATTTTTAATGTGTCCTTTCTTTTTTTTCTTTATCTAAATAAGTGTCGTAAACTTTACATTATATTGTAACCTTATTATATAGAATATGAATACACCCGATACTACTCTAATTTCATTAAAAGATTTAAAAACTCCTAAAGGAAATTTTCTTTCAGGAAATTTAAATGACTTTAAAAAGAAGAATAAACATCGTATTCTTGAAGAATGGGTTAAAGAGTATGGAGAACTTTATACTATAAAACTAGGCCCTATAAAAGCTTTGGTTTCAGCAAGTCCTGATATTAACAACAATATTTTGAAACAGCGCCCTGAAAAATTCAGACGACTTTCTAAAATCAATGAGGTTTTTATAGAAATTGGATTTCATACTGTTTTTAATGCCGAAGGTGAGCATTGGAAAAAACAACGTAAACCCGTTGCTGAAGCTTTAAATGTTAGAAAAGTTAAAGGCTACTACCCTATTATTAAAGAAAAAACTTCAAATTTAATTTCAAAAATTAACAGTTATAGTAATGAAAATAAAGATTATATTGAAATAATTAATGACTTTATTGCTTTTACTATAGACGTTACTACTGAAATAGCTTTTGGCTATAAATTAAATACAATACACAATAAACAAGATAGCTTTCAAAATCATTTAGAATTAATTTTCCCAATGATTAATGAAAGGATAACCGCTCCGATACCGATGTGGCGTATTTTACCAAATAAAAAAGATAAAAAATTAAAAGAATCTCTTAAATTTATTGAATGTATTATTTATCAATTCATTAAAGAAGCTAAGCAACGTTTAATTGAAAACCCGCAGTTAAAAGAAAATCCCTCAAACTTCTTAGAAGCTTTATTAGTTGAGAGCGAGAAAGAGGATACTGTGTTTGATGAAAAAACATTATACGGAAATGTTATCGCAATGCTTTTAGCGGGTGAAGACACTACTTCAAATACTTTATCTTGGACTCTTTACTACTTAGCACAACATCCAGAAATAGTTGATAAAATTAGAAAAGAGTCTATTAATAGTTATACTGGTAATGTACCTGACGAACATAATCAGTTTGTTAATTTAAAATATACTAATGCTGTAATTCAAGAAGCTATTAGACTTAAACCTACTACTCCAATATTATTTTTTCAAGCTAATCAAGATACTGTAATAAACAATTTGTCTATACCTAAAGATACTAGAATCATTTTACAGAATAGTCACGCATCAATGCAAAATAATAATTTCTCTAATGCTAAAGAATTTAATCCTAATCGTTGGATAACTTCAGAATGCCCATATAAAAACCACAATCCAAAAGTTGTCAAAGCTTTTGGTGGAGGTTCTAGACTTTGTCCTGGAATGTATTTATCTATGATTGAAATGACAACTGTAATTTCTAGTATATGTAAACAGTTTGATTTAAATCTTTCTGTAAATCCTTCTAAGGTTGAAGAAAATTTTGCTTTTACCGTATTTCCTGAAAATTTACTAGTTAAGTTTACAAAAGTAAACTAACATTATACATTAAATTGTAATTACACATTGATTTTAGTCGTATAAAACATTTAGTTTACATAAAAAAAGCTAATAATATCCTTATAATTAATCTTTAAGTTTATAAAGAGTTGTTTATGCTACTAAATTATCTAAAAACACAAATGTAAACACTATTTATTACTTAAAAATTCAATTACATTTGTAAAAAACACTAATTTCTTAATCCAACCTAACAAAATAAGTTTTTTCTATTAAATTAACTTAAGTACCTGTTTATTAAGTCTTTAAATACCATTACTTCTAGCTCTAATTTGTGTTATTTTACTTTTTTTGAAAATAATTGTAATTTTATTTGTTTACAATTATAGACATATATATATTTACAATCGTAAACAGTAATTATTTGTTTACATATATAAACAGCAAATGATTGAACGTTTAAAAACAATATTAGATTATTACAATTTATCTGCTTCGAGTTTCGCTGATATAATTGATGTGCCAAGGTCAAGTATTTCTCACCTACTCTCAGGAAGAAATAAACCGAGTTTAGATTTTATAATTAAAGTAGAGAAAGCTTTTGATGAAATTGAATTGAATTGGTTAGTGTATGGTAAAGGAAGTTTTCCTAAAAGTGCCCTGCCTCAAATAAATGAAGATTCTATAAAAAAAGACAAGCCTTCATTGTTTTCTGAAAATGACGCATTTGAGCAAATACCCGAGAAAAAATCAAATACGCGATTCTCAGAAACACCTAAAAAAAAGGAAGAATCGGCTCATTTTAAAGAAATTAAAAATATTGTGGTTCTTTATGAAGATGGAACCTTTCAAGATTATAATAAAAGATAATAATGATTCCCTAGAATCCCCGTTCCTTAATAATTTATAAAATTTAAAAACCCCTTAAGTTTTTGCTTTCCCCAGCAATTTATTTTGAATATTATAAATTATTAAAAAAACTAAACTTTTCCCCAACTTTCCCCAAAGTTAGTTTAGTTTCAATTGTCCCCCAGACAAACCCCTCATGCTTGCCCTTAACAAGCACAAAACCCCTTAAGTGAAAAAAGTCTGTATCAAATTTTGATACAGACTTTTTTATATAATTTTTATTTTTAAAATACTATGTTAGCATTCCTCCATCTACAGATAAAGTTTGCCCAGTTACATAAGCACTCATATCAGATGCTAAAAATACGCATGCATTTGCAATGTCTTTAGGAGTACCTCCTCTTTTTAAAGGAATTTCGTTTCTCCATCCTTCAACAACTTTTTCATCTAATTTAGCTGTCATTTCAGTTTCAATAAATCCTGGAGCAACTACGTTACTACGAATATTACGTGAACCTAATTCTAAAGCTACCGATTTTGAGAATCCTAAAATACCAGCTTTTGATGCTGCGTAATTTGCTTGACCAGCATTTCCTTTTAATCCAACTACAGAGCTCATATTTATTATAGATCCTGCTCTTTGTTTCATCATCGGGCGAATTACAGCTTTGGTTAAATTAAATACTGATTTTAAATTTACTTCAATTACTTTATCAAAATCATCTTCAGAAATACGCATTAATAAATTATCTTTAGTAATACCTGCATTGTTTACCAATACATCGATTGTACCGAATTCTGTTAAAACATTTTTTGCCAAATCTTGAGCCGCATCAAAATCTGCTGCGTTAGATTGATATCCTTTTGCTTTTACTCCTAAATCTTTTAATTCATTTTCTAAAGCAGTTGCAGCATCTACAGATGAACTGAAAGTAAATGCAACATTACATCCTTGATTTGCAAACTCTAAAGCAATTCCTCTACCAATTCCACGAGTGGCTCCAGTAATAATTGCTGTTTTATTTTCTAAAAGTTTCATTTATTAGTTGTTTTAATCGCTGGGCGATAGCCCAATTGTACTTAATTCTTAACTCTTGCATAGAAATAAAAATTTATTACTTCTAGCTGTTTTGTTAAAGGTTAATTTTATAATGCCAAATATAAAAAGAAAATCCCGCTAAAAATTAATCTTTAGCGGGATTTTAATATGATATCTTATTAAATCAAATTATGATTTAATCTTCTTTTTATCAACATAGTTAAATAAGTAATCTACATCTAGCTCTTTAATCTTACCTAACTTTTGTAAAGACTTTACATTTAAATCTTTCTTATTACCAATAACCATTACGTTATATGACTCACCTTTTACATTTTTATCGAAAAATGCCTTTAGATCTTCCATAGTCATATTCTTAATAGTATTGTACATAATCTCTCTATTATCATTATCAATACCTAATTTCTTTAATCTTTCATATGACCAAAAAACATTAGATTTTGTAATTCTTTGAGCTGCTAATTTTTTTAATGTTGCATTTTTTGCTGCATTAAATTGCTTTTCTGCTTCTGGCATATTATTCATTAAATCCATCATAGCATCTACAGCCTGTTCTAATTTATTAGCTTGAGTACCAATATAAGCATAAACAAAATTTGTGTCATCTTTTTTATTAGCGTTAATATAACCTGAATGTGCAGAATAAGCTAATGATTTAGATTCTCTAATTTCTTGAAAAACAATAGAAGATAATCCTCTACCGAAATAAGTATTAAACAATGTTGAAGCTGCCATATTTTCTGGCTTGAAAGGCTCTCCTTTAGCTAAAAATAACATTTCTGTTTGCACCATATCATAGTCTGTGAAAAATACATTTCCACCAGTTTCTGTTTTCACATACTCCTTAGCGACTGGATATTCTTTTAAATCACCATAAATCTTGTGAGATTTATTTAAAGCTGCCACTGCTGCATCAACATCTTTACCGTAATAAAAAACTCTTTGCTTATAGTTCTTCATTCCTTTAATGATATTAACTAACTCTTCTGGATTGATTGCTTTTAATTCATCAACTTGTATAATATCTCTTAAACGAGAATTTTCACCATATTGACCATAATTCATTAAACCACCCCAAAGTATATTTCCTTTTTGAGTTTTACCATCTTGACGTCCTTTGTAAATTTTCTCTACATATTTGTCATAAGCTTCTTGATCTGCTTTAGCATTATCCCATAAATGCTCTAACAACTCTAATCCTTTAGGTAAGTTTTCTTTTAAACCTTTTAAACCTACATAAGTTTTATCATCCTGAGTATTAACATAATAATCAATACCTAATTTGTAAAATTCTTTTTTAATTTCTTCAGCTGAATATTTATCAGTTCCAATATATTCAAGATAACCAGCAGCAAGACTTAGTTTTTTATCGTTGTCTTTACCCATGTCAAAAATAATGTTCATATCAAATAAATCATTATTTTCATTTAAAACATAAGATACTTTAATACCATTATCTGTTTTAGTTTCCTTTATTGCAGTTTTATAATCAATAAACTTAGGCTGTAATGGTTCAGATTTCACTTTGTTAAAAGCTGTAATAAATTCTGAACTTTTATCTCTATTTAACTTAACTGGAGTAATTCCTGGGTTTGATACTTTGACAATATTCTTATCTTCACCTTTACGCTTATAAGTTACAACATAGTTGTCTTTATAAAACTTATTAGCAAAATCAACCAACTCTTGTTTAGTAATTTTCTTTAAATCATCTAAGAATTTTACTTTATCTGCCCAGTTTTCATGATGAATAAAAGCATTATAATAAGCACCTGCTAAAGCAGTATTACTTTCATATTCACGTGTTTGACTTAATTTTAAGTCGTTAACAACAGCTTCAATCATCCATTCATCAAACTCACCTTTCTTTAATTTCTCGATTTGTTCTAATAATAAAGCTTTTACTTCATCTAAAGTTTGACCTGATTTTGGGCTTCCTGTAAACGAATGATATCCATAATCATTTAAAAAAGTTGGCGAACAACCTGCTCTTTGCACTGCTTGTTTTTGATTTAAATTTAAATCAATTAAACCTGCATTACCATTAGCCATAATCATATCACAAAGAGTAACTAATTTTTCTTCTTCAGTATTCACTCCACCTGATCTAAATGCAATAGAAATTGACTCAGAAGTTGGCCCGAATACTTCTTTTATAATTGGTTGAGCTATTGGGTCTTCTTTAGGTAATACTGGATGCTCTAATTCTTTCTTTTCAAACTTTCCGAAAGTTTCATTTACTTTTTTAATGGTAGCATCAAAATCTAAATCTCCAACTAAAACTACTGCCATATTATTTGGCACATAATATTTGTCAAAATAATTATTAATGTCAATCATTGAAGGGTTCTTTAAATGCTCTGCAGTACCAATAGTAGACTGCTGTCCATAAGGGTGCTTAGGAAATAAACCGTCTAACATTGCTGCATAACGCTTACGCCAATCATTATCTTGACCTCTATTGAATTCCTCAAAAACAGCTTCTAATTCTGTATGAAACAAACGTAAAACTAATGTGCTAAAACGCTCAGATTCTAAATCTAACCATTTATTTAATTCATTAGCTGGTATTTTATTCTTATATACTGTTTCTTCAAACCAAGTATGCGCATTAGTACCAGTAGCTCCTAAAGAAGCTGTCATTTTATCATACTCATTGGCAACAGAATAATTAGATGCTTCTAAAGAAACTTTATCAATTTCTTTATACAATGCTAATTTTTTATCTGCATCCTCTTCTGTTCTATGCTGTTCATATAAATCAGAAATTTTCTTTAAATGTTCCTTTTCTTTTTCCCAATCTGCAGTACCAATTTTATGAGTTCCTTTAAAAACCATGTGCTCTAAATAGTGCGCTAATCCTGTTGATTCTTTAGGGTCATAATTTGAACCTGCACGAACTGCAATGTAAGTTTGAATTTTAGGTTCGTCAGTATTCTTACTTAAGTATACTTTTAAACCATTGTCTAAAGTATACAAACGTAATCCTGTTGGGTCATTGGTAACAGTTTCATATTTAAAACCGTTTGCACTTGTGTGCTCTTCTGTTTTTATTTCATTACTTGAAGTTGTATTCTTTTTACAACTAACAACAGAAATAAATAACACGCTAAGTAATAGCAATTTAAATGTTTTCATTCTTTTTGGGTTTGATTAAATTAAAAAATCCGTTGAATTTACAAATTCAACGGATTCTAAAGAAATATATTTTATTCTTTTAACAGTTTTTTATCATAAAAAAACTAAGCTAAAACTTTTGCTACCATTTCACCAATTTTAGCTGGAGAACTCACTACGTGTACTCCGTTTTCAGCTAAAATTTTCATTTTTGCTTGTGCAGTATCATCAGCTCCACCTACGATTGCTCCGGCGTGTCCCATTGTACGACCTGCTGGTGCAGTTTGACCTGCAATAAAACCAACAACTGGCTTACGATTACCATCAGCTTTAATCCATTGAGCAGCTTCTGCTTCTAAATTACCTCCGATTTCACCAATCATAACGATTGCTTCTGTATCTTCATCATTCATTAATAACTCAACAGCTTCTTTAGTTGTAGTTCCAATAATTGGATCTCCACCAATACCAATTGCTGTAGTAATACCAAATCCTTGTTTTACAACTTGATCAGCAGCTTCGTATGTTAAAGTACCAGATTTAGAAACAATACCTACTTTTCCTTTTTTGAAAATAAATCCTGGCATAATACCAACTTTAGCTTCATCTGGAGTAATAACTCCTGGACAGTTAGGACCTACTAAAGTACAATCTAATTGGTCGATGTACACTTTAACTTTTACCATATCAGCAGTAGGAATTCCTTCAGTAATACAAATAATTACTTTGATACCTGCTTCTGCAGATTCCATAATAGCATCAGCAGCAAAAGCTGGTGGTACAAAAATAATAGAAGTATCTGCTCCTACTTTTTGTACAGCCTCATCAACTGTATTAAAAACTGGCTTACCTAAATGCTCTTGACCTCCTTTACCTGGAGTAACACCACCAACTACGTTGGTACCATAATCAATCATTTGACCAGCGTGGAAAGTTCCTTCGCTACCAGTAAAACCTTGTACAATAATTTTTGAATCTTTATTTACTAAAACACTCATGGGTTTTTATTTTAATTTTTGCATCACAAAAGTAATCGTTTGATATTGATTTGTGAAAATTTTTATTTGTTTTTTTGCTCTTTTAAAAATCGTTTGATTCCTGCAATTTCTTTTAGCTTTTCTCTCGACTCTGAAATAGGGGTTCCGAAGTAGGTTTTCCCACCTTCAACAGATTTTGTGACTCCAGTTTGCCCAAGAATAACAGCTTTCTTTCCAATCGTTATTCCACTATTGGTTCCTACTTGTCCCCAAATAGTTACTTCATCTTCAATAATAACACAACCTGCAATACCTGTTTGTGAAGCTATTAAACATTTTTCACCAATAATAGTATCATGACCAACATGAACTTGATTATCAATTTTTGTTCCTACTCCAATAGTTGTATCACCTGTTACTCCTTTATCAATAGTACAAGAAGCCCCTAAATCAACATTATCTTCTAAAATAACTCTTCCTCCAGAAAATAACTTATCAAATCCTTCGGGTCTATTTTTATAATAAAAAGCATCAGCCCCTAAAACTGTATTGGCATGAATTGTTACATTATTACCAATAACTGAGTTACTATAAATTGTAACGTTTGGGTGTATAACACAATTCTTACCTATAGTAACATTATCACCAATAAATACATTTGGTTGGATAATTGTTCCTTCTCCAACAATCGCAGATTCAGAAACACTTGACTTTGAAGCTATAAATGGATTGAAATGTTTTGTTATTTTATTAAAATCACGAAAAGGATCATCAGAAATCAATAAAGCTTTTCCTTCAGGGCAATCAACTTTTTTATTAATTAATACTGTCGTTGCCGCTGAATTTAACGCTTTGTCATAATATTTAGGATGATCAACAAAAACAATATCTCCAGCTTCCACTACATGTATTTCGTTTATACCTGTAATTGTAAAATTTTTATCACCAACAAAATCTACATCTAATAATGTAGCAATTTGTTGTAAAGTTTGTGCTTGTTTAAATTTCATTATAAAAATAAATTCCCGCTAATGCGGGAATAGTATTTATTCTTTTATACGCTCTTGATAAGTACCTTTAGTCGTTTCTATTTTAATTTTATCTCCTTCATTAATAAATAAAGGAACATTTACGCGAGCTCCTGTTTCTACAGTTGCTGGTTTTGTTGCATTTGTAGCTGTATTACCTTTTACTCCTGGCTCTGTATGTGTTACTTCTAAAATAACACTCGCTGGCATATCTACAGATAAAGGCATCTCATCCTCTGAATTGATGATTATGGTTACGATTTCACCCTCTTTCATTAATTCTGGAGCATCTAATGCATTTTTTTCTAATGTAATTTGAGAATAATCAACTTGATTCATGAAGTGAAACGTATCTCCTTCACTATATAAGTATTGAAATTTATGAGTTTCAACTCTAACGGCATCTATTTTTCTTCCTGAAGGAAATGTATTATCTACAACTTTACCACTTGTAACACTTTTTAATTTTGTTCTTACAAACGCTGGTCCTTTACCTGGTTTTACATGTAAAAATTCAACAACTTTATAAATATCGTTGTTGTATTTCATGCATAATCCATTTTTTATATCTGATGTTGTTGCCATTCTTATTTTTTTTATAATTACTATACCTATTAGTAATTTTATTAATTTGATTTAAAATATCCTTTCATAATTCCACGATGTGAATCTTTTATAAACTGAATTACTTCGTCTCTCTCTGAAGTAGCTTCCATTTCAGCCTCAATAATATCTATCGCTTGGGAATTATTGTAATTTTTTTGAAATAAAATTCTATATATATTCTGAATTTCTCTAATCTTTTCAGTTGTATACCCTCTTCTTCTTAATCCTACAGAATTAATACCTACATATGATAATGGTTCACGTGCAGCTTTAACATATGGAGGAACATCTTTACGAACTAATGAACCACCTGTTACAAATGCATGATTACCTACAGAAGCAAACTGGTGAACTGCTACCATACCTGCCAACACTACATTATCTCCTACATTTACATGACCTGCTAAAGTTGTATTATTAGAAAAAATACAATTCTTCCCAACAAAACAATCATGAGCTACGTGACAATATGCCATAATTAAACAATTATCCCCAATTATAGTTTTCATTCTGTCTGTAGTTCCTCTGTTTATAGTAACACACTCACGTATGGTTACATTGTCACCGATTTCTACAGTTGTATCCTCATCATTATATTTTAAATCTTGAGGAATTGCAGAAATCACAGCTCCTGGAAAAATTCGACAGTTTTTACCAATCCTTGCTCCTTCCATTATAGTTACATTAGACCCAATCCAGGTTCCTGAACCAATTTCTACATTTGCATGTATTGTTGTAAAAGGTTCGATAACTACATTTCGTGCAATTTTTGCTTGTGGATGTACGTATGCAAGTGGTTGATTCATTATATTATTTTTTTGCTATTTGTGCCATTAACTCTGCTTCTGCTACTACTTTTCCGTTGGCATAAGCATATGCTTGCATATGACAAATACCTCTTCTAATTGGTGTAATTAACTCTGCTTTAAATATTAATGTATCCCCTGGTAAAACTTTTTGTTTAAACTTAACATTATCCATTTTCATGAAATATGTTAAATAATTTTCAGGATCTGGAACTGTGTTTAAAACTAATACTCCTCCACATTGCGCCATTGCTTCAACTTGTAATACTCCCGGCATTACTGGTGCTCCTGGGAAATGCCCTACAAAGAAATTTTCATTCATTGTAACGTTTTTCATTCCCACTACATGTTTATCTGATAACTCAATAATTCTATCAATTAATAAAAATGGTGGTCTATGAGGTAAAATATCCATTATTTGATGAATATCCATCAATGGAGGTAAATCTAAATCATACTTAGGAACGTTATTACGTTTTTCTTGCTTTATGATTTTTGCTAATTTCTTTGCAAATAGTGTATTTACTAAATGTCCTGGTTTATTTGCTATTACTTTACCTCTAATTCGAGTACCTACTAATGCTAAATCACCAATAACATCTAATAACTTATGTCTTGCGGCTTCATTAGCCCAATGCAATTCTAGATTATCTAAAATTCCGTTAGATTGAATTTTTATATCGTCTTTATTAAAAGCCTTCTTTAATTTTTCTGTGGTAGATGCAGATAATTCTTTATCAACATAAACAATTGCATTGTTTAAATCTCCTCCCTTAATTAAATCATTTTCAAGTAGCATTTCTATTTCATGCAAAAA
Source organism: uncultured Tenacibaculum sp. (assembly GCA_947504185.1). Taxonomy (GTDB): domain Bacteria; phylum Bacteroidota; class Bacteroidia; order Flavobacteriales; family Flavobacteriaceae; genus Polaribacter. Next base: position 31,230 of record CANNGJ010000017.1, on the reverse strand, counting down.
ACTAAAAGTTCTTGCTGCTGAAATATGCTCTTTAAAATCAGACATTTTATCTAAAGTAGCATTTTGGGTTCCTAAAATTTTAGTTCCAAAATCTACCATTGTTGTTACTTGGTAATCATCGGAAGGCATTAAAATAATCTCGCTTCCTGTTACTTCATCTTTATATGAAATTATATCTTTTACAACATACTCTTCTATTTCAGCGTCTTGTTCAACAATTCCTGCTCTCTCTAATGCTTCAATAAAAAATTTAGAAGAACCATCCATGATAGGTGGTTCTGATGAATCTATTTCAATAATTAAATTATCAATATCTAAACCTACTGCTGCTGCTAAAACATGTTCAGAAGTTTGAATCTGTACTCCTTTTTTCTCAAGATTTGTTCCTCTTTGAGTATTTGTAACATATTCTGCTTTGGCTTCAATAACCGGTTTTCCTTCTAAATCAACACGTACAAACGCAAATCCATGATTTATTGGAGCTGGTTTAAAAACCATCGTTACCTCATTACCTGTGTGTAATCCTACACCTGATAATGTAATTTCATTTTGTATTGTTTTTTGTTGTTTACTCATTGTTTGTTTTTTGAGTATTTAACTCTTTTTCAATCTTATGTATTGTAGACGCTAATTTAGGTAAGTTTTTAAAGTAAACATATGATTTACTATAATCAGAATACCCAAACGCAGGTGTACCTTGTACTACTTCTCCTTCTTTTAAACTTTTACCAATACCTGATTGCGCTTGAATTCTTACATTATTGCCTATTGTTATATGTCCTACGATGCCTACTTGACCTCCAATCATACAATTTTCTCCAATTTTTGTAGATCCTGCAATACCAGTTTGAGAAGCAATTACAGTATTCCTTCCTATCTCAACGTTGTGCGCTACTTGTATTTGATTATCTAACTTTACTCCTTTTCTAATAATTGTAGAACCTAATGTAGCTCTATCAATTGTTGAATTAGATCCTATATCAACATTATCTTCAATGATAACATTTCCTATTTGAGGTATCGCTTTATATTCCCCATCTTCATTTGGTACAAAACCAAACCCGTCAGAACCAATTACAGTCCCTGAATGGATTTTACAATTCTTTCCTATTTGAGATTCTGAATATACTTTTACACCAGCGAAAATTATAGAATTGTCTCCTATTACTGAGTTATCTCCTATATAAGAGTTAGGGTAAATTTTTACATTTTTTCCTAAAATAACATTTTCACCAATGTAAGCATAAGCTCCGATATATTCATTATCTCCAATTATTGCTGAAGAAGCAATAAAATGAGGGTTTTCTCTACCAGATTTATTATTCTTTACTTCATTGTAAAACTCTAATAATTTTGAAAATGACTTATATGCATCATCCACTTTAATTAAAGTTGTTTCAATTTCTTTTTCTGGCTGAAAACTTTTATTTACAATAGTAACTGAAGCCTTTGTACTATATATATAGGGGTTATATTTAGGGTTTGATAGAAATGTTAAAGAACCAATTATTCCTTCTTCTATTTTTGAAAGTTTAGATACTTCAGCATCTGGATTCCCCACAATGTCTCCTTCTAAAATATCGGCTATTTGTTTTGCTGTAAATTTCATCAATTGCAAAAGTAATTATTTTTGTTTAATTACTTATTATTACATCTTTTTTAACGATTAATTAAATCACTTTTTTAGGATAACATAAAAAATATTTCACCACAGGTTTAGTTAAAGCTTTTAAGTTTAACTGGTCTGAAGCCTTGGCTATATCTTTTAATTTCCTTTTTTTTGTATAAATTTTTATCGGCTTATCGGTATTATAAGCTTGATGCTTAATTTTATTTGAAAAAACAAAATAGTTTAAATCCTCTTCTTCAATCTCTAAATGATTCTTAACCGATTTATTTACTTCATTTAAGTATTTCTCTGTAAATGGCTTTTCTTGGATCTCAATTTTAAAAAGATTTCTATGAATAATCATTCTAGCTAATGAAGACAGAATAAAATCATCGTGATGTACCCATTCTTTTATAGCAGACAATACATCATAATCATCTAACTGAGAAAACACATCTAATGTTTTTTTTGAAAAATTATTTTCTGAAATTGGTGTATACAAAAAGTATTTAAATGCAGAACTAGCAGGTAATTCAACACCTTTCATTGCTAATTCTTTCGCTCTTCTTAAAACGTTTACCAAAATGTTTTCGGCTACTAATCCTGTTTTGTGCAAATAAACTTGCCAATACATTAAACGACGTGCAATGATAAATTTTTCTACAGAATAAATTCCTTTTTGCTCTATAACTAACTCATCGTTTACAACATTCATCATTGCAATTAATCGATCGGAAGAAATATTACCTTCTGTAACTCCTGTGTAAAAACTATCCCTTTTCAAGTAATCTAATCTATCAATATCTAATTGACTAGAAATTAGTTGATATAAAAACTCTCGATGATAGTTTCCTTCAAAAATTTTGATTGCTAAACTTAACTTTCCGTCAAATTCATCATTTAAAGCCTTCATAAATTTTAACGAAATTTCTTCATGCGTAATTCCGTTAACAATACTGTGCTCTAAAGCATGAGAAAATGCACCATGACCAATATCATGTAATAAAATGGCAATATATAATGCATTAGCTTCTTCATCAGAAATTTCAACATTTTTCATTCTTAGCACTCGTACTGCTTTCTGCATTAAATGCATACATCCTATAGCATGATGAAAACGTGTATGATTTGCTCCTGGATACACTAAATTAGACAATCCCATTTGTGTAACCCTTCTCAATCGCTGAAAGTAACGGTGTTCGATTATGTCAAAAATTAATGAATTTGGTATGGTTATAAATCCATAAATAGGATCATTAATTATCTTTTGTTTATTCGTTTTTCTGCTTTTCAAAATTTATAAATACTTCTATTCTAAACAAAAGAATCATAATTAATCAACAAAAGCAAATTAACAAAAGCTTTATTAACGTATTTTTAGCTTTTAAAACACAACAAAAACACTTTTCAGCGTTATTTTAGTGTAAATACATGAAAGCTATATGAGAAACATAGAAATACTTTGGGTAGATGATGAAATTGATTTACTAAAACCACATATTTTATTTTTAGAAAAGAAAAATTATTCTGTTACTACTTGTACAAACGGTACAGATGCTATTGATTTTGTTGAAGAACAAAATTTTGATATTGTTTTTTTAGATGAAAATATGCCAGGAATTACTGGTTTAGAAACACTTTCTGCAATTAAACAGAAAAACACTAACCTTCCTGTGGTTATGATTACCAAAAGTGAAGAAGAGTATATTATGGAAGAAGCAATTGGTTCTAAAATTGCTGATTATTTAATAAAACCTGTAAACCCAAATCAAATATTATTAAGCTTAAAAAAGAGCTTAGATCATTCTCGTTTAGTTTCTGAGAAAACAACTTCAAACTACCAACAAGAGTTTCGAAAAATCTCTATGGATTTAGCCATGGTAAACTCCTATGAAGAATGGAATGACGTATATAAGAAACTAGTACACTGGGAGCTTGAACTTGAAAATATTAATGATACAGGAATGTTAGAGATTTTAGAATCTCAAAAAGCAGAAGCTAATTCGCTTTTTTTCAAGTTTGTAAAAAAGAATTATCAAGATTTTTTAACTAGCGATGACAAACCTACTTTTTCTCATACGCTCTTTAAAGATTATGTAGTTCCGAATTTATCAAAAGATAAAGGAATTTTATTGGTTGTTATTGACAATCTTAGGTTTGATCAATACAGGGTTTTAGAACCTTTAATTAACAACTACTATAAAAAAGAAGAAGAATATTCTTACTACAGTATTTTACCAACTGCAACCCAATATGCAAGAAATGCTATTTTCTCTGGTTTAATGCCTTCTGAAATGGAGAAAAGGCATCCTAATTTTTGGAAAAATGATACGGATGAAGGCGGTAAGAATTTATTTGAAGCTGATTTTTTAGATGCTCAAATTAAAAGATTAAGTTTAAATATTCAACATGAATATTATAAAATAACTTCATTAAAAAGCGGAAAGGATTTAGCTGATAATTATAACGGAACAAAACAAAATGATTTAACTGTTGTTGTTTATAATTTTGTTGATATGCTTTCGCATGCAAAAACCGAAATGGAAGTAATTAAAGAGCTTGCTGGAGACGACAAAGCCTATAGATCATTAACCGTTAGTTGGTTTAAAAACTCACCTCTATTTGATATCATTCAAAAGGCACAAAAGCTAGGTCAGAAATTAATTATAACTACGGATCATGGAACCATTAACTCTAAGAATCCAACAAAAGTAATCGGTGATAAAAATATTAGTTCTAATCTACGTTATAAAACAGGTAGAAGTCTGAGTTATGAGGATAAAGATGTGTTTGCTGTTAAGAATCCTAAAGACATATTTTTACCAACTATAGCGATAAATAGCCCATTTATTTTTGCGAAAGAAGATTTGTTTTTTGCTTATCCAAACAACTATAATCATTTTGTTAAATATTATAAAAACACTTATCAACATGGAGGTATTTCTTTAGAAGAAATGATTATTCCATGCGCTGTATATAATCCTAAGTAATGAGGTTTTTACTTTTCTTTTTATTAGTATCTCAACTTAGCTTTACTCAAGAAGATAAGTTAAGTTTAGCTAGTTTAGAATTAATACATCAAAAAGTAACTTACGATCCGAGTTATTTTTCAATTCCCTATCCTAATGGAGACGTACCAAAAAACAAAGGTGTATGTACAGATGTGGTTATACGCGCCTATCGAAAATTAGGTATTGATTTACAAAAAGAAGTTCACGAGGACATGAAGAAAAACTTCTCTTTATATCCTAAAATTTGGGGATTAAAAAGAACTGATAAAAATATCGATCATAGAAGAGTTCCTAATTTAATGACTTTTTTCAGTAGAAAAGGTATTGTAAAATCAAAAACTAAAAACGCTAAAGATTATATTCCTGGAGATATAGTTTGTTGGAATTTACATGGTGGAATTACTCATATAGGTATTGTAATCAACAAAAAGTCTAAAGACGGATTACGATACATGATAGTTCACAATATCGGAGCAGGTCAAGTAATTGAGGATTGTCTTTTCGATTTTAAAATTATTGGACATTACAGGTATAAAAACTAAATTTTCTTAACATTTTATAGTTCATTATTTTTGCATTCTATGAACAAAAATTACTCTTTAAACGAATTAACTACAATAGCTAAAGAAGTTGTAAAAAACGCTCAAAACAAAGTATTACTTTTTAATGGTGATATGGGGGTTGGTAAAACAACTTTAATAAAAGAGATTTGTAAAATTCTAGGTGTTGATGATGTTGCCCACTCTCCCACTTTTTCTTTAGTAAATGAATATAAAACTAATGATAATAAGACTGTTTATCATTTTGATTTTTATAGAATTGAAGATGAAGAAGAAGCTTATGATATGGGAGTTGAAGACTATCTTTACAGCAATAATTGGTGTTTAATTGAATGGCCCGAAAACGTTAAAAATTTACTACCTTTAGATGCTGTTGAAGTAAAAATCATGCTTTTAGATGATGGTCAACGTAATATTCAACTAAAAACCAACTAATTAAATGGGGTCTATCTCACCTTTTACCAAAGAACAATTAATGCCGCAACCTGAAATGCTTGAAATACAAAAGCAAAAAGGAGAATTATTTATAGGCTTACCCAAAGAAACTCATTTCGAAGAAAAACGTATTAGTTTATCTCCTGATGCTGTTTCAGCATTGGTTGCTCACGGGCATAGAATTGTTATTGAAACCGGTGCAGGAGATGGTGCTAATTATAGTGATAAAGAATACTCTGATGCTGGGGCTAAAATATCTTACGATATTAAAGAAGCTTTTGCTTGTAATATTGTTTTAAAAGTTGAGCCACCCTCATTAGATGAAATTGAAATGATAAACCCACAAGCGGTTTTAATTTCTGCGTTACAACTTAAAACTCAAGATAAAAAATACTTTGAAGCTTTAGCTAAAAAGAGAATTACAGCTATCGCTTTTGATTATATAAAAGATGAACATGGTGTTTACCCTATCGTAAAATCGTTAAGTGAAATAGCTGGAATAGCTTCTATGCATATAGCAGCTGAATTAATGACATCATCAAACGGTGGTAACGGGTTATTACTAGGTAATATTGGTGGAGTCCCTCCAAGTGATGTAGTTATTTTAGGGGCTGGTACTGTTGGTGAATTTGCCGCTCGATCTGCTATTGGTTTAGGTGCTAGAGTTAAAGTTTTTGATAATTCAATTACCAAATTAAGAAAGCTACAACACTGTGTGCAATCACCTATTTACACTTCAACAGTACAACCAAAAACATTAGCAAAAGCTTTAATGCGTTGTGATGTTGTTATTGGTGCTATTCGTGGTAAAGATCGTTCTCCTGTAATTGTTACTGAAGGGATGATTGAACAAATGAAAGAAGGTGCTGTTATTGTTGATGTTAGTATTGATCGTGGTGGATGTTTTGAAACTTCCAAGGTCACTACTCATAGTAAACCTACTTTTATCGAACATGGTGTAATTCATTATTGTGTTCCTAATATACCGTCTAGATACGCGCGTACAGCTTCAGTATCGATTAGCAATATCTTTACTCCATATTTATTAAATATCGCAGAAGAAGGAGGATTTGAAAATGCTGCTCGTTTTGATAAAAGTTTACGTAATGGCATGTATTTTTACCATGGTATACTAACCAATAAAACCGTAGCCGATTGGTTTGACTTACCTTACAGAGATATTAATTTATTAATTTTATAAGCGCTTTTTTACTTACTTTTGCTCTTCTAAATTTTAAATTATGCAGTGGTTAAAACGTTTCGGAATTTACTTTATTGGTGTAGCACTAGGTACACTTATCGTTGCTTTTTTCTGGAGTAAAAAGAAAGTTTCGTTTGATTACGGTATGGATGCACGTACTTTAAAAACCATTCGTATTAAAAAGCGTTTGTTTTCTGACAATGCGAAGCAAGTTTTAGAAAACTCTCAAATCGATACAACTACAATAAACACTATTTTAAAGTTTGGTGACGTAGATTTTGGTAAGAGTAAACCTCGTATAAAACCTTGTGCAGAATACTTTATTACAGGAAAAGATAGTTTAAATCATATTGATTTATACATTATTAGATGTGATTCTACTGCAACTATAGATAAAATTACAATAAACTAACAGTTTTTATATTTATCATGTAACCCTATTCCGTTTAAAATCATTGGAATAATTTTTTCTAATCTTTTTAACTTAGTAGCTTCTCTTTTTGCTTCTGTAATATGATCAGCAAATTCTCTTCTTTTACTCAAAGTTAACTGTTCAAAAGAAGCCTTTAGTTTCTCGTTACTATCAAATTTAGATTGTAATTCTAGTGGGATTATTAAAGGTTTTGTATTTCTTGTTGGTATTATCTCTTTTCCATCTTCAGAATTCTGAATTGCTTCTAATGCATATTTTCTTACTAAGTCAGGATCAATATCATTTAAATTATCGAACCTCCATTGCCGCATTGCTTTCGTTTTTCCTTCTTGAGCATTTACCAAAACCTTTTCATCATCTTTTAAAAAATGACCTTGAAAAAACCACAATCCACAATAATTTTTAAATGCTGATAAACCTAAAATATTTTTCCCTTTATAAACATATACAGGAGCACTCCATTTTATAGTTTCTTCAAAAGGAAGTTCTATTAAAACAGAACGCAAGAAATTTAATTCTTGCGTCCATTTATATTTATCAATAATATATTGTGTTACTTCTGAGCTCATTAATGATGTGCTTTTAATTTGCTATTTCACTTGTAAACTTAATACGCATTAAACGCAGTTCATCATCGTCATAATCACCATCAAACTCATCTAAAGCATCTTGAATTTTATCAGTTTCTGCTTCCATAAAATAATCATGAATTTCTTCTTGCTGATCTTCATCTAACAAATCCTCTACCGCATAATCAATATTTAATTTAGTTCCTGAAAATACAATTGCTTCCATCTCTTTAATCAATTCTGGCATTTCTAACCCTTTTGATTTTGCAATATCGTCTAATGGAAGTTTTCTATCAGTATTTTGAATAATAAATAATTTTAATCCTGAATTTACACCTGTACTTTTAACAATTAAATCATCAGCACGCATAATATCATTCTCATCAACATAGCTAGCAATTAACTTTACAAAGTCTTTTCCGTACTTTCTTGCTTTTCCTTCACCTACACCATGAACTTTTGCTAATTCATCTAAAGTTATAGGATATTTTAACGCCATATCATCTAATGATGGATCTTGAAAAACTGCAAAAGGAGGTACTCCTAAACGCTTACCAACACTTTTACGTAAATCTTTTAGCATGACTACTAATTTATCGTCAACACTTGCTCCAGTAGATTTTTCATTGGTAATTATTGTACCGTCATCATCTGTATCATACACATGGTTTTCAGTCATCATAAACGGCTCAGGGTTTTCTATAAATTTTTTCCCTTTCTCAGTTAATTTTAAAACACCGTATTGCTCTATTTCTTTTTTAATTAAATCAACTACCAATACCTGACGGATAAGCGCCATCCAATAGTGATTATCTTTTTCTTTACCTATACCAAAGAAAGGTTGCTCATTAGTTTTATGAGAATTTAATAAGGCATTTTCTTGACCAATTATCGTATTTACAACTTCTTTTGTTTTATACATTTCAAGAGTATTCCTAATAACTGACAATAAAGTAACAACTTCTTTTGTAGCTTCATGCCTTTTTTTAGGATTACGCATGTTATCATCCATTTCTGCTCCTTCTCCTGTAATAGCGTCAAACTCCTCACCGAAATAATGTAATATATATTTACGTCTGTTCATTGACGTTTCTGCATACCCAACAACTTCTTGCAATAATGCATGGCCCACCTCCTGCTCTGCAACAGGTTTATTTGCCATAAATTTCTCAAGTTTCTCAATATCTTTATAAGAATAGAAAGTTAAGCAATACCCTTCTCCTCCATCACGACCAGCTCTACCTGTTTCTTGATAATAACTTTCTAAACTTTTAGGTATATCATGGTGAATTACATAACGAACATCTGGCTTGTCAATTCCCATACCAAAAGCAATTGTTGCAACAATAACATCACAATCTTCCATCAAAAACATATCTTGATGTCTTGCTCTAGTTTTAGCATCTAATCCTGCGTGGTATGGAAGTGCATTTATTCCATTTACTTGTAGTACTTGTGCAATTTCTTCAACCTTTTTACGACTTAAACAGTAAATAATTCCTGTTTTCCCTATTCGTTTTTTTATAAAGCGAATAATATCTTTCTCTACATCTTTAGTTTTAGGTCGAACTTCATAAAATAAGTTAGCTCTGTTAAATGATGCTTTAAAGACATTTGCATCACTCATTCCTAAAGTTTTCAGGATATCTTCTTGAACTTTCTCTGTTGCTGTTGCGGTTAAAGCTATAATTGGTACATTATCAATTTGCTTGATAATTGTACGTAAATTTCTGTATTCTGGTCTAAAATCATGACCCCATTCAGAAATACAATGTGCTTCATCAATAGCAACAAATGATATTGTTTGCCTTCTTAAAAAATCAACATACTCTTCTTTGATCAAAGATTCTGGAGCTACATATAACAATTTAGTAATTCCTGATTCAATATCTGCCTTCACCTGAGCAACTTCAGACTTATTCAAAGATGAATTTAAAACATGCGCAATTCCGTGATCTTCAGAAATACCTCTAATTGCATCTACTTGATTTTTCATCAAGGCTATTAAAGGGGAAACAACAATTGCTGTTCCTTCTTTCATCAAGGCTGGTAATTGGTAGCACAAAGACTTACCACCACCAGTTGGCATTATTACAAATGTATTCTCGTTGTTTAAAATGCTGTTAACAACATCTTCCTGTAGACCTTTAAATTGGTTAAAACCAAATATTTTTTTTAATGATCCATATAAATCCGACTGCTCTATATTCATCTCCTAATATCAAAAATTAAAAATGCAAACTAAATTACAAAAAATACTAACACAAACAGAAGTAAACTTTCTTTTTATTAAAAAGATTTTCTTCTTAATTATTTCTATTTTTACACTTTAAAATTTACTTAAAACTTTTTTAACTTGAAAGACGCAAACGCAATTCTCTCAACAGCAAAAGAAACCATACTTTTAGAAAGTAATGCTATTGCTAATTTAGCAAATTTATTAAACAGTTCTTTTACTGATGCTGTAAAATTTATTTATAACTCTAATGGAAGAGTTATAGTTACAGGTATTGGTAAGAGTGCCAATATTGCTAATAAAATGGTTGCTACTTTTAATTCTACAGGAACTCCTGCTGTTTTTATGCATGCTGCAGATGCGATTCATGGAGATTTAGGAAATGTACAAAATGATGATGTAGTTATTTGTATTTCTAAAAGTGGTAATACTCCTGAAATTAAAGTTTTAGTACCATTAATAAAAAATTCAGAGAATAAAATTATTGCGATTACTGGTAATCCTGATTCTTTCTTAGGGAAGAATGCTGATTTCTTATTAAATTCATACGTTGAAAAAGAAGCTTGCCCTAATAACTTAGCACCAACTACTAGTACAACAGCTCAATTAGTTTTAGGTGATGCACTTGCAGTTTGCTTATTAGATTTACGCGGATTTACGAGTAGTGATTTTGCAAAATACCACCCTGGTGGCGCTTTAGGAAAACGTTTATATTTACGTGTTTCTGACTTGATAAAAAATAACCAAGTACCTAAAGTAAGTACTACTGATAAAGTAACAAATGTAATTGTTGAAATTTCAGAAAAAAGATTAGGTGTTACTGCTGTTGTAGATCATAATGATCATTTAACAGGAATTATTACAGACGGTGATATTCGTAGAATGTTGAGTAAAACTACTAAAATAGATGAGCTAACTGCAAACGATATTATGAGTACAAATCCTAAAACCATAAATGTCGATGCTATGGCGGTAGAAGCTTTAGACACTTTAGAAAATAACAGCATTACTCAAATTTTGGTTACAGATAATAACAATAATTATGTTGGTGTAGTTCATTTACATGATTTAATTAAAGAAGGAATCTTTTAAGATGGCAGAAAAAGAAATGTCTTTTTTAGATCATCTTGAAGAATTAAGATGGCATTTAGTAAGAAGTTTTGCTGCAATATTTATTTTGGCAATTATCATTTTTGCAAACATTAACTTTGTTTTTAATGATATTTTATTAGCACATTTAAAACCTGATTTTGCTACTTATAAATTCTTTTGTAATGTATTTACTTCAATAGGAATTGATAGTAGTTTTTGTAATATTAATTTTAAGCAAACACTACAAGCACTTAATCCGACACAGCAATTAATGACGGGGATTTGGTCTTCATTAATTTTAGGATTTGTTCTCGCATTTCCTTATATATTATGGGAATTTTGGCGATTTATCGCTCCTGGACTACATTCAAGCGAAAGAAAAAAATCTAGAGGTTTTATATTTACCTCTTCCCTATTATTCTTTTTAGGTATCTTGTTTAGTTATTACGTTATTTTACCAATGTCAGTATATTTCTTTTATAATTTTGAAATTTCTGATGCTATTGAAAATAATTTTAAACTAGAAGCCTACATCAGTTTAATTACAAATACACTGTTAGGTGTAGCTATATTTTTCGAACTACCTGTAGTTATATTTTTCTTAACTAAAATAGGATTGATTACTCCTGTATTTTTAAAGAAATATAGAAAGCATGCATTGGTAGTAGTTTTAATTTTATCAGCAATTATAACGCCTCCCGATATAGCTAGTCAAATAATTGTATCAGTACCCATTATGATTTTGTATGAATTAAGTATTCATGTATCAAAATTTGTATTAAAAAAACAACAAAAGAATGTCTCAAAAAGTCCAAGAGTTTAACGACTATAGAGCTAAAATGAATGATAAAATTTTAGCTTCAGATAATAAAATTGTTAAACGTATATTTAACTTAGATACGAATGCCTTTAAAGAAGGTCATTTACCTGTTAAAACCAAAGAGTTATTAGGTTTAGTAGCGTCAGCTGTATTACGCTGTGACGACTGTATTGCTTACCATTTAGAAAGCTCTCATAAAAACGGAGTTACCAAAGAAGAAATGATGGAGACTATGAGTATTGCTACTTTAGTTGGTGGTACTATTCTAATTCCTCATTTACGTAGAGCTGTTGAGTATTGGGAAGCTTTAGAAGAAGAAAACAGTTAACAGATAATTAAGTTATCAATTCATAGTTTTATAGTAATTTCGTACTGCTATCAACTTGAAAATTTAATCCATATTAATGAAATTAAGAGCAGAAGACATACAGAAGGTTTACGGAAGTAGGAAAGTTGTAAAAGGAATTTCTCTAGAAGTAGAACAAGGTGAGATTATTGGTTTACTAGGACCTAATGGAGCTGGAAAGACAACCTCTTTTTATATGATTGTTGGTATGGTAAAGCCTAATAATGGTCAGATTTTTTTAGATGATGAAGAAATTACTGATGATGCTATGTATAAACGTGCTCAAAAAGGAATTGGTTATTTAGCACAAGAAGCTTCTGTTTTTAGAAAATTATCTGTTGAAGACAATATTATGTCTGTTTTAGAATTTACTGACAGAACAAAAGCGGAGAGAAAACAACGTTTAGAAGAGCTAATTGACGAATTTAGTTTAGATCATGTTCGTAAAAATCGTGGTGATTTATTATCTGGAGGAGAACGTCGTAGAACAGAAATAGCACGTTGTTTAGCTTCTGACCCAAAATTTATCTTATTAGATGAACCTTTTGCTGGAGTTGATCCTATTGCTGTAGAAGATATTCAAGGAATTGTAGCTCAGCTTAAAAATAAAAACATTGGTATTTTAATTACTGATCATGATGTACAAGCTACTCTAGCGATTACAGATAGAACATATTTAATGTATAATGGAGGAATTTTAAAAGAAGGTACTCCTGAAGAATTAGCCGAAGACGAAACGGTACGTCGTGTTTATCTAGGTAAAGACTTTGAATTAAAGAAGAAGAAGTTTTAATCGCAGGACGATAGTCTAGATTTATTTTCAGACGTTTTTTGCCTTCTATAGATTATTTTCTTAAAATCTTAATTCCTATATTTAAGTTTTCTAACTAAACTTAAAAACATGCCTAAAAAAATTGGTTTAAAAGAAGCAATGTCTATCGGTATTGGAGGAATGGTTGGTGGTGGAATCTTCGCTGTACTCGGGTTAGCTGCTGCATTAGCTAAGGGAGGAACTCCAGTCTCATTTTTAATAGCCGGATTAATTGCCTTGATTACCTCCTATAGTTATGTGAAACTATCTTTAAAATATCCAGACCGTGGTGGAACTGTTAAATTTATAAATCAAGGATTTGGTATAGGTGTTTTTAGCGGGGGAATAAATAATCTACTTTGGTTTAGTTATATTATTATGTTGGCTTTATATGCATCTGCATTTGGTTCATACGCCCCTAACCTACTACAATTAACCAGTGATAAAGTAATCAATTCTCATATTTACGCAACTGCTATTGTTATTTTAGCTACAGCAATTAATTATTATAGCATCGCCGTTGTTGGTAAAATAGAATCATACGCTGTAATTATAAAGCTTATTATCCTATTATCTTTTGTGGTTGTTGGTGTATATGGATTATTTGGTAATCCACATTTAGAACAATTATCACCCGAACATTGGGAATCTCCTTTTAAACTATTAACAGCAGGAATGGTAATTTTTGTAGCTTATGAAGGTTTTGAGCTAATTGCAAATGCAGCTCCTGATATAGAAAACCCTGAGAAAAACATTCCAAGAGCTTACTATTGGTCAGTAATATTTGTAATATTTTTATACATCATAATTGCTGCAGTAACTGTTGGTTCTTTGGCTTTTTCTGATATAGCAACTGCGCAAGATTATGTATTAGCAGAAGCAGCAAAACCTATGTTAGGTAAAATTGGATTTACAATAATTACTATTGCTGCATTAATATCAACTTTTTCAGCTATTAATGCTTCATTATATGGAGGGACTAGAGTAAATTATGAAATTGCACAAGATGATGAGCTTCCTCATGAATTTACTCATAAACTTTGGAATCAACCAATAGGTCTATTAATAACAGCCATAGCAACCATTATATTAGTAAATACCTTAAAACTCGAAAGTATTTCTACAGCAGGAAGTGTTGGTTTTTTACTCATTTTTTCAATTGTAAACTTTACTGGGTTTAAATTATCAAAAGAAATTAACGGGAAAAAGAGCATCCCTATTATTGGGGCAATTTTATGCTTTTTAGCAATGATTGCTTTATTGGTTCAACATTACTCTGTAAGTAAGACAGATGTATTTATTGCTATCGGAATTATTGTTTTTAGCTTCTTAGTTGAATTCATTTATAAAAAAACAGAACGAAAAAAAGTCTAGATGAACGACGGGATCAAAAATATCAACAAAACACTTTTACAGTGGAAAGATGAAACTATAAATTATTTACCAAAAGTACTATTAGCCCTTGTGGTGTTCCTAATTTTCTATTTCCTTGCCAAGTTTATTAGAAAATTTAGTATTCGGTTTTATCAAAGAATATTCAAGACTAAACCTGAAGCTGTAGGTCTTATCTCTTCGGTTATTTATTTTGTTATCCAACTAATGGGCACCTTTTTAACTCTTGAAGTATTAGGATTAGAAAGTGTGCTTACAAAATTACTCGCAGGAGCAGGAATTGTTGGTATTGTTGCTGGTTTTGCTTTTAAAGATATTGCTTCTAATGCTTTTGCTGGATTTTTATTAAATGTTCAACGCCCATTTAAAGTTGGCGATTGGGTATCTCTTGATGAAACCTTTGGCACTATTATAGAGATTGGCATGATCACAACTTCGGTAAAAACTATTTCTGGACAAGAGGTATTTGTCCCTAATCAACTTATTTACAATAACACGTTTACCAACTACTCTACTTTTGGTAAACGTCGTGTAATTTTTAAAAGTGGGGTTTCTTATGGTGATGATTTAGATTTGGTGAAACGTGCTTCTTTAGAAGAAGTTGATAAAATTGATGCTGTTTTAAAAAATGAAGTGATTGATTTTTACTTTACAGAAATAGGAAGTTATTCTTATAATTTTGAACTCCGCTTTTGGATTAATTTCACGCATCAAAAAGATTATTTAAATGCCATGAACGAAATAATTATGCGCATTAAAAAACGTTTTGAAAAAGAAGATATTTCTTTAGCCTATGCAGTTACTACGCTAGATTTCGGAGTAAAAGGAGGTGTGAATATTTTTGACAAGGAAATAAAGACAGATTCTAAAGAAAAATAAATTACACTTTCTTCAAATTGTTAATCATCGATATGATTACGTATAGGATAATAATTAATGGGATTGCCACAAATTTTAATATAATCAATAGTATAATTGATACTAATAAAAACATATATTTTAATACATTTTCTTTAAATCCAAAAGTTTTAAATTTTAAAGCAAATAAAGGAATTTCAGCATTCATTAAAAAAGTTAGTAATACTGTTATCAGAATTAAAAAGTACTGATTATGAATTATATCTAAAAAAAATGAATTCGATGAAAACTCAGCTATCAATGGTAAAGAAATAACAAATAATGTCATTGCTGGTGTTGGTACACCGATAAAAGAATCTGATTGACGTGTATCAATATTAAAATTCGCTAACCTATAGCAAGCTCCTAAGGTCAATAACAAGCCTACATATGGCAAGTAACTTCCTGCTGATTCGTACATATCAATTCCAAAATAACCCGCTGCATCAATATTTAAAGCATTTACTAAAAGTTGTAGCATCACTATACCTGGCACTACACCACTAGTAACCATATCTGCTAAACTATCTAACTGCTTCCCTAACTCTCCTTGTACATTTAGCATGCGAGCAGCAAAACCATCAAGAAAATCAAATCCTATACCTATAGCAACTAAGATTGCTGTAGTAACAAAGTCTCCTTTTATTGCAAAAATCGTTGCAATTGTACCACATAATAAATTCCCTAAGGTTAATAAATTTGGGATATGCTTTTTAATATTCATTATCTTTAATATTTATAGCGAAAATAAGAAATCCTTTTATGAGTTTTACATTTTAGGTATTTTTTGTCATATTTGTTTACAAGAGTTAAAAAACTACATCATGCCTATTTTAACTAGTAATTTTAATCCAAGCTTACCTTTTAAAAGTGCGCACTTTAACACGGTATACCGTCCTTTATTTATGAAGGATACAATTAATTATAATCGAAAAAGAATTACAACTTGGGATCATGATTTTATTGATTTAGATTTTTCAACTATAGGTTCAAAATCTTTAGCTTTATTAATTCATGGTTTAGAAGGAAGTTCGCAATCTAATTATATGATTACCAACTCTAATCATTTAAATAATTTAGGGTTTGATACTGTTTGCATGAATTTAAGAGGTTGTAGTGGTGAGGATAATTTATTATTAGAGACCTATCATAGCGGAAAAACTGATGATGTTAATTTTATTATCAATCATTTAATTTCAAACTACAATTATGATAATATTATTATTCTTGGGTTCAGTTTAGGTGGAAATTTAACCTTAAAGTACTTAGGTGAGTATGATACACCTTCTGTTATAAAAGGAGGAATAGCCGTTTCAGTCCCCGTTGATTTAACTACTTCTCAAGCTGAATTAACGAAACTTAAAAACAAAGTGTATCTTAATGAGTTTCTTCGAACTATGAAGCTTAAATTATTAGAAAAAGCAGAGAAATTCCCTGATTATAAACTAAATAAAGAATTGCTATTTAAGGCCACTAAATTCAAACATTTAGAAAAACAATATACAGTACCTATCTTTGGTTTTGAAAGCTCAGAAGATTATTGGTTAAAAGCCAGTGCAAAACCTTTTATTCCAGAAATAACTGTTCCTACACTACTTGTAAATGCTTTAGATGACAGTTTTCTGTCAAAAGAATGTTACCCTATAAATGAAGCTAAAAATATATCTAATTTTCATCTACTAACCCCTGATTATGGCGGGCATGTTGGTTTTATGTCCTCTTTTACTAATACAGAAAATTATTGGTTAGAACAGAGGATTGGCCAATTTATAACAGAACATATTGGTATACAATTTTAAAATATTAGCTTATAAAACTGATGAATTCTTAATTAAGATTTAGATATTTGTCAGTATTCAATTTAGATAAAAAATTATGATCAAAAAACATATTATCCTATTAGTTTTAATACTTTGGAGTATCCTTTCTTTTTCTCAAACTTCAAGTACGCTAAGTTTATCTAAGTTCTCAAAAATAAGCATCATTACTTCAGGTCCTGGTGAAGCTTTGTATGAAAAATTTGGTCATACAGCTATTAGAGTTAAAGACCCTATGTTACAATTAGATTTAATCTATAATTATGGGATTATCAATTTTGAAAACCCTAATTTTTATATTGATTTTACTAAAGGTTTTATGAAATATAAGTTAGCTAGGTATCCTTTTTATTTAGCCTTAAAAAGCTCACAAAAAGATAAACGTTGGGTTAAAGAACAAGTACTTAATCTAACTGAGAAGCAAAAAAATGAAGTTTTTCAATTTTTAGAAATAAATGCAGCTCCCAAAAACGCGAGTTATTTTTACGATCCTTTTTTTGATAACTGTGCTACTAAACCGCGTGATATTATTCAAAACACTTTAGGTGAAAACTTAATTCTTAAAGATGATTTTGTTAAAAGCGATTTATCTATCAGGCAATTAATGAATAAAGAGATTAACCCAAATACTTGGGGTAGTTTAGGTATAAACGTTGCTTTAGGAAGCAAACTAGATAAGGTTGCATCACCTACCGAATATTTGTATTTACCAGATTATGTTTTTAAAGCTTTACAAGAATCAAAAGTTAAGAAGAATGATAAAGTAGAAAACTTAATTTCAAAAACGAATACTTTATTAGATTTTAAAGAGCAAGAGCCAAAAAGTGATGCTTTTAATCCGCTTTTAGTAATTCTACTAATATCATTAGTCGGAATGTTTATTACTTACAAAGATTATAAAAACAAAAAAAGAACCAAGTGGCTTGATTTTTTACTTTTATTTTTAACAGGAATAGTTGGTGTTTTAATTGTTTTCCTTTGGTTTTTCACCAATCATTCTACAGCTCCAAATAACTTTAATTTCTTGTGGGCATTTGCCCCTAACCTAGTTATTGCTTTTGTGTTATTAAAGAACAATCACCCAAAGTGGATTAAATTATATTTTAAAATAGCACTTATTTTACTTTGTTTAATCCCAATTATTTGGATTACAAAAATTCAGTTATTCTCTTATGTATTAGTCCCTTTTTTTATTTTATTAGGAATTCGTTATTTGTTTTTACAAAAAACTTTGAATCGCTAATTCATAACTCTGTAAACCAAAACCAGTAATTACACCTTTAGCATTTAGTGCTATATAACTTATATGACGAAATTCTTCACGAGAATGTACGTTAGATATATGCACTTCTATAACAGGGGTTTCAATTCCTTTAACAGCATCTCCTATTCCTACAGAAGTATGTGTATAAGCAGCAGCATTTAAAATTACTCCATCATAATCAAAACCAACATCGTGTAATTTATCAATCAACTCTCCTTCAATATTAGATTGATAATATTCTAACTGGATATTATCATACTTTTCCTTTAATTTTTTAAAAAAATCTTCAAAAGAATTAGCTCCATAAATTTTGGGTTCTCTCTTTCCTAATAAATTTAAGTTAGGCCCATTGATTATAATCAGTTTCTTCATACTAGTTATTTCTGAAAAGTAAAAATACTGTTTTTAAATCTTAAGCATAAAAAAAGGAAGCAATTTCTTGCTTCCTTTTTTTATCTATTCCTATAGATTAAAATCTATACCCTAAACCTACTTGAAAAGACTTAGTGTCAACTTCAAATCCGTCAGCTTTTGCTATATTAGATAACCCAAAGTTATATCTTGCGTCAAAAAACAACCCTCCTTCTAATTCATATCCAGCTCCTAATCCTAATCCAAAATTTGCCGTTTCTAAACCGTCAGTTCCTCCTTCAGCATCAACAACAAAACCTATCTGTGGTCCAGCTTGTAAACTAAAGTTTTCAGCAACATAATACTTTGCCATTACTGGAATATTCACAAAACTAATATCTGCATCTTTTGCTCCTTCTGAAGAGAATAAAACTTCCGGCTGAATATGGAATTTTTCGCTAATTGTAAAATCAACTAAACCACCAATATAAAAAGAAGTTCTCCCATCTGGTGAAGCTGATAGACCAGAAGTATTAACTGTTATGTTTGAAAAATTCAAACCTCCTTTTACTCCAAATTTTTGTGCATTAGCTGTTAAACCAAATGCTACCATAGCAACTACTAGTAATATTTTTTTCATAATTTTAATTTTAATAATTATAAGTTTGTTCAACAAAAATATATTTATTTTTCAATCACCCAAATTTATGGGCATAAAAAAACACAACTATAAATTTATAGTTGTGTTTTATAATATAAAATTTTTATTTCCTCTTTATATTATAAAGAAAAAGAGTAAGTTCCTCCTAAACCAAAAGAAGATGCAGTTACATTATCAAGAGCTACACTTGAATAATCAACATGAATAGTAATCTTATCTGTTGCTTTATAACCTACCATTGGTCTGTAATAAAAACCACTTTGAGTATTTCCTGAAGGTCTAACTCCAATACCATACCCTAAATCAGCTCCAACAATAAATTTTTCAGAAACATCATAACGTCCAGCTACAGCTAAAGGTAAAAAAGCGATATCAGCTCCTTCTCCATTAAAATGTAAGTAAGATACAGATGGTCCAACTTTAAACTTTTCAGAAGCAGTAAATAAGTAATTAGCTTCGATAGCTCCAGTAACGTCAAAAAAGTCACTTGCATCACCTGTAGGTAAACCAATTGTACCTCCAACGTTTAATTCTCCTTCTTGTGCACTAACAGCAACACCAAATGCCATCATAGCAACTAATAATAATTTTTTCATAATTTTTAATTTAATTAATTATAATTTTGTCCGGCAAATTTACTTCTATTTTTAGTCTTAATTATATTAATTTATAATAAAAAACACATAATTTTCGTAATGAACTGGAAACAAGCAACTTCTGACTACGTCAACTACTTAAAAATAGAAAGAGCGCTATCAAAAAACTCTATTTCTAGTTACCAAAGAGATGTTAAAAAGTTAGTTTTATTCTTGGAATTTAAAGAGAGTAATGCAACTCCAATCAATATTAACACTCAAAACATCCAACAATTTATTTATGAAGCTAGTAAAGATATTAATTCTAGAAGTCAAGCTCGTTTAATATCAGGTCTACGAAGTTTTTTCGATTATTTAGTTTTTGAAGACTACAGAAAAGATAATCCAACAGACTTAATCGAAAGCCCAAATATTACTAGAAAGTTACCTGACACCCTAGAAAAAGAAGAAATAGATGATCTGATTTCTGCAATAGACTTAAGCCACCCACAAGGTGAACGCAATAAAACTATCATCGAAACTATATATAGTTGTGGATTACGTGTTAGTGAATTAATTAATTTACAACTATCAGATTTATTTTTTGACGAAGGATATATCAAGGTACTAGGAAAGGGAAATAAATATCGTTTTGTTCCAATTCATATTACTACCATTCATCGATTGAAGTTTTATATTAATCATATTAGGTCTCAAATTACTCCAAAAAAAGATGAAGAAGATATCGTTTTTTTAAACAGAAGAGGAAAACGATTAACTCGACAAATGATTTTCATCATTCTAAAAGAATTAGCTATAAAAGCTAATATCAAAAAAAGTATTGGTCCACATACTTTACGTCATTCTTTTGCAACGTATTTATTAAAAAACGGGGCAGATTTACGTGTTATTCAACAATTATTAGGTCATGAAAGTATTACAACAACAGAAATTTATGTGCATTTAGATACTAGTTATCTTCAAGAAGTTGTTGATTTACATCACCCTAGAAGTAGTTTAAATTTAAAAGAAGAGGAAGAATAATTTACGAAACTATCGGGTACAAAAAAAGGCAAGCTACCTACATCACACTGCTACAACCTAATACCCTTGCTGCGTTCCCGCCCTGGGGGATTCAAAGGGAGCTAGTTGTGTAGGACTTGCCGCTGCAAATTTACAGCCTTTTTTGAAAAAAACAACGAAAAAAATATAGTATTTTTTGTAACATTTTTAACTCTTTGAATACTAATGTATTGTTCTGTATATTTTTTATTATAAAATCTACAAGACAAAAAACTATATATTTGTTAAACTAACTAAAATTAAACAATGGAAAATCAAGCAAACAGTAAAAGTATTATTTTAAATTATGGGTTGTATTTAGGTCTAATAGGATCTATCATTCATTTAATTTTATGGGCTTCTGGCTTATTAATAGAATTTAATTGGATAAATACTTTGGTATGGTTTATTGGGTTAATAGCTTTTGTAATTATAGGAATAAAAAAGTATAAAAAAAGTAATAATGAGCTAATTTCTTGGACTCAAGGATTAAAAATAGGTATGGGAATAGCAATGATAAGTGGTGTTATTTCACTTGTATATACTTTACTTTTTATGAATGTTATTGATCCTGGTTTTCAAGAGTTAGCTATGGAAGTTCAACAACAAGCATGGCTTGATGGAGGTATGACAGAAGAGCAAGTTGAAACTTTTACTGAATCTGCTAAAAAATTTCAAAGCCCAGGTATAATTTCTGCTTTGATTTTAGGGATGTCTGCTTTTTTTGGTTTTGTAACTTCCGCTATTGTTGCAGCAATCATGAAGAAAACAGAAGAAAACGATTATTAAGAATTGTTTAAGAAAGTAATGATTATAAAATTTAATAAAGACTTCGTAACTTTACATCTTTAAATATTTGGAATACATACTATGGATATATCGGTAGTAATACCACTTCTTAACGAAGAAGAATCTTTACAAGAATTACACGATTGGATTGCAAAAGTTATGCAATCCAATCATTATTTATACGAACTTATTTTTATTGATGATGGTAGTACTGATACCTCTTGGGAAGTTATCGAACTGCTATCTTCAAAAAACAAGGCAGTTAAAGGAATTCGTTTTCAAAAAAACTATGGAAAATCACAAGCTTTAGATGCTGGTTTTGGTTTAGCTCAAGGATGTGTTGTGATTACCATGGATGCCGATTTACAAGATAGTCCAGATGAAATACCTGAGTTATATAAACTTATTGTTGAAGATAATTTCGATTTAATTTCTGGATGGAAAAAAAAGCGTTACGATAATGTTGTTACCAAAAACATTCCTTCTAAACTCTTTAATTGGGCTGCTCGTAAAACATCAGGTTTAAAATTACATGATTTTAATTGTGGCTTAAAGGCTTATAAAAACGAAGTAGTAAAAGCTGTAAAGGTTAGTGGCGAAATGCATCGTTACATTCCTGTTTTAGCAAAAAATGAAGGGTTTAATCGTATTGATGAAAAAGTTGTGCAACATCAAGCACGAAAATACGGTGTAACCAAGTTCGGGATGGATCGTTTTGTTAATGGTTTTTTAGATTTAATTACCATTTCATTCCTTTCAAAATTTGGGAAACGTCCAATGCACTTTTTTGGTTTATGGGGTAGCCTAATGTTTATCTTTGGGTTTTGTGCTGCTTTTTTTATTGGAGCAATGAAATTATACCGTTTATCTGCAGGTATAAAAACCATTTTAGTAACTAGTAACCCTTGGTTTTATATTGCACTAACTTCAATGATTTTAGGTACTTTATTATTTTTAGCAGGCTTTTTAGGTGAGCTAATTATTAAAAGTAATCCACAACAAAAACATTATAGCATTAAAGAGAAATTGAATTTTTAAAACTCGTATCTTTGTACGTTTTTAATTTGACACATGAAAGAGATCTTAAACAAGGCTAAACTATGGCTTTCTGATACATTTGATTCAGAAACTAGAAATGAAATTCAACAATTAATTGATACTAAATCTGATGATTTAGCAGATCGTTTTTATAAAAACTTAGAGTTTGGTACAGGTGGTATGCGTGGTATCGTAGGTGCTGGAACTAATAGAATTAATAAATACACTTTAGGAAAGGCAACACAAGGCTTAAGTAATTACTTACTGCAATCCTTTCCAAATAAAGAATTAAAAGTTGCTATTGGTTACGATTGTCGTCATGACAGTCAATGGCTAGCAAAGGTTGTTGCTGATGTATTTTCTGCAAATAATATTAAAGTTTATCTTTTCGAAGATATGCGTCCAACACCAGAATTATCTTTTGCAGTAAATCATTTAGGATGTGATGCAGGTATTGTTTTAACTGCTTCTCACAATCCGCCAGAATACAACGGTTATAAAGTGTACTGGAACGATGGTGGACAAATTGTACCTCCACAAGATCAAGAGATAATTAACGAAGTAAATTCTTTAAAATATACCAACATTAACTTCGATGCCAATGAAAACTTAATCACTCCAATAGGAAGTGAAATTGATGAAGCTTTTTGGAAAGCATCTATAAAAAACGGAACTTTTGATATTAAAGGACGTGAAGATTTAAAAATTGTATTTACTTCTTTACACGGAACTTCTATCAAACTAATACCGGAAGTTTTAAAGCGTGCTGGTTTTAGTCAAGTACATATTGTAGAAGATCAAGCGAATCCTGATGGAGATTTCCCTACCGTTGCTTCTCCAAATCCTGAAGAACCTGCTGCGTTAAAAATGGCTGTAGATTTAGCCAATGAATTAGATGCTGATATCGTTTTAGGAACCGATCCAGATTCAGACAGAATTGGTATTGCTGTTCGCGATACTGATGGAAACATGAAATTGTTAAACGGAAATCAAACCATGAGTATGATGACCGATTTTCTAATCAATGATTGGAAAAAACAAGACAAACTAAACGGAAAACAATTTGTAGGATCTACTATTGTTTCTTCTAATTTGGTAAATGAAATAGCTGATTCTTACGGAGTTGAAACCAAGGTTGGTTTAACAGGATTTAAATGGATTGCTAAAATGATTAAAGATCACCCAGAATTAAATTTTATTGGAGGTGGTGAAGAAAGTTTTGGTTATATGGTTGGTGATTTTGTTCGTGATAAAGATGCTGTAACCTCTGCCCTACTAGCTTGTGAAATTGCTGCAGACGCAAAAGCAAATAACAGTTCATTTTACAATGAATTGTTAAATTTATATACCAAGAATCATTTTTATAAAGAACATTTAATTTCAATTGTAAAAAAGGGAATGGATGGTGCTGCACAAATCAAACAAATGATGGTTGATTTACGTAACAATCCATTTACTGAAATTGATGGCTCAAAAGTTGAGTTTTTATGTGATTATCAATCATCTATAAAAAAGAACTTAATTACAGGTGAAGAATCTATTATGGATATTCCAAAATCTAACGTATTAATTTATCATACTGAAGATGGAACCAAAATAGCGGCACGACCAAGTGGTACTGAACCTAAAATTAAATTTTATTTTAGTGTAAAGGCTCCAATAAATAATATTGAAAATGCTATTGAAGTTGAAAATAATCTAGATGCTAAAATTCAACGAATTATTAAAGAATTAAATCTATAATGAGTAGTTTTAAAAAAATAATAAATTTTGCTAAACCCTATAAAAAATATGCTTTTTTAAATATATTTTTCAATATACTATACGCAATATTCAATGTATTATCAGTATTAGCATTTATTCCTGTTTTAGGAATTTTATTTGGTAAAGAAGAAGTTGTAACTACAGCACCTCAATACAAAGGAATCACTTCTGTTTATGATTATGTTCAAGGAAATCTTAATTTTAAGATATCCCAAATGATTGAGAGCGGAGGAGTTGAAAAAGCATTACTTTTTGTTAGTTTAACTACCTTGTTTTTATTCTTCTTTAAAAACTTGTTTAGGTATTTAGCTTCGTATGCTTTAGTTTTTTTACAAACAAATACAATTAAAGACATACAATCGTCAATGTTTTCTAAATATATCTCATTACCTATTGCTTTCTTTTCAGAGAAAAGAAAAGGTGATGCTATTGCTAGAATCACATCTGATGTTCATACTATTCAATTTACATATTTATCATCGTTTGAAACTTTAGTTCGTGAACCTTTAACTATTGTTTTTACGTTGATTTCTATGTTTGCAATTAGTGTAAAGCTCACATTGTTTGTATTCCTTTTATTACCAATATCGGGTTTTATTATTTCTTCAGTTAGTAAAAAACTAAGAGCTTCTTCAGCTGATTTTCAAAAAGAAAATGGTTATTTTTTATCTATTGTAGACGAAGCTTTAGCGGGCTTAAAGATTATTAAAAGTTTTACTGCTGAAAAAGCAATTAACTCAAAAATAGGAAAGTCGATTAGTAGTCTTTTTGGTTTAATGAAAAGTTTAAAACATAGACAAATGATAGCATCTCCTTTAAGTGAATTCTTAGGTACATTAACTATTGTAGCTATTCTTTGGTTTGGAGGAAAACTTGTTTTAAGTAACAATAGTACTTTACAGCCTCAAGAATTTTTCGGGTATATAGGATTGTTTTATTTGATTTTAAACCCAGCAAAAGCAATATCAACAGCTATGTATGGAATCCAACAAGGAAGTGCTTCTGCTGATAGAATATTCGAAATATTAGAAACAGAAAATCCTATTGAAGATTCGAATAATTCAATTGAAAAAGATTCATTTGATTCTGAAATAGAATTTAAAAATATTTCATTCAAATATCAAGATGATTATGTTTTACAAAATTTCTCTTTAAAAATACCAAAAGGTAAAACTGTTGCTTTAGTTGGGCAATCTGGAAGTGGAAAATCTACACTAGCCAATTTAATTACTCGTTTTTACGATGTTAATGAAGGTGAAATCTTAATTGACAGTGTAAATATTAAAAACATTAAAAAACATAATTTACGTGGTTTAATGGGAATGGTTACTCAAGATTCTATACTTTTTAACGATTCTGTTAAAAATAATATCATTTTTGGGAAAGAAAATGTTTCTGATCAAGATGTTGTCAATGCTTCTAAAATTGCAAATGCACACGAGTTTGTAAAAGATTTACCAAAACAATATGATACTAATATTGGTGATGGGGGTAATATGCTTTCTGGTGGACAAAAGCAACGTTTATCCATTGCCCGCGCAGTTTTAAAAAAACCTCCTATTATGGTTCTAGACGAAGCTACTTCGGCTTTAGATACTGAAAGTGAACAACTTGTTCAGCAAGCGCTAGATAAAATGATGGAGAATAGAACTTCTTTAGTTATCGCTCACCGATTATCTACTATTCAAAAAGCAGATAATATTGTGGTTTTAAGAAAAGGGCAAATTGTAGAGCAAGGAAAGCATGAAGATTTACTTGCTAAAAAAGGAGAGTACTTTAAACTTGTTTCAATGCAATCATTAGCTTAAAAAAGAAAGGTAGTAATATAATATTACTACCTTTTTTATTTATACTTTAACCTCTAAACCTAACTTCTTCCCTTTCTCAATCATAAATTGATAAGAAGCTTCATGTTCGTTCGGTATTTTACCATCTAAAATAGCTTCTTTTATAGCCTCTTTTATTTGGCCTATTTCTCTACATGGTTTTAAGTTAAAAGCTTTCATAATTTCTTCACCTGTAATTGGTGGTTGAAAATTACGAACTCTATCTCGCTCTTCAACTTCTTTGATTTTTGAACGCACAAGCTCAAAGTTCTTATGATAACGTTTAAATTTTTTTGGATTCTTGGTTGTTATATCTGCCTCACATAAAGTCATTAAACTATCTACATCATCTCCAGCATCAAATACTAAACGTCTAACAGCAGAATCTGTAACTTCACTTGCTAAAACAATGGGGCGCGAACTTAATAAAACCATTTTTTGAACAAACTTCATTTTATTGTTCAAAGGCATATGCAAACGCTTAAACAGTTTAAACACCATTTTTGATCCCACAAATTCATGCGCATGAAATGTCCAACCTATTTTTTTATGATAGCGCTTTGTAGGTGCTTTTCCTATATCGTGTAACAACGCAGCCCAACGCAACCAAACATCATCTGTATTTTTAGCGATATTGTCAACTACTTCTAAGGTATGATAAAAATTATCTTTGTGTTTTTGTCCATCAACATCCTCTACCCCTTTTAAATCTGTTAATTCTGGTAATATTCTTTTTAACAAATTTGTTTTTTCAAGCAATAAAAATCCTATTGAAGGAATATCAGCTTCTAAAATCTTATTTAACTCAACAATTATTCGCTCTTTGGTAATAATATCAAGTCTCGAGGCATTTCTTGAGATCGCTTCTAAAGATTCTTGCTCTATTTTAAAATTTAATTGAGTTGCAAAACGAATTGCTCTCATCATTCGCAACGGGTCATCAGAATACGTTATATCAGGATTTAAAGGAGTTTTTATTACTTTATTCTCTAAATCAGCCATTCCATCAAAAGGATCTAACAATAATCCAAATGTCTCTTTGTTCAAGCTTAATGCTAATGCATTAATGGTAAAATCACGTCTATTTTGGTCATCTTGTAGAGTTCCTTCAGTTACTTCTGGATTTCTACTATCTTCATTATAGGATTCTTTACGAGCTCCAACAAATTCTACTTCAATATCTTTTAAACGCAACATTGCAGTTCCGTAGGTTTTAAAAACCTGAACTTTGGGTTTATGAGGAAGTAATTCTGCTACTTTTTTAGCTAATTCAATTCCGCTACCAATAGTTACAACATCAATATCTTTTGCTGTTCCTCTTTTTAAAATAAAATCACGAACAAAACCTCCTATTACATAACTTTCTAGTTGTAATTCTTCAGTTGCTTTAGATATATATTGAAATATTTCAGCTGAAATCGCTTCTTTGTAATATTGTTGTTGCATTAATTTATTCTCTTATCACAATTACAGAATCTCCATCTATTTTTAATATTCTAGATGATTTTTCTGATCTCTTTTCTTGATGCAAATCTACCACATAATCTACACTATTTAAAATAGCTTTGCTTATTTCTGAAAATGATTTAGGGGTTGGTTTTCCACTAATATTAGCTGACGTAGATACAATAGGTTTTCCAAACTCCTTAATTAACTTTTGGCAAAATTCATCTTTAGGAATTCTAATCGCTATCGTATTATCAGAAGCTATGGTATTTTCAGCCAAGTTCTTAGGATTATTATAAATAACTGTTGTTGGTCTTTTTGATTTATTTAAAATACCGAAAACCTTATCTGAAATTTTATCAACATAGTTTTTTAACATTTCTATTGAGTCAACTAAAATAATTAAGCTTTTAGATTCTTCTCTATTTTTTATTTGATATATTTTTTTTACAGACTCCTCGTTAGTAGCGTCACAACCTAGTCCCCATACTGTATCTGTAGGGTACAAAATTGTATTTCCTTTCCTCAAGTTATTTACGACCTCTTTAATCATAATGCAAATTTATACTTTAAACTATTATTCTACATCAACAAAAAAAGATATTTTTGTCTTATGATTAAAAACGCACTTTTAGATTACAAAGCTACAGGAGGATATTTAAATATTGGTGATTATGTTCAGAGTATAGCCGCAAAACAGTATTTTGAGAATATTGACTTACTTTTAAATAGAGAATATTTAAATGATAAAAATATAGAAAAGTGTAAATTAATTATGAATGGTTGGTTTATGTATAAAACTAAAAACTGGCCTATTTCTCCTAATGTAGATCCTCTTTTTGTTTCTTTTCACCTGAATGCACATATTGCTGATACATTATTAAGTAATAAGGAAAATATTGATTATTTAAAAAAATACGAACCTATTGGTTGTAGAGATTTTTATACCGTAAACATTCTAAAAAAATACGGTGTTGAATCTTATTATTCTTCATGTTTAACTACTACATTACCTAAAATAGATGTTCCTAAAACCGATGATATTGTGTTTTTTGACGTCTTATTTAACTTAGATAAAAAGTCTTACTATGAAAGAATACCTAGACATTATTATCGTGATTTACTTAAGTTTAAACTACCTAAATTAGGAGATCATAAAGAATATTTAAAATCTATTTTCCCTTCTGAAATTGTTGAGAATGCTAAGTTTGAAACTGCTTTTTACAAAGAAAAAGGAACTAATGTTGAAGATCGATTTAAAGAAGCTGATAGACTCCTTAAATCATTTGCTTCTGCAAAACTGGTTATCACTTCAAGAATACATTGTGCTTTACCATGTTTAGCTATGGGAACACCAGTAATATTTGTTATGGGCGGGTTGAATAATTCTTCTGATTTATCTAGATTAGACGGTATTGTACAGCATTTTAACATGGTAAACCTAGATCCTAATTTAGATTTAAGTTCATTAAAAAACATCAATTTAGTTGATTTAAAAGATATTGATTGGGAAAATCCAATACCAAACCCTACAAATCATTTAAAATACACACAGCATTTAATTGATCGCTGTACTGAATTTACAAAGAGTTAATATGATAAAATTTATCTTTGTTAATTAAGAATTTTATACGGTTTTTAATTAACATTGGCGATTTAATCATTTTCCTTTTTAAACTATCTAATAAATACGAAAAACCTTTTTGTTTATTTCCCCAAGAGTCTTCCCACCAGTGAATACAAATAGTTTCTGGCTTGATGCATTCTTCAGTAAATTTCTCATTCCAAGCAAAAGGGAAAAAATATTGAGTAGGCAATAGTAAAACATCATTTAAATGCTGTTTTTTATACTCTTTTAAACCATATTCTAATAAAACCTTAGATACAATAGGTGGTCCCCCCATTGCATTAAAATACAATCGTTGTTTTTTTTCAGTTGCCTTAATACAATCTAAAATAAACTCATTCCCTTTTTCACCTCCTATAACTGCAGAATTTAAAGGGTATTTTTCTGTTTCTAAAGAACCTTGAAAACCTACAAATGTTTTTTCTTTTAATAAATCGTCAAAGGTTGTTACCATTTCTATGTCGGTATCTACATAAATACCTCCTTCTTTATAAATAGAATACAATCGAATATAATCAGTTATAAAAGACCATTTCTTTTGATTATATAGCATTTTTAAAAAAGGTAATTTATCAAAAGGAGTGTTTGTTTCATCCCATTTTTTAATGGTATAATCAGGTAGTTTTTCTTCCCAAGAAGCTATGCATTTTTTTATAGTTTTATTGTACTCTCCCTTACCATACCAACAGAAATGAATAATTTTTGGAATCATTTAATAATTGTATTTTTACCCACAAATCTACAACAATATTTACATATGAATATAAGTGGCTTAGTAATTACTTTTAATGAAGAAGCAAATATTAAAGACTGTATAATTTCTTTAAATAGAGTATGTGACGAAGTAATTATTATCGATTCTTTTAGTAAAGACAAAACTGTTGAAATTGCAGAATCTATGGGTGCAAAAGTATACTCTCAAAAATTTTTAGGAGATGGTTTACAAAGAGTACATGGATTACAGTTTTGCAAAAATGATTGGATATTAAACTTAGATGCTGATGAACGTTTAGACGAAGACAGCTATCAATTTATTAAAAGCAAAGAGTACAAAAATGCACCTTACGACGCATATAACTTCAGGCGTAAAAACTTTTTAAAAAAACAACCTATTAATTTTGCTGGTTGGTACCCATCATATACCTGTAGATTTTTTAATAAACAAACGGCTAAACCAGCTACCACGAAAGTTCATCAAAGTATACAAGCAACAAACTTAAAAACAACTAAACTTCACTTACTACATTATGGATGGAAAGACTTTCATCAAATTATAGGAAAATATAATTTATATACTACTTGGCAATCTGAAGAGTATTTTGAACAAAACAAAAAAGTAAATTTCTTTACTCCAATTAGTCACGGATTATGGTCTTTTTTCCGTTGTTATATTCTTAAAAAAGGGATTTTTCACGGTTTAGATGGAATTACATTTTCTATGATGCAAGCATTTTTTTCTTATATGAAATATGCTAAACTCAGAAAGTTATATGAAGAAAATAAAAAAGGGAAGATTTAAATCTAGTCATGGTCGGAAGAAATTCCGGCCATTTTTTATGTTTCAAAATGGTCTAAATTGCCTTGACAATCAACAACAA
>CANNGJ010000016.1 GCA_947504185.1 uncultured Tenacibaculum sp. | reverse complement strand
ATCAAATAATTAAAGCCAAAATTATAACCGACGGAAAATAAAAAAGTCGGAAGATTTTTTCTTCCGACCATGACTAGATTTTCCCCTATACTTATGAGGATAAAAATTCCCTTTAATAAATTTTATAATTTCAGCCTTAATTAGGTAATTTTGCAGTATGATACAAAACGATACTATTATTGCATTAGCAACACCAGCAGGAGTTGGCGCTATTTCTGTAATTAGACTTTCTGGTGAAAATGCTATTGATATTACGAATCGATTTTTTCGTTCTATAAAAAATAAAAAATCACTATTAAATCAAAAAACACATACTATTCATTTAGGTCATATTATTGAAAATGATATTATTTTAGATGAAGTTCTAGTATCAGTTTTTAAGAACCCTCGCTCTTACACTGGTGAAAATGTTGTAGAAATTTCTTGTCATGGATCTAGTTTTATTCAACAAGAAATTATTCAATTATTCTTACAAAATGGATGTAGAATGGCTGATAACGGAGAATTTACCATGCGCGCCTTTTTAAATGGAAAAATGGATTTAAGTCAGGCAGAAGCAGTTGCTGATGTTATTGCCTCAAATTCTGCTGCTAGTCATCAAATGGCAATTCAGCAAATGCGTGGTGGTATTACCAATGAATTAAAAGAATTACGTGGACAGTTATTAGATTTTGCTGCATTGATAGAATTAGAATTAGATTTTTCTGGTGAAGATGTTGAATTTGCTGATAGAACTAAATTTAAAGAATTGGTAGCAAAAATCACCTTCGTTTTAAAACGATTGATTGATAGTTTTGCTTTTGGAAATGCTATGAAAAATGGAATTCCTGTTGCTATTATTGGTGAACCTAATGTGGGTAAATCAACACTTTTAAATACACTTTTAAACGAGGAAAAAGCAATTGTTTCTGATATTGCTGGAACTACCAGAGATGCTATTGAAGATGAACTAATTATTGACGGAGTTGCTTTCCGTTTTATTGATACAGCTGGAATTCGCAAAACTGAAGATGTTGTTGAGAACATCGGGATTAAAAAAGCCTATGAAAAAGCAGAAAACGCACAATTAATTATCTTTTTAATTGACTCTAATAAATTTTCTCATTCTAGTGAAGAGTTTTTACAGGAAATTGAAACCATTAAAGAACGTTTTCCTAATAAACGCCTGTTAGTTATTGCTAATAAAGTTGATACTTTATCTTGTCACGATTCTTCTATTTTACAATCAGAAATCGATAATTTAATTTTACTTTCTGCTAAACAGAAAACAGGAATTGATGAACTAAAATCAGAATTAACATCTTTAGTAAATACTGGTGCTTTAAGTAATAATGAAACAATTGTTACCAATTCTCGTCATTTTGAAACTTTAAACAATGCGTTAACAGCTATTACTTCTGTTCAACAAGGAATTGATTTAGAAATATCTACCGATTTATTTTCTATTGATATTCGTGAATGCTTACGTCATTTAGGAAATATTACTGGAGAATATGATGTTGACAAAGATATTTTAGGGCACATTTTCGGTAATTTCTGTATCGGCAAATAGATTTTCTTTTCCTATAGTAGTATTTTGTTTTCTTTTAGCAATTAAAAGAAAGAATAGGAAAAAAATATGATTCAGTTAATAATTTTTAAAGTATTACCGTTCAACCCACCTAATTATTTTAATCAAAGTTATATGAAGTCGAAAAGTAAAGGATTAATTTTCAATAATTTCTTGAATTCAGAAGAGTTATTGAGATTTTTATTTTTTTTATTAGATCTATAATACTTTTTGGATAGTATTTTTTGACTTCAGAAATTATTTTTTCATCATCTAATGGTGAGTTAATTTTATAGGTTATGCTAATTTCGTAAAAACTATTAGGAATTATTTTTTTATCTATTAATTTTTCTAAATCTTTATGAGGAATCTTTAAAATCTGACATAATTTATTTGATTCGATAAAATTTTCTTCAATGTACTTGATGTCAATATCCATTTTTTAGTTTTTATGTTTCAATTGCTGTTAACTAATTTGTATTTAAAAAATTATATTTCTGACAAGATGTTCTTGAAATTTAAAATTCGTTTATAATAAAAAAAGTAAGCATATATAATAAGTGTTATCTCAATTATAAAAAATACTAAAAGAATACTAAGGTTCTCTTCAGAGTCAACTAAATTTGTAGTATCAAAATTTAAAATATTGATTTTTTTTAGTAGAAAAAATACAGTTAATATTACCAATTGATTTCCAATAAGAAATAATATAATATATAATTTAAGGAAGCTAATAGTTTTAGTAATAAACTCTTTTACAGAAGTAATTAGTCTAATATTTTTTAGCTTTATTAATGCATAAATACCAATGCTTAAACTAAAAAACAATATTAAAATAAGAATCCCAATTAGTGTAGTATTTAATGTTTCGTGATAGAAAATAGCTACAAGAGCGATAATTAATGAAAATAATAGCTCTAACTTAATTGTGTTTTTAAATTTTAAAGTTTGACTGTCAGATTTTTTCTCTATATATTTATCAATAGTATTCGTGTCGATTTTATTCTCATCAATACTATCCCATATTTTTTCTAAACTATCCATTGACAATTTCTTTTAATTTTCTCTTTATTCTATTTATTCTAACACCAACATTAGAAGTACTTAAACCTAATATTTCGGAGATTTCGGAATGAGTTAATTTATCTAAGTACAACATTATTATTGACCGGTCTATTGGTGATAATTGGGTAATTGATGCATAGAGAATTTTTATTTGTTCAGCTTGAGAATCATCTTCACTATTAATTTCAATTGCTTTCTGAATATCTTTATCTTCTGTAGCAATAATTGTTAACCTTTTTTGCTTTTTTATCATAGTAAGGCAAACATTTAATGTAACTCTATAGACCCAAGTAGATTTTTTAGACTCTCCTCGAAAAGAGCCCATTGATTTCCAAAGTTGATAACAAACTTCTTGAACATAATCTTCGAAATCTTCCTGTACATCTGTATATGCTCGACACAATTTCCTAATTATTCCAATATTATCTTCTACAACTTTATAGAATTCCTTTCGTTTTTTATTCATTTAATAATTTATACCTTATCCAATAAGTATTAAAATATGATATTTTTTTACATCTTTAAAGGTTTTATTTTTGTAAATATTTAATAAATCTTACAACTAACATAATAGTAACTTACTAATATTATTGAAGGTTAGTTTTTAAGATTGTTTTTTTACCTTAAAACGACAATACAAATATGAATTCATCATTGTTATTTTTACCTGATATCTCTGGTTTTACTGAGTTTATTCAGACTACAGAAGTAGAACATAGTCAACATGTAATTGCCGAATTACTTGAGGTATTGATTAATGCAAATACCGAAGATTTACAATTAGCAGAAGTTGAAGGAGATGCTTTATTCTTCTATAAAGAAAATGAAATACCTTCATTGGAAAAGCTACTAGCACAAGTTGAGCAAATGTTTACTGCTTTTTATAGTCATTTAAAGCTATTAGAAAAAAACAGAATTTGCCCTTGTAATGCTTGTTCTTCTGCTCCAAATTTGCAGTTAAAAATAATAGGACATTGTGGTAATATACAATTTATTAATGTTCAAAATAATAGAAAGCCCTTTGGTAAACAAGTAATTGAAGCTCATCGATTAATGAAAAACTCTGTTAATAGTGATAATTATGTCCTGTTAAGTAAAATGTTAACTGATACTATTCATTTATCAGCCACCTACAAAACAAAACTATATCATTTTAACAGCGGGAGTAATATCTATGATGGCAAAGAATTATCTTATTTATATTCAATTATTGATAAAAAGGAATTAAAGTTGAAACCCTTTCAGCAAGCAAAAAAGATTGAATTTAAAAAACCATCAGCTTTTATAATTGAAAAAGAATTTCCCGTTGCCGCAAATGAGCTATTAGAATTTATCACAAATTTTAAGTACAGAAAATATTGGATTGAAGGTGTAGATGATTTTGAATTTAATACAAATGAAGTCAATAGAATTGGTACAGAGCATGTGTGTGTTATTAAAGACAAACATCTTAATTTTATTACGGTAACAAAAAAAGGGAAGCCAAGTCAATTAGTGTATGGAGAAATGACAACAAGTCCACCTCCAGTTGATACACTATACCAATTTCACTGTATATCTCCACTTACTCCCAACTCCTGTAAATTAGAAACAGAAGTTTATTTTGAAGCTAAATCGCCTATAAAAAAATTATTGCTTTTCTTATTTCTAAAACGAACTCTTAAAAAAAATACAGAGCATGCCATAGATAAGCTTTTCGACTTTGTAACTAATATCAATACTAAAAAAATAAACTAATACTTAAGCGATCTATTTATCACGTCTTATACCTTATATCAAAACCACTATATGATTTAGTAATAAAAAGTTTAAGAAACGATATCGTTCAATGCTCTAAAGATATTTAGAGGGTATTCTGCGATGCGATTACAAACATACAGATACCATTCTTTACCATATACAAAATATAGTTTGGTGGAAAAGCCTTCATTTTTAAGTACATTTAATTGTTCGGTCTGGATACCATAGAGACTTTCAAACTCATATATTTCTTTTGGTGTTTTATAATCTTGAATTAACCTTTTTGCTTCTTGCTGGATCTCATGATGATGTGTTGCAATTGAACACTTATGATTTAAGGATAAAAGTTGATCTACATAATTCAAATAAACCATATCTAACTCTTCTCCTCTTGTTAATGAAAATCCTTGAGGCGTTTCAAAAGCACCTTTTACAACCCTAATTCTGCCTTTTTCCTTAATGAGTTCTTTAAAATCATCTTTTGACCTATACAAATATGCTTGTAAGGTAATAGAAAGATTATCGTAGCTTTTTGATTGTTTAAGGTAGGTATCAATTACTGCATCTGTTCTATCTACTCCTTCTGCACTAATCGTGACTTCTATATTATTTTTTTTAGCTTCCTCACAAATAGTATTAAGATTGTATAAGCATAATTCTTTTGATATAGCTAACCCAATATGCGATAAATCAAGAGATACCGTCGATTTTAACTTTTGCAGCCTAATCTGTTTACAAATATCCACAAATTCTTGAGTGGCGTGGGTAGCTTCTTTTTCTGTTAATGTACTTTCACCCATAAATTCCATTGAGCATTTAAAACCATCTGCATTTCCTTTTTTAACTTTAAGAATTGTTTCTTTTAAAGTTTCACCACCAATGTATCTATCTGCTGCCCGTTTTAATGTATTAAATAATGGTTGGTTTTGTAATATATAATTTTTGGCTTCTTCATTTAATGCCGCTTTACGGAGAGCGCTTGCTCCCATTTGTAATAATTGATCTTGCATGTTATACTGTTTTCTTTTTTTTATTTAAAATCTTTGAAATATGATAAATCCCCATAAACAACCATATCACATTTACAGAACTTGATGGGTAAGCCCCATAATAAACTGTATTAGCCATTAGTAATGCACTACCAAATATGTTTAATGTCTGATAGAATGAAGATTGTGCATTTATTTTATTTCTGCTATTTAGCCAATAGGCAGTAATTAACAATAATGAGCCTAACCAGCCCAAAGAATCAATAACAACATCACTCATACTTATATATCGGGAATTATAGATTAATAGTTGAAAAAATTAGAGCTCATTTAAAAGTTCTGCTATATACCGCTTAATACTTTCTTCATCACGTCTATAATAAGTCCACTTACCATGTCGAGTAGCTATTAATAAATTTACTTTATGCATCATGGTAAGGTAATGAGAAATTGTAGACTGAGACAACCCTGTTTTATCTTGTATATGACACACACACACACCGTCATCAAAATTGGGAACATTTACTTGAGGAGGAAAATTCTCTTCGGGTACTTTTAACCAATTTAAAATATCTATACGGGCTTTATTAGATAGTACTTTATTAACTTCTAAAATATTCATAGTGTAAATATACAACAATAAATCTAAATATCTCGATTTATTGTTGTATCTATTATAATTATGCAGACCTGTGTAAAGAATAATTTAAAAATATCTTTATGTAATACTATAAATTTACAACACCACCATCGGCTATAATTTCTTCTCCAAGAATAAATGAAGAATCATCAGAGGCTAAGAATACAGCAACTCTTCCCATATCTTTAGGTAGTCCAATGCGCTTAATAGGTATTAAATTCACAAATTCTTTTTTAGCGTGGACTGAATGTTCTTCAGGTATGCCTAAATTGTCAAATAAAGGGGTATCAATAGTTCCAGGGCTTAAAACATTTACCCTAATATTTCTATCTAATAAATCTTTAGAAAAAGTTCGAGCAAAAGACCTAACTCCAGCCTTTGCAGCCGAATAAACAGTTAATCCTGGCATGCCTCTATGAATTGCAATAGATGCTACTAGAATAATAGATGCGCCATTTTTTAGGTAAGGCAACGCTTTTTGAACTGTAAAGAAAACACTTTTAAGGTTTAAATCCATCATTCTGTTATAATCATCTTCAGAAGCACTTATAATTGAACCTAATGACCCAGATCCTATAGCACCACCTGCATTAACCACCAAAACATCAAGTTTACCAAATTTCTCTGCAGTTGTTATATACATCTTGTCTAAATCTTGATTATTGGTAACATCAGCTTGAATTCCAATAAAATTGTCTCCTAAATCTTGAAGAGCAGTATCCATTTTACTTTTTGTTCTTCCAATAATAGCACCTTTAGCTCCTTCTTTATTAAACTCTTTAGCAATACCTAAACCAATACCACTAGTACCTCCAGTAATTACAGTTACTTTATTATTTAATCTCATTGTTGTTTTTTTTAAATTAATTATGCTAAAGTATTATGTATATTTACACCTAACAAAAAGTTGTGTACGAACAATAAAGTATGTTTTAAATGAGAAAAATAAATTCTACAAATTATCAGAATCAAAAAATTTTAGAAATGTCTTGTGGGCTTTCTTATGCTGTTGAGTTATTAAGCGGTAGATGGAAAGTTAATATTTTATGGAATTTAGATAGAGGTGTTAACAGATATGGAGCGTTAAACAGAAGTATTCCTGGTATTTCAGAAAAAATGCTAACCCAGCGTTTAAGAGATTTGAAAGCAGAAGGGTTAATTATAAGGAAGGATTTTAAAACCATTCCGCCTCATGTTGAATACTCACTTAGTAAAGCTGGAAAAGAATTAATACCTGTATTAGAGTTATTATGTAACTGGGGTACAAGAGTTAGGTCAATAACAAAACTTGACTATAATTTAATTCAATAAAATTAGAAATAGTAAACCTATAGAAGGCAAAAGTGATTATATAAATTTATGTCTATTTGTGATATAAATAAATCTCACAGACACATAAATAAGCATAAAAATATTAACTAGGTTTAACAAGGCAATCCAGTTTAAAAAAGAAAAAGATGAAAGAACAATTCCTAAATATTCCTGCTAAAGATGGTTATAATCTTTCAGCTATTTTGAGAGAGCCTGAAATTAAAAGAAAGGGAATTATACAAATTCACTGCGGCACAGGAATTCCTCAAAAATTGTATTCAAATTTTGCCGTTTATCTTACAAAAAAAGGATTTACAACCTTGACTTTTGATTATAGAGGCATCGGCGATTCAAAACCAAAAAAACTAAAAGGATTTGATGCAACAATTCGAGATTGGGGACGAAAAGACATGACTGGTGTTTTTAATTGGGTACTTGACAATTATCCTGATGAAAAAAAAATAATTATCGGTCACAGTATGGGAGGTCAAATGGTCGGTTTAATGGAGAATAATGATAAAGTTGACCATCTTTTTTTAATAGCATCCTCTACAGGGTATTGGCAAGATATGAGCAAACCTTATAAATGGATGTTGCCACCAATTTGGTTTTTGTTTATTCCTGTTAGTACTTTCTTTTTAGGATATGCACGAACTAAAAAAATAAATCTAGGAGAAAATTTACCAAAAGGAGTTGCATTAGAGTGGCGAAAATGGTGTATTAACCCAAGATATTTCGAGGAGGAATTTGAAAAGACTCTTAATCCCATATATTTTGACCAAATTAAAGTTCCCTTAAAATCAATACAAATAACAGACGACCCCATTGCAAACCATATAACAGCCAATAAACTATTGAAGTATTATAAAAATGCTAAAGTATCCATTGATAAAATTTCACCTAGTGATTTTGGTATGGAAAAAATTGGACATTTTGGTTATTTTTCGCGTAAGTTCAAAAATACTCTTTGGAATAAGCTTGTGTTAGAAATCAACTAAAATAGTAAGTTCTCTTTTGTCTATATCTTTATTAGAGCTGTTCAATAAAAGTATTTTGCTTTATTTTATAATAATTTGGTTAGTCTTTGTAGTCCTTCTATCTTTTATATTTGTTTTTGATAATAAGCTAACAATTAAATCATTAATTGGAGTATCAACGTTGTAATGATTCCCTAATTCTGAAATAACACCATTCTTCGCTCCAAGTTCTATTGACTTGCCATTTAGTCTATCTGTCAACATTGAGCTACTTTTTGTGTCTGGGTATGCCATTAACTTTATTAGCATCTCATTAATAAAACTATTTTCTATTTTGGCGCCATCTGCTTGTGCTACTAACACTGTTTCTATGAGTATCTTTTTATACAGATCTCTCATCTTTTTATCTTGAAAAATCCAGCAAGTTTCTCCACTTAAACAGAGAATGGCACCAAGCGAAGCACTTTCGCATAACTTTATCCAGTTTGAAGTTTTAAAATCTTTTGTTTGATTGACCTCAATAGATTGTGCATTAAAAAGCAATTTAAAATCGTTTGCTACGGGGCTCTTATTAACTGTAAGTATAGGTTTGCGAATTACTTTATAAGAGCCGTTATTTTGAAGTTGAGTAGGGCAATCTATCATGCATTCTAAAATATTTTTTTCTACTGCAAAATCTAATAAAGGGGCTTTTAGATTAATACCATTTCTTATAACCGCTATTTGTGTGTTTTTGCTTATTAGTTTTTTAAACCAGTTTTTAGCTTTAGAATATTGGTGCTCTTTAAGACATATTATTAGCCAATCTAATTTTGGACTACCTGTAGCTATTAAAGTTTTACAAGTTCACTACTTTTTAGGCTTAAAATTTGCTCACTCATTATTATGTTTATTTTTTTCAAGAATATAAATAGTATAATTTTTTTTCAAACAAAAATAAGTTAGAAGGTGCTTTATTATTCTATTTATTATTAATATTAGCCTTTTCAAATCTATTATACACATTTGAGTTATGCTTCTCCATATAAAATTCTGGATTAGGTAATTCCGTAAATCCAAATTTTTTATATAGCCATTCGGCTGTATCGGTTAATAAGATCCATCGTCTAAGCCCTTGAAGGTTTGGATGTTCCATGACTTCATTAATTAACCATTTGCTTAACCCTTTTCCTCTATATTCTTGTAAAACATAAACATCTCCTAAATATGCAATAGTAGTATAGTCTGAAATTATTCTAGCATATCCAATTTGTTTATTTTTATAATAAAGCCCAAAATTGAGAGAATTATTAATTGATTTTTTTAGTGTATTTATTGGAATCCCATTATTCCAGTCAGTTTCATTTGCAAGAAACTTGTGGATACTCAAAATGTCGAGTTTATTCTTATCTGTTGAAATAGTATATCCATTTTTACTAGTCTCTACAATTTCCATATTAGTTTATAAATTATTATTAATTGTGCGTTAGTAGTTAGCTATTTCATTTGTGTCAAACTCATATTATTGTACTAACCTCACCTTCACTTCTCTTAGAAGTTTTATTAAATCATTTAGATCACTAAACTCTGTCGACCAATTACTAAATGCAATTCTAATTGCATATTCGCCTTGAAAATTGGTAGGTGTCATAAATACTTTATTAGTTTCATTAATTGCTTTCAAATACATGGCTGTTGAAAATTCCATTTCTTCGGAAACTTTAAAACATACAATGTTTAGTTTTACTTCTGCCATTAAAATAAGAAATTCCGATTCATCAATCCAATTTCCAATTTGTACAGCCATTTCACAATTACGTTCTATTATTTCTGAGATTCCGTCTATTCCGTATGATTGAAAACTGAACCAGATAGGTAATGCTCTCCATCTTCTGCTGTTCTCAGGAACGAGGTTTATAAAACTATCTGTCAAACTATCTAAATAAGGTGCGTTTCCATTTTGAAATACTTGGCTTTGAAGATGTATATGTTTTGTAAATTGAAAAGCAGAATCATAAGGTACATTAAGCCATTTGTGAGCATCTATTGTTATAGAATCAGCACAATTCCAACTATTTAATAAGTATTTGTGTTTACTTGTGCAATTTGCAAAGCCTCCAAAAGCAGCATCTATATGTAACCAAAAATTATATTTTTCTTTTAATTTCTTTAAAGCGCTAAAATCATCAAAATCACCAGTATTAACAGTCCCAGCATTAGCAACGACAATTGATGGAGAATTACTGTCTTTTTGCAATTCTTTTTCAAGTTGATCAGTATCAATAGATTCTCTCTTAGATACTGTTTTCACTATTTGTAAATTATCTCTACCTATACCAATTATAGATAATGATTTTGAAACACTTGAATGGGGTGTTGCACTATAGACTTTAATATTATTAGTTACAATTCCATTATTAGCAATATCGAGCTCCATTTGTTTACCGATCCATTGCCTAGCTATTGCCAAATTAACAAGATTAGATACAGTTGCTCCACTTACCAATGTCCCTTTAAATTCAGATGAAATATTAAATAATATTTTAGCTTGTTCCAATGTTTCTTTTTCTAAGATGTTAGTGACATCTGTTAATGGGCTACATTGATCATAAAGAGACGTCAACCAGTCACCTAACAATGCTGCAGGCGTAGTGCCACCGATTACAAATCCGTAATAGTTTGGACCAGTAGTTGCCGATATTTTATTTCCATATTTTTTTTTAAATAATGAGAATGTGTTTTCGACACCTATTCCTTTTGAGATATCCTTTATTTCTGTTTCGCCTAAGACTTTAATGTTAGGAGGAATAGTTTGATTTTTACTTAGAAAATCATTTGATTCCTTATTTAATATCTCTAAACCTTTTTGGTATTCATTTTTACTTGGTGCCATATTTATTATTCAATCATTTTATTTACAATGCTGTTTACATGTATTTTTGTTGTATCAAAAATTGTGATATTATTAAAATCGTTCTGAGATAAAACAAATGATAATTCAGTGCCACCGAGTATTAATCCTTCAATAGCCCTTTCAGCTTTTAGGTTTTCAGTTATTTCAATTAACTTTTGTTTTGTGCTAGGGCGTATTTCTTTTTTGAAAATTTCACTCATATATTTATTGTGAATATAATCTTGAATGTCTTTATTTGGAATAATAATGTCAATATTATATTTTAAGCCGGCTTGTTGATAAAAACCAGCACTCATAGTTGATTTTGTTCCAAAGAGTGCAACTTTATTGATTTTTTTTGATGCAATTATTTTGCAGGTTTCCTCTACGATGCTAATCATTGGGACATTTACTGTATTAGCTAATTTGTTAAATACTATATGAGGAGTATTTGAGGCAAATAAAACATAATCGACACCTGCATTTTCTAAAATATCAATTTGGGTTTTTAAAAATTTTACTAAACCTTCTAAATCATCAGACAGAACAAAATCAAACATTTTTGTGAAATTGATGCTGTTAAGGATAATTTCTGGATACTCATTTTTAGTTTTTCTTTCTTGAAAAAGTTTAATTATCGATTTATAATATTCAATCGTTGATTCTGGTCCAATTCCTGCTATTATTCCTAGTTTTTTCATTTTTGAATTGCCTATAACGTTTTTGTGTATGATTTCATTGCGTGTTTCAGTAACTGAATTAACAAATACAAACCGAATAGAAAATCCGCGATGATTTTCGTAAATAGGCAAGTACTAGCAATGAATTATACAAGGTGTTGGCAGTTCGTTTTTATTTTAATTCAAATATAATTTCTTCAATTTCTTTCTCACGAGCATTAGCAAATCCTTTTTCAATTCCAATTTTAGAAAACCCACAATTCTCTAATACTTTTTTAGAACCTAAATTATCAAAAGCAATTCTACCAAAAAGAGGTCTAGTTTTTTCAACTTCAAGAAATTTCTTAAGAGCAATACTTGCAATACCTTTTCCCCAAAATTCTTTTCCAATCCAGTAAGTGATTTCCGCATTACCCTCCATTTCAAATTTTGCAATACTACCTACTATTTTATTCTTTAAAAGTATAGTTCTAACGTTAACTTTTTCATTTAATAATAATCTTTTCCACTTTTCGATATAAGCATCTTTGTTAGATGGGTTTTTCGAAGTAAATGCGGCTAAATAATTAGCGTCTTTATCAAGTTGAAACAAAAATAGAGTTTCCAAATCTTTCTGATTAGTATGCTTTAATTCTATTTGAATGTTTTTTTTCATAAGAGTGCTTCTTTAATTGACTGCCAACAAATGTAAATGTATATATACAATTATATGTGTTTAATTACAAAAGCCATACAAATTCTACAAAACCTCTGTTAATCTGAGATAAATAATTGTACGTTAGTTATTGTTATATTTTACCCAATCTAAATTAACCGAAATTTCAAAATCTCCTTGTTTAATTATTGGAGTTTTAAGCACTAACTTGTTATCTAGTATTTTAAAAATTCTAAAATGCTCTTTATCTTTCCAGTTAGGAAGAAGTGAAGTTATGACTTTTACATAAATTTTGTCGTCTACTAATCTCCAATATCCTGAATAAGAAAGATAGGTTTCTATTGCTCTTATTTTTTCATCTGGAGAAGACATTTGTAATGATTCTATCGAAAAAGAGGCTCGATTATCTGCCATTATAGAAACAGACATTAACTTTTCTTTACTAAATAATAGTGTTCCTATAGGTTGTTCTCCATATGGAAAAATAGATTTATCTAGTGAATGATTTCTTAGTTCAAAAGTATTTAATTTCCAAGCGCCTATTAGTTGTTGTTCTGTTTTATTCATTCTAAATTATTTTATGCTGAAACAGCATTATTCTCGTATGCTTTTATGTAAAAATTATTTCTTTTTTTGAACCCAATTAATCAACCTTTTATTGAATAGAGTACTCTGTTCATATTGAGGAGTATGGCCGCTTTCTTCAAATAAGGATATGGTTAAATTAGGTAAATTATCGCACGTAGTGTCCCATAGTGTATAAGGACCGACATAATCGCTTTTCCCAATAGCTACAAATACTGGAATGTCTATTACTTCTTCAGGTGAACATAAGTCATACTTCACAATGCCATTGTTGCCAAATAAGTGATTTAGAAAATGTAAATTATAGCCTATTCTTTCAAAAAAAACCGTTGCATCTAAATTTGCATCATGCCATCTTTTTGGTCCTGAAGCCACAAGGCTTTTTACAAAAACTTCACGACGGCTTAATTGTTTAAGGTTTTGTTTTCTTAATTGTTTTCGTTTTTCTTGATATAACAATCTTCTTTTTTCAGGT
Source organism: uncultured Tenacibaculum sp. (assembly GCA_947504185.1). GTDB lineage: Bacteria > Bacteroidota > Bacteroidia > Flavobacteriales > Flavobacteriaceae > Polaribacter. The sequence goes on along the minus strand of CANNGJ010000016.1, from coordinate 51,541 downwards.
GCTTTTTCCCAAAAGGCATTCGTAGAATCAATATGTAAGGCTGTTCCATAGGTTCTTGGAGTACCCATCATTACAATATGAGATACATATTCTGGGTGTTTTTTAGCATATTTGTGAGCAACAGCACCAAAAACAGAATGCCCACCTATAATAAATTTTTCAAGCCCTAAAACCGACCTTACAGTATCGATATCTTTAAGTAAACTATCAAAGCCATATTTTGTGGTATCTACTGGGTTGTATTTTGAAGCATCTAACCTAGACTGTACCGAATAGACTCTGAAATTATCATACAAGTCTTTTGAAAAATATTCTGGGTCTGATCCTACTAAAAGAAAAGGCGTGCCTTTTCCTTTTATTGAATAATTTAGCGTTGTGCCATCAATTGTAACACTTCCTGACTGATCTTTAGTAATTACTTTTATTTTGTCTTTATTACTGTTTTGACAAGATAAAAACGTAAGAATAATAACTATATATAAATGTTTCATAGATTTACTTTAAATACTGTTTTTATTGTAAAATGTTATTTCCATCCATATTCAGAAAATTGAGATTGGTTTAAAAATTGATTAAATGCACTTGATATATATGGTACTATATTTTTGGGGAGCTTATTAGGTTTAAACCATCTCATATCGTCACATTTATTCTTTTCCATAATTTTAACCATTCCTTCCCATTTTGAAGCTTTGAAGAAAAAATCTATTCTATCATCATCAATTTCATTTTCTCTTTTCCTATACATAACATGAGAAAAATACAAATTTTCTAAATTAATAATAATACCACCTTCTTCTTTTGCTTCTCTTTGCATGGCTTGTTTTGCCATTTCTCCCTTTTCAATATGTCCAGCAATCAAACTATAGTTTCCGTCTTGATATCCTGTATTATACCTTCTCGCTAATAAAAATTCACTATTAGTATTTATTAAGAAAAGATGCACTGCGGTAAGTACTTTATGTTTTCCCATATTGATTATATGTGCTGTTGTTGCCAGTTTTCCTTTTCTAGCTCATAACGTCTATCTATACATAGATCTTCTTCATTATTAAATTCTTTAACGGGCCTCATGATTTTTTCAAGAATTTTAACAGATGCTATATTTTTAATATCAACATCTGCAGTTATTTTTTCGAAATTTAGTTTTTTAAAACAAAACTTCACCATTCCGCTAGCCAATTCAGTTCCAAATCCTTTTCCCCAATGCTTCACTCTAAATCTATACCCTAGTTCCCAATCACCATCATTATTTGTTAATATGGCTCCAATACCTATCATTTCTAGATTTCCTTTTTCAAATACACCCCAAATGTTATCCTTATTTTTTTTCGGAACCTTAAAAGGTGTTAGGTTTAATTCGAATTTTTTTATCACCTTTTCTAAATCTGTTTTTTGATGGGGTGCAGGATCTATTATTCTTGGATCAGAAAGTAGTTCAATAAAAACATCTTTGTCTTTTTCTTTTAATATGTTAACTGTTAATCTTTTTGTTTCAAAAACCTTCATTTTAAGAGCTTTTAATTATTGTTTCTTTATAACTTTTTTATTTAGTACTTACTAGCCAACTTTTATACACCTCCTGTTGCCAGTAGTTTTTCTTCCCATTCAGTTTTTAGCATAGACATAACTATTTTGTCATGAAATTTACTATCTCTTAAACAAGCTTTCCGTAATCTTCCTTCTAAAATAAATCCAGCATTTGTATATGCCTTAATTCCTCCAATATTAGGTTCAGAAACTGTTAAAAAAATACGATTTAAGTCATGTTCGGTAAATCCGATGTTCAATACTTGTTCTGTAACTTTCTTCCCAATTCCTTTTCCCCACATTTCTTTATTTCCAATAAAAATATAGTATTCGGCAGATTTGTTAGTTTTTGAAATATTACATAATCCTGAATATCCTATTAACTCTCCGTTTGTTTTCAAAAATATACCATAGTCTATATTTTCTTTATTCTTAATTAATTCTTCATACCACTTGTCAATTTCAATCTTCGTGCTGATTTTTAGAAATAATGGTAATGAGTATTTTATTACTTCATCGTCATTTATCCATTTATAAAAAGGTGTAACATTTTTTTTTGTGAGAGGTCTTAATTCTATCATTTGATTTTCGAGTTATTCGTGGTTCTTCAAATTACTGGTAACATATATTAAAAAAGTAGAACCTCGATTAGCTCTTTATGCTTTTTATTTTACTCACCAATAACGGAAATTTTGTAAAGCCGTCACGATCGATAAAGTGCTTCCCATTATTTAGCAATATAAACTCTGCATTTAATTTCTCTGATAAAATTTGAGAAAATTTATAAGGGACTATATCATCGTCTTTGGCAGAAATAACATATATGTTTTTAGCTTGTTCTTTTATTTTTTGGTAATCTATTATGGGGTCTACAAATTCTTGCAATTCAGGAATTGGGGTGTTTTCTACAAATCCTGAAATTAAATATAGGGCCTTGACTTTATTGTGAAAATACTTATTTAAATAATATAGTATAGTAATACAACCCAAACTGTGACCGATAAAAATAGTATTATCATTAAACGTTTGTATTGATTTTTTTAAATGATTTAACCATTCTACTAATTTTGGAGTATTCGAATTAGGCATGTCTAAAATTTCAACTTCTATATTTTCACTTTGCAATTCTGCCTTTAAATAAGGAAACCAGTTAGAATTAGCAGAAGCTGTATACCCATGAATAATGTAACATTTCATTTTAATTCTATGCTACTAAACTACTGTTTTTGTTAATTTTCTTGAGAAGTACCATTCTCATTTTTTCTGACATACCATATTTTGGTACTTTCCAGCCTACGGCATTGTAATATTTTATTGTTTCTATAATACCTTTTTTAAGTTCTGTTGGTTCTAATTTAAAATCATGTCTATATTTTTGGTTGTTATGCGTAAAGAAATCACCATCGAGCCAAAACGGCATATCAAACCATTGAGACACATTATTTTCTTTTAAGAACTCTGGGGCTGCATTAATTAACTTATTATTAGAACCAAAAAACTCCATAGCATAACTCGCTATACTTTTAATACTTACTTGAGGAGAACTCACAATATTATACATATCATTTTTAACGTTATTGTATAATGCTTCTATAATAACATCTACCAAATCATGTACATAAGTAAGAGAAAACTTAGGCTCTCCATTATCTGGTATCAATAATGAATCGCTATATTTAACTTGATGTAGCCAATAATAAAAGCGGTCTGTATGGTCATATTTTCCATACACTACAGAAGGTCTTAATATTAAATAATCTTGCCCAAAGTTTTGAAATATTCGCTCACATTCTGCTTTTCTTTTAGAGTAGGTTTCGAGACTCTCATCGATTTGCTCCTCTTCATTACATGATTGCGTTTTTACATGTTCTTTTTTTAAAGGAGATTGATCTAACGCATAATCATAAACAGAACAACTAGATATAAAAATGTACTTTTCTAAATTACTATTTAAGCATGTCAAACTATTTTTTAACCAATGGGGATAGTAACAGGACAAATCGATAACAAAATCCCAGTTTTCTTCTTTAATTTGCTTAATATCATTAGTGCTTCGGTCACCTTTTATTTTTTTTACATCTGGAAATATATTAACCTCTGTTTCTTGCCTATTAAACAAAGTGATATCAAAACTATCTATTGGTAATAATCGTTCTACAAGATTACGACCAATAAATTGTGTTCCCCCTAGTATGAGTACCTTTTTCTTCATATTATAACTTACAATTAGCTTATTGCCTTTTAACTAAAAACAATCATAAAAATAATCTTGTTCTGTTACTTGACAATATACTATTCACCATAAAAATATATGCTCATATTCGAACAATAATCTCTAAAAATATACATTTAAGTTTGTATTTAAAATAATGGGGAGGGCTGTTCTATGATTTTTTTTAGTTAAAAACCATAGAAAATCGGGTTATTATTATAATCAATTATGATTCTACCATTATCTCCTTCTCTTAAATCACTAATATTAAATGAAACGTCTTTAGTTATAAAAGTGCCACAATTTTCATCATCCTTTAATGATAATTGTAATATTCTTTGAGGAGGTTCTGATTCCATAATAGAACTAGAAATTAATTCTATCTCCTTAGATAAAACATTACACCCAGTAGTTGTGAAGTTTATTTTTAAACAATCACCTACTAGATCAACATTATTAATAGTCAAAATATAACTAGGGATATGAATTAATAATTCATCATTAATTATTGGTTCTTTATCACAAGTTATTGCCTTAGATTTTAACAAGGTTTCACCATCGCTACTACATGATATTAGAGTAAATATCAAGATTACAATAAGTATTGTTAAAGCATAAGTGTTTTTTGTTCTTAGTTTTTTCATATTATTATGTTTTAATTAATAATTTTAAAGGTATTTTAAATAATACTATAATACAATAAGGGGTGTTTTTTACTCTATAATTTTCCTCCAAATCTTTCAAGTTCACTAAAAACTGTAACCAGTTTTTTCCCTAGTGCCGTGATGGCATATTCTGTCCTTTTAGGATATTCATTAAAATCTTTCTTTTTAATAAGCTGAGTATCAATCATTTCTTTTAACTGCCGGGTTAATGTTCTTTTTGAAGCAGTTGGTAATCCTTTTTGAATGTCTTTTAACCGCATCCTTTTTTTTAAAAGCTCTTTCAATATGGCAACTTTCCATTTACCTGAGATCACACTAAGCGCTTTCTCTATAGCCTGACTGTTTTCGAATATAGACTCTTGCTTCTCTAACATTTATATTTATTTAATTAAATAAGAAAACACCTAAACAGGTATTATAAAATTGTTTAACTATTCATTTTTAAAATGTTCATCTAAAAATTGAAAAACTTTATCAAAGTGCTTTAATGGTTCTGTATGCCCATCTTATATTGGAATATGCTCGTAATAATTGCTAAAATTATTGGCTTTTAATCTATTTATAATTTTATTAGACATCATAGTAGATGGCCATAATTCGTCTTGAGTAGCTGAGATTAATAACACATTGCCATTTATTTTCTCTACAGCAATGCTTGCCTTTTCTTCTGCTTCTTTATTTTCAAGCATGATCATATAGGCTTTACTCATATCTCTTTTTAAAACAGAAGGAACGGCTTTCCAAGGCATTGGAATAAAAGCAAGTTCTTCTTCATCAAAACTCCAAGAGGATGTTGAAGCATTTACTGTAGTCGATGGGAAACTAGCATGACTAGGTACAATTACAATTACCGCATCTATATCTTCATAACGACTAGCTAAGTTTAAGACTAACTCACCACCTTTAGATCCTCCTATGGCAGCTACTTTTGTGCTATTTATTTTTGGATTGTTATTAGCGATATTAATAATAGAATTATGTATTGCGTTTAAAGAAATTCTATCTAGATACTGAGGTGTATTTTCCATTCCAAAATAGCCTACAGCTAAAAAGGCATAGCTTTTATGTAAAAATCATCTCTTTGCTTAGTGCCCGGTACATAGGGTTGTATTTTTATGTTTCGCAACACAAATGTCTACAACCCTTCTTTTTTTTCAAAAAAAGTGAAGATGGCTTCATTGTTTCTTTTTTACTGAATAATATACTTTCCATTAATTAACAGTAGATTTTCTGTAGCAGGATTTCTATAATTTTCAATTCCATTAAGAAAAGAATCAAGATGTAGAAATTCAAATAATGTTTGCTCATCTGGCCATTCTACAATCCCTCCAACCATAAAACTCCAACCACCTTGAATATCAGTTGTGCCAATTAAAGGCAAAAATTCATTACGGCCATATTCTTCATTAGCAATTTGTTGAATCGGCCCAAATTGTGTGATTAAATCAAAATCAATAATATTGGCTGAATATAATTCATAGACTTTGTTTTGATCAAATTGATAATTCACGTCGGCTCCAGCTAATCCATACCCAATAGTAACATTTCTAAGAGCATTAGTTTCTATAGATTCTAGTTCAATGTGATTTTGATCATTTTGGAATGCCTCAATAGCAGTAATGTCTGGCCATTTGTATATTCTAAACTGTTGTGGGGTTAAATTTCCTTCTTCTACAGAAATGGTATTAAATGCTCCTAAAAATACCCCTCCACTATTTGTAATAGTCTGTTCAAGTAGTGGGATAAATTCATTTTCAACTACTTCTTCTCCATCATCTTTATTGTCTAGCAAAATAAATTGAATTAAAGTATTTGCTTCAAGATTGATAGTGGGTAAATTATTAACTGGTTCTCTTTCATTTGAATCATCGTCATTGCAACTAACTATTAAAAATGATATTAATATGGAAGTGATAAATAACTTAATTGTGTGTTTCATTATAAATATATTTTATAAGTTTTCATGTTAAACAAATATATTCTAAACCAATAAGCAATACAAAGAGTTGGGTACATACAAAAAAGTTTGTATAGATGAAAAAGTAATATTTTGAGACCTCTTAAAAAAAATCATGATGAAAATTTCGCTCTATAATGTTCACTCAGATTTTTATTAACCCAAATTAATAACAAAAATTTATCTTCAATTATGTCAATGAATATCTTTTAATTTGATTACATACAGTATTAGTATCTTTATTGTGATAACAGAAGATTATTTTTATTATCATCTCACAAAAAAAGTTTTGTTACAAAAATATTGTCTCTAAAGGTTTATTATATTACTAATCCAACTATCAATTGCTTTACCAATTTCGTGTGGTCTATCTTCTTGTATATAATGTTTTCCTTTACCTACATAAGCAGATTCTAAATTTTTATATTCTTTTTCAATGCGCTCTACATCTTTCTTTTTTATAATCATACCTGGTTTTGCATATAGTAATAGTTTAGGGATATCTGTTATTTTTAGCCAATTAGCATAATTAGAAATAATATCATAATTACGTTTTGGTTCACCTTCGATAGGAATTTCTTTTGGCCATATTTCAATAGGTTTTCTACTTTTTATAGTTGGATACGGATTAGCATAATATGCTTTTTCCTCTTTCGAAAGTCTTCTTTTAACTCCTACTTTGAAAAGAAAAGTTTTTATAAAGAAATTGTTTTTAGCTATCATTTTATGACCTCTTTTAGGATGCCTAAATCTTTTAAATAATATTCTTTCTATAAAGTTGGCATCTTTCCATTGCATAGGCTTGGTAAGTGCTTCCATAAAAACTATACCTTTTATATTATTTTCATTTAAAGAGGCATAATGAAATCCTAATGCAGATCCCCAGTCATGCATAACTAAAACAATATTTTTAATTTTTTTCTTCTTAATAAAAGCTTCTAGATAGACGTAATGATCTTGAAATGTATAATCAATATCTGGTTTATCAGATTTCCCCATTCCTATTAAGTCTATAGCTATTGCTCTACCATGTTCTTTTACATAAGGTATAATATTTCTCCATAAATAGCTAGAAGTTGGGTTACCGTGTAAAAACAGAAAAGTGAGTTGCTCAGGGCTTGAGGCATTTTTATCTTTTATTTCTTCTGCATAAAATGAAGCATCTGAATACTCTTCTATATAATGAATTTTAGAACCGTGTAAATCTATATATTTTGATTCGAACGGAAACTTAGATGAAATTGATTGCGCCATAAGTTGAGTTATTTGTAGTAAGAAAGCAAAACTGATAATTAGATTTTTATTCATTTGTTATTTTTGCTTAAGTGCCATTTTTTCATCTCCAATAATTTGAAGATTCTTATTTGGGCGTATCTTGTCTAAAGAGAAAGCATCCCATTTAAATGTTTCAATAGTAAATTGATGAATATATCTTTTAGTTTGATTTTTAGTTTTTTTTAATTGAACAGTCTGTTTAAAAGGTATTGATATTCCATTGATGACTCTAAAATCTTCAAACCTAATTGAACTATAAAGAAATCCAGACATAGGTAAATAAGTGTCTCTAACAGTATGTGTGGCTGCTTCAATTTTACCGCTTTCTTTACCAATCCATAAAATATATTGATCATACGCTTTTGTTCTTTCATTTCCCCAGCTTACAAATACTTTTTCCATGGGTTTATTAGCAAGCTCATCTTCACCTATATATCTAAAAAAGGTGGCGTTATTTAAACGGTTTGCCAATTCGAAATAGTAATGGTAAGCTCCTAACCCAAATATAATGCGCTTATCATCCTTTACATCTGTATTATACACCCCATCTTTTATTTCATAATAATCCCAAGATTGAATACCAAAAATATGCCCTTTCTTTTTACCTTCAAGTACTTCTATTTGCCCATCAAAATCTCCTAAAGCAAATCTCATTGCTACTTTTTCTTTTTTCCAGTTCCATATATTAGCTATTTTACCTAGTAGACCTTTCCAATGATCTGATCCAACAACCTCATAGGTTTTATATTGAGATACTTTATTTAACCCTTGTTTAGTTATAGCATCTTTAAGTAATGCTTTTGCGCGATTTTCCGAATTTACATCTTCAACATTATTTTTAATTTCAGGGGTTCGTATATCTGCTATTTTACAGGATGCTAAAAAGAACATTATACTAACAGTTATAAATAGATTTATTCTCATTGTATTGTTATCTAACTGGTTATCATTTTTGCTGTCATTTTTCCCCAAAAAGCAGTTGCCTTTTTTCGAGAAGCAAATGTTTTCATTATTGTTACCATTACTCTATTTATAGAACCACCTATATATGAAGGTTTATTTTTTAATAAAGCCTTAAGCCCTTCTTCTACTAAAAGATTAACAGGCTGCGGCTTCATAGGCATATGGTCACGCATATCATCAATTGCTGAGGTATCTGTTGGACCTGGAACGAGGGCAGTTACATGAATACCTTTGCTTTTTAATTCGTAATTTAACGCTTCACCTAAATTTAAAACATAAGCTTTAGATGCTGAATAATTTGCGAAATATGGAACTCCTTGATAACAAGATGTAGAGGAAGTTAAAAGCAAACCACCCTTTTTGTTTTTCTTTAATAGTAAAGAAGTAAACCAATGCGAGAGTTTCATTTGAGCCAAAACATTTAATCGTATCATTTTTTCAAGCTCATTTGAGCTAATGGTATTAAAAGCCCCCATCAATCCAGCTCCCGCATTAGAAATCAACAAACCTACATCTAAATTATTTACATTTTCATTTAAAATATTTATGAAGTCATTACTAGAAAGGTCTAAAACTAGACACCTTACCTCAATATTATGGTTTTTTGTTAGAGTCTTTGCTAATTCATTAAGCAAATTTTCTCTTCGTGCAATGAGTATTAAATTAAAACCTTTTTTTGCTAATTGTTCTGCAAAACCTTTTCCAATTCCAGAGGAAGCTCCAGTAACAATACCCCAAGAACCAAATCTTTCTTTAAGATTTTTCATGTATAGTATTTGTAAATTTATAATCACAAAATTGGTGAAACTTCTTAAAAAAAAATTGCTAATTCAGGTCAATAACTAATCAATTTGGTTCATCCTATAGCTTGTTGGAGATGTATTAAATTGTTTTTTGAATAATCTATTGAATGTAGTGATGGACTCAAAACCACAATCATACGAAATATCAATTATTCTATTTTCTTTATACAAAAGCATATAACTTGCTTTTTCAAGTTTCTTTTTTGAAATAAACTTTCTGGGACTTTCTTGATAAGTCTCTTTAAATTTTCTTTTAAAAGACGAAATACTCATATTACAAAGTTTTGCCAGCTCATTTATTGACAGATTTGAATACAAATTATTTTTAATAGTTTTTTTGAAATTGTACTCTATTGGACTAAACATAGCTGCAAGAAAATCAAGTTCTGATGGTGCATTTACCGTTTTAGAAATGAGTAATATAAATTCTTTTAGCTTGGTTTTTATTAATTCATCATCTGCTAAAGAAGGGTTGTCTAATAGAAAATTAATGTTTTCTTTAAAATTTAAAAGTAACGGATCTACATTTACTTGTTTTACATTAAAATCAATTTTAAAATTTGAATCTGAAAGGTTAAACTTAAAAATTTCTTCGACAATAAAAGGGTGAATTAATACTCCTAATACCTCAAAATACTTGCTGTTTTCTCGTTGATTCCTATTTGTTTCAAAAAAATAATTAAAACATTTTGCCAATAATGCTTTGCCTTTTTTAAAAGAGAGAAAGTTTTTAGCAGACCTTACAGAAAACTCTCCTTGGTTTATAAACATAAAACAAGCTTCATTCTTTTGATATAGTTTAGGTATTCTTTTGAAACGAGACATCACAATTTTTTCAAAAACGATTTCTCCTTTATATGTTAGTACTTTTTGTTCATAAATCATATATCTCTAATTATAAATAACTACATATTAATTTAGGTAACTAATTTCTAATATTCTTAATTATATCTTTTTATTAATAATACCTGTTTTAGTTTTAAAGGACAATAAATATACTTGAGAAGGAAGATTTAGTTTAAACTTATTAGTTCCAATTGGAATATTTAATTTTTTATAAACGAGCTGTCCTATGCCACTATGAATAAATAAATCACCCTTAAACTTTGTCTCTATATTTATGACATTTGAAATTGGATTTGGGAAAACTTTTAATTCTCTATTATAAATTTCATCATCTATGCTTAAAGTTTTATTGTTTAAATTAATTGATAATTCGTGTGCCCAAATAACATCAATCAATCGATCGTTGTTAAGGTCAGCTAGTACTCCTAAAATCAAAAATGTAATAAAATTCCATTTTATTTAAATTAACCGTCATTTACACGTTCCTGATTCTCATTAAATATTATAATAATAAATCTAATACATACAGCGCAGATATAAAATAAGGGGCGAAAATTACTCTATCATTAATTCCATTCCTATTAAATTTTAGCAAATAAAATACTTACTTGATTTAATTATACTAGGTTGAATATTTTTTATCTCTTACTATTTTCTTCACCTATCTTATTGATTGAAAATATAGTTTAATAGTGTATCTTGACCTAAAAGTATGTCTTCTACATTAAGTAATATCTTTTTATCAGGAATAATGCCTTTGTTAAATGGTAATTTTGAAACATTGACAGACTCTCTCTCTGTACCTAACTGTAATGCTAACTTTGTATTTTTTAATGCCGCCGCTCTTCTGCCTGGATGTGTACTATACGTTCCTCCAGTTTCTTCTCCAACGATAGTTGCTAATTGGTTGTACTTTACTATAGCTAACATTTGTGCCGTAGCTGATGCGCAGCGACCATCTGTAAGCACATAAGTGTTCGAAGTACTAATATTATTAACAGTTTGAGGCTTTACAATAGTTGGTCTGTTTCTTCTTTTATTTAGGTCATTGTCTTTATAAAAGTTGATATCTTTATTGGTGATATAAGATAAAATATGTTTTGTGCATTCTGGGTTTCCGCCTCTATTTCCTCTTAAATCGAAAACTACTTTACTTATATTTTCCTTCTTAATTCTTGCCATATAAGTATCAATATTTTCTTTAAAAAAGTCAATATTTTGACGCCCCCTTGGAAAATAATTAAAATTCTTAATTTTTATAATTGCCGTATTATTTTCTGCTTTAATATCTAAACTTAACCTTGGTTTATTAACGATTTCTGTTTTATAATTAGGGACGGGCTGATCTATTAAAAAAGTGGTTGTAATCTCTTTTTTAGAATTATAAGGCTTGAATTTTATTTTATAGGAGTTGCCAAAACCATAATAGGCATGATAGTAGTATAAGAAATTGACATTTAAATCGCCTTTGTAAAAACTTTGGTTATGTGCGTCTGCTGAAATGGTCGATTTTAATGTTTTATATATATCACGAGATGAAACACCATTAATCTCTAAAATTTCTGATCCAGCTGTCATTTCAACATTTTCTACACAGTTATTAATAGCATATAGTTTACCATCTTCAAACCGAACAATTAAAGGCAACCAATATTTAGGTGGGGTTCTAAAAAATCGTACATCAACAATTCTAGTATGTAAACAACCCAAACTGGTAACAATTGGAGATGCTATTTGATAAAACTCCTTAACAGTCATAGAATCTATTAATTTATTACGTTGCGCATTTGTAAGTCTATTATATGCTACATTATCAATAAATTCGAATTGTTCTGGATGCCCTTTTAATGTTTCTAATAATTGATCAAAATCTTCAATTAATTTTTCTTTTGCAATCTTTCTATTAGATTTAAATAAAACAGAATCAATTGCAGTAGTTTTCGGCACAGTATGATGATATATAGTTATTTGAAGCTCTATTGGATTATCCTTATCATAAACGTATTCTACATTTGTTACTCCTTTTCTTTTAAGTTTTTTATTATTTAAACCGTAATTACTGCGGTCAATTAAATTACCTATGCTATCAAACTTATAACTTGAGTAAGCATTATTACTTCTTTTATCAATTTTATAATTCCCATCTAAACCTGTCGTTGCATATTTTAAACAATCTCCATTGTCATTGTAAGTTGCAAAACCCCCTGCTGTTTCTAAAAAAGACCCTATAACTGGTTTATTTTCAGCATTAAAAAAATTAAAACTTATAAGGTTATTATCCTTGTCGTATGAAGCCTTATCAATTGCTATTCCTGTTTCATCATTTATTAATCTCATTTTTTTATCAACGTTATTCATTGATATTAAAATGCCTTTATCATTGAATTTATAAAGTACATTATAAAATTTGTAATAAGGTCGCATTGGGACATTTGTGCCACTTACATTCTTCCTTTTTTCTAATACAGAATTGTTGTCAATGTGTTTCCATTTATATTCAAAAACCTTCCAACTATTATTTATTGGCCGATCATTCTTATCGAAAAATTTTAAACCAATTCTTTTTCCTTTTTTATTATAAGAATAGACTTCTTTAAACACTCCCATTCCATTAATGGTTTGCTTACCGTTAACATCAAAAAAAGTTCTAATTTCTTTATCGTCTTCGTATTTAATTTGAGTTCTGGGAGCTAAAGCTTTTTTACCATCTAAAATTCCGCTTCTATTTAATGTGATTAAGTTTTGTTGGTATTTATACTCAACCGATATTAATTTGTTAGAGGCATTGTAACTTAATTCAAAATGATTTACATTTTTAGCTTCCTTTTCGGTTAATGGGATTCTTCCTTCTGTTTGAGAATAAGGTGTTTCTCTAAAAATTAAGTGCTTAAAATACTTTTGGGTTTGTGCTTGTATAAGTTGACTAACTAGTAAATATGCGATTAGAAATATGGTTTTTCTCATAAAGTTTAAATATAAAATTAGAAACATTCAACTAAAAAAATAGTTACAACTATTTTTTTAGTTGAAGCGAATATACAGCATACTATTGATATTCAAAATAAGGGGTGAATTTTACTCTATTAAAGTTTACTTCCAAACTTTTCAAGTTCTTTAAATAGTGGTAGTAAATTTCTTCCTAAATTAGTAATTGAATATTCAACTTTTCTTGGATAAACTTCAAAGTCTTTTTTCTTAATTACTCCATCTTCAATTAATTCTCCTAGCTGTTGAGTAAGCGTTCTCTTAGATGCAGCCGGCATTATTTTTAACAAATCTCTTAATCTTAAATTATCTTCTATTAGATTTTTTAATATAATAGATTTCCATTTACCTGAAATGACCTTTAAAGCTTTATCTGTTGAAGATTTACTACTCATTATTCTAAAAGATTATTCTTTAGCAAAAGTTTTTAAAAGACTGAAACAAAGTTGATCAATATTTTTTCTATTTGGGTTAAATGCTGAAACATTAGATAAAACAATAACTCCACTTTTATTAACTATATCTATTGTTATTGAAGACGTATAACCTCCAGTACCTCCATTATGCCAAATCCAATTATTATTTGATTCATTTTTAATAATATGCCAACCTAAAGCTATATCTGTAGTTTTATCTACAGAAGAAGTCTTGACTCTTGTTAATGCTAATTCCTTATTTGTATTATCAAATTGTGCTATAGCAAATTTTGATAAATCTTCTACTGTAGATAAAATAGCACCAGCTCCAGATAAAACTCCTAAATCCCAATTAGAAACTACATCTCCTTTATAATCTAAACCTTTTACAAGATTATCTTTGATATCATTTCTGTTAGTTGTAGAAGAAGTCATGTTATATTTAGAAAATATTTTTTCTTCTAATAAATCTTGGTAGCTTGAGTTTGTAATTTGAGAAAGCGTAAAACCTAGAATACCAGCTCCTAAATTTGAGTAGGCATAATCTGTATTAGTAGTAGAAATTTTAATTTCGTTTGTTAAATAATCTTTTAAATTCTCCTCTTTATATTCTTTATATGGATTATTGGGGTTTACCAACATTAAATTTAGGTTTGTTGGTAGTGCAGGAAGACCTGAGGTATGATTTGCTAATTCTTTAAAGGTAAATTTTTGATTGTCTTTTATTGATAATTTTAAATATTGGTTAATATTATTTTCAAGTTTTAGTTTATTATTTATTACTAAATTCGCCAATAAAGTAGATGTAAATACTTTAGTAATAGAGCCTATTTCAAAAATACTCTTATAATTGTTAATTGTTTCAATGGAATCATTAACTCTCTTTAATCCATAAAAATTTACAATTCCATCTTCAATTAAAGCTATTGATAATTGTGTGTCTTTAGGAAAATTTCTAGTTTTTTCTAGTATTAGTTTGCACTGATTATTAGTTAAACTTTCTAAATCAGATACTTTTTTGGTTTGTCCATATATAAAACTGTGAATTAAAAGTGTTCCTAAAAATAAAGCTTTAAAGCAAAAATTATTTTTTTTCATTGTTATACTATTTGTTTTATCAATTAGTAATAAAAAATCTAAATAATTTACATACTCATAAAAAAAATTACTTTACTATAAACTTATAAACACCTTCATTACCTGTATTAACAATAGAAGTAAATATTGTTACTTGTTCAAGATCTGGTTCTGTTAAAGATGTTATAAAAACGTTCTGTTTTTTATTTTTGTCATTAGAATAAACACCTTTTAAAAAGTATGTTCCAGGCTGTAAAATCTTTATTCCAATCTCACTTACTAAAGAATCAATATTTGTTTTATAATAGTTTATTAAAAATAGCTTAGGGTAATTATCAAAAAAACAGCATCTCCATCTATGGTTTTTATATCCTCTATATTTGATTCTAAAATTTGTCCTTTATCTGAGAGTTTATATAATTTAACTTCATAGCTAACAAAATTTTACAGATGAAGTAAAAAAAATCATTAATGTTAGTATTTTTAATAATAAAGAAGCAAAAAAATAAAGTAAAATTAAGCGATCGAGAAAAAGAAGTTCTTTATTTAATTACACATGAAAAAAGTACAAAAGAAATTGCAGAAACCTAATGCGTAAAGTTGATACAAAAAATATGGTTGGGCTTGTTAAATATGCTATTCAACAAGGAATGATCTAAATAAGTTTGTTTTTATTATCTTCCTTAAAAAAATAAAAATCCGTTGTAAATTTATTAAATTAAAACAACGGATTTAAAATCAACCAAAACTAATTCTTTTACATAACCTCAATTTTATTCTTCTTTCATTTCTACTTATTTTTATTGTAATTTATAATTAAAATCTTGAATAAGTGTAGAGCTTAGAGCACCAGAAACTATATTGAATTTATTTCTTATCATTTGAGACGGAAACCCCTCTTCATTATACTCATAATCAAAACTTAACCTTGTCTTTTTTAGATTAGTATTAAAATCAACAATCATTTCTTTAGCTTTAGGATTATTAGTATTATACATAAATTCATAATCCATACCTGTACCATCAGTTGCATATGGTAATTGAATCTTTTTTATAGCTTCTCCAAAATACGGCCTTCTATTATCATCAAAATTCCATTCAGAAACTTCTGAAATTTCTGCTCCAAAAATAGAAACTTGAATACGAGTTTTACTAAAATAGTTTTTAGTATTTCCTATATAAGAAAACTGATAATATAAATTGCATTCTTTCTTGTTATAATCATCTAGATTAGTATATAAGCACGTTCTAGAAACCCGATCTTTTAAATCATATTGATATGTAACATAAAAGAGACTATTTCTAAAATGATCATCTCTTTTTACTTCTACAACTCTATTTAAAGAATCATAAATAAACTTTATAGTATAGTACGGTGTATTTGGTAAGGTTATACTTTCTATTTTAACGATATTATCTCCTTCATATGTAAACTCTCTATAGTATTTATCTACTCCATTTTGAGATGATAAATTTCTTATTAAGTTATTATTATCGTCATAAACAAAAAGCAATTCAGATGCTCCATTATTTGTCGTTGTTATAATTTTCTCTACATAATGTTTTAATTCTTGATCAGGGTTTTCAACAACTGTATCATTACTGCTACATGAAACAAGTACAAATATTAATAAGGTGTAAGAATTAACTAATCTATTCATTCTATTAAAATTTAATTTAAAGGTGTAAATCTATTTTTATTATTTCTAATATAAAATAAGGGGCAATTTTCACCCTATAAATTTCTTTCAAACTCTTTCAGTTCTTCAAAGTACTTGTGATAGTTTCTTCCATTTACTTTTAGTTAATAAATAGCATCAACTAATTTTATTAATATTTTTAGTGTTTTATTACTTCTAAAATCTTTTTATAAATAAGTGTTTCATCTCCATTGACAAAGCCTTGTTTCTCCCAAATTATTTCACCTTTCTTGTCAATTAAAAAAGTGTGTGGTGTACTATATGCATTCATAGCTTTCATTAAATTACGTTTAACATCTAGATAGACTTTAAAATTCCAATTATTAGCTTCAATAAATGGCTTTACTTCATTAACATATTGGGGTAAATCTACAGAAATAGCTACAACTTCAATTCCTGTTTTATTTTTCCATTCTTTATAAATTTTAGATATGGATGACAACTCTTTTTTACATGGTGCGCAACAAGTTGCCCAAAAAACTAATAAAGTTGGCCTTCCTTTTTTTATAATAGATTTCGAATTAATAGGTTTATCATCCAATGTTGTTATCGTTTCTGATGGGATTACATTAGCTGATTTTTTTTCACTTATTCTAAACGCCAAAGTGCTTATAAGTATTAGTATTAAAAATGTTGAGTAAAAAAATTTATTCATAATTATTTGTTTTAAAGTGTACTTAACCAATTACTAATTACACTTGCGGCTTCTTCAGCAGCACCGTTAGTTTCATTTTGCCAATAATGTAAAGAAGGTGTTGTCATATCATAAACAGAAACTTCATCTACATTTTTCCAACCACCAACAACATCAGACACTTGCCCTGTTACAATATTTCTCATTGTTATTGGTAAATTAGATACCGGATCAATAGCACCTGGAGGTGCAACATCTGCTTGAAGTACAAAACTAGGGTTACCAAATAAAATTAACCTTGGAATGTTAGTTTCTCTAAAATAATTTCCTATCTCAATAAATTCAGCTTTATTTTGATCTTCAATTTCTAATATTCCTAGACAATCTCGGTCAAAATGAAGTGCTTGACGTAAACTAGGTTTTAAAAATGGTTTTCTAAATTCATTTGCTTCTTCTTCAGATAATGTAGCAATAGTACTTCTATCAAAAGATGCTTGAGGTTTACCATTAAAATCATTGTTTAATAATAATGTCTCAATTAAATAGTTATCTACTTCAATAAGTTTATCTGAATTAGCTCCTCGTAAGTCTTGTAAGAAAGGTGGTAAGAAGTTTTGAGGTATGGGTCCAGTAAAAAGCACTTCAAACATTGCAATAGCGTCAACTTTTTCTGGATGCCTAGCGGCAAATAACCCTCCTGAAAACCCTCCCATATCATGGTTTAATAGCCTTACTTTAGGTATACCCAAAGCAATAACAAATTCGTTAATCCATTGCGAGTAATCTCCAGAGCATGGAATGCTATTTGTTTTATCAGATTTTCCAAAATTTGGTAAATCTATTGCTATAACTCTATTGTTAATTGATAATTCTGGAATCATCTTCCTCCATAAATAACTACTAGTTGGTAGTCCATGAATTAAAAGTAAAGGAATATCTCCTTCTCCTTCGTCTAGATAATGTATTTTGACACCAGATTCTACAGTAATATAACTTGACTTGTATGGGTATCCAGGAAAAGCTTGTTCATTATTTTTAGCTTCTTGTTCATCACTACTGCAAGATGCAAATAGGATGAATATCATTAATAGAAAATATAATTGCTTTAATCTCATTGATTTTATAAACTTTAAGTTCATTTTTTTATTAATTTATATTATACTATTGTTTTTTTTGATGATGTGTTGAAATTGATATTATTGCAATACACCACATCATCAAAAACACTAACTAAATATTTATTGAGGAGGAAAGTTAAATGTAGCATGCATCATATCAATTCTTATTAAAGAACTATTCAACAAATGCTCATGTTTTTTAAATTCAGGATCAGCTATTAATCCATAGTATGCATTTGTACTATTCCATTCAACTATACCCGTCATATGCGGATGTAATACATAGCTTTCCTTAGGTGCGTTTTTTAAAGGTTTTAAGCTAGCAAGAAACGCAGGTGGTCCATATTTCTTTTTTACTTCATCTGTGTTTTTAAAATATTTTGGCAAAGCAGTTTTAGATTCTGGAGTTAACCAAGCGTTGAAAAACTCATATATTTTTCCCTCTTTAAAAGTAACGGTTACATCTTTATCTACTGTATAGTAAGCTTGTTTAAAGAATGTCATTGCATCGTCTCTTATCGGAAATAATTTTTTAGCGTCTTTATCTTTTAATAACTTTTCTCGCGCTTTTAAATTTGGCCATTCAAAAAAGGCAATCATTTGAGGGTGTATCTCTCCATCTGTTACTGCTGTAACTTGCAAACTTCCTAACATTTTTCCACCGTATTTTGCAGCAATAGGTAGTATTTTAGGAAAATACTCCATCCCTATTTGTTTCTCTTTCCCTCCTTCAAGAGAAACAAAAGCAACTTCAATTATTGTATTTGCTTTAAACGTAATATTAGCTTCTTTTACATTATGATTATCGTTTACATCAATAGTAGTAGAGTTATTTAATTCTGAGACAATTCTTTTTTCTTTAGAAGTAATAACTGATTCACAAGCATAAGTACTACTAACAAAAAAGAGTACTATTAGTAATAAAAATTTTGAATTCATTCTTTTCATGAGATAATGGTTTTATATTAAATATGTTTTATAAGTCCAAAATTATAGTATATTTACATACTATTTATTGATATAAATCCACTAAACATATCTATTAGTCTAAATTTTAAACAATGAAGAAACCATCTCAAAAAATTATTGATGTTTTATCTAATGTGTTGTCCATTTATAAAATGGGAAATTCCGTGATTTGTAATCCAACATTATCTGGTACTTGGGGAATGAATTTTGAACCAGACTCTAAAGCCATGTTTCATTTAATACAAAGGGGTCATTGTGTTTTAAAAACAAAAACAATTAAGAAACCTATTCAATTAATGCAAGGAGATATTGTACTTATTCCAAGATGTAATGGTCATATATTAGCTGATAATATGGACTCTAAAACGGAACCATTTAAAAAAGTTATCAAACGTTATAAGGAGTTACATTTAAATAGTTCATTAATTAATAAAACTTCATTATTATGTGGTGTATACTCTTTTAGAAATTACTCATATAACCCTATACTTTCTATACTTCCAGAAGTTATACATATACCATCTAATGATGTCCAAAACAATATGCAATTACAAGCTCTTATTCAATTAATTTCATTAGAATCTAAAGAGAATGAAATTGGGGCAGAAATCGTAATTTCTAAATTAATTGATGCTATGTTCATTTATATAGTAAGAACATGGCTACAAAAACAACCTAAAGGAACAACTGGTTGGTTAGGAGCTTTAAAAGATGAAAGAATTGGTTTAGCTATTGGTTTAATTCATAAAAAACCTTCTAATAAATGGACAGTAGGTTCATTAGCAAAAGAAGTACATATGTCAAGAGCATCATTTGCACAAAAGTTTAATAACCTTGTAGGTATTCCTCCTTTAACATATTTAACTAAATGGAGAATGGATTTGTCATCTAAATTATTAATAGACTCTAAAGATAAACTAATCATAGTGGCTTCAGAAGCGGGATATGAATCTGAAAATTCTTTTAGTAAAGCTTTTAAAAAAATAAAAGGAATTTCTCCTGGAGAGTACAGAACAAAATATAGTTAATGATTAAACTTATTGGTATATTATTCAAAGAGTCTAAAATCTTTTTTTTTATAAAAATTGAACAAAAGAAAATAAAATCTTCCTCCTTTACTCCACCTCACTTATCTACATGCATTGATTTTACTAGTATTATTACTTTCTGTATCGGTAAATAGGTTTCTTTTGGTTACTAAAGGGAAGAATAAGAAAATAAATTTCACACTAATATTATTTATCTAGTTAAACGATTGATCGAAACTTACCTTATTCTTTTTCAATAATGAAGGAGTTAAAAGTTTATTTATTTTATCTTTTGCTTCTACTGCATCACATTATGTTTTTTACATTCATTTAATATATTATATTTTTAGTTATATACGAAGAATTTAAAACTCTTAATAGAGCTTTATAGTTCAAAGAAAATTCAACTGTATCTCCTACTTTTAAGTTAGATTTTGTATTATCAATCATAACATGATCACTACTTGCTCCTAAAATTGATATGTTTTGCTTTGGTATAATTCCTGAAATAGCTACATCTTGCCTTCCTATAGCAAGAATACCCCTATTCATCGCTCCTTTATCTTTAATTTTTTTGATTTTACCGTTGGCATTTTGATATATTTTCCCATAAGGTTTAGAAGGTTTAATTTTTGTTTCAATAATTTCTGCTACTAATATAAAAGCATCTGTAAAAAGGTTTGGCATCGCTTTTCTACAAAGTGCTTCTCTACCTAAAAATATGGATTCTCCTATACGTAAATTATTAATTCTACCTGTATTCTTTGAAGATTTGAACCAATTATAATTTGCAGAGTTTCCTCCAGAAACAATTGTTAGCTTAATTTTAAATTTGTTCTCTAAATGAATAGCTATTGATGAAAGTTCATTCATCTTATTTACATCTGGATTTACTCCACCATAGCAAGCTAAATTACTTCCTATTCCTATAAAATCAATTCCTTTTAACTCTAATACTTCTTTTACTGTATTATCAATGTCAACAGGCATAATTCCTTCTCGTAAATCACCCAATTCTACCATAAGAATTACTTTATGAATAGTTTGATATATTAAGGCGTACTTTGAAAGCTCTTTTAGAATTTTTAATTCAGAATTTAAACTAATATCTGCATAGGTAACAACTTCTTCTACTTGACTTAAAGATGGTGTTCTAAGCAATAAATATTGTGCTTTAATCCCACTCTTAATCATTCTCTTAATATTTTCAATTCGCGAATCTGCAAGAATTTCAATACCATTTGCTACTAAAACAGCTGCTATTTTTGGGTTACCTCCAACAAGTTTTGTTACACCTGTAATTTCAATTCCTTTAGTTTCGTATAACTTTTTTAATTGTTGAATGTTATGAGCAATTTTTCGAATATTAATATCTATCCTTGGAGTTCTCAAACCAAGGCTAAATCTTTTTTTAAGTTTGGAAATTTTTTGGTTAATGCAGTAACTAATTTATCACATCCATACATTAAAGCATCTGTTGTAGGAAGGTTATATTCTAATTCATATTCTTTAATAACATTTTTGACCTCGATAGCTTTCATATGCTCATGATTAATAGTAATAGCTATGACTTCTGTTTTAGAAAATGTTTCTATCATTTCTATTTCACCTTCTAATCCTAACATGGGTATTTTGGGGTAATCGCAATATTTTTTTCTTCTTGGTGGATGCTGAATAATAATTGCATCTGGCATTGCTCCTCGTATAATTGCACTTGAAGAAGTAAATGCTGGATGGCTTAAAGCTCCTTGTCCTTCTACAATAATAATATCTGGTTTCTCTTTTCTATACGCATTTAAAATAGCATTCTCTACTTCTCCTGATGCATAACCAGATGTTAAAACATCAACCGCTATTCCATATTTTGAGCCTTGTAACAATCCTGTTTGCCCAGTAGTTATAAAAGACACTTTAATTCCGTCTTTCTTTAAAGCGTTTACCAAAAGTAAGGCAGATGTTCGTTTACCTACTGCACAATCAGTTCCCATAACAATAACAACTGGAACCTTAACTTCTTTTACCTCACCCGTGAAATGATGAAGTTTTTCTCGTCTTGGTGGCTTCCTTACATCTTGAATAGTAACTCTGTGTTTAATTGCCATATTAGCAAATACAGCATTGTCATTTAAAAATTCTGGTAAACCATTAACAATATTCATTCCTCTTTTGATAGCAGATAATATTATTTCTTTTTGAGAAGTATCTAAAAAAGAAGTGAGAGGTGCAATACCATAAATAAAGTATCTAGGAATACTACCTAATATATCTAATGCGCTCTCAGTACTCTTAAAAATTGGAATTTCATTTCTTACACCATCAAGAATTTCTCCTGCATCTTGTCCTGCTTTAGAACTATCTATAATTCCTACAATATTATACCTATCAGATTGACGAACTAAACCATTAGCTACTTTCCCATCTACGTTACCAAATTCATTCTCACAATAAACTAATGCATCTACTTTCATTATACTTTGGTTTTTAACTCATTACTAAACTACTTCATATGGTTTTAACTCTCTTTCAAAATAAACTAACTCTTTACCTAATGGATCATTTTTAATTGTACAATAGTAAATTTTTCGAGCATATATTCTTATTTCTAATAATATATCTGGCTTTACTATTGCAAAAACTAAATCTCCTGTTTTATATTTATTTTTCATATTATTTTTTTTGATCAAAAAAACTTTTATTCTGATCTATTTTTTAAATTTCTTTTTGCAATTTTAGCTGCTTTCTTTTCTTTGGGTGTTCTTGAAGGTGGTGTTTTCCCTGATTTATGTTTTATTTGTTTCTCTTTTGACATTTGGATTGTTTTTATGTTTTAATATTAAATTTTGAGTTCTTTGTTTATAAAAAAGGATTAATCTTTCAAGCGTTCTTTTACTAAGATTACTATTTTTTGGTATCTCATTCATGTTAAATTATTTATCTAAATAATTATATAAAATATTGTAGTATATAAAGGTCTTAAATAACGAAGGTAAGTTTGTTACATAACTTTATTTAATTATTACATATATCATAGGTTTTCTAAATTTCTTTTTCGTTTCAATTTCATTTTTTTATAGAAAGAAGGAGTAAGTCCTGTTGATTTTTTAAATTGATTAGATAAATGGGCTGCACTACTATAATGAAGTTTATTTGCTATTTCTTTTATATTTAACTCATCGTATAACAATAGCTCTTTTATCTTCTCTATTTTATGGTTAATTATATAGTGTTGTATAGTAATGCCTTTTACCTCAGAAAAAGTATTCGCTAAATATGTATAATCATAACCTAACTTATTACTTATATAGCCTGAATAATTAATTTTGGGAATTTCTTCAGAATGATGAATCATATTAATAATTACAACTTTTATCTTTTCAATTAAAATACTTCGCTTATCGTCCAATAGTTCCAATCCCCACTTTAATAATTTTTTTTTTAATTGAATCCGTTTTTCCTCTGATACATTTTCTAAAACCTCAACCATACCAAGTTCTACTACAAAATAATTTAAACCTATTTTTTTTAGCTCTTTCTCTACCTGCATTTTACAACGCATGCTTACCATGTATTTTATATATAATTTCATTTTTTCATCTTGTTTTATTACTTAAAACTAAAGTAAAAGCTTACATTTTATTTTATATATTCTTAGGATTAAGAAGATAAGTTTAAGAGAACTAAATATAGCTTTCTTAAATGAAGTGAATTAATCTTAAAGATAGTGAAAAACCACTCAATTAACACCTAATTAAATGAATTACAACAACTTAAACAAGATACCCTAATAATAAAAGCACTATCTTAGTAATATTATTAATTTCTAACAGCAATTATTACCATGTGGATATATAACAAATACACTTTAGGAGATATAATAACACATAGTAATTTTATAGACTTAGATTTCCAAGTACTTGATATATTAAAAACTGAACCTGATACAAAAGGAAGATATTTATATCATTGTGTATTAGTAGATGGCTATCCTGAAAAATTAGGTAAACAATTTAAATATCATGAATCTAATCTATCTCTTATAAGAAAAGGAACTCAAGAAGAATTAAAAGTTCTTTTAAATACATCAATTGTTAACGAAGAGTATGAACTTTCTCAAAAATTTAAAAACATTTTAGATAATTTTTAAAATAACTACTAGTTGTAAATCACTTTAAATATCAAAATTGAACTATGTGCAAATGAATAACAATATTCTTACTTACAACTTTCACTATATACTAATTTTACTAGCCATATTAACTTCTATATCAAAAAACAAATAGGTTTTATTCAGAATTGTTTTGTTCTAAAAAGATAATAAAACATTGTGATTTAATTCCATTCATTTTTTTAAACATGACCTTTATCATATTATTAAATATTCTTTATATGGAAATTTGTCTAAAATAATAAAAGACAGAAGACCATGAGAGCACAAAAGTTTATTAGTATAGTATTAACATTAATCGCTACAATTTCTTATGCACAATTAACTATTGATGCAGAAATACGTCCAAGAGCTGAATATAGGCATGGATTTAAAACATTAATACCAGATAATACAGATACTGCATTATTTGTATCACAAAGAACAAGGTTAAACACTAAATATTCAATTGATAGATTAAACTTTTACATAAGTTTACAAGATGTTAGGGTTTGGGGAGATGTTCCTCAATTAAATGTTGCTGATGCTAATGGATTAAGTATCCAGCAAGCTTGGGCTGAAATTCTATTAGATTCTAATTTCGCTTTAAAATTAGGTCGTCAAGAAGTTATATATGACGACAGTCGTATTTTTGGTAATGTAGGTTGGGCACAACAAGCTCGTAGCCACGATATGGCTTTACTTAAATATAAAGATGGTACTTTTAAATTAGATGTTGGTTTAGCATTTAATCAATCAAAAGAAAACTTAACAGGAACTAATCTTACAACTCCAAAAACATACAAATCAATGCAATATGCTTGGTTACATAAAGATTGGAATAATTTCTCTGGAAGTTTCTTATTCTTAAACAACGGTATGCAAACCCCAAATGGTTTAAAATACAGTCAAACAGTAGGAACACATTTAAAATCTAAAAAAGATAATTTAAGCCTTACAGCAAACCTATATTATCAATTTGGTAATGATGCTGCAAACAGAGATTTAAGTGCATATTTATTAGGTTTAGAGACAAACTATAAAACTTCAGCTACTACAAAAGTAGGTTTAGGTGTAGAATTACAAAGTGGAAATAAAAACGGAGCTCCTTCCAATAATGAAAATAATGCATTTACTCCTTTCTATGGAACAAACCACAAGTTTAATGGATTAATGGATTACTTCTATGTAGGAAATCATATTAATAATGTAGGTTTATTAGATATTTATGCCAAAGCCAACTTTAAACTAAATGCAAAATCTGGATTAACAGCATTTATCCATAATTTTTCAGCTGCTGAAGAAATCAACAGTACAGTTTCAAAACAGTTAGGTACTGAATTAGATTTAGTGTATGGTTATAAGTTCACAAAAGAAATCGGGTTTAAACTAGGATACTCACACATGTTCCCTTCTGAAGGTATGGAAGTATTAAAAGGGAATAGTGACAATAACACTAACAACTGGGCATGGGCCATGGTTACCATTAAACCAACATTATTCACTTCTAAAAAATAAGTACTATGGTAATGTCAAACGAAAAAACAGTTGCTGACTATGTAACTGAAAACATAAAAACAGCACATATTTTCAAAAAACATGGGATAGATTTTTGTTGTGGAGGTGGAATTTCAATTGAAAAAGCTTGTGCTAAAAAAAATGTTGATCTAGCTGTTTTAGAAAAAGAACTTTCAGAAGTTGATGCAGTAAAAGATTTAATTGAAGATTATGATAAATGGGAGTTAGATTTTTTAATGATTTACATAGAAAATGTTCATCATACATATGTAAGAGAAAGCTTGCCTCTAATTTCTCAATACGCTAATAAAGTAGCTAAAGTTCACGGACATCATTATAAAGAAGTAGTAACTATTAATCAGTTATTTCATGAAGTAGCTAACGAATTAACTTCTCATTTACAAAAAGAAGAACAAGTTTTATTTCCTTTTATAAAGCAATTAGTAACCGCAAAAAAAGAAAATACTAAAAACATCACTGCTCCTTTTGGCACCGTTAATAATCCTATTAAAATGATGGAACATGAGCATGAAAATGCAGGTGATACTTTTAAAGAAATATCAAGATTAACCAATAATTACACTCCTCCTGCTGAAGCTTGTAATACATTTAAAGCATTGTATGCTAAATTAGAAGAGTTTGAACAAGACCTACATCAGCATATACATTTAGAAAATAATATTTTGCATCCTAAAGCAATTGAACTAGAACAAACATTTATATAATTAAGTATAATTTAAGCCATAAAAAAGAAGCATCAAAATGATGCTTCTTTTTTGTTAGCTAAAAACTCATTTATTAAAAAAACTCCATACACAATAAAGGGGAAGTGTATGGAGTTCTTAAAAAAATGAAGGGATCAATTAAAGTGAGAATCTTTTTGCTGCTTCTCTTTCTAATTCTTCTCTAAAATTAGGATGCGCAATAGATATTAATGCTTTTGCTCTTTGTTTTAAACTTTTACCAAATAAGTTTACAACTCCGTATTCGGTTGCTACATAATGTACGTGTGCTCTTGTTGTGGTAACCCCTGCCCCTTCTTTTAAAAACGGAGTAATTTTAGATATTCCTTTTGGTGTCATAGATGGCATTGCTATAATCGCTTTTCCTTCTTTTGATAAGGATGCACCACGAATAAAGTCCATCTGACCACCAACACCAGAATACTGATATTTCCCAATCGTATCAGCACAAACTTGACCTGTTAAATCAATTTCTATAGCACTATTTATAGCTGTTACCTTCGGATTTAGTTTTATAAGTGATGTATCGTTTGTATAACCAGCTTCCTTAAAATGTACTAGTGGGTTATCATCAATAAAATCATATAACTTTTGTGAACCGACTGCAAAACATGTTACAATTTTACCTGTTTTAATTTCTTTTTCTCCCCCAGTAATAATGCCTTTTTCTACTAAAGGAAGAATTCCGTCAGAAAACATTTCGGTATGAATACCTAATCGTTTATGATTAGTTAAATTGTGTAAAACTGCATTAGGAATGTTTCCTATACCCATTTGCAAGGTAGCTCCATCATCTATTAAACCAGCTACATGTTTCCCTATTTGAGATTCAATTTCAGAAGGATTACCTGTAATCGATGCATGAATTGGTTCATTAGTTTCTACAGCAAAATCAATATTTTTAATATGAATAATTCCATCACCGTGAGTTCTTGGCACATTCGGATTAATCTGCGCAATTACAATTTTTGCTGTTTGTATGGCTGGTAAAGTAATATCTACCGAAACTCCTAAAGAACAATACCCATGTTTATCTGGAGGAGAAACTTGAATAAATGCTACATCTAACGGATAAATATTACGTCGAAACATCCAATGTATTTCACTTAAAAAAATAGGAATATAATCGCCATTATTAGTGTTTACACCTTTTCTAACATTATCTCCAACAAAACAACTCACTAACTTAAAAGAATCACTATAAGGAGTTTCTAAGTATTTTGCTTTACCATGCGTATGAATTTGAATTATTTCTACATTTTTTAAATCTTGATGTCTTTCACATAAACTATCAATCAATAAATTAGGAGTCATTGCTGCTCCTTGAAAAAACACTTTATCATTTGATTTCACAATTGATACAGCATCTTGAGCTGATACAATTTTTATATTTTTTGTCATTTGTTCTATTCTAAATTTAAATCAAATTTCTGAAGTTAATTAGTGCTATTCCATGATAAAAATCATTCTTAAAAATATTTATTTAATTGTTTATCTAAATACTTCCAACAATTAGCGTTTATAGTTTCAAAAATTGCTATTAACTCTTTACCGTAACTTGTTAATTTTGTTCCTCCACCTCCACTTCCGCCAATTGTTTTAATTACAACAGGGTTTTCATAACTTTTATTCATGGAGTCAACTAAATTCCATGCTTTCTTATACGACATCCCTAATTCTTTGGCCGATTTAGATAAAGAATTTGTTCGATCTATAGATTTTAACAACTTAACTCTTCCTTCTCCTAGAAATACCTTATCATCAGCTTCAATCCATATTCTACTCTTAATTTTATAAGTCATATTTCACGTTTTAATATGCTTCAAAATTAAATTGAACTTAAAAAGTTTGCTAAGATTTTTATCATGTTCAAAAATTATTTAGAAAGAAAATAAACTGTTTAATTTTCATCCATCTTAATATCTTTCAAACCCTTATTCTTTAAATACCTAGCTATAAAACGCTATTTCTTTCAAAACATAACGATTTGATTTTTTGACACTTATGACATATATCATGTTTTTTAAACTGATATATTTCTTAATTTGTTAAAGATTAAACAAACTATTTCAAATGCCAATAAAAAGTTATCTCGCCCATCCACTTGAAGGTAAAAAAGAAGAACTACAACAAGCTATTTCTTTACTAGATGGATGTGAAATAATTCCTGCAGAAAACAAAGATGTTTTAGTTGTTGTAACAGAAACAAAAGATGATGCGGAAGATAAAAGTTTAAAAGAAAGTATTGAAACCATAAAAAGTTTAAAACTACTAGCTCTGGTTTCAGGATTTAATACACCAAAAAAATAACATAAGATATGAGTGCCTCTTTATCAAGTAGACGAAGTTTTATAAAAAAAATGGCTGCTACAGCAGCAATGACAGCTGCAGCAACTATGTTTCCAGGAATCGTTTTTGCTAGCGAACAACTAGCAGGAGTACCTGAAGGAAGTTTAGATTGGAAAAAAGGACCTTGTCGTTTTTGCGGTGTGGGTTGTGGTATTTTAGTTGGGGTAGAAAACGGTAAAGCAGTTGCTGTAAAAGGTGATCCTAATTCTTCAGTAAACAAAGGGTTACTTTGTGTAAAAGGTTACCATCAAATAATGTGTATTCAAGCTAAAGATCGATTAGAACATGCACTGGTAAAAAAGAACGATACCTATGTAAAAACACCAATCAATGAAGCTTTAGACATTGTTGCCAACAAAATGAAGGAAACCATTGAAAAACACGGTAAAGATTCTGTTGCAATGTACACGTCTGGTCAATCAACAATTCCAGAAGGTTATGTTGCTTCTAAATTTATGAAAGGTGCCATTGGTACTAATAACTTAGATTGTAATGCCCGTTTATGTATGGCAAGCGCTGTGGCAGGTTTCTTAACAACTTTTGGAGCAGATGAACCAATGGGTTGTTATGAAGATTTTGATTACGCAGATTACTATATTACTTGGGGAAATAATATGGCTGAAATGCACCCTGTATTATTTTCTAGAATGTTAGAAGAGAAAAATAGAAGAGGTGCCAAAATTATCGATTTTGCAACCAGAACAACACGTTCTAGTATGGCTGCCGATAGATCTATCTTATTCGAATCTCAAACAGATTTGGCGGTAGGTAATGCAATATGCTACGAAATAATAAAA
The DNA here is from genome assembly GCA_947504185.1 of uncultured Tenacibaculum sp. Taxonomy (GTDB): domain Bacteria; phylum Bacteroidota; class Bacteroidia; order Flavobacteriales; family Flavobacteriaceae; genus Polaribacter. Next base: position 21,812 of record CANNGJ010000016.1, on the reverse strand, counting down.
AATGGCTGGGTAAACAAATCGTTTGTTGAAAAGCATTGTAATTTTAGTAAAGGACTTACTAAAATGGGTTATGGTTTAGAAGACAAGTATAAATTTAAAGATAAGCCTACAAAAATTAACTTTGATGAATACAAAGCCTTTTTAGAAGATTATTCTCCAGAAAAAGTTTCTAAGTTAACAAAGGTTTCTGTAAAAGACATTAAATATTTAGCCGCTATATATGGTGATCCAAACAAAAAAGTAATGTCGCTTTGGTGTATGGGAGTTAACCAACATACAAGAGGTACATGGATGAATAATATTATTTATAATATTCACTTATTAACGGGTAAAATATCAGAACCTGGTAATAGTCCATTCTCATTAACAGGACAACCTTCTGCATGTGGTACTGCTCGTGAAGTTGGAACGTTTACACACAAATTACCAAAAGGTGTGGTAATGAATCCTAAGCATAGAGCTAAGGCTGCAAAAATTTGGAAAGTTCCTGTAGAAAAAATTCCATCGAAACCAACCTATCACGCTACCGAAATGTTTAGAGCTGTAGATAGAGGTGATATTAAATTTATATGGACTCAAGCTGTAAACCCATTAGTATCTTTACCAAGAACAAGTAGATTCCGTCCAGGAATGGAACAAGAATCTTGTTTTGTAGTTGTTTCAGATGTATTCCCTACTCCAACTTCAGATGTTGCTGATGTTATTTTACCAGCATCATGGCATATAGAAAAATCTGGATTATATGGGAATTCAGAAAGAAGGACGCAACACTGGGATCAAATGGTTGAAGGACCGGGAGAAACAACTCCAGATGCATGGATGTTTATTGAAGTAGCAAAACGTATGGGATATGGAGATTTATTCCCGTATTCAAAAGAAAACCACGTAGAAGAGATTTACAATGAATATCGCCAGTTTCATGCTGGAAAGAAACACGAAATGGCACCACTTGAAGTTCTTAAAAAAGAATCTGGGGCTATATGGCCGTATGTAGATGGAAAATCTACGCAATGGCGTTTTAACTCTAAATACGATCCAGCATGTAGTAACGGAGAAGAATTCCATTTTTATGGAAAAGCAGATGGAAAAGCAGTGATATGGCAACGACCATACGAACCAGCTCCAGAAATGCCAGATAAGGAATACCCATTTTGGTTAAATACAGGTCGTGTAATTGAGCATTGGCACACTGGTTCTATGACACGTAGAATACCTGTTTTACACAAAGCAATGCCACATGCATATGTTGAATTTCATCCAGACGATGCAGCTGAATTAGGTATTAGAAATGGAGCAAAAGTAAAAGTTTCATCTCGTAGAGGATCTTGTGTTTTACCTGCATCTATTAACGAAAGAGGTTTACCAACAAAAGGACAAGTATTTGTACCATTTTTTGATGAAAACATGCTAATTAACGACGTTACATTAGATGCTTTTTGTCCGATCTCTAAAGAACCAGATTACAAAAAGTGTGCAGTTAAAGTAGAAAAAGTATAGATCATGAGAAAACGACTCGGTATTATATTTTTATTTGTTATGCTGTTTATCTCTTTTATAACGCTGTGGAATTACAGTTACTATCAAGGGCAAGAAGAAGCATATATACCAATAAATAAGACATTTAAAGCACCAATAATTCCTAATGAAAAAGGTGTTTTTAAACGATCAGAGCATGCTTTAGATTATGTAAATATGCCTGTTGATGAAAATCATCAACGAAGTATAAACTCATATTATAAGAATAGAGAGTTTTATGGAGGCCCACCTAGTATTCCTCACAAGGTACAAAGTGAGCGAAACATGGGTGATAATAGTTGCTTAAAATGTCATGAAAATGGCGGATATGTAGAAAAGTTTAAAGCCTACACACCTGTTACTCCACATCCAGAATTGGTAAACTGTCGTCAGTGTCATGTCCCTGAAAAAAGTAAAACATTATTTGTTGCTAATAACTTTAAGAAAGGAACTATTCCTAGTGTTGGAACTAATAACGCTTTATTAGGAAGTCCTCCTGCAATTCCGCATCAATTACAAATGAGAGAAAATTGTTTGTCATGTCATGCAGGACCTAGTGCTCCTAAAGAAATTAGAGTTACGCATCCAGAAAGAGTTAACTGTCGTCAATGTCATGTTCCTAACAATAAAGCAACCGTAGATATTGGTTCTTTTATCAGAAAATTTGAAAACTAATGAAAATACATCGCTATATATATAACTTAACCTACTGTTTATTAATAGTTATTTTAATGACTTCTTGTAAGCATGATAAAGAACACGAATACCATAGTGTTACTGACAAAATTGAAGCACATAGCAAAAACTATAAAGGAATTAAAACCAGTTCTGAAACCTTTATAGATGGTATGAACTTATTTGAGGTTACTGAAAATGAAATCACTTTTTTAATTCCAACTAGAAAAGATAAAATTAAATCTTATAAGTGTACGGAATGTCACACACAGCCATTGGCTAAAATGCAAACTAACGATATAAAGAAGGCACACTGGAATATTAAAATAAATCATGCTGATGCCAATACAATGAACTGTGTTACTTGCCATAATGGCGATAATATGAATGATTTAAGAAGCATTACAGGACATAGTATCGATCTTAACAAAAGTTACAAATTATGTAGCCAGTGTCATCAAAAACAATACAAAGATTGGACAGGTGGTGCACATGGTAAAAGAATAGAAAGTTGGGCAAACCCTAGAGCTTCTATGACTTGTGTAAATTGCCATAATCCACACTCTCCAGGTTTCGATACCAAGTGGCCAGCAAGATTTAATACTCAAAAAGTAAAAGAACGTAAATAATTTAGGCATGAGCGATAACAAAAAGAAATGGTTTACTCTAAACCTAAATAGCAAGCACAAACAAACATCTACTTCTTGTGGTTGCGGTAAAACTTCTGGTGGATGTAATTCTCATCAACCAAAAAAAGAAGAATTAAGTAATGATGATTTTTTTGAAGCTGCAGTAGATGCTTCTATTGGAGATGAAAGACATAAAGATGGTTTTGATCAAGTTTTTGACGTAAAAATGGATCGTAGATCTGCCTTTAAAAAACTAACTGCTAGTTTATTAATCGGTGCAGGAGCAGCTGCTTCATGTACAAGTGTTACATCTAGTAGTGAATCTAAAGAAAAAGCACAAATAGATTGGGAAGAGCAATTTAAAGGAAACTATAAATTAATGAACGATGAAGAGAAATCTGCTACGGTAGACAGATTGGTTCGTTCATATCAGTTAAGAACTGGTAAAAATATTAGCATGTCATCTAAAAATGCAGAAGAAGATGTGTTATTTGGATATGCTTTTAATATCTCTAAATGTCAGGGATATATGGACTGTGTGAGTGCTTGTGTTGAAGAAAATAACCAAGATAGAAACTCAGAAATGCAATACATCCGAATTCATGAAATGAAGGACGGTAAAGGTTTTAACTTTAATGAAGCTGATGATAATTACTATCATGAAGTTCCGGCTGAAGGGCATTTTTATATGGGTACACAGTGTTTTCATTGTGATAATCCACCATGTGTAGAAGTTTGTCCAGTACAAGCAACATGGCGAGAAGAAGACGGTTTAGTTGTAGTAGATTATGATTGGTGTGTTGGCTGTAGATATTGTATGGCGGCTTGCCCTTACGATGGTCGTCGTTTTAACTGGAGCAAACCAGAAGTACCAGAAGAAGAAATCAATAAGAATCAACACTATTTAGGAAATAGAATGCGAAAGAAAGGTGTTATGGAAAAATGTACTTTTTGTGTACAACGTTCTAGAGCTGGTAAAAACCCTGCTTGTGTTGAGGCTTGTCCTACTGGTGCGCGTATTTTTGGAAACTTATTAGATCCTAATAGTACCATTAGATGGGTGTTGGAAAACAAGAAAGTATTCAGATTAAAAGAAGATTTAGGTACCGAACCAAAGTTCTGGTACTTCATGGATTAAAAAATATAGAATGAAAACATTGAAAGTTTTTGGAAGCTTAATAAAAGATAGTTTAGACACCATAACAAAAGGCTCTAAAACATACCATTTATGGATGGGTTTTTTAACCTTAATAATGTTAATAGGGATGTATTGTTATTCGATCCAATTAGATCAAGGATTGAGTGTTACCGGTATGACAGATAGAGTAAGTTGGGGATTGTACATTTCTAATTTCACATTTTTAGTAGGTGTAGCCGCCGCCGCAGTAATGCTAGTAATGCCTACTTATGTTTTAAAAGATATCGATTTTAAACAAGCGGTTTTAATCGGTGAAGGATTGGCTGTTGCTGCATTAATAATGTGTTTAGCTTTTGTAGTTGCCGATATGGGAGGACCATCAGTTTTATGGCATATGCTACCAGGAATTGGCGTTTTTAATTTTCCTAATTCTATGCTTACTTGGGATGTTATTGCTTTAAACGGATATTTATTTATCAATATTAGCATTCCGTTGTATATCTTATTCAGACATTATCAAGGAAAAGAATCTAAAAAAAGTGTGTATTTACCAGGAGCCTTAATCTCAGTATTTTGGGCTGTAGGAATTCATTTAGTTACTGCTTTTTTATACCAAGGATTACAAGCAAGACCCTTTTGGAACAATGCTTTATTAGGACCTCGTTTTTTAGCATCAGCTTTTGCAGCAGGACCTGCTTTAATTATTTTAGTACTGGCAATTATTAGAGGTTTTACTGATTTTAAAATTGAAGATAAGACCATAAAAAAAATAGCGTTGGTAGTTACAGTTGCTGCACAAGTAAATATTATAATGTTAGTTTCTGAGCTATTTAAAGAATTCTATGCTCCTACGCATCACAGTGAAAGTGCTTACTATTTATTCTTTGGTTTACACGGAAAAACAGCTTTACTACCTTGGATTTGGACAGCAATAACAATGAATGTATTAGCTACAGTTATTCTTACATTCCATAAGTTACGTAACAATTTAAATGTACTTTATTTTGCTTGTATCCTTTTATTTGTTGCTATTTGGATTGAAAAAGGTTTCGGACTAATTGTTCCTGGATTTATCCCTGGACCATATGGCAAAATTGCTGAATATACTCCTACAGGAATAGAAATTGGTGTAACTTTAGGTATTTGGGCAATGGGAGCTTTAATATTTACTGTATTAGCTAGAACTGCTATTAGTATTGAAACTGGTAAATTGAGATATAAAAAATAAATAATATTGAGATTGTTTATTCATAAACAATCTCAATATTATTTGTTAAAGGTATACTTTGACAACTTAAAGCATAACCTTCTTCTACTTCTTTATCTGTTAATGCTAAATTGTTTTTCATGTGGACTTTTCCTTTTTTCACTTTACATATACAAGTAGAACAAACACCACCTTCACAAGAATATGGTGGATTATAATCAGCGGCCAATAAAGTTCTTAAAACTGTTTTTCCTTTTGGAATAGTTAATTCAATTTTTTCACCATTTAAATGAGCCATTAAATTTGCATTTTCAAAAACTTCTCTAGTGTTTTTAGCTTCACCTCCTCCAAAACTTTCAATAAAAATTCTATCAAAGGGAACATCAATATTCTCTAATGCTTTTACTGTGTTATCTATCATCGTTCCTGGTCCGCAAACATAATACTCAGCATTTTGAGCGTACGGTGGATACTCATTTATAAACCATTCTATACAAGCAGTGTCTACACGTCCCTTTCTAAATTCTTTTGTAGGTATTTTCCATAAATCGCTCCAGTTACTTTTAGGTCTGCTTAATGTTTGTACTAAAACGAATCGATCTTTATGTATTTCTTCAAGTTGTTTTAATTCTTCATGAAACATAATGGTTTCTTGACTTCTGTTTCCAAAAACCATGTGTACGTAACTACGCTCTTCGGTTAATAATACAGTTTTTAAAATCGATAAAATTGGTGTAATTCCACTACCTGCGGCAAACAGATAATAAGTTTTGTAGTTTTCTTTCTTTATATCAGCAAAAAAGCGTCCATCTGGTGCTAAAACTTCAACTGTATCTCCAACTTTTAAATTATCATTAATATGATTTGATACCAAACCTCCTTTTACTCTTTTTACGCCAATTCGTAAAGGTTCTTTAATAACTGGCGAACTACATAAAGAATAAGATCTACGAACTTGCTGTCCATTTAAATTGAATTGCAACGTTAAATATTGCCCTGGTTTATAGTTGAAAGTATCATACAGTTCAAAAGGAACATCAAAGGCAACAGAAGTCGAATCTTTTGTTTCATTTTTTACTTCTAAAACTTTAAGAGAATATAGCTTACTCATTACTCTAGTTTGTGGATTTTTTTAACAAAAATTTGAGTTGGAAAACTATCAACATACTCTCCTTCTACTTTTAATTTATCACCAACTTTTAATCTAATATAATCTTTACCCAAATTAGGAATACTCACAATCATATTATAAGCTTTTTTTTTACTATCAATAAGATGAATCGTTTCTCCATCTTTTTCTCCAATTACTTTGGTTACTGTAAGTTCAGGTAAGTTTTTTAAAGCAACTCTTTCAATTACTTTTATTTTTTTAGCAAAAATTTGTACAGGATCACTCTCTGCATATTCACCAGCAATTTTTACTGTATCTCCAACATTTAAACTCACATAATTATCTTCTAAATTAGGAATACTTATTGTGCAGGTAAATAAACTTCCTGTATCATTTTTTAATGTAGCTGTATACCCATCTCTTCCTCGTTGAATTTTGGTAACTGTTAATGTTGCATAATCCGACAGCATAGCATCAGTAATTGGTTTTTCTTTTTTAATAACTTTTAATAGCTTATAAAAAGTATCTCCTACATCTTGAGGTGGATTTTTTAAGATGATTTTTTCTACTTGTAAATTATACACATATCCAGTCTTAAAATCAAATCCTTCAATACCTTCATATTGATTTTGCCAATAGTTATCTTTTCCTAATTCTTTAATCTGTAAACATTTTTGCTTTCCATGAGCTCCAAAACAATCAACCTCATTAGCATTTACTTTTAGTACAACAATTATTTTACTTTTAATATTATCTTCATTCATTTCATCAGTTATAGAATGATTATTTTCTTTTTTATTTTTCACAGAATTACAAGCTGTAAAAGCAACTAATAGTAATATAAATAAGTTCTTCATTTTTTATTGTTTTACTGATTTAAAGGCAAGCATTATACCAAATTTATTTATTATCAAAAGCTCCGTTTTTTTCCATCCATTTTTTTACTTCTTCTTGAAAACGCATCACAGCATACTCTCCTCTTTGCGCTCTTGCTCCTACGCTAAACATTGGCGAACTCAACGATTTTTGTTGTTGCTCACAAGCGTATACATCTTCTTCCATAAAATCTCCTGAAGCCATTGGATCGCTAGCATCCCCTTCATATTTTCCTTTATTTCCGTAATGCTGCCACACTTTACTCATAGATGATTTTGTGTATTGCTTCGTAAATTCCCATTCGCTAACATTTTCCATTTTAGAACGAATAACCACTAAAGTTCTATCTGGAGCTAACGGAATTGCATGAAAAGTGTTCCAAGCTGCTTCTCCTTCTGTAATTCCGATGTTTGGAAATAACCAAGGAACATACACGCGCATATCATCACTTTTATTGGCTTTGATTAATGGTTGTGGCGATGCATTTTCTACATCAGCCATATATTCTGAAACCAATGGTTCGTGAAACCAATAATGTGGTCCAGCCCAACCAAAATCAACTTTAGCGTGATCGTACATATTTAATGTTCCTTCATGTAAATGTGCTAAGTGATAATGATCAATATAATTTTCAACTATAATTTTCCAATTGGCATTGATTTCTTTGGTGTAAAAAGGCTGACCTTCTTTTTCTTGATATTCTACCAGTTCTTCAACAACATGAGGTCCTAAATGAGGCTCAACATCACCAAAAAACTCCATAATATTGGGTCCATTTTTTTCTGGATGCACAAATAACATTCCTTTAAAAATATCAACAGATGCTTCATGTAAGTTTAATCCACAATCGTGTAATTCTTTATTACATAAATCTAGAAACTCTTCTTCTTTTTTAGGAACACTAATAAGTTTCCCTTCTAAATTATACGTCCAATCGTGATATGGACAGGTAATTGCTTTTTGGTTTTTACCAACAGCACGTAATAGTTGTGTTCCTCGATGACGACACATATTATGAAAGGCTCTCAAACGATTGTCGCGTCCTTTTACTATAAAAATATTGTTTAATCCTGCTTGTACAGAAATATAATCGCCTGCATTAGCAACGTCTTCTACCAAACCTGCAAATTGCCAAGTTGTACTAAAAATGGTTTTCATTTCTAAATCGAACCATTCTTGCGAGGTGTATGCTTCTACTGGCAATGCATGCATCATTCTTTTTGTATTCATAATCTCTTATTTATACTTTGTATTTCGTTTCCAAACTTCTTTATAAGGCTGCCCTTCAACAGTCATTAAAACCTCTAAGGTATTATCATTTTTTAAAGTAAAAATAACTTTATAAAAACTACCGTCTGGCAAATACATCTTTCCATTTATATATTTTTCCCCTTTCTTTTCTACATCCGTTAAGAAATAATCTTCTTTTTTATTACTTCCTTTATATTCTGATGTTCCATCGTTGTAATAATGAATCTTCCCAAAGAACTTTTCTTTATCTTCAACAACTTCATAAATTGCTTGGTAATATTCATTTTTCACATCCCAAACACCAATAATCTTATCATTACTTTGTGCACAAGAAGTAAATATTGTTAGGCTAAATATTATTAATAATAATTGTTTCATTTTTTTAATTTTAAAATAATCCAAAATAATTATACTCTACTCCCATTTCTATTACTGATAAAACTATCGCAAGAATTATATAATCTTTCCAAGAAAACGGATTATTATAGGTTAAGTAATCTATTAATGTCCACAGAACAATCAAAACTATCCAAATTACTAAAGAAGTTGCTCCGTAATATCCCAATCCAAAATAGGCTAAAACTGATACTACTAATGTTAAAAATAATTTCATTTATATTTTATTGTTACGATTTATCATTTGGCATCCAATCTGGTGGTTTTACAAAAACTAAAAATTTGTTTTTAGTTCCAGATACTTGCCCTAACTTTCTATTCAATCTTGTTAAGCCATGAAAGAATACTTTAATCGGATTTACGCTATTCAAAGGTTCAGAAATTCCATATACCACCTTTTCTTCTTCGGGTTCAAATGTTCCTAACATTCTATCCCAAATAATTAAAATACCTGCATAATTTTTATCCCAATATTGTCTATTTGATCCATGGTGAACTCTATGGTGTGATGGTGTATTGAATAAAAATTCTATTGGCTTTAATAATTTACCAATAATTTCGGTATGTAATAAAGTTTGAAATACTTGCACAAATACTTCAGATAGCAACACTAATATTGGATCGAAACCTAACATTACAATTGGTAATGAAAAAACAATTGGCATAATAGCATCTAAAGGTCCAAAACGATAAGCTACAGACATATTAAAATGTGGTGAGCTATGGTGTACAGTATGTGTAGCCCAACCAATTCCTATTCTATGCATAGTTCTATGCTCCCAATAATAAGCAAAATCAGCCAATAAAACACAAGCTATAATTGTTGCCCAATTTATATCTAAATGTGGTAAGCTTATATTATTATATACCCAATAATAGACTTTAGTAATGGCTAGAATACCTAGTATTATTTCTATCAAAAAGAAACCTCCGAACGTAAGTATATTAGCTACACTATCTAATATTAAATTTTTATTTAATTTTCTTAAATAAGCATACCTAATAAGCTCTATAACAAAGAATGGAACAATTATATATACCAAACTTAAATCGTTAAATATGTAAAACCAATATTCTACAAGATCCCACTGTAATGTATCGGAAAAGAATGAAATAATACTCGAACTTCCATCAATATTGTAGTTATAATAAAAGTAATGAGCGAAGCCAGTTATAATTGCAATAACTAATACGCTTCTTATTAATAATGTTGAATTTTTCATGTTGAATAATTTTATACAAAATTGAAAAATATATCCCTGATATCTTTTGATTTAGGTCAAAATATTTAGATAATTTAAAATAGAAAATAATGCTAATAATGACCATATAACAACCATTGTCCAATATAATTTAGGCGATTCATATAAAGAAACTTCTTCTACAAAATGAATAGATTTACTATTCAATACATTTAATAATCCCATTAAAATAAAAAATGCCCAAAACCAATTCCATTCAAAAATTACGGCAAGAATTAGTAATAACAATGCTAAAATCGTTTTCCACTTTTTCATGCTTTGCTTATGGTATATAAGTTCACTTTATTCTTCTTTCCTTTAAGCAATATACCCCCTAATACCTTTGCTAAATATTTATGTTTAAAACTTAAATCGGAAACTAAGTCTTCTGAAATTAAAACAGGAACATTATAGGTATTACATTCAGCTTGAATTCTAGCTGAAGTGTTAATTACATCTCCATGATAGGCTAATTCTTTTTTGATTGTTCCTACTTCAGCGACCATTAATGTTCCACCGTGTAGTCCTGCTTTAAATTCTGGAACCTCATTGTACTTTTTATTATAATACGCTCTTTTAGATTGTAATTTTTGTTGAAAATCAAAAAACAATGACACACAATTATTATTCGCTAACCCTTTTTTATATTCCCAATTTAATACAGCTTCATCTCCTACATATTGGTAGATTTCTGCTTCATATTTTGGAACTAATTCATTTAAATCATAAAAACAATCTTGAATAAATTGACTATATTTAAAATGCCCTAATTTTTCTGCAATACTGGTAGAATTCTTTAAATCTAAAAACATAAAAATTCGTTTCTCTTCTTGAGGTTTTTTATATTTTCCTAATAGCATTTTTACAAAAACTCCTGATCCCAATTTTTCAGTAGCCATTTTTATGATAGAAAATACCAGCGATGAACACAAAAAAAACAATACGGTTACCCAAAACGATTTGCTTTTAGTCCACCATCCTTTTTCTATTACTTCTAACTCAACATTATGTTCGTATTGATAAGACTTCCTAATTAATGATACACACACAATAAGAACTATTAAATAAATAAATGTTTTTGATAGTATTTGAACCCAAAGTACAGTTCTTTTAGATACATATTTATCAAAAATAAATTCAATTAAGGAATAAAAAACACCTATAAATACTCCTAAAAATGCTGCATATTGTAGTGCCTTAGAAAAAGGAATATTTGTCTTGTCTTCAATAGGTAAACTCTTATCCTCTCCAATACCATAAAACCGAATAGTAATAAAAAGCATATAGGCTGCCATCCAAAAAAAAGTAGACTGCCCTAATAAGTTTAGGTATGTTTTTAAGTTTCTATTCAATATAATTTAGTTAAACTTTTCTTAGTATGAGTACTTGTTAAAATCTAAAAATAAAGTAGACAAAGAATAAACAGCCATTAAAATCCAACTAACAATAATTACCCAATATAACATAGGATTTTCTTTCTTAATAATTGGTTCAATAAAATACGTTACTCCTGAAAAAATATCTGGAATTACCCAGAATAAAAACAAAATTCCCCAAGCCCATTCCCAGTTCATTAGTATTGCTATATACATTAATACTAAAGCTGTAATGGTTCTCCATTTTATAGTTTTTTTCATTCTTAAATATATAAAGAATATCTAAACAGTAATACCAAACCTTTTCAACATTTTCTTCTCCATATTCCAGAAAAAAGTAAACTGCCCAAAAAGCCAACCATAGGTTACTAAAAATACTTGATAACAAATAAAACTTAAAACTATAAAAAGAGGATAATACACAACCGAAGGTAAATTTTGCAATGTAATTCCTAAAGCTTTTAATATCGGCCTTCCTACCATTATTGATGAAGATCCTGTTATTGAAAACACAAAAAATATAATTATTAATTGCCATGGCTTCTCAATACTCCAACGTAACATTAATTTTTTCATCTCAAACAAATTTAAAATCCAAAACTACTTTGCCTTTTACTATTTCTATTTGACCTATATCAAAAACATGATTTCCTTATGATTTTGACATAGGTCAAAAATCTTTCTCATAAGTCTTCTCAATTTTGTCAGCATAATATTTTTAGTTAAAAATGAAAAAAACTCTTTTAGGTTTAATAGTGCTACTTACAGCTTGTTCTACACAAATAGACAAACGAATTCTTGGTACTTGGAATGTTCAAAGTAATTTTTACAAAGCAACTTATAAAATTGAGAAACAAGGTAAAAAACTTATTGGTAAAGTTTTGTATTACAATGATGACACCACTGTTTTACACGAAACAAAAACTGATAAAGACATCTTTTTACATGATTTAAAATATAAAAATGAGGTTTTTGTAGATGCTATTTCAGGTGCTACTAATACAGTTTCAGAAAAGCTAACAATTAAAGTTAAACATAAAGACACCCTAGAGGTTACTAGTTATATAAATAAGAAACCTTTAATAGAAAATTGGACTAGAAAACAATAATAAAAACTAAACAATGAAAAAACAAGTTATAATCTTAGGATTACTTTTATCATTCTCTTTAATAAGCTGTGAAGATGGCGTTAGAGATATTACAGGAGGTGATACAACCCCAACTCCACAACCTACACCTACAACCGAAGTTGTTCCTGTTGATATTAATACAGATGGCTTTGATTTCTTAGAAAAAATGCAAGGACATTGGGTAGGTACTAATAGAGTAATTGCCGATGATTACCCTTGGTTTGCTTGGGATTATAGAGCTATCTCAAAATCACATATTCATGGAATTCACGAAGGTGGATCACTTGGTAATTTATTTACTTCATTTTTTGTAACTAATTATAAAAATAAAAGAACCTTAATGGCTCGTAATGGAGGTTTATTAAGTGGTATTTATAGAACTAGTTATTTTGTATTAGATAAAGTAGAAGATCGAGGTGCTGAAGGTAAATACTATCGTTTTGTGGATGCTATTGGCGGTGACGCGATTATGTATTTCGAATTACGTTTTGATGAAGACGAGTTATTCTTCAACTCTTATACTAGTAATTTAGGAAATAGAGTTCCTTCACGTCATATGACCTTTAAAGGTAAAAAGATGCATATAGAATTAGCTGAAGCTGCTGCAACAGCAACTGATTATCCTAAAAACGAAATAGATGCTGGTTTAGATTTTGCTAACGGGTTTAATGCTGATAATTTATATGTCCCAGCTGGAGAAATTGCTCCTAAATCAGCTACTTTTTTAGCGCAACAAACTAATAACGATGTATATGAATTAGCCCCTCAATCTGGTGATCCTTACCAAATAACAGATCACCCAAGGTTAGGAACATTAACTGCTAATATTACTCGTAATTCAGAAATTACAGATACTAATTTATTTGTATACCTATCAAAAGATGCTTTAACAGATGCTGATGGATTTTTAACTACAAATGCTGAAGCTTATGATACTTTATTACACTTTCCAACGCTAGAAAATAAAGAAGATACTTTTTTATTCACCTACTTGCATCCTGGAGATTATTACCTAACTGTTATTGCAGATAAAAATAATGATGGAGCTCCATCAGAAGGTGACATATTAAGTATAAGTAAAAGAATCACAGTAGCTCCTTTAGAAAACAAAGTAGAAAACGTAACCAATGTTGATGTTCAAAATTAATAACATGAAAAAAATATTCTATATCTCAATTATAGCTTTAATCATTAGTTGTACAACTGCCGAAATACCATTAGCTGGTGCTCCTGTAGATAGAACTGTAACCTATTCTCAAGATATTCAGCCAATAATGTTTAATAACTGTTTAACCTGTCACAGTTCAGTAAATCCTAGAAATGGCTTGATCTTAGAAACATATAGTCAAGTAAAAAACTCTGCACAAAACGGAACTTTAATCGATAGAATGAATGATGTTGCTAACCCAATGCCACAAAGTGGATTATTAACTGCCGACAAAAGAGCTTTAGTAGATAAATGGAAAGCTGACGGTTATTTAGAATAATCGTTTCAGTAATAAAATTAAAAACAATAGACATGAAAAAAATAATTATCATGGTAGTTGTATTGATTAGTCAAACAATTGCTGCTCAAAAATACTTTACAAGAACAGGGACTACACATTTTAAAGCTTCGGTTGAAGCATTTGAACCAGTAGAAGCTGTAAATAAAAGCTCAACTGCTATAATTAAAAGTAGTACCGGAGATATCGCTGCCCAATTATTTATTACAGCCTTTAAATTCGATGTTGCTTTAATGCAAGAACACTTTAATGAAAACTATATGGATAGTGATCAGTTTCCAAAAGCAACATTTAGAGGTAAATTAAATGGGTTTTCTTTAGAGAATTTAACTTCTGAAAAAGAGTTCCCTTTAGAAGGAACCTTAACTGTTCGTGGTATTAAAAAAGAAATTAGTACTACAGCTTTAGTTTGTTTAAAGAATAATAAAATCGAATTAACAGCTAACTTTTCTGTACAACCACAAGATTTTGGCATAAAAATACCAAGCATTGTACGTAAAAAAATAGCTGAACATATAAACATCTCTTTAGATTATGAATTGGTTGAAAAGAAATAAATTATTAGTAATACTACTTATTCTATTAGCAGGTGGATATTCAGCATATAAGTATGCTTATAAACCTCATGAGACAATTGAAGAGTTAGCTATTGATTTTAATGGAAACGCGATAGACTTTTTACAAAAAGCAAGTCAAAATTTTGCTAACTGGAATACAAAAGTTGTAGAAATCTCTGGAGAAATTACTTCTAAAGATGAAAACGGGTTTACATTAAATAACCAAATCTATTGTCAACTTAAAAATATTGAAGACAATTCTTCAATAAAAGAAAATCAAAACATAAAAATTAAAGGTCGTGTTATAGGATACGATGATTTACTAGACGAATTAAAATTAGAACAATGCATACTAAAATAAAATACTTATTCGCTTATTTAATTGCTTTTACATCAATAAACTCATTTGCTCAAGATGATTTATTAGATGAATTAGATAACGAAACAAAAAACGCAAAACAATTTGCTTTACCTGCTTTTAAAGCGATGCAAATAGGAAACTTACAATCTACCAAAATTGCTGACAAAGGTGATTTATATTTAATTGTATCCCACCGTTTTGGTTCATTAAAAGATGGCATTGATGAGTTTTTTGGATTAGACCAAGCCAATACTAAAATTCAATTAGCTTATAGCTTTTGGGACGGAGTTCAATTAAGTTTAAGTCGTGATAGTTTCGAAAAAACATATTCGGGTACTGCTAAAGTTCGTTTTACAAAACAATCTACCAAATTTCCTTTAAACTTAGTTGGATATGCGAGTGCAGATATTAATTCTGAAATTAAAAAAGCAAACTATCCTAATTTAAAGTTTGATGACCGTATGAGCTACACAATGCAATTACTTGCTTCTCGTCGTGTATCTAAAAATTTCTCTTTAGAATTAGCACCTTCGTTTGTACGTCAAAATTTACAAGATTTAAACTTTACTGGTGATAGAACACATAATCAATTTTTAATGGGATTAGGTGGTCGTTTAAAGGTAAGTAAACGTATGAGTCTTAATCTTGATTACGCATATAACTTTAACAAACATAAAGATTCAAAATATAACAATCCACTAACTCTTGGTATCGATATCGAAACTGGAGGACATGTATTCCAATTACTATTTTCAAATGCTAGAGGAAGTAACGATAGTGCTTTCTTAACTAAAGCGCAAGGAGATTGGGGTAAAGGAGATATCTCTTTTGGATTTAACGTTGTGAGAGTTTTTTAACCCCTCATTTTATTAAACTCTCCTTTTCATGTTGGGACTTTCTTTTAATTAAGAAAGTCCTTTTTTATTTACTTTCTAATTCTACTCAAGGTTTCTTGGCTAATACCTAACATAGAAGCAATATGACCCAAGTTTGCTATTTGAGTAATTTGTGGAAATACATTTGTTAGTAATTCATACTTTTCTTTAGCTGTTAAAAAGTAATAGCCTTTATAAAAATCATCAATCAAAGCTATTTGTTCTTCAATTAATAAGCGACCAAATCTTTCCAATTCTGGGTAAGCTTGATATAGTTCTTGCCAATCATTATACGATACTGATATGATATCAGCATCCGTAGTAACTTCAATATATTCAGACGATTGTTTTCTTAAAATATAACTATGCCACGATGTAAAGACTGATTTCTCTGGATAAATCCAATTTGTTATATCTTTTCCTTTTTGGAATAAATAAACCCTAACAATTCCTTTTGAAGAAAAATATAAATGATTACACGTTTTTCCTTCTTCTACGAGCAAATCGCCTTTTTCGTAGTTTTTCTGTTTTGCTACTGCTTTAATAGCAATTATAGCTTCTTTAGAAAGAAATGCATATTGTTGTATAAATTCTATAAAATCTTCCATGCTGCTAATTTAATTAAATTTAGATATACAAAATTATTACCCATTTGAAAGTCAAAGAAAATAATAGAAAGATATTTATATGAAAAAAAAAGTAGCCAATTAATTATTAGTTACTTTTATAAAACTTCAAAGACTTTATTAACAAGAACAACAACCTCTATTAAATTTTTCTTCATTAAAAGAACAACCTAAGCCTTCATCTATTGCTTCTTTTAACTGATGAAAAGCTTGTTGAATTTTAGATAATGGTGAAGCTACATTCATACGCATAAATTGTGTATGCGAGCCTTCAAACCAATCACCTGGTGTTAAAGCTAATTTTGCTTGGTTTACAACCAAATGTTTTAAAGCGGCATCAGATAGATTAAGCTTACTAAAATCTAACCAGATTTGGTAAGTTCCTTCAGGTTTAAAAAGTATTACTTCAGGTAATTCCTTTTTTACAAAATCTTCAATCCAATCCATCGTTTTTTCAAGATAGATTAGTAAATCATCTAACCACTCCTCTCCTTTTGTATAAGCAGCTATTGTAGCGTTAGCAGAATGAATGCTTCCGTGGTCTAAATATAAAGAACCAATAGTCTTTTTAACTTGCTTAAGTGTTTTTTGATTTGAGATATATAAATAACCATTAGAAATACTCTGCATACCAAATGTCTTTGCTGGTGATCCTAAAACAGCAATATGATTCTCATTATCATTTAAAGAAACTATACTATTAAATTTAGAGCCAGAATACACAATATCTGAATGAATTTCATCACTAATAATGGTAACATCATATTGGTTTGCAAGGTTTACTAGGTTTTGTAATTCTTCTTTTGTCCAAACACGACCAATTGGATTGTGTGGATTACAAAGTAAGATAGCCTTAATATTCAGCGTTTTCAGCTTACGTTCTATATCTTCAAAATCCATTTGATAGTGACCATCAATAACTTTTAATTTATTATGAATCACTTTCCTTCCTGCAGATTCAATAACTTTAAAAAATTGGTGATACACAGGTGTTTGTACTAGTATACCATCTCCTTCTTTAGATAATTCTCTAATTAGTACACCTATTCCTGTAAGAACACCAGAAACTTGCACAAACGATTTAGGGCTTAATTGTAATTGATGACGCTTTAAGTTCCAATCTGAAATTGTTTTAAAAACAGCTTCAGTATTAAACTCATAGGCATATATATTACGCGTTACCAATTTTTGTAACGCTTCTTGTATAGGTTTTGCTATTTCAAAATCCATATCTGCAATCCATAAAGGTATGACATCTGTTGCACCAAACATTCCTTTTAAGTAATTAGGATTGCTCTTTGCAAAGTTATTATCTACTGTATGTATTTTATCAAATTGACTCATTCTTTAATATTTTAATATTTATATCCAACCAAATAACAAACCAAAACCAAACGCAACTAGAGCTACACCCGATATTTGACTTATAAGCTGTTTGTTTTGTAATAGTTTATCTGAAAATTTATTGAAGCCAAAACCAAAACCAACTAATAAAGCTCCTAAAGGGATACTATAACCTATAGCAAATACAAATAAAGTAAACCAACTCATTAATAAACTTCCTTGAAGATAAGAAATTCCTAAAATTATTGGAAAAATTGGGCTACATCCAACAGAGCATGCCGTTGCAAAGCCTCCTAATATTAATCCAAAAAGAAAACTTTTATTAGCTAATTTTGATACTTTAGAAGACAAATTTAAACCAACTTTTAAGCTAAAAGGAAGCATATTTAAACTTGAAAGTCCTAAATAAACAACTAAAACGCCAGCAATTATAGTCCAATATTGACCAACTATTTGACCTATTGAAGCACTAATTAAACCCGTTAAAGCTCCTACAAGTGATAATGAAATAATGTTACCTAATAAAAATGAAATTCCTGTTTTTAAATGTGAGGCTTTGTTTTTAGAACTAGTTTCTGAACCCGCATAACTAGTAATTGCTGCCAAAACACCAACATTACAAGCAGAACCAACTGCTGCAACAAGACCTAACACAAAAATAGCAATAAAAAATAATGGTGAATTTAATTGACTTTCAATAACACCATTAGTCCATTGCTGAATATTCTCTAACATACTTATTTATTTGACTTTTTAAAACCTGCACAAGCTGCTTTTTGTTTAGGTGTGCAAGAGACTTTAGCATTTGAGTCATACGATGTGTAGTTTTTTCCTGCACATGCCTCTTTCTCTGCTGGTGAGCATGAAGCTTTTGGAGTTAAAACAGCATCATATGATCTAATTAATTTAGTAGAATTTACCTCAGATCCATTAATAATTAAAGTACTCTTTCCTAGAACAACAATTGATGGCATTTCTTCAATTTTTAATTTTGAAACAACGTCTTGGTAATTTGGATTATTAGCCTCTAAAGCAAGGAAATGAGCTGAGCCATCTGTTTCATTTAATTCGTTAATAATACTTTCTACTTTCAAAGTGATTTCTTGATTCTGATTAGTATTATTACCTTTTAAAACTACATAAGCTACTTTTTTATCTGTTTTTATCCATTCAAAATCAGCAATAGATAGTGTTGGAGTATTTACAACTGTAGTACAAGATATTTCTGCTTTAGGCGAACCTTTAAAAGCTGTCATAAAAGCAAAAATTAACGCTAGACCTAGAATGCCTACTCCAATTTTTTTCTTCATTCCTCCATTCTTGTTTTTTGAATTAGTATTTGATATACAACAATCAGTATTATTTTTTGATTCTTGATTCGGTGTACAGCAATTTGCTTTGTTTGAATTATTCACTATGCTTATTTTTAAGTTATTTTCAATCTATAGACGTCACTTCCATAAAAAGACGCAAAAAAAATAGCCTTATGAATATTCATAAGGCTAAACTCCTATTAATCAGACAGTAATGATGCTATTTTTCTGCGTAAACACCAAGGCTTACCACAGCGTTATCACTTGCCTTAAACTCAGCTAATTCTTGAGGGCTTACATAATTTAATAAAACATCGTCTGGCATATTTATAACACGCTCTTTAGTAATCCTAATATTTTTAAATCCTGCATCTTTTATGGCTTGAAGATAGTCTTCTTGTTGTAAAGCTCCAGAAATGCAACCTGCATACATTTCTGCAGCTCCCATAATGCCTTTTGGTAAAGCACCATGTAAAACAATGTCTGACATATTAAAGTGTCCTCCTGGTTTTAATACTCGATATACTTCTTCGTAGGCTTTCGTTTTATTTGGAACCAAGTTTAATACACAGTTACTTACAGATACATCTATAGAATTATCTTTTAAAGGAAGGTCTTCAATTTCACCTAAGACAAAATCGACATTATCATAACCAAGTTTTTGTTTGTTTTCATTAGCCTTTTCAATCATGGCTTCTGTCATATCAACACCAATAACATGACCTTTTTCTCCAACAATTTGACGAGCAACAAAGACATCATTCCCTGCACCAGAGCCTAAATCTAAAACGGTATCTCCTTCTTTTATGTTGGCGTGTTCTGTAGGAATTCCACAACCTAAGGCATAATCTGCATCAGCTTCATAACCCTCTATTTTAGAATAACTTTCGCTAAGTGTCCAGTCTTGTGCTGGCGATCCACAAGATGTTGGTCCACAACCACATCCTGCTCCTGTGTTTGCAACTCTTGTATAAGCCTCTTTTACGTGTTCTTTAATTTCTTGTGACATAATATATCTATTTACAGTGTTTTTAATTTAATTTCACTCTATAGACGTCAGCTTAAAGAAAAGACGCAAAAAATAGTTAATTGCAAGAAGGGTTGCAGTTTTTTGCTTTGTAATCTATAACATCTCCATAAACATCAGTAGAAATATCACAACATTGTTCACAAGTAGATTTTAATAGCTCTCTTGCTCTTTGCACTCTAGATTTTAACCCTGAGTATGAAATATTTAATCTTTTTGCTATTTCTTTTTGAGGTATATTTTCAATGTCAGATAAAATTAATGCTTCTTTATATTTATCTGGTAATGAATCTATTACTGGTCGAACACATTCTGCTAATTCAGATGTTAATTTTATTTCGTTGATTTCTTCTTCTTCAATTTCGATAGATGGATTATAAAAATTTACATTTCTAAAATGATTAATGATTTCATTTCTAGTAATTTGATAAATCCAAGAGACTAATTTATCCTTATGCTTTAGCGTATCACTTTTAGAAAAGACCTTTAAAAAAACATCTTGAACAATATCTTTTGTAAGTTCAGAATCCTTAACCTTACCATTAACAAAATTTGTTAATCGGTCATTCATGTCATTCCAAACTTCGGTTATACCTGTATCCATAATTGTAAAAATAAATCTTTGATTTATTTAATAGACGTGAAAAATAAAAAAAGACGCAAAAAGTTTTGAATTCAGCATAATAATATATCAACAAACCTTAGATTATATATGAATTTTTAATCTCTATATTTATGAACCTATTTTCTAATTAATAAAAGTATTTTTGTTTTTTATTATTTAAGACTATGACGATTAAAGATTTAATTGGAATATATTCAATTATTGGAACCAACCAAAACGCAGAAAGTAATAAATATAAAGGGATTCTAACTTTAACTCTAGACATCAATAATAGGATAATTGCTAAATGGTTAATTAATAATAATCAAGAACAATATGGAACAGGTTTTTTTAATGATAATATTTTAGTCATCAACTTTAATTATCAAGGTGATGATTTAAAAATTTATAAAGGAACTGTCGTTTATAAATGTCTTACCAAAAACATACTAGATGGATTTTGGTCTGAAAAACATGGTGATCCTTTATTTTTAGGGTCAGAACAATGCTTCAGAATTGAACAGACTAATCAAAGTATAAATTAGCCTATCATGAAATGCCCTTGCAATCCTAATAAAAAATACAAAGACTGTTGTGAGAAAGCACACAAAAACATTTTATCAGTTGATACTTCAGAAGAATTAATGAGATCTCGTTACAGTGCTTTTGTTCTTGCTAATATTAATTACTTACAACAAAGTCACCATTCTTCTAGTCGTCCTTCTAATAAAGAGAAAAAAGAAATTTTAAACTGGACAAAAGCTGTTCAATGGATTAAACTTGAAATCCTAAATTCAACAAATAATACTGTAGAATTCAAAGCATATTTTATGGAAAATGGTGTCGTAGACGTTATTCATGAAAACTCATTATTCAATAAAGAGAATAACCATTGGGTGTATTTAAAAGCTAAGTAAATATCATTGTCTTTAGACTTAATAATACTTCGTTCATTAAAAAAGTATTTCAATTACGTGTAAAAAAAAACCTCAATCTTTATCAGATTGAGGTTTAAAAAGAAAGGCAACGACCTACTCTCCCACCATTGGCAGTAC
>CANNGJ010000015.1 GCA_947504185.1 uncultured Tenacibaculum sp. | reverse complement strand
TCAAATAATTAAAGCCAAAATTATAACCGACGGAAAATAAAAAAGTCGGAAGATTTTTTCTTCCGACCATGACTACTCATTGAGCGCTTTTTCTTTTCAAATAATATACACTTAATAGAATACTCTATTTTCTCTTCTTTACTTTACAATAAACTTTACTAGTTTTCTTAGTTTGTATATTAAATACATAACTAAAAGTGAAAACAATAAGTAGTGTAGTTAAAATATAAATCATGTCTTTATTAGTTTGTTATTTAATTAGACACAGAACTAATATAAAAGTCACTTTTTATTTAGTGTTATTTAAAATCACTAAAGCTCCGATAATTCCTGGAACCCAACCACATAAAGTTAGCAAAAAAACAATTATAATTGATCCACATCCATAACCGATAACGGACAAGGGTGGAAAAAAAATTGCTAATAAAACTCTTAATAAACTCATAGTATTTTTGATTGATTAATGTATTATAAAGACGCATAACTTTACTTTTTGTTACACAAAACCCCGCTAATAGCGGGGTTTTAGTGTTTTTTTTATTAATTATATATGTTTTACATCAACTTTCCAAAGAAAATAGCATTCATCAATAATTTGTTCGTTCCAAACCAAAAAGCTCTAAAGTTTGTATTATCTGTAAAAACAATAACTCTACCAGAACCTAATCGTTGCGCTACAAACGGCACTGTATTTTTCAGCTCTTTTAAATTTTCATTTGATATATAACCACTTAACAATGGATTATTGGTATACTGAATCGGGTTGTTATAACTCTTTTTATCTGCTTTAATAAATTGACGTGTATTTCTAAACAAGGCTATTTTATCGTTCTTATACCCAAAATTAATTGGATGAGAACGATCTGTTTTAGCTTCAAAAATTGCCCCTCCTATTACCTGCGCTCCAGATTGCAATGAACGATTTTCAAAAGACACATTTTCTACAGTATCAATCTTTGTTTTATTAAACTTTACATTAATAAACTTTTTATTCGACAACCAATTTACCGCATTTCTATACCCAATTAAAACTCCTCCTTTACGCACCCACGATTTTAACTTAGCTTCTAAATTTTTATCAATTGAATTACTGTTCGGAACAATAATCGTTGTGTATTTATCTAAATTAACTCTGGAAGCATACGACATGTCTAGCTTTGTAATTTTCATATCAAAACGTTGATCTAACAAATACCACACTTCACCTGCATCATAACTTGTAATTCCACGACCTACCAACATTGCTACTTTAGGGTTTTTAACTGCTCTAAAATTTCTACTACCTAAATCAATTCCATCATTTAAACCTGTTAAAACACCTTTAATATCAATATGGTTTTCTTTAGCAACTTTTTCTAAAAACTGAAATAACTCTGTTCCATTTAATTTTTGATTTTGAGCTGGAATAAAGATAGTTCCGTAATCGTACGAATTCCCATCGTTTTTAAACTGCTTCATTGCAACTTTAGCTCGTAATCCTTTTTCTAAAATCGTATTCAACGCTTTTGGAGTGTAATACTCATTCCAAGGAAATAAATATCCAACAGAACTCTTGTTACTTATTTTCCCTACCCTATCTTTTAAAGTAACAACCTCTTTTCCTGCTTTAGACAATGAAACATTATCAGCAAAATC
The DNA here is from genome assembly GCA_947504185.1 of uncultured Tenacibaculum sp. Taxonomy (GTDB): domain Bacteria; phylum Bacteroidota; class Bacteroidia; order Flavobacteriales; family Flavobacteriaceae; genus Polaribacter. The sequence continues at coordinate 74,549 of CANNGJ010000015.1, read as the reverse complement.
TACTCCGAAAGCGTGATTGAATGTCCACGCAGAAACATCGTAAAATAAACTATCTTTAAACGTAGTTCTAACATCAAACATTGCTCTCACCAATCGCTGGTTTTTCTGATTCATTGGTACTACATAACTATACCCATTTTTGAATTTCTTTCCGTTCGATGTAAAATCAGCTTTTAATTCGTAGATTTTTATTTGATGTCTTTTTAAAACCTCAGCTAAATGATTTGTTTTTGCAGCATCTTTTTCATCTCCAAAAACAATAGCTTTGTTTTCTCCTGAGTTTCTTGAGTTCTTATAAAAATCTTGTTGGTATTTCAAGATTTTAACTCGCATATTTTTTGCAGCTTCTAAGGTTGATAAAGTTGCAGTAAACTGATTTCGAATTGTAAATGGAAAGGTCAATACTCCATTTTCACTTTCTTGTGCATGACCACGAGAACTTCCTTGCTCAAATAAAATCCCAATACTTCCATTAATATCTGGAAATGTAGATCCTTTTCCATAATAAAAATCATCAAAACTTTCTTCTGAATAATACGTTGAACCTATTTTATCAAAAGCTTTTGCATGATACCCCGCTATTTCTTTTGTTAAATCTTGATTCATTTGTGGAGTTAATGGATTCGTTCTACTCGGAATTCCTGGTTGGAAAAAGAAAGTAGAATTTGTTCCCATTTCGTGGTGATCGGTTAAAATATTAGGTAACCATTTATGAAAAGATGCAATTCTTGCTTTACTTTCTGGTAATTGTACTGGTAACCAATCCCGATTCATATCAAACCAATAATGGTTCGTTCTTCCCCCGGGCCAAATCTCGTGATATTCTCTATCGTTCGGATCTGGGTTTATATTACTTGCTTTGTTTGTATTTGCCCAATATGCAAAACGTTGCAATCCGTCTGGATTCAATGATGGGTCAAATAAAATTACCGTGTTATTTAATAATTCATCAATTTTAGCTCCTTCAGCTGCCGCTAAATAATACGCAGATGCTAATACTGAGTTTGAGCCACTTGGTTCATTTCCGTGAATAGAAAATCCTTGATATACAACTATTGGCTGATTTGAAACATCAATCGAAGCATCATCAGTTCCTTCAATATGCTTTCTTCTTATTTCCTCTATTTTCTGCTGATTTTTTTTAGAAGTAATTGTTAATAACAACAATGGTCTGCCTTCATAAGTTCCCCCTCTATCTTCAAGTGTTACTCTATCTGAAGCTTTTGCTAAAGCTTTCATATATTCAACTAATTTATCGTGAGTAATATGCCACTCCCCTACCTCGTGACCTATAACAGATTTAGGTGTAGGAATATTCTTATTATACGTCACATTATTCGGTAAATAATATGATAAATCTATTTTTTGTTGGGATATTACCGATAAACTCACAAAAAATAATAAAATGGCTAGCTTCTTCATTAAAATTGATTGATTTGATGTATAAACAAATATATTGAATCCTTTTTTCTATTTTTGAGACTATAACATAATATTAACGTATGTACATTAAAAGAACCTTCCCGCTTCTATCAATGCTTAAGTGGACTCGTAGAAATATTTATCTATTTATTATTTTATCAACCGTACCTGTATTTTTATTTGAAATTGTTGGTTTAAAATGGCTACATATTCCTTGGTTGCCATTAGGAGTTTTAGGTACTGCTATTTCTTTTTTAGTCAGTTTTAAAAATAACGCTTCGTATGATCGTTTATGGGAAGCTCGTAAAATTTGGGGAGGTATTGTAAACTCTTCTCGTTCTTGGACTATTATGGTTAAAGATTTTATTACAAACGACCGCACTGAAAACCCAATTTCTGAATCAGAACTGTATAAAGTGCATAGAGAATTGGTCCATCGTCATATCGCTTGGTTAACAGCCCTACGTTATCAATTAAGAAAAGACAAACCTTGGGAAGCTCACTTAAAATCAGATAAATCGAATAAGGAGTTCAGAGAAAATATGCTTTTTATACATGAAGATGAGATTCCTATTGAAAAGGTTATTAAAGACTATATTAATGAAGAAGAATATCAAGAGCTTTTTGCTAAAGGAAATCAAGCTTCTCAAATTTTAGGGATACAATCAAGAAGGTTACGAGAATTAAAACAACAAGGTCTTATAGAAGATTTCCGTCATATGGAAATGGAAAATATGCTTATTGAATTTTACACTTTGCAAGGAAAGAGTGAGCGTATTAAAAACTTTCCATACCCACGACAATATGCTACAATGAACTTTTATTTTGTATGGCTGTTTATTCTTTTATTACCCTACGGAATTATGGAAGGTTTTGAAAGTATTGGAGAACATATTTTAGAAGACCTTTCTCATCACCAATCTCGTACCGATTGGGGGCATCGCATACAAGAATGGGTAGCTGCAAATTTCGTATGGTTTTCTATTCCTTTTAGTGTAATTCTTTCTTGGGTATTCAATACTATGGAAAGTATTGGAGAAAACACTGAAAATCCTTTTGAAGGAGGACCAAATGATGTACCAATTACCAATATGAGTAGAGGTATAGAAATCGACATTCGTCAACTAATAGATGATACTGATATTCCAGAACCTTATAAATGGGTAAATGATATTGTATTGTAAACTTAGTATGATTCTTTACCTTTTTTATATTTCGCTAACATTGAATATAGATAATTAAAACAGAGTCACGTTCCTTAATTAATTCTTATCAATTTAAAAGAATATTTAGAGTATTTCTTTAATACATTATTTGTCTAAATTCTAATGTTGTTTTGCCTGTTTCACGTTTAAATATTTTATGAAGATTTGTAGGTTCATCAAAGCCTAACATATATGCTATTTCTTTTACTGACATATTAGTTCCGTTTAAGTAACGTTTAATTTCTAAAACTAAAAAGTCTGTAATAAATTCTTTTGCAGTTTTAGAACTTATTGTTTTGCAAATCTCGTTTAAATGTTTGTAGCTAATATTCATTGCATTAGCGTAAAATTTAGCATCCTTTTCCTTAGCTAATTCTTTTTCTAATAAATCACCAAAATTTTTAAATTGGTTATAGTATTTATTTTGTTCAAGATTAGTATGTGTATGACGAGAAATTCTTTCCGTTTTAAACAGTAAAGTATTTAATAAAGTACCAAGAATTTTTCCTTTCATTTCGTCAAAATCCATCTCATATTCAAAATTAATACGTTCAATGAATTCAAGAAGGTCTTTATAATTTGATTCCTTTAGTTCAAGTAAAGGTGTATATAAATGATAATTAAATATGTTTATGTGGCTTTTTAAATGAGCATGATTGAAATTCTTTTGAAGAAAGTTGTCGGTAAATAAAACAACAATACCTTCTAAATCAGAATTCTCTTCATCTTTTTGAATTTGATTTTTTGAAATAAGCATGTAGGAACCTTTCTTTAAAAAGTATTTTTTATAATCGATGTAATGCCACCCAGTTCCTTCTGTAATAAGCATCATAGTGTAATATTCGAAACGATGAATATTGTATATAGAATTAGTTGTGCTATCTGAGTTTTGTATACTTTTTAAAGAGCCAATATAAAACTGGAATTCATCAAATTCACTGCTAACACAGAATAAATTAGGAATAGGGTCATTCATAAGCGCAATATTAATTGATGTTCATTTTCAAATAAAACCTGTATAAACTTATAAAGCTTAGACAGGTTTATTTTTCTATTTTACACAAAATTTAAAGTTAAAAATCTTAAAACTTACCATTTTCGTTTTGCCAAGCATCTTTTTTAGCAATTGTTTCGATTATATCCCAATGTTCTGCAATTTTACCATTCTCTACGCGGAACAAATCATAGAACGAAGTTTCTTTTCCTGCAAACAAACCTTCGCTAATTGCCAATACAAAATTACCTTCACCTAATACTTTATGATTCGTTTTATAATCCATTGTCACGCCTTGTTTAGCCATTGCTTCTAAAGCTTTACCCAAACCAGAAAGACCATCACCTATTGATGAATTATGCTGAATGTAGTTATCTCCATCAAAATAGTTTTCCATTTTGTCATATTGTGCTTCTACTAATACAGTATTAACAAAATCACTTACTAATGCTTTGTTGGCCTCTGTTTTGTTCAAATCTTTAACCTCCGTTATACCGTCAGTTTGAGTATGTCCACTAGAGTTTTGTGGTTGTACCTCTGCTACATTGTCCCAATGTTCTATTATTTTCCCATCCTTAAAACGAACTACGTCAAACGTTACTATTCGCTCAGGGTAACCTTCAACATTTTCGTAGTGATTATGCATTACTACATATTCATTATCTTCAAAAACACGAACATTTCCTACTGTTGCTCCAGATGGTTTATCAGTGAAATATCCTTCATAGGTACTTTTCCCATCTGGTAAGCCCGAATTATGACTTTTTATATTTTGGTCTATAAATTCTAAAACGTCTGTGCTTCCCGTCTCAAATGATTTAATAAAAGCTACTGCTTTCTCTTTTTTTGTTAATTGCATATTTCTTTGTTTACAGGTTGTTAAACCGATGATTAATATAAAACTAATAATTAATATTCTCATATTTTTTTAATTACAAAGATATTTTGATACGCTTATTTAGAAAAGGTAAGAATAATCAAAAAAAAGGTAGAAATGTAACCATGATGAAAATTATGAGCAATTACTAATACGTTTGAAAATTCTAACTTACTTTCTTTAATTAACATTTACGTTTCTTGTAATTTCACATCTGTATTTTCAAAAAGTATCAATAGAGTAAATAATAAAACCAGAGTATAACTCTCAATTATTATTAAATAACAGAATGCAAACTTGGTAATAAGAAAAAGTAATTTCTTTGATAGTAAAGTCAAATTGACCTTTTAAAAACTTTTTTTTCAATAAAAATCGTTTTTTTGATTATTAAAAAACAACCACTTAGATCAAATTAACTCAAAAAGAACTTATTTAGAATAAATTTCACATTTATTGATTTTAAAAAAAATTAAATTCACTTAATTTGCAGTGAAATTAAATAAATTATGTCATCAAAAAATATACTAGAAAATTTTAACAATACAGCTACGGAATTTGTCTCTCCAGAATATATTCGAAATCGATTTTCTAAGATTATGTCTAATATGTACAAGGAAGAGGTACCGCTTTATGGTGAGTTACTTGACTTGGTTCATGACATTAATAAAGATGTTCTTTCAGAATCTAAAGAACTTAATGAGCATTTAGATCGTACTGGAGAAAAAACTCGATTAAATATGGAGCGTCATGGAGCAATTCGTTTAGGTAAACCGTATGAGTTATTTACAATGAGACGTCTATTTAAAGTTATGGGAATGTACTCAGTTGGATACTATGATTTAGCAACAGCAGGTGTTCCTGTTCATGCAACAGCATTTAGAGCTATTGAAAGCACCGCTCTTAACCAAGCCCCTTTCAGAATTTTTACATCTTTATTACGTATAGATTTAATTGATGATACTCAGCTGCGTAAGAATGTTGAATCTATTTTAGAAAATCGTCAGATTTTTTCAGAAAAAACTCTACAACTAATTGATAAGTCTGAAAAAGAAGGAGGTTTAAATAAAGAAGATGCTGAAACCTTTGTTCAAGAAGCATTAGAAACTTTTAGATGGCATGATACTGCTACTGTAGATTATGAAATGTATCAAGCATTATTAAATCAACATAGACTAATCGCAGATGTAGTTGCTTTTAAAGGGCCTCACATCAATCACCTAACTCCTAGAACTTTAGATATAGATAAGGTGCAAGTAAGTATGGAAGCTCGTAATATTCCACCAAAAGACAATATTGAAGGCCCACCTGCAAGAAAATGCCCTATTTTATTACGTCAAACAAGTTTTAAAGCATTAACCGAAAAGGTAACTTTTAAAGGCAATGTTATAAATGAAGAAATGGGAGAGCACAAAGCTCGCTTTGGTGAGATTGAACAACGTGGCGCTGCATTAACCCAAAAAGGTTTGGACTTATATCATGAGTTACTAAATAAAACACGTAAAGCAATTGGTGGATCACCAACTGCAGAAAACGCCGCTGAATACAATCAATTATTAGCAGAAAACTTTAAAGTTTTTCCTGATAACTATGAAGAACTACAATCAGAAGAGCTAGCTTATTTCCATTATTATGCCTCAAATAAAATAAAAACTTTAGCTAAAGATAAAGTATACACAAAAATAGATGTAAACCAATTATTAGAAGACGGTTATTTAAGCATAGAACCTATGGTTTACGAAGACTTCTTACCCGTAAGTGCCGCAGGAATTTTTGCATCAAACTTAGGAACAGATGATGCAAAACGTGAATATCAAGGTACTTCTAATCAATCATTGTTTGAAAATGATTTAGGTGAACCTGTTTATAAATTAACCAAATGGTATGAAGATATGCAAGACGAAAGCATACAAAAATGTTTAGCAGAAATAAATGCTTAACTTATAATATCTAATAGTAAAATTGTGTAGTCGTATATTTACATTTTCGGCTACACTTTTTGCATTAAAGAGATTGTAGCTTACATTGAGTGTATTCTAACAATCCAAAACTATTCTTTTGAAAGATCAATTTGATTATATAGACCAACAAATACTTCTCAAGCTTCGAAAAGATGCTCGTAAGGCCTATTCGCAAATAGCTGAAGAACTAAAAGTATCCAACTCTTTAATTCATCAACGTATTAAAAAGTTAAACGCTGAAGGTGTTATTCAAAATGCTGAATTTGTTTTAGACGAAAAGAAATTAGGCTATAAAACCAAATCGTATACAGGAATTCGTTTACGTGAGGCACGCTTTGCAAAAGATGTAATAAAAGAATTGGAAAAGATTAATGAAATTGTAGAATGTAATTTTGTTTCTGGTAACTATGCTATTTTTATTTTAATATATGCTAGAGATAATGAACATCTTCGAAAGATTTTATACGATGAAGTTCATCTGATAAACGGTGTAGCTGGTACGGATACCTTCATTTGTTTTGATACTGGTTTTAAACGTAACGTTCCTATAGGTTAATAATTATGAGTACAACTGCAGCTGTTTTATGGACTGGAGGAAAAGATTGTGCTTTGGCCTTTTTCAAAGCTCAAAAAAAAGGGTATAACATCACGCATCTGGTAACGTTTACTCCTGAAAACCCAGATTTTAAAGCGCATAACTTATCTTTAATACAGAAACAAGTAGAAGCTATTGGATTACCACATTTGCTGTTAACCGTAAAAAATCCTATGCAAGAGAGTTATGAAAACAACATCGCTACCTTAAAAAAGCAATATAAAATTGACACTTTAATTACTGGTGACATTGATGAAGTTCAAAATCATGATAATTGGATTGAGAAATGCTGCCAAAAATCTGGAATGTTAGTTTACAATCCACTTTGGAAAAAAAATAGGAACGAAATACTTAACCAATTAGTAAATGAAAACTTTAAGGTCATTTTCTCTTTAGTTAAAAAACCCTTTTTTGATAAAAAATGGGTTGGAAAAACTATAGATACAGCCATTATTGATGATTTAAAGAAATTAAATATTGATATTTGTGGTGAAAATGGAGAATATCATACTATGGTATTGAACGCTCCTTTTTTTTCAAAGGAATTAAAGATAGATTCATATACGATTACCGAACATGAATACTATTTTTACCTTAACAAACAACTAACAACATCATAAGGTGTAAACCATGATACAGAAAGTACAATTACAAAGCTTAGAAAAATCGTTAACTGGCGAGTTATTCTTTGACGATTTACATAAAAACATATATGCTACCGATGCTTCGGTATATCGTAAGATTCCTTTAGCTGTTGCTTATCCAAAAAACAAAAAGGATATTCAGCAATTAATTGAATTTGCTACAAAACATCAAACGACTTTAATTCCACGTACAGCAGGAACTTCATTGGCTGGACAATGTGTTGGAGATGGAATTGTTGTAGACGTTTCTAAACATTTCACCAATGTTTTAGCTTTTGACGAACAAACTAAAACAATTACTGTTGAGCCAGGAATCATTAGAGACGATTTAAATCGTTTTTTAAAACCATTTGGTTTGTTTTTTGGTCCAAACACCTCAACTTCTAACCGATGTATGATTGGAGGTATGGTTGGAAACAATTCTTCGGGTAGTACTTCCATTCGATATGGCGTTACACGTGATAAAGTATTAACTATTAACGGTTTATTAAGTGACGGTTCTGAAGTTACCTTTGAAGAAATTTCTTCTCAAGAATTCAGAACAAAATCTTTACAAGACGATCTCGAAGGAAAGATCTTTAAATCTATTTTCTTTGAATTAAGTTCAAAAGAAAATCAAGACGAAATAAAAAAAGAGTTCCCTAAAGAAAGTATTCATAGAAGAAATACAGGATATGCAGTAGATGAATTCTTGATTTCTGATTTATTTGGAGGAACTGAGGAAAGAATTAACCCTGCTAAATTCTTATCAGGAAGTGAAGGTACTTTGGTTTTCTCAACAGCGATTACTATTCAATTAGACGATTTACCTCCTACGCAAAGTATTATGGTTTGTCCACATTTTACTAGTGTGAATGAAAGTTTAAAAGCTACCGTTACCGCAATGAATCATAAGTTATATGCTTGTGAATTGATGGATAAGGTAATTTTAGACTGTACTAAAAACAACCGTGAACAAGCTAAAAACCGCTTCTTCTTACAAGGTGATCCAGAAGCTGTTTTAATGTTAGAGGTTTCTGCAAATACTATTGAGGAAGCAGAACAACAAGCTGATAAATTAATAGCAGATTTAAAAGCAAATAACTCCGGATATCACTATCCAAAAGTTTATGGAGAAGATATCACCAAAGTACATCATCTACGAAAAGCTGGTTTAGGTTTATTAGGAAATATTGTGGGCGACATGAAAGCGGTAGCTTGTATTGAAGATACAGCAGTTGCCTTAGAAGATTTACCAGAATACATTGAAGAATTCACCCAAATAATGGATAAGTACCAGCAAGATGCGGTGTATTATGCGCATGCCGGAGCTGGTGAATTACATTTACGTCCTATTCTTAATTTAAAGAAACAAGAAGATGTTGTTTTATTTAGAAAAATTACCACAGAAACTGCCGAATTAGTAAAGAAATATAAAGGTTCTTTTAGTGGTGAACACGGAGACGGAATTGTGCGTGCTGAGTTTATTCCGTTAATGATTGGTAATAAGAATTACGAGTTATTACGTAGAGTAAAAAAGGCATTCGATCCGAACAACGTATTTAACAAAGGAAAGATAACAGACGCTTTCCCGATGGATAAAAGTTTACGTTATGAAATCGACAGAAATGAACCAGTTATAAAAACATTACAAGATTTTTCTGAAAGCGAAGGCATTTTAAAACTCGCAGAGAAATGTAATGGTTCTGGTGATTGTAGAAAATCTCCTGAAGCTGGCGGAACTTTATGTCCTAGTTATAGAGCTACAAAAAACGAATCAGAAACTACACGTGCTAGAGCTAATATGTTACGTGAAGTTTTAACTAACAATACTGCTAAAAATAAATTCGATTCTAAAGAATTAAAACAAGTTTTAGACTTATGTTTAAGCTGTAAAGCTTGTGCAACTGAGTGCCCAAGTAACGTTGATATCGCTTCTATGAAAGCTGAATTTTTATATCAATATCAAGAAACGAATGGATATTCTTTTAGAAGTAAGTTATTTGCAAACAATGCTAAATACAATAAATTAGGAAGTAAATTTCCAGCCATTACAAATTTCTTCACAAATACCTTAATTGCTAAAAAAGTAATGGGTGTTGCTACCGAACGTACAGTTCCTAAATTAGCAAAACAACCTTTAGATGCTTGGTTAAAAAAACATCAAACAAAAGAGACAAACAAAACCATTTATCTTTTTAATGATGAGTTCACTAATTTTTACGATGCTGAAATCGGAAAAGATGCTGTAATTGTTTTAGAAAAATTAGGCTATGAAGTAAAGTATAGTAATCACGAAGAAAGCGGACGTAGCCATATTTCTAAAGGTTTTTTAAATGAAGCCAAAGAATTAGCAAATAAAAACGTTGCTGTTTTTAAAGATTTAATTACTAATGATTCTCCATTAGTTGGAATAGAACCTTCAGCTATTTTAACATTTAGAGATGAATACTTGCGATTAGCTGATGATAAATCTTCCGCAGAAAGAATTGCTAAAAACACTTTTACTATTGAAGAGTTTTTAGCCTCAGAAATTAAAAAAGAAAATGTAGATTCTTCATTATTTACCAACGAAACTAAAGAACTTAAAATTCACGGGCACTGTCATCAAAAGGCACTATCAAGTACACATGCTTCTTTTTCTATTTTAAATATTCCTAAAAACTATAAAGTAACTATTATGAATACTGGTTGCTGTGGAATGGCTGGTTCTTTTGGTTATGAAAAAGAGCATTATAAAGTTAGTATGCAAGTAGGTGAAGATACTTTATTCCCTAAAGTTAGAAACTGTTCAGCTGACACAGAAATTGTAGCTGCAGGTACCAGTTGCCGTCATCAAATTTATGATGGTACAAAACGAATAGCAAAACACCCTATTACTATTTTAAAAGAAGCGCTTTTATAATTATAAATGATTAATTACGAATTATGAATCACTAAATGTTCATAATTCGTAATTCACTTTGTTTTAGTACATTTAGATCATAAATCATACTATTTTGCTACAACAAAAAAAGACTACATCGATGCTTGCCCTAATTATTGCAGGGGAAGCAATTTTTTTATTACCCTTTATTTTAATGCGTGTTTTTAAACCAGTAATTAGAGAAGCTTTTCTAATTTCTGATGCTCAAATTGGTGAGTCTCAAGCATTATATGGTATTACTGCGGTTATTTCTTATTTCTTTGGTGGATTTATTGCTGATAAATGGGAAGCTAGAAAACTATTAGCGATTTCATTATTCTTAACTGCCATAGGAGGTTTTTGGATGGCGGCTATTCCTTCTATCTTTACTTTAAAAATACTGTATGCTTTTTGGGGTGTATCTACAATTTTATTGTTTTGGGCTGCCTTAATTAAAGCAACTCGACAATGGGGAACCAAAAATAATCAAGGTTTGTCTTTTGGCTTACTGGATGGAGGACGTGGTTTTTTTGCAGCGACTATTGCTTTATCTGGAGCCGCTATTTTAAGTTTTTTCTTTCCTGAAAGCGGAACAATTACTTTTGAACACAAAGTACAAACTTTACAGTATATCATTGGTAGTATAACATTCATTATATTTTTAATTGCCGTTTTTGTTTGGTTTACACTTCCTAAAACTACTCCAGTAAAAAGTAGCTCTAATGAGTTTCAATTCAATTTTAAAGAGGCATTCACATTAATGATTCAACCTAAAGTTATATACCATTCATTAATTATTTTCTGTGCCTATTGTGCGTATAAGTTAACTGGTATTTATGGAATTTATGCAAAAGACGTGTGGGGATATTCTTTAGAAGAAGCTACTTATTTTGCTGTTTTTATTCAGTATTTAAGACCCTTAGCAGCAATTAGCATTGGTTGGATAGCTGATAAATTTCTTCCTTCAAGAATGATTATTCCTTGTTTTACTGTCTTAATAATTGTTTCTGCTACTCTAGGTTTAGGAATCTTTCAAGATCAACCTATATTTTTGTCTTTTGCCTTTTTTATTTTTATGGCCTTAGGCACTTATGCTTTAAGAGGTTTGTATTTTGCTATTATTGAAGAAACTAAAACACCGATACAACTTACAGGAACTTTAGTAGGTATTATTTCAGTAGTTGGTTTTACTCCTGATATTTTCATGTCTCTTTTTATAGGTTACATGCTTGGTGAAAACCCAACAATTATTGAATATCAAAAATTATTCACTTATTTTACAATCATTCCAATTATTGGACTATTAGCTACTATTGAATTTAGAAAAGTTATTTCGAAGCTACCAGAAACAATAATTTAACACACTAACAGTTGATTTCCAATTAGTTATTTCGTACTTTTAAACATTATGTTAATTTAAAACATCGTGTTATGAGTAGTACAAAAATAATCATGAGCAATGCTTTGTTAATCTTTGGAGGAATTGTCGCTTTCTTCTTTTTAATGAAAATTTTAGGTTTAGAAAATGTTTCTGAACTACGTTTTTTAAACTTTGCTTTTGTGCTTTGGGGAATAAACCGAGCCATAAAAACAAATATGGATCGGAACCATGAATCTCAATATTTTACTAATTTTTCTATAGGAGCTGCAACATCTATTGTAGCAGTAGCTCTTACTATTATTGGCTTAATTATTTATGTAGACTTTATAAACCCTGGGTTTATGACTACACTAGAAGATTCTTCTTTTTGGGGACAAAACTTAAGCTTAGGCCTAGTAATTTTTGCCTTTGCTATTGAAGGGATTGCTTCTTCAGTAATTTGTTCTTTTATTTTAATGCAATATTATAAAAATTACAAACCTGCTGTAACTATAGCTTAAATTTCAGTTTTAAAATAGCTTTAAATAAAAAACGCATACAGAGTATACAACTGCATGCGTTTTTTATTTACTTTTTATTGTTTAGGTAAAATTATTTTCTCTAAACCTTCTTTATCTTTTTTTATTTTTTTTCTTTGTTTTTGTATTCTCTCTTCTAGTTCATCTAATTTCGTTTTCACTTTTTTTATCTTCTCTTCTTTTTCTTTTACTTCTTCATCGTTAAGGTTTTTATCTTTTTTATCCTTTTCTAATTTTTCTTTAGCTTCTTTTACCTTATTTCTACCTCTACCTAAAACTTCTTCGCTCTCTCTTATTTTTGTTTCTTTCTCTTTAACTTTATTTTTTGCTTCTTCAGATCGCATTTTTCCAAACTCTCTTCCGCTCATATCTCCTTTATTACGACCGTGAGCTTTTCCTTTTCCTTTATATTCTTTTTTCTCTTTTTTTACCTTACCGTCATACTCTCTTTCGATATCCTTTCTTTTATCTTTTCCTTTTTCCTTTATTTTTTCAGCTTTCTCTTTTCCTTTCCCTTTCATTTCATGAGCTTTAGATTTTCCTTTTCCTTTATGCTCTTCTACTTCCTCCTGAATATTTCCCTTTACTTCTTTAGCCTTATTTTTTCCTTTTTGAGCATTTTTTTCTGCCTTTTCTATAGATTTATTTTTTCCCTTACCTTTACCTTGAGCGTTTACTCCTTGCAAGCCTATAAAGGCAAATAATATTGCTATTATAAATAATGTTTTAGTATTTTTCATCTTACGTATTTTTAAATATTATCTAATTCTTTTAACTCTTCTTCTACTTCTTTTGTTTTACTTTCTATAGCTTCTATATCTTTTTTAACTTCTATTTCTATAGAATCTATTTTTTTTACAGCTTGTTCTATCTTTTTATTGTCTTTTTTCTTTTTATCTGTACAAGCAATAGCAAAAAGAGCACAAAGAGTGAATACAACTAGTTTTTTCATGATCGTAAATGTTTTATTTAATTAATTAGAAACCAAAATATCGATTTAGTCACAATTTAGCAAATAAACACTAATAATCAAGTAGTTAAAATAAAAAAGGTAAACAAACTATCTTTTAGGTAAAAACACCTCAGCCACCATACAACGAGCACTTCCGCCTCCGCAAATTTCTATTGTTTTAAGAGATGAGTGAATAATTGGATTGTGCTTTTCTATTTTTTGTAATTGATTTGGAGTTAAAGAATCATAAGCTGAAGTACTCATCACTAAATAAGACTGATTATTGGCTCCTTTAACCTGAAGCATATTTCCAGCAAATTGAGTGACTTGCTTTTCTGAAATAGCAATTATTTCTTTACCATCAGACTTTAAATGTTTTAATACACTTTTCTTCTCTTTTTTATCATCAATTGCATCTAAACAAACAATTGCAAAAGTTTCTGCAACACACATCATTACATTCGTATGATAAATAGCTTCTCTATTTCCATCAACAGTTTGATTTGCAGTAAAAATTACGGGAGTAAATTCAAAATCTTCACAAAACTCAATAAACAACTCTTCGTCTGCTCTTGGAGACAAGGCACAGTATGCTTTTCTATTTTGACGATCTAGAATCATACTTCCAGTCCCCTCTAAAAAAACTGTTTCCTCTTCTGCTTCTGAATAATCGATTACATTATTAATTTCTAAACCTTTTTCTTCTAAAAGTTCTAAAACGTCTTCTCTTTTTTCTAAACGGCGATTTTCAGCAAACATCGGGTATATAGCAACATCTCCGTTCTCGTGAAAAGAAATCCAGTTATTAGGAAACAATGCGTCTGGTGTATCTGGTTCTTTAGTGTCCTGCACTACCACTACCTCAACTCCTACTTCTTGTAGCTCATTTACAAAAGCATCAAACTCTTGCTGTGCTTTTGCATTAATAGCAGCTGGTAGCATATTAGTTAATTCTTGCTGATAATAATTGTTTACAGCCGTTTGTTCATTCATTCTAAAACTAGCTGGACGAACCATTAAAATAGTATTGGTAGTTTGTTGCATACTGCGAAAGTAAAAAGAATTTATTTTGATTCTTAAATCATTTATAAATAACTTAGCTATTGTTGAATATAAATCATTAAAAACGGATTTATATTTTTAACCGAGTTGTTTGTAATTTAAGAAAAACCTCGAATTGAAAAGAATAATCGGAATTTTATTAATAACAATCTCTTTGTTTTCCTGTAAGAATTCAAAAAAAGAAAAAGTTGAAAACAACTCATACTTTGAATCAAGCAAGTTTGAAAAACGACTGATATCTAAAATTAAGAAAAATGGAAAGAGGTTTATTAATACAAAAGAGAAACAACATTTGGAATTTAAAGGAATAACAGAATTTGATTGGGATTTTTTCAAATATATTTCAGGCAATGAAAGTGTTCCAGTTCTAAAAGATGAAATCAAATGCGAACTGAATTTAGATTTTGAAACGAGCGATTTAAAAATAAATAAATCAAGGTTTTATTTTTTTAAAAACAACAAATTTATTAAACAATTAGAGATTAATCACAATAATAGAGTTCATTTCTACTTCTCAGACTGTTGTTCAGAAAAAGGTTATTACGAAAGTAAATTCATAGCAACAAACAACTCTGATAAGTTTGAAAGTTCAGAAACCATATTGCATCCTTTCTGTGAAGAAAAAAATTACAAAGGAGAACAATTGATTGAATATTATGATTATAAATTTCTTGTATCAAGTCTTATCACAAAAGACAAAGGAAAAACTTATGAATATAATATTGCCAAAAAAAAACTAACTGACTCTATTGGAATTGGCAAAGTTTTTAATAAAAAAATCAATAATGAAAATGGAACAATAAAAATATCTTTTGACATTATAAAAGACAGGACAAACAAACCGGAAAATTTTATATTCGTGAAAGAAAATAAGATATTAATAAATCCGAATTTCTCTGAGAGTTGCTATAAAAATTCTGGAGAGAATGTAATTTTTCATTGTGAATATGAATTTTTGGAAAAAGAATTTAAATCAACAGAATTTGAAATAAAAACTACACACAATACCGTATAAAAATAATGCGTAGTTTAGTGCTTAATCAAGAGTTAGTGCATTTTTGTTACGTCTGATTTTCCTATCGGAAAATCCTCGCACACAAAACCGATAGCTAAGCTTTAAAAAATTCCACCTTTTAAATTAACAAAAACTGCTTTTTTAAATTGTTCTTTTAAAAACTCAATAGCTTTTTTGCTTCGCATTCCTGATTTACAATACACAACAATATTTTTATCAATTGCTATTTCAGTATATCGCTTAGAAAGCTCTTCTAAAGGGATATGCTGTCCACCAATATGACTTTGCTCTCTTTCTCTGTACTTACGAACATCTAATAAGTTGTAAGCCTCTTTATTTTTATTTAATTCGTTTAAAGTAATTTCATTTTCAACTAAACTAATTCCGCAAAAACTATCGTAATTCTCCTCTAATTCTTTTACGATTGCTTTATCAGTTCGCTTAAATTTTAAAATTAATTGCTGCATGGTTAGTAAATTATAAGTCAACATTTTTCCTGATAAAACTTCTCCTAAACCACAAATAATTTTAATTACCTCATTCGCTTGTAAGCAACCTATAACCCCTGGTAAAACTCCTATAACGCCAATTTGAGAGCAATTAGGTACTTCATTTAGTTTAGGTGGTGTTGGATACAAACAACGATACGTAGGTCCATCATTATAATTAAATACACTTACCTGACCTTCGAACTTAAAAATTGCTCCATACACCAATGCCTTATTCGTTAGCACTGCTGCATCGTTTACCAAATAACGAGTAGAAAAATTATCACTACCATCTACTATAATATCATACTTACTAAATAGTTCAATAGCATTCTCTTTTGTTAATTTTTCATGGTACGTATTAAACTGTATGAAAGGATTTAATGCAGATAATCTCTTTGAAGCTGCTAAAACTTTTGGGGTGTCAATATCATTTTGAGTATATAATATTTGGCGCTGTAAATTACTTTGGCTCACTACATCATCATCAATCAAACCAATTGTACCCACCCCTGCTGCTGTAAGGTATTGTAAAATTGGACAACCCAATCCACCAACACCAACTACTAAAACTTTTGCAGCTTTTAGCATTAATTGCCCTTCTACTCCTACTTCATTTAAAATTAAATGTCGATTGTATTGTTTTTGTTCTTCTTTAGTTAGCATTTTAATAATATATACTACTTTTTATCAAATTGATATCGCTGTTCATTTGTACTTGGAGCTTTTAAAACTTGATGAAAAACTGGTATTGCGCTAAAATCTTTGGTAATTTCTTCAGAAACTAAAGCGCCATAAATACCAGTTTTCATTATTTCAGTAATATTGTTTAATGTTATTCCTCCAAAAGAAATAATTGGTGTAGTAGTTTGTAACGTTTCTAATAAAACTTGATAACCTACAACCTCTAAAGGTGGCTTTGAATTCTCTTCATTTTCTTTGAAAGGTCCAAGAGCAATATAATCAACTTTTTCATCTATAAGACTCTTACAATCTTCTAACGTATTAGCTACAGCTCCAATACTATAAAACTTACCTAAATGCTTTCTGATTTTTAATGGAGAGTCTTTTGACTCCTCTAAATAAACTCCATCAGCATTTATTTCTTTTACTATTTTGTAATTATCGTTAATTATTAATCTTGTTTGATAATGATTTGTAATTTCTCTTGCTTTTTTAGCAGTTTCTAAAAACGTTTTCGGATTTGTTTTTTTTAATCTAAATTGAACCCATTCGACACCAGAAGCGCAAGCTCTTTGAATATTTTCTAAATGCTCTTCTGGTGTTTTTCCTTGTGAAATATATTGTAATTTACTTATCATTACTTTTATAATAATTAAAACCTAATTGCTGGATTTTTTAAATGAATCTAATTTAATAAATTATATTATAAAACATAAAAACATCCATAACCTATGGATGTTTTTATGTTCTATCTATCCTAATATTTTATAACTTCTCTACTTCTTTTGTTACTTCTTCAAGTACTCCAAAAGCTGTTTCAGCCATTTTATTTCCTTTTAAATCTAGTAGTGGATTTACTTCTACAAATTCTACACAAACCACTTTCTTACTCGCTAGTAAGCCATTTATAATTTCAATAATTTCTTTATTATCAAAACCTTTTGGCACTGGTGTACCAGTACCATAAGAAATCATATCACAATCCATTGCATCAACATCAAATGAAATGTAAATAACATCGCAATCAGATAGCTTTTCTAAGGCTTCATTTACACAAACTTCTAATCCGCGGTAACGAACTTCAGCAACCATATAGTTTTTAATACCGTGCTTCTCCATTTGCTTTTCTTCAGGTTCTTCTGTGTCTCGAACCCCAAAAAACACAATATCTTCTGGTAATACTTTTTGACCAGGCATTCCGATATTTTTCATTCTATCCCAATACTCAGCAGTCTCTCTATCAATATCATTTATCTGACAATCTAAATTATCATCTGAAATAACTGCCGATAGAGGCATTCCATGAATATTACCCGATGGAGAAGTATATGGTGAATGTAAATCTCCATGTGCATCAATCCAAACTACTCCAACTCTTTTTGTAGGATACGCCGCTTTAACACCACTTATAGTACCTAAAGCTGAAGAGTGATCTCCTGAAAGTACTATTGGAAATTTTCCTTCTTGTAAATTTACTTTTACGTGATTACTTAATCGTTTACATTGATTAAAAACACTATTTATTCGTTTAGCAAATGAATTATTTTTTTTGTTATAAATAGATTCATTTTCAGTAATTACATCTTCAAATTCATAAGAATCAAAGTAATTACTATGTTTATTAATTGCTGCTATTTCAATAGCATCAACTCCCATATCAGATCCACGAGTTCCTGCCCCAATGTCTGATCTATTTTTGATAATTTTAATTTCTTTCATCATCAACTATATTAAATAAAAATGTCACCTAAATTTTAGATGACATATTTTGTTATTATCTTTTACTTATTTTTTTAAACTCTCTAAGGTTTTCACCTATATAAATTTGACGTGGACGACCTATTGGTTCTTTGCGTAAACGCATTTCTTTCCATTGAGCAATCCATCCTGGTAAACGACCTAATGCAAACATTACTGTAAACATTTCAACTGGAATACCCATTGCACGATAAATAATTCCTGAATAGAAATCTACGTTTGGATATAATTTACGCTTTACGAAATACTCATCATTTAAAGCTTCTTGCTCTAAACCTTTTGCTATTTCTAAAATTGGATCATCAATTCCTAAATCAGCTAATACTTCATCTGCAGCAACTTTAATAATTTTTGCTCTTGGATCGAAATTTTTATAAACACGGTGTCCGAATCCCATTAAACGGAAAGGATCGTTTTTATCTTTAGCTTTCGCCATGTATTTCTTTGTATCTCCACCATCTTCTTTAATAGCTTCCAACATTTCTAATACTGCCTGATTTGCGCCACCATGTAATGGGCCCCATAAAGCAGATATTCCTGCTGAAAGAGATGCAAATAACCCAGCATGAGATGAACCTACAATTCTTACCGTAGATGTAGAACAGTTTTGCTCATGATCGGCATGTAAGATTAATAATTTATCTAATGCATCTTTAATTATTGGATTTATTTCATAATCTTCATTAGGTTGTTCAAACATCATTTTCATAACGTTCTCTACATATCCTAACTTTTTAGATCCGTAATTTAGAGGTAAACCTTGCTTTTTACGCA
Source organism: uncultured Tenacibaculum sp. (assembly GCA_947504185.1). Lineage (GTDB taxonomy): Bacteria > Bacteroidota > Bacteroidia > Flavobacteriales > Flavobacteriaceae > Polaribacter. Next base: position 55,338 of record CANNGJ010000015.1, on the reverse strand, counting down.
TTGCCCAAGCTACTAATACAGGGAATTTACCTAAGATTTTCACGATAGCTCTATACATTTCCTCTTCAGAGTCAACGTTTACAGATGATGGATTAAAAGCTACTAAAGCACTTGTTAAAGAAGACAACACTCCCATTGGGTGTGCATTCTTAGGAAAAGCTTCAATGATTTTCTTTATATCTTCATCTACAATCGCTTTTTCACGAATATCATTATGAAATTTCTCTAATTGCTCTTTATTAGGTAATTCTCCGAAAATTAATAAGTAAGCTACTTCTAAGAAATCCGCTTTTTCAGCTAAATCTTCAATAGCATATCCTCTATAACGTAAAACGCCTTCTTCTCCATTTAAAAATGTGATAGCACTTTGGCAAGAACCTGTATTTTTATATCCTGGATCAATAGTAATAACACCTCCTGAAGCTCCTCTTAGTGTTTTAATATCAATTGCAGTTTCATTTTCTGTTCCTTTAATTAATGGGAACTCATACGTATTTTCGCCAATTTGTAGTTTTGCTATATCCGACATTTTATCTCTTAAAATTTTTATAATTGAAGTGAATTGCGAAGATACCATTTTTTGTATGATTCTGAAAATCACCTTTCATAGTTTTTTGATATTAAAAAATAGATATTACTTATTTATTAACTCTTTAAAAAACACAAAAACCTTGTTATAAATTACAACAAGGTTTTAATGATATATATACAACTGATTTATTGTATTTTAAACGCTTTTTCTTGCGGATAAAACGCAACACCATCCAATTCTTCTTCAATACGTAATAATTGATTGTACTTTGCCATACGATCTGAACGAGATGCTGAACCTGTTTTAATTTGCCCAGTATTTAATGCTACTGCTAAATCGGCAATTGTATTATCTTCAGTTTCTCCAGAACGGTGACTCATTACAGATGTAAAACCAGCATTATGTGCCATGTTTACTGCTGCAATTGTTTCTGTTAATGTACCTATTTGATTTACTTTAATCAAAATAGAATTAGCGATTCCGTTTTCGATACCTCTTGATAAACGTTCAACATTAGTAACAAATAAATCATCTCCTACTAACTGAACTTTATCTCCACAGATTTCTGTTAAATACTTCCATCCATCCCAATCGTTTTCATCCATTCCGTCTTCGATAGAAATAATTGGATATTTAGCCGCTAATTCTGCTAAATAATCTGCTTGTTCTTTACTTGTGCGAACTTTACCGTTTGGTCCTTCAAATTTTGAGTAATCATATTTACCATCCACAAAAAATTCTGCAGCAGCACAATCTAAAGCAATCATAACTTCATCTCCGAATTTATATCCTGCATTTTTAGTAGCTAAAGCAATCGTTTCAATAGCATCTTCTGTTCCATCTAAAGTTGGAGCAAAACCACCTTCATCACCAACTGCAGTTGATAAATTACGATCATGTAAAACTTTCTTTAAATGATGAAAAATCTCAGAACCTACTTGCATTGCTTCTGTAAAATTCTTTGCTTTTACTGGCATTACCATAAACTCTTGAAATGCTATTGGCGCATCAGAATGTGAACCTCCATTGATAATGTTCATCATTGGTACAGGTAATGTATTAGCTGATACTCCACCAACATATCTGTACAATGGTAAACCTAACTCATTTGCTGCTGCTTTAGCTGCTGCTAAAGAAACCCCTAAAATAGCATTGGCCCCTAATTTAGATTTATTTGGAGTACCATCTAAATCAATCATTAACTGATCAATCATGTTTTGTTCAAAAACTGACACTCCTAATAATTCTTGGGCAATTAAAGTGTTTACGTTTTTAACCGCATTTAACACTCCTTTACCCATATATTTATCGCCTCCATCACGTAATTCAACAGCTTCATGCTCTCCGGTAGAAGCCCCCGAAGGAACAGCAGCTCTACCCATAACGCCATTGTCTGTAGTTACATCTACCTCTACAGTTGGGTTACCTCTTGAATCAAAAATTTGACGTGCGTGAATGTTAATTATAATACTCATAGTTGTTTTATTTTAATGTAGATTCCCGTGAACTATTAACTCACGGGAATATATTTTATGCTTGCTAATTTACAAAAATGCTTACGCTTCTACTTTAGCTTTTTTAATATTTTCTATAAACTGATCGAATAGGTATTCTGCATCGTGCGGGCCAGGACTTGCTTCTGGGTGATACTGAACAGAAAACACATTCTTAGATTTCATTCTAATTCCTGCTACCGTATGATCATTTAAGTGTACATGTGTAATCTCTACATCAGCATGCGCTTCAGTTTCTTCGCGATTAATCGCGAATCCATGGTTTTGAGAAGTTATCTCACCTTTACCTGTTAATAAATTTTTAACCGGATGATTGATTCCTCTATGCCCATTATGCATCTTATACGTCGAAATTCCGTTTGCCAACGCAATAACTTGGTGCCCTAAGCAAATTCCGAATAGTGGTAAATCTCTTTTAATGATTTCTTTTGCTGTATCCTGTGCATCTACCAATGGTTCTGGATCTCCTGGTCCGTTTGAGATAAAATATCCATCAGGATTAAAATCACTCATTTGTTCGAAAGTAGCATTGTAGGGGTACACTTTTATATACGCTCCTCTTTTGACAAAATTTCTTAAAATATTATTTTTAATACCAATATCTAAAGCAGATATCTTGATTGGTGAGTTCTCATCTCCAACAAAATAAGGCTCTTTCGTTGAAACTTTAGAGGCTAATTCTAAACCTTCCATATTTGGGATTTGAGCTAATTGTTTCTTTAAATCATCAATATTATCTACTTCGGTAGAAATAATTGCATTCATTGCTCCATTATCACGAATATACGCTACTAATGCTCTTGTATCGACATCTGAAATGGCTACTACATTGTGTTTTTGAAACCAATCAAACAAGTTTCCATCTGAATCTACACGAGAATGCGTAAAACTAAAGTTACGGCAAATTAAACCTGATATTTTGATTGCATCTGACTCTACTTCTTCGTTGTTAATTCCGTAGTTACCAATATGGGCATTGGTAGTTACCATTAACTGTCCGAAATAAGAAGGATCAGTAAATATTTCTTGGTAACCTGTCATTCCTGTATTGAAACATATTTCACCTGTTGAAGTGCCTTCTATTCCAATAGATTTTCCGTAGAAGATAGTTCCATCTGCTAATAGAACTAATGCTTTTTTACGTTGTTGATATTTCATTTAGTGTGTTGTATGTAATTTGATTGCAAAAATATATAAAAAAAGGGATAAACATTAAATGTTTATCCCTTTGATATAGTTTATAAAAATTTTCATTTTTATTCTTCTTCTTGTGAAGTTTGAGTTTCAACAGCAGCTTCAACTTTCTTCGCTCCACCTCTACGGCTACGACGAGTATTCTTTTTAGCTTTGTTTCCTTTTGGATCGTATAACTCGTTGTAATCAACTAATTCAACCATTGCCATAGAAGCGTTATCTCCCTGACGGTTTCCTAATTTAATGATACGTACATATCCTCCTGGTCTGTCTGCAACTTTAACAGAAATTTCTTTAAATAATTCTGTTACAGCTTCTTTACTACGTAAATAACTAAATACAGTACGACGGTTGTGAGTCGTATCAGCTTTAGATTTAGTAATAATAGGCTCAACAAACTTACGTAAAGCTTTAGCTTTAGCAACTGTTGTGTTAATACGCTTGTGCTCTATTAATGAACAAGCCATATTTGATAACATCGCTTTTCTGTGCGCTGTCTTTCTTCCTAAATGATTAAATTTCTTTCCGTGTCTCATGACATTTGGGTTTTAGCTCTCATCTTGCTACTACCTTTTAAGGGAGCAAAATATGAAAGGTTAATCTCTATCTAATTTGTATTTACTTAAGTCCATTCCGAAATTAAGGTTTTTATTCGCCACTAACTCATCTAATTCAGTTAATGATTTTTTACCAAAGTTTCTAAATTTCATTAAATCGCTTTTGTTAAATGATACTAAGTCTCCTAAAGTATCTACTTCTGCAGCTTTTAAACAGTTTAAAGCACGAACAGATAAATCCATATCAACTAATTTCGTCTTTAATAACTGACGCATATGTAATGATTCTTCATCATATGTTTCAGTTTGTGCAATTTCATCTGCCTCTAAAGTGATACGCTCATCAGAGAATAACATAAAGTGGTGGATTAAAATTTTAGCTGCTTCAGTTAATGCATCCTTAGGATTGATAGAACCATCAGTATCGATATCGAAAACTAATTTTTCGTAATCGGTCTTTTGCTCTACACGGAAATTTTCAACAGCATACTTTACATTCTTTATTGGAGTGTAAATAGAATCTGTAAAAATTGTTCCTAATGGTGCACCTGCTCTTTTGTTTTCTTCAGCTGGAACAAAACCTCTACCTTTTTCGATAGTGATTTCTGCGTTGAACTTTACTGATTTATCCATGTTACATAGTACTAAATCTGGATTTAATACTTGAAAACCTGAAGTAAATTTCTGTAAATCTCCTGCAGTTAATTGTTCTTGTCCTGATACTGCGATTGATACTGTTTCTCTATCAGTCTCTTCAATTTGTTTCTTAAAACGAACTTGTTTTAAGTTTAAGATGATTTCCATTACATCTTCTACAACTCCTTGAATTGTTGAGAATTCATGATCAACTCCGTCAACACGTAATGATGTGATAGCAAAACCTTCTAAAGAAGATAATAATACTCTTCTTAAAGCGTTACCAACTGTTAATCCAAAACCTGGTTCAAGAGGTCTGAATTCGAATCTTCCTGAAAAATCAGTAGATTCAATCATTATTACTTTATCAGGCTTCTGAAAATTTAAAATTGCCATATTTTTCTTCTTTTTAATTGTTATTCAGTTGCGCGGTTTATAAGCGTGAAGAAGTGCAAATAAACCCTTTGGCTGAATTTCAATGTGATTAATTTATTACTTAGAATATAATTCTACGATTAATTGCTCTTTGATGTTCTCAGGAATCTGTAATCTCTCTGGTGCTTTAACAAAAGTTCCAGATTTTTGATCAGCATTCCAGCTTAACCATTCGTAAACAGCACTGTTAGATGCTAATGCATCTTCGATAGCTACTAATGATTTAGACTTTTCTCTAACAGCAATTACATCACCTTCTTGTACACTATAAGATGGAATGTTTACAATCTCTCCATTTACAGTAATGTGACGGTGAGAAACTAATTGACGTGCTCCACTTCTAGATTTAGATACTCCTAAACGGAATACAACGTTATCTAAACGAGACTCACATAATTGTAATAAAACCTCACCAGTAATACCTTTAGATGCAGAAGCTTTTTTGAATAAGTTACTGAATTGACGCTCTAAAATACCGTAAGTATATTTAGCTTTTTGCTTTTCCATTAGCTGGATTGCATATTCAGATTTCTTACCTCTTCTTTTTCCAACACCGTGTTGTCCTGGAGGATAGTTTCTTTTTTCGAAGTTTTTATCATCTCCGAAGATTGCTTCGCCAAACTTACGAGCAATTTTAGTTTTTGGTCCTGTATATCTTGCCATTTCTAATTAATTTAGTAGGGATTATGAATTAAGGCGTACTCCTTCGATAATCTCAATCCTACTGAGTTTAAAATATTTATTTTTTCGCGCACAAAAGTACGCTAAATAAAAATATAAGTTGAAAATTAATTCAACTTATACTCTTCTTCTTTTTGGTGGACGACATCCGTTATGAGGAATAGGAGTAACATCAATGATTTCTGTTACTTCGATACCAGAATTGTGGATAGATCTGATTGCAGATTCTCTACCGTTACCAGGTCCTTTAACATACACTTTTACTTTACGTAAACCTGCTTCTTTTGCAACGTTTGCACAATCTTCTGCGGCTAACTGAGCTGCGTATGGAGTGTTCTTTTTAGAACCTCTAAAACCCATTTTACCTGCAGATGACCAAGATATAACGTCACCTTTTTTGTTTGTTAAAGAAATAATAATATTGTTGAAAGATGCAGTTACGTGAGCTTCACCAACTGATTCTATTACAACTTTACGTTTTTTTGTTACTTTAGACTTTGCCATGATTATTATAGTTTTAGTAATTTAGTTTTCTAACCTTATAGTTTTAATAACTACTGTTAGATCTTTATTACTTATCTAACTTATTTTTTCTTGTTAGCTACAGTTTTTCTCTTACCTTTTCTTGTACGAGAGTTATTCTTAGTTCTTTGCCCTCTTAAAGGAAGTCCTAATCTGTGACGAATACCTCTTTGACATCCGATGTCCATTAAACGTTTAATGTTTAATTGAACTTCCGAACGCAATTCACCTTCAATAGTAAAAGTTCCAACTTGCTCACGAATCGCTGCAATTTGATCATCAGTCCAATCTTGAACCTTGATACTTTCGTCTATTTTTGCAGTTGCTAAAACTTCTTTAGCTCTGCTGTTTCCTATACCAAAGATGTAAGTTAATGCGATAACACCTCTTTTATTCTTTGGAATATCAATACCTGCTATTCTTGCCATTACCCTTGTCTTTGTTTAAATCTAGGATTCTTTTTGTTAATTACATATAATCTGCCTTTTCTGCGTACTATCTTGCAGTCGGCGCTTCTTTTCTTTAATGATGCTCTTACTTTCATCAGTGTGTGTTTTTAATATCTGTAAGTAATTCTTGCCTTTGATAAATCGTACGGGCTCATTTCTAACTTCACCTTATCACCTGGTAATAATTTGATGTAATGCATACGCATTTTTCCTGAAATGTGAGCCGTAACAATATGTCCGTTTTCTAACTCTACACGAAACATTGCATTTGATAATGCTTCTGTAATTGTTCCGTCTTGTTGAATTGCTGGTTGCTTAGCCATATTATTTTAACGATTTTCTGTTACTGTTACCTGTTTTCATTAAACCATCGTAACGAGAGTTTAATAAATACGAGTTAATTTGCTGAATAGTATCTATTGCAACACCAACCATAATGATTAAAGATGTTCCTCCAAAAAACATTGCCCAGTTTTGAGTAACTCCAAACTTTACAATGATTGCTGGTAAAATAGATAATGCTGCTAAAAATATTGATCCTGGTAATGTAATTTTCGACAATACTGAATCTAAAAAGTTAGCAGTTTCTTCACCTGGTTTATATCCTGGAACAAAACCATTACTTCTTTTTAAGTCTTCAGCCATTTTATTTGTTGGGATTGTAATCGCCGTATAAAAATAACTAAACACAATAATTAAGAAAGCAAATATAACATTGTACCATAACCCGAAGTTATCAGTTAAACTGTTTAATGCTGGAAATTTTTGACCTAAAGCTACTGGTAAAAACATAATAGCTTGTGCAAAAATAATTGGCATTACACCAGCAGCATTCAGTTTTAACGGAATGTACTGACGTGCACCGTCAACATCTTTAATGTCTGTAACTGCTGTACGACGAGCATATTGAACTGCTACTTTACGTACTGCGGTAACTAATAATACGGTTAACAAGATTACTACAAACCAAACTATTAATTCGATTAAAATCATCATTATACCTCCTGCTCCTGCAGTTTGCTTAGAAACTAATTCTTGAATAAAAGCAGCTGGGAAGTTAGCAATAATACCTACAGTAATTAATAACGAAATTCCGTTACCAACACCTTTATCAGTAATACGCTCTCCTAACCACATTGCAAAAATAGTTCCTGCACTTAAAAGGATAATTGATGATACCCAAAATGTCGCTCCTGTTACTAAAAATGCTTCAGGTCCTAATCCCATTTGGTTTTGAATAATACCAATATAGGTTGGTGCTTGAAACAATGTAATAGCAATCGTAAGCCATCTTGTTATTTGCGTAATCTTCTTACGTCCACTTTCTCCATCTTTTTGTAATTTCTGTAAATATGGTACCGCGATACCCATTAACTGAACTACAATTGATGCAGAAATATAAGGCATTATACCAAGTGCCATTACTGACGCTCTAGCAAATGCCCCACCTGTAAATGCGTTTAATAAACCTAAAAGTCCACTAGAAGTACTGTCTTGTAGTGCTGATAACTGAGTAGGGTCAATTCCAGGTAATGGAACTGCCGCCATAAAACGGTAAACAGCAATTAAACCTAGGGTTAAAAGTAATTTCTCTTTTAACTCTTCTATCTTCCAAATGTCTTTTAAAGTATTTATAAAATTCATCATTTACAATTCTTATAATGATACTGCTTCACCTCCTGCTGCTTCGATAGCCGCTTTTGCTGTTGCAGTAAATTTATGTACAGTTACGTTTAATTTAGCTTTTAATTCTCCACCACCTAATATTTTTACTAAGTCGTTTTTACGAACTAATCTGTTTTCTATTAAAACTTCTAAATTAACTGTATCTGTAATAGTTCCGTTATCTACTAATCCTTGTAATTTGTCTAAATTAACACCTACATAGTCCTTACGGTTAATGTTTGTGAATCCAAATTTAGGAACACGTCTTTGAAGAGGCATCTGACCACCTTCAAAACCGATCTTACGAGAATATCCTGAACGAGATTTTTGACCATTGTGACCTCTAGTAGCGGTACCACCTTTACCAGAACCTTCACCACGTGCAATTCTCTTAACTTTCTTAACAGATCCCTCTGCTGGTTTTAAGTTGTGTAAACTCATGATTATTTATTGTCTTATTTAACTTCCTCTACGGAAATTAAGTGTTTAACTGTATTTACCATACCAACAATAGAAGGAGTTGCCTCGTGTTCTACAGTTTGGTTTATTTTACGTAAACCTAATGCCTTTAACGTCAATTTTTGATTTTTAAGGCGACCGATTTGACTTTTTACTTGTGTAACTCTAATTTTACTCATCGTCTTAAATTTTAACCGTTAAAAACTTTCTCTAAAGAAACTCCTCTTTGCTTAGCAATAGTTGCTGCGCTACGTAACTGTAATAAAGCATCGAAAGTTGCTTTTACTACGTTATGAGGGTTTGATGATCCTTGAGACTTTGATAATACGTCTTTAATACCAACAGATTCTAATACCGAACGAACTGCTCCACCGGCGATAACTCCCGTACCATGTGATGCTGGCTTGATGTATACTTTCGCTCCACCAAATTTACCTTTTTGTTCGTGAGGTAAAGTTCCGTCTAAAATAGGAATACGTACTAAATTTTTCTTTGCATCTTCTATTGCCTTAGCAATTGCAGAAGCAACATCTTTAGATTTTCCTAATCCATGACCTACAACTCCGTTACCATCTCCAACTACTACGATTGCAGAGAAACCAAATGCTCTACCCCCTTTAGTTACTTTGGTAACACGCTGTACACCTACTAATTTATCTACAAGCTCTAATCCGCTTGGTTTTACTCTTTCTACGTTTTTATATCCTAACATAATATAATTTCTTAAAATTTTAAACCAGCTTCTCTAGCAGCTTCTGCTAATACTTTAACTCTACCGTGGTATAAAAACCCATTTCTATCAAAAGAAACAGCTTCTACTCCTGCCTTTACAGCTTTTTCTGCGATAGACTTTCCAACTGCTGTTGCTGCTTCTACCTTAGAATTAGCAGTAATTCCTTTATCTCTTGATGATGCAGATGTTAATGTTACACCAGCTACATCGTCGATTAATTGAGCATAGATTTCTTTGTTACTTCTAAAAACCGATAATCTTGGCTTAGTGGCTGTACCTGTAACAACTTTTCTAATTCTATACTTAATACGTTGTCTTCTTTCAAGCTTTGATAATGCCATAATAATTTCTCTTATTTATTATGCAGATTTACCTGCTTTTCTTCTTAATACTTCTCCTACGAACTTAACTCCTTTTCCTTTGTAAGGCTCTGGCTTACGCATAGAACGGATTTTTGCTGCAACTTGACCAACTAATTGTTTGTCATGTGAAGATAATTTAATGATTGGATTCTTACCTTTTTCAGATACTGTCTCAACCTTAACTTCTGGAGCTAAATTTAATACAATGTTATGAGAGAAACCTAAAGCTAAGTCTAACTTTTGCCCTTGGTTAGATGCTCTGTATCCAACACCTACTAACTCTAACTCTTTAGTATAACCTTTAGTAACACCTTCAATCATATTATTGATTAAAGCACGATATAAACCGTGTGCTGCTCTATGGTCTTTACTATCTGATGGTCTTGCTACTTTTAGCGTACCATCCTCAATTTCTACAGTAATATCAGATTTTAACTCTTGAGTTAATTCACCTAATTTACCTTTTACTGTAACCACGTTTCCGTCTACTTTAACTTCAACACCTTGTGGTAATGCGATTGGATTGTTTCCTATTCTACTCATTTCCTAAGGTTTAATAAACGTAACATAATACTTCTCCACCAACGTTTTCTTGTGTTGCTTTCTTATTTGTCATAACACCTTTCGATGTAGAAATAATAGCAATACCTAAACCGTTTAATACTCTTGGCATCTCTTTAGCGCCAACGTACTTACGTAAACCTGGTGTTGAAATTCTTTGAATCTTTCTGATTACTGATTCTTTCGTATCACGGTCGTACTTTAAAGCTATCTTAATAGTTCCTTGAACTTTATCGTCATTGAACTGGTAACTTAAAATGTAACCTTGATCGAACAAAATTTTCGTCATTTCCTTCTTCAAGTTCGAAGCAGGAACCTCCACTACTCTGTGCCCTACTGCCGTAGCATTTCTAACACGAGTAAGAAAATCCGCGATTGGATCTGTATACATAATTAATTAATTTATGGTTTCGGTTTTTAGTAGTTTTTATTTATCCTTAGGGATAAATGGTTACAACTAAACCTTAAACCAGTTAATATTTATTTTTCGTTTTTTGAGTAAAATCTCACAAGCATTATACTATTTTATTTAGTATTTACTTACAAGGCATAATTTACCCTATAAAAACAGAGTGCAAATATACATAAACTTTTTGAAAATAAAATCTTTTTATTGATTATCGTTTTGAGTATTAATTTATTGACTTTTTAAACATTATTTTTAAACTCAAAACACTTAACATTTTAATAGAGAAAAGTAACTATTATGAAAAGTTAGTAAAAACAAAAAGGCATACAATATTTTATAATTGTACACCTTTTGTTTATGTATAAAACGTGCTGTTTACCAGCTAGCTTTCTTTACACCTGGAATTAATCCTTGGTTAGCCATTTCACGGAAAGTAACACGTGAAACACCAAACTGACGCATATATCCTTTTGGACGTCCAGTTAGCTTACAACGATTGTGCATTCTAATTGGTGAAGCGTTCTTTGGTAACTTTTGTAAACCTTCATAGTCTCCAGCTTCTTTTAAAGCTTTTCTCTTTTCAGCATACTTAGCAACCATTTTTGCTCTTTTACGCTCACGCGCTTTCATTGATTCTTTAGCCATCTCTTAATTCTTTTTAAATGGTAAACCTAATTCTCCTAATAATGACTTTGCCTCTTTATCAGTATCTGCAGATGTTACGAAAGTAATATCCATTCCGCTGATTTTTTTGATTTGGTCAATATTTATTTCTGGATAGATGATTTGTTCAGTAATTCCTAAATTGTAATTACCTCTACCATCAAAACCGTTAGCTTTGATTCCGTTAAAGTCTCTTACACGTGGTAAAGAAGCTGTAACTAATCTATCTAAAAATTCGTACATTTTATCTCCTCTTAACGTAACTTTTGCACCAATTGGCATCCCTTTACGTAATTTGAAGTTTGCAACATCTTTCTTAGACATCGTAGATACTGCTTTTTGACCTGTAATTGTAGTTAACTCGTCAATAGCGTATTCAATTAATTTCTTATCTGCTATAGCTGCTCCAACACCTTTACTTACAACAATCTTTTGTAATTTAGGTACTTGCATTACATTACTATAACCGAATTCATCAGTAAGAGCTTTGATAACTCTGCTCTTGTACTCTTCTTTTAATCTTGGTACGTAACTCATGGTTATATTGCTTTATCTGATTTTTTTGAAAATCTAACTTTCTTATCTCCTTCTACTTTATATCCAACTCTTACTGCTTCACCGTTTTCGATTAATGCAACGTTTGATATGTGTAATGGAGCTTCCTTTTTTACAATTCCTCCTTGAGGACTAGTAGCGCTTGGTTTAGTGTGTTTAGACACCATGTTAACACCTTCTACTAAAACTCTATCTTTATCTTTAAGAATTTGTAAAACTTTTCCTTCAGATCCTTTATGATCTCCTGCTAATACTCTAACAGTATCTCCTGATTTGATTTTAAACTTCTTCATCTTATTATCGAATTAAAGCACTTCAGGTGCTAATGATACTATCTTCATAAATTGCTTATCACGTAATTCACGTCCTACTGGACCGAATACACGAGTTCCTCTCATTTCCTCTGTAGGATTTAAAAGTACACAAGCATTGTCATCGAATCTAATGTAAGATCCGTCTTTACGTCTAACTTCTTTCTTAGTACGAACAACTACTGCTCTAGAAACTTGTCCTTTCTTTACAGTTCCGTTTGGAGTTGCAGACTTTACAGTTACTACAATTTTATCTCCAACGCTAGCATAACGCTTCTTTGTTCCTCCTAAAACTCTAATTACTAAAACTTCTTTTGCTCCAGTATTATCTGCGACTTTTAATCTTGATTCTGTCTGTAACATATTATTTAGCTCTTTCTAGGATTTCTACTAATCTCCAACGTTTAGATTTACTCATAGGACGTGTTTCCATAATCCTAACTGTATCACCTTCGTTGCAATCGTTATTCTCGTCATGTGCAACGTACTTCTTAGTCTTTAATACGAACTTTCCGTACATTGGGTGCTTTACTCTTTTTACCTCGCTAACTACAATAGATTTCTCCATTTTGCTGCTAGATACTACACCGATTCTCTCTTTTCTAAGATTTCTTTTTTCCATCTTTAAAACTGACTAGAATTATTGTAATTCTCTTTTAGTTAACTCTGTAGCAATTCTTGCCACAGATTTTCTTAAGCTACGTAACTCTAATGGGTTCTCCAATGGAGTTATGGCGTGAGCCATCTTAAGATCCGTATAATTTTTCTTTAACGCTCCTAACTTTTCTTGTAAGTCTGCGATAGATAATTCTTTAATTTCTGATTGTTTCATGTCTTTTAGAATTAAGCGTTAAAATCAAAATCTCTTGCGATAACAAACTTCGTTTTTACTGGAAGTTTCTGTGCTGCTAAACGTAATGCTTCTTTTGCTACGTCCATTGGTACTCCACCAACTTCAAACAAAATTCTACCTGGTTTAACTACTGCTACGAAATGATCAGGTGCACCTTTACCTTTACCCATACGTACTTCTAATGGCTTCTTTGTAATAGGCTTGTCTGGAAATATTTTAATCCAAAGCTGACCTTCTCTTTTCATATGACGAGTTGCCGCAATACGAGCCGCCTCTATTTGACGAGAGGTTAATAGGTTTTGATCTAATGATTTGATTCCAAACATTCCGTTAGAAAGTTGGTTTCCTCTATTAGAGTTACCCTTCATATTACCTTTGGCCTTCTGTACCTTACGGTATTTTACTCTTTTTGGCTGTAACATTTTTAATTTCTAATTTTAAAAATTATTTTCTTCTGCGAGGTTGACGTTTACTGTTACCACCTTTATTAGAGTTACCTTTTTGTTTAGATAATCCTACTAATGGAGATAATTCACGTTTTCCATAAACCTCACCTTTCATAATCCATACTTTAACACCGATTCTTCCGTATTGAGTATGAGCCTCAACAAGTGCATAATCGATATCTGCTCTAAAAGTAGAAAGAGGAATTCTTCCTTCTTTATAATGCTCAGAACGTGCCATTTCAGCTCCATTTAAACGACCTGATAATTGCACTTTAATTCCTTCAGCATTCATTCTCATTGCAGCAGCGATAGCCATTTTAGTAGCACGCTTGTAAGAAATTCTGTTTTCGATTTGACGAGCAACACTAGCAGCAACTAAAGTTGCGTCTACTTCTGGACGTTTAATTTCGAAAATGTTAATTTGAACTTCTTTACCTGTAATTTTCTTAAGCTCTTCTTTTAACTTGTCTACCTCTTGTCCACCTTTACCGATAATAATACCAGGTCTAGCAGTAGTGATAGTAACGGTTACAAGTTTTAAAGTACGCTCAATAATTACACGAGATACACTTGCTTTAAATAATCTAGCACGGATGTACTTTCTTATTTTATCATCTTCAGCTAATTTATCTCCGTAGTCATTTCCACCATACCAGTTAGATTCCCATCCTCTGATAATTCCTAAACGATTTCCTATTGGATTTGTTTTTTGTCCCATTTCTACTTTGATTAATTACTGTTATTTTTAGCACCTAACTCTAAAGTAACGTGATTAGAACGCTTACGGATTCTATGTGCACGACCTTGTGGAGCTGGTCTTAACCTTTTTAACATACCTGCGCTATCAACACAAATTGATTTAACAAATAATCCAGCATCTTCGATACTTGCATCTTCATTTTTAGCTTGCCAGTTTGCAATTGCAGACATTAACAACTTCTCTAAATTTCTTGATGCTTCTTTTGGACTGAATTTTAAGATTTGTAAAGCTTTCTCAACCTCTACTCCTCTTACTAAATCTGCTACCAAGCGCATTTTTCTTGGTGATGTAGGACAATTAGTTATTTTAGCGAAAGCTCTAGACTTTCTAGCTTCTTTTAACTGTGTTGCCATGTTATGTTTACGACTTCCCATAATTTCCTACTATTTTTTTCCTTTATTTTTTGCACCAGCGTGCCCTCTAAAAGAACGTGTTGGTGAAAATTCTCCTAATTTATGACCTACCATGTTTTCAGTAACGTACACAGGAATAAATTGCTTTCCATTATGAACTGCAATTGTTTGTCCTACGAAGTCTGGAGTAATCATACTTGCTCTTGACCAAGTTTTGATAACTGATTTACTCTCAGTTTCAATGTTAGCTAACACTTTTTTCTCTAGTTTATAGTGAACGAAAGGTCCTTTTTTTAATGATCTTGCCATGTCTTATTTCTTTCTACGTTCTATAATGTACTTATTACTAGCTTTAGTCTTAGATCTAGTCTTAAATCCTTTAGCTGGAATACCGTTTCTAGATCTTGGATGCCCTCCTGAAGAACGTCCTTCACCACCACCCATTGGGTGATCAACTGGGTTCATTCTTACTGGGTTTGTTCTAGGTCTTCTACCTAACCAACGACTTCTACCTGCTTTACCAGATACTAATAATTGGTGGTCTGAGTTAGAAACAACTCCAATAGTTGCCATACAAGTTAACAAGATTAATCTTGTTTCTCCTGAAGGTAACTTAACTGTTGCATACTTACCGTCTCTTGCCATTAATTGAGCAAATGAACCTGCAGAACGAGCCATAACAGCTCCTTGTCCTGGGTGTAACTCAATACAAGAAATAGTTGTACCTAAAGGAATTTCACTTAAGTACATAGCATTACCAACTTCTGGTGCTACTTCTTTTCCTGATACAATAGTTTGACCTACTTTTAAACCGTTTTGTGCAATTACATAACGCTTTTCACCATCAGCATAACTAACTAATGCAATAAATGCAGTACGATTTGGATCGTACTCGATAGTTTTTACTGTTGCAGGGATACCTTGCTTATCTCTTTTAAAATCGATAATACGGTATTTTTGTTTATGACCTCCACCGATATTACGTGTAGTCATTCTTCCCTGATTGTTTCGACCTCCAGATCGTTTTTTCGGAGCTAATAAAGATTTCTCCGGCTTATCAGTAGTTATGGTGTCGAACCCATTCACTACTCTAAAACGCTGACCTGGTGTTACTGGTTTTAATTTTCTAACTGACATTCTGTCTTTTCTTAAAGATTGTTATAAAAATCAATAGTTTCTCCTTCAGCTAACTGAACGATTGCCTTCTTATATCCACTTTTTATCCCAGTTACTAAACCTTTTTTAGTGTATTTAGTATTTCTTTGAATAGGATAATTCATAGTTTTAACAGACTTAATCGCTACACCATAAGCAGCCTCTACAGCTCCTCTGATTTCTAATTTGTTAGCTTTACTGTTTACTACAAATGCATAACGGTTATAAACCTCGCTATCATTCGTAGCTTTTTCCGTAATAATAGGTTTTATTAAAATACTCATATCTTTCCCTATTTACTTAAATTAGATTGAATTTCTTCTAAAGTACTCTCAGCAATTACAACTTTGTTAGCGTTTAAAACACTGTAAGTATTAATTCCTGTAGCATTTACTACTTTAGCTTTTTTCAAGTTACGAGAAGATAAATAAACATTTTTATTTTCTTCACTTAACACGAATAAAGACTTTTTAGTCTCAATTTCGAAAGCTTTTAAAACATTGATAAACTCTTTTGTTTTTGGAGTTTCAAAATTGAAATCTTCAACAACAACTACGTTACTATCTTTTGTTTGTACACTTAAAGCAGACTTACGTGCTAAACGCTTTAAGTTTTTATTTAACTTGAAAGAGTAATTTCTTGGTCTTGGACCGAACATACGACCTCCACCTCTAAAAACTCCAGACTTAATAGATCCTGCACGTGCAGTACCTGTACCCTTTTGTTTTTTAATCTTTCTTGTACTTCCAGTAATCTCAGCTCTTTCTTTAGCTTTATGAGTACCTTGTCTTTGATTTGCTAAATACTGCTTTACATCTAAGTAAATAGCATGATCATTTGGCTCTATACCGAATACTTCGTTAGAAAGTTCAACTTTTCTACCAGTATCTTTTCCTGTAATATCTAAAACTGCTACTTTCATTATTTTTCGATAGTTACAAAAGCATTTTTGTGACCAGGAATTGCTCCTTTAACTACGATAAGATTCTTATCAGCAACCACTTTTAATACTTTTAAATTTTGAACTTTTACTTTGTCTCCACCCATACGACCTGCCATACGCATTCCTTTGAATACTCTTGCAGGGTAAGATGCAGCACCAATCGAACCAGGAGCTCTTAAACGGTTATGTTGACCGTGAGTTGCTTGTCCAACTCCGGCAAATCCATGACGTTTAACAACACCTTGAAAACCTTTACCTTTAGAAACCCCAGAAACATCTACGAATTCTCCTTCAGTAAAGTGCTCAACAGTAATTGAATCACCTAATTTGTACTCTCCTTCAAACCCTTGAAATTCAATAACTTTTTTCTTAGCAGATGTACCAGCTTTTTTAAAGTGACCATCTAAAGCTTTATTAGAGCTTTTTGCTTTTTTGTCATCGAAACCAAGTTGTAACGCGTTATAGCCGTCAACCTCTTCGGTTCTGACTTGGGTAACCACGCATGGACCTGCTTCGATTACAGTACAAGGAATATTTTTCCCGTTCTCATCGAATAAGCTGGTCATACCTACTTTTCTACCTATTAACCCAGACATATTTGTTAATTTTAAGACGATAGATTTATTTTATCCAGCGCGTCTATTAATAAAAAATTGTTTTGAAACAAATGTTTCAGTTTGTTTTCCTTTAGTTTTCACATAAAAAAAGAGCGAAAAACATCTTCACTCTTGAATTTGTTTTTACCATTTTTCCTTCGCGAAACCCTCCGGACATGTTAAATTCTGATTAAATAACAGAATTTTTACACCACGAAACCTAAATTTCGGTGTGCAAAAGTAAAAAAAACTTTCGGTTTAACAAAATTAAACCGAAAGTTAGTTATTTACTTATACTTTAATCTCAACTTCAACTCCACTCGGTAACTCAAGTTTCATTAAAGCATCAATAGTTTTCGAAGAAGAACTATAAATGTCTAATAATCTTTTGTAAGCAGATAATTGAAATTGCTCTCTAGATTTTTTATTTACGTGTGGTGAACGTAATACTGTAAAAATCTTTTTATTTGTTGGTAAAGGAATTGGACCGTTTACTACAGCTCCAGTACTCTTTACTGTCTTTACGATTTTTTCAGCAGACTTATCTACTAAGTTGTAATCGTAAGATTTTAATTTAATTCTAATTTTTTGGCTCATCTTAATATCTTATTAACCTTTAGCTTTTGCAATTACATCCTCAGAAACGTTAGATGGAGTTTCTGCATAATGAGAAAATTCCATTGTAGAAGTAGCTCTACCTGAAGACATAGTTCTTAAAGCAGTAACATATCCGAACATTTCAGATAATGGAACTAATGCTTTTACAACTTTAGAACCAGCACGGTCACTCATATCGTTAACCTGTCCTCTTCTTCTATTTAAGTCTCCTACGATATCTCCCATGTTTTCTTCAGGAGTTAACACTTCTAACTTCATCAATGGCTCCATGATTTTAGCTCTTGCAGCTTTTGCAGCAGCTTTATAACCCATTTTCGCAGCTAATTCGAAAGATAATTGATCAGAATCCACAGGGTGGAAAGATCCATCTTTTAAAGTAACTTTCATTGAATCCATTTCGTATCCTGCTAAAGGACCATTCTTCATTGCTTCTTTGAATCCTTTTTCTACAGACGGTACAAATTCTTTAGGAACGTTACCACCTTTAATTACAGACTCAAATTGTAAACCTTGAACACCTTCATCAGCTGGCTCCATAGTAAATACGATATCAGCAAACTTACCACGTCCACCAGATTGCTTTTTATAAACCTCTCTGTGATCTGCAGCTTGTGTAATAGCCTCTTTGTACTCTACTTGTGGCTGACCTTCGTTCACCTCTACTTTGAATTCACGTTTTAAACGATCAACAATAATATCTAAGTGTAACTCACCCATTCCAGAAATAATAGTCTGTCCTGAAGCTTCGTCAGTTCTTACAGTAAACGTTGGATCCTCTTCAGCTAATTTTGCTAAAGACATACCTAACTTATCTACATCAGCTTTAGTCTTAGGCTCTACCGCGATACCAATTACTGGATCTGGGAAGTCCATCGATTCTAAAACGATTGGATTCTTTTCGTCAGATAAAGTATCTCCAGTCTTAATAGACTTAAATCCTACTGCTGCACCAATATCTCCTGCTTCGATATAATCGATAGCATTTTGTTTATTAGAGTGCATTTGATAGATACGTGAGATACGCTCTTTTTTACCTGAACGGTTATTTAACACATAAGAACCTGCATCTAAACGCCCTGAATATGCACGGAAAAATGCTAAACGACCTACGAAAGGATCTGTTGCAATTTTAAATGCTAATGCAGAGAAAGGCTCTTTTGCATCTGGCTTACGAGAAATCTCGTCACCTGTATTAGGATCAGTTCCAACAATAGCATCCTTATCTACCGGTGAAGGCAAGTAACGACATACTGCATCTAATAAGAACTGTACTCCTTTGTTTTTAAATGCTGATCCACAGATCATAGGAATGATAGACATATCCATTACAGCAGCACGAAGAGCAGCATGCACCTCATCTTCAGTAATAGAGTTTTCATCTTCCATATATTTTTCTAAAAGATTCTCATCGTAAGCAGCAACTTCTTCAATAAGTTTACCACGTAACATTGCAGCCTCTTCTTTTAATTCTTCTGGAATATCAACGATATCAAAAGTAGCTCCTTGTGTATGATCATGCCATATAATAGCACGGTTCTTTACTAAATCAACAATACCTTTAAAATCTGCTTCATCACCAATGTTCATTACGATTGGTACAGCGTTAGACTTTAACATATCTTTTACTTGTTGACACACAGCCATAAAGTTAGATCCTTGACGGTCCATTTTGTTAACGAAACCAATTCTTGGAACTTTATAGTTATCAGCTAATCTCCAGTTAGTTTCTGATTGAGGTTCAACACCATCAACAGCACTAAATAAGAAAACTAATCCATCAAGAACTCTTAACGAACGGTTTACCTCTACTGTAAAATCAACGTGACCAGGAGTATCAATAATATTAAAGTGATATCCTTTAGTATCTTTTGTTGGCTGGCCATTTTCCACAGGAAACTTCCACTCACAAGTGGTAGCAGCAGAAGTAATTGTAATACCTCTTTCTTGCTCTTGCTCCATCCAGTCCATAGTTGCAGCACCATCATGCACCTCACCAATCTTATGACTTACACCTGTATAATATAATACACGCTCTGTCGTAGTAGTTTTACCAGCATCAATATGCGCAGCAATACCAATATTTCTTGTAAATTTTAAATCTCTAGCCATTTCTTAGAATCTAAAGTGTGAGAATGCTTTGTTTGCTTCAGCCATCTTATGAGTATCAACTCTTTTCTTAACAGCAGCCCCTTCTTCTTTAGCAGCAGCTAAGATTTCAGCAGCTAAACGTTGCGCCATAGTTTTCTCATTACGCTTACGCGTATATGTTATTAACCATTTAATCGCCATAGACACTTTACGGTCTGGACGAATTTGCATTGGTATCTGAAATGTTGCTCCACCTACACGACGAGAACGAACCTCTACATGCGGCATAACATTAGATAAACCATCTTTCCAAATTTCTAGTGCTGACTTTTCCTCGTCAGTCTTTTTTTCTTCTACGATATCCATTGCATCGTAAAAAACTTTAAAAGCTACAGATTTCTTACCATCCCACATTAAGTTGTTCACAAAACGCGTTACCAATTGGTCATTAAACCTTGGATCTGGCAAAAGCTCTCTTTTTTTCGCTTTTCTTTTTCTCATGTCTTTACATTAAAAAAGTTAATTAATCTTTACTTCTTTGGGCGTTTTGCACCATACTTTGATCTACGTTGGGTTCTACCCTCAACTCCCGCTGTATCTAAAGCTCCACGTACTACGTGATACTTTACCCCTGGCAAATCTTTTACCCTTCCTCCTCTAACTAATACTATCGAGTGCTCTTGCAAGTTGTGACCCTCACCTGGGATATACGCGTTAATTTCGTTACCATTTGTTAATCTCACCCTTGCTACCTTACGCATTGCTGAGTTAGGTTTCTTAGGTGTAGTGGTATACACACGCGTACAAACTCCACGTCTTTGAGGACAAGCTTGTAATGCAGCCGATTTACTCTTCTTAGTTATTTTGGTTCTTCCTTTACGAACTAATTGTTGAATAGTTGGCATACTATTATTCCTTGTTTTTAATTTGTACTTAAATTACTCTCTTTAAAAGAGTGCGCAAATGTACAACAAATTTCTAACTATTCAAACGCAAAGCAAACTATTTAAAAGCACACCTTACAAGAAACAACTCAATGAACAAACAAAAATCATCTAAACAACAAAAAGACCCAATATATAGTTATTAAGAAATATTTATGATTTATGTTGTTTATTTAAGATTTATTTATGATTTTTGAAGCAATTAATTCAAATAATTATACAATGAAAACAAAGTTTAATGGAATTTTAACGCTACTACTGGCGTTATTTGTGCAAATATCATTTGCGCAAGACAGAACAATTTCAGGTACTGTTTCGGATGAATCAGGCCCGCTACCTGGGGTCACAATTTTAAAAAAGGGGACTACACAAGGTACAGAAACAGATTTTGATGGAAATTATTCAATAAAAGCGAAAACTGGTGATGTATTGGTTTTTAGCTTTGTAGGGATGAAAACTACTGAAAGAACAGTTGGCACATCAAGTAATCTATCTGTAAAAATCGAAAACGACAATATCCTTGACGAAGTTGTAGTTACAGGATCTGCGTCTGGAAAATCGACTAAAGAATTAAGTTTCTCTATAGGTCAAGTAAAAAAAGGACTCTTAGAAAATGTTCCTGCTACTACAGCTGCTGGAGCTTTACAAGGTAAGATTTCTGGAGTATCTGTTTCTCCACCCGGAGGACAACCAGGGAGTGATGTATCTATTCAATTAAGAACAGCTAATTCACTATCTACTGGACAAGACCCTTTAGTTATTGTTGATGGAGTTATTTTAGAAGGTGGTTTAGCTGACATAAATACTGAAGATATTGAAAGGATTGAAGTTGCAAAAGGAGCAGCTGGAGCATCTCTTTATGGATCTAGAGCATCTAATGGTGTTATTCAAGTGTTTACAAAAAGAGGTAAAAACAACGACATTAAAGTATCGTACAGAGGTGAATTTGGCTTTAAACAAATAACATCAAAGTACGATTTAGCTACAACGCACAGATTTAAATTAACCCCTGATGGTTCTGCATTCGATTTATCTAGCGGATCTAGAGAGGTTGATGCAGACGGACTAAGTGATAATCCATACCCAGGAACAAACTATGATTATCAAGACATGGTTTTTAGAAAAGGTGTCTTTTCTACTCATCATGCTTCTATATCAGGAGGAAATGACAAAACAAGTTTCTTATTCTCATACCAACGTCTATCTGATGAAGGTACTTTTAATTTGGTAGATGATTATACTCGAGATAATTTTAGATTAAACTTAGATAATAACATAACTGATAAAGTAAAAGTTAAATCTTCTTTCTTTTATAGTAATTCAGAAAGAGATGCTGCTATAAACTCAGGCACAACAAACGGTGTTCTTTTTACTGCATTAATAACCGAACCAATTTACGACTGGAATGCTCGTAATGAAGAAGATGGCTCTCTTTACAATTATGACAGTAATACATTTGACCCTAATATTAGAAATCCTTTTTATACTTTAGCAAATAATGATAGAACTGAAGAAAGAAATAGAGTATTAGCTAATGTAGCTTTAGATTACGATATATTACCTTGGTTAACAGTTAATGGTGCTTATTCTTTTGATTATGAAAACAATACTTTTGAAAATTACATACCTAAAGGTTATTTATCTGACGATCCAGATGGCAATGCTCAAAATGTAGGTTTTATAGAAAGATCTAATTTTAGTGGTAGATCACAAAATATTAGGTTTAACACTTTATTTTCAAATCTGTTTGGTGAAGAATCAGACTACAATCTTAATTTAAGATTAAGCTACCTACATGAAAGGTATAATAATGAATTTAATAGTGCGCAAGGATATGATTTAGCTGTATCTGGTATAAAATCATTAGACAATATTAAAGGGAAACCTATCGTTTCATCTTTTGCTCAAGAAATACTAACAGATAGTTATTTTGCTGTAGCTGATTTCGACTACAAGAGTAAATATATTTTTAGTGGTGTATTTAGACGTGAAGGATCATCTTTATTTGGACCAAACACAAGGTGGGCAAATTATTTCAGAACAAGTTTTGCCTACAGATTAACAGAAGATTTTGAAATTCCAGGAATTCAAGAATTAAAATTTAGAGGTTCTTACGGTACTGCAGGTATCAGACCTACATATGAAATGAGATTCGAAACATTCATACTACAAAACGGATCTCCAACTAGAGCAACCATTGGTAACAACAATTTAAAACCAGCTAAGACAGGAGAACTTGAGTTAGGTTTAAATGTTGATTTTTTAAATAAATTCTCTTTTGAGTTCAACTATGTTAAGTCAAAAACCGAAGATCAAATTTTAAGAGTTCCTTTATCTGCTTCTGCTGGTTTTAGTGCTCAATGGAGGAATGCGGGTGAGATTGACGCTACAACTTACGAAGCTTCCTTAAATTACAATGCTATTAATAATGAAAAATGGAAATGGGATATTGGAATCGTTTGGGATAAATCTGAGCAAAAAGTTAGTAAATTAGACGTACCTGCTTATCTTACGGGGCCAGGAACTCAGGAAAGCACTATTTTTAGAATTGAAGAAGGCCAAAATTTCGGTATAATGTATGGAAATCAATTCATCACTAGTCTTTCTGATCTACCTAGCAACTTAACTCCAAGTGATTATATCATTAATAATGCTGGTTTTGTAGTTGATAAAGCTACTGGAGAAAATGCCGTTAAAAAAGCTGATTCTTCTGGTAATGAATTTTTTGTAATTGGAGATATTACCCCTGACTTTAGAATGGGCTTCAATACGACTCTTAGTTATAGGAATTTTTCTTTATATGCATTAGTAGATTGGAAAAAAGGGGGAGATATTTACAACAAGACAAAACAATGGTTATATCGTGATGGAAGGCATACAGATGTTACAAGTGGACTTCCTTACAACTTCTACCAAGGTCTTTACAACACAAACCTACCTAGTTCTGCATTTGTTGAAGATGGTAGTTTTGTGAAGTTAAGAGAATTATCATTATATTATACTTTAAACGGTGATAAATTAGGAAACTTAATTGATGAAGTTAAATTTGGTTTTGTGGGTAGAAACTTATTTACAATAACCGATTATTCAGGATTTGACCCAGAAATAACTCATCAAGCTGAATCTAACAGGTCTCAATTAACATCTAGAACAGCTAATGGTATTGGTAGTGATGCTAATACTCCTGGTGGTGATCCAAATGTCTTTAAAATAGATAATTTCCCATATCCTACTAACAGTACGTATAGTCTTTCTGTTCAGTTAAAATTTTAAACTTATAAAAATGAAAAAAATAAAATTTAGTATAGTACTTTGTATTATAGTCGGATTTGTCTCTTGTACTAAAGAGATAGATGATGTAAAGAACTTAAACAACCCAGATAGAAATCAAGTATTAGCTAATGGTTCTGATTTAATTGGAGTTGTAGGTGGTGGTTATGTTACCTGGTGGCAAGCAAATAACAGAGACTTATATCCGCCTTTAGCTGTTGCTGCAGACGCAGCTACTTGTTCTTGGGGTAACTGGGGTATGAGAACCTTATCTAACGAACCTAGAAACCCAATCTTAAATTCAGTTTCTTGGTCTGACTCTTCTGTATTAACACAACCTTGGGGTGGAAACTATGCTGCAATTTCTTCTGCTAACGATGTTATTGGAGCTATTATAAATAACAATGTTAAATGGGTAGAATCTGGCGTTGATAAAACCCCTATGGTTTTAGCTAGCGCGTACTTACTTAGAGGATTATCATACGGTTACCTTGGTCTACTTTTTGAAAAAGGTTTTATTGTTGATGAAAATACCGATTTATCACAAAAACTTCCTTTCGCTCCTTATAGTCAGCTTAAAGATCAAGCTATAGCAGATTTAGACAGAGCTATAAACTTAGCTCAGAATAACAGCTTTGAAATACCAAGCACAATAATAAATGGTGTAACCATTTCAAATACTTACTTAGTCAATATAAGCAATTCATACAAAGCTAGATTCATAGTACAAACTTCTAGGAACCAAACTGAAACTGATGCTATAAACTGGAGTAACATTGAAACTTTAACCAGTAATGGAATTATATCTGATTTTGGTCCTACAGGAGATGATGGTACCAACTGGTGGTCTTTATCTGCTGTACTAATGGATTCTCCTAATGGTTTTGGTCCATTTGGAGGAAGACTGGATATGAGAATAGTTAATTTACTTGACCCTAATCAACCTGAATTTTTCCCAGCTACAGCTGGATCAACATTAACCAACCCTGAAATGACTAGTCCAGATGCTAGGGTTGGAGATGGTAAGGATTTTGAATTCAGGCCAACTGTTTTATTTAGATCAGAAAGAGGTAGATTCCATTTCTCTCACTATATTCATACTCGTTTCAATAACGACCCTACTTTTGGTGATGGTCTTGACGCAAGACAAATTAAAACTTTTACGTTAGAAGATAATCGTTTATTACTTGCTGAAGCAAAAGCTAGACAAGATGATTTAGCTGGCGCAATAGCAGAAGTAAACTTAAGCTCAAGAATTACTAGAGGTAATTTACCTCTATTATCTAATACTGCAACTAAAACTGATATTTTAGATGCTATTTTTTATGAAAGATATATTGAACTCTTTAACACAGCAGTTGGTGGTCAATTTTTTGACAGAAGAAGAACTAATCAACTTCAAGTAGGTACATTTAGACATTTCCCAGTTCCAGCTTCTGAATTAGAAGTTTTAATAGAACCTCTCTTTACATTTGGTGGAGTTACTGCTGACCCAACTGGTATTGTTCCTCATTACAATATAAATGCATCCCCTGCCAGAACAAATGATGATAACATTCCAACATTCAATTAAATAGTTTTATTTTTTTAACTCATTAAAGCCAAAGAATTAAATTCTTTGGCTTTTTTTTTAAAATCATCCTCCTTCATCTAAATACTTTTCTGTTAAAAAATTGTTTATTTAAGATAAAATTAAGACTTTAGCGCCTAATTAATTCAAATAATTACATAATGAGAACAAAGTTTAATGGGATTTTAACGCTATTACTGGCGTTAGTCGTGCAAATGTCCTTTGCACAAGACAAAACAATTTCAGGTACAGTTTCTGACGAATCAGGTTCATTACCTGGAGTTACGGTACTTAAAAAAGGTACTACTCAAGGTACTGAAACAGATTTTGATGGTAACTACTCTATAAAAGCTAAAACTGGCGACATATTAGTTTTTAGTTTTGTAGGTATGAAAACTGTTGAAAGAGCTATTTCAACTTCTAATACAATCAATGTTACTATGGAGAATGACAACCTTCTTGATGAGATTATAGTTGTTGCTTATGGTACAACCTCTAAAGAAGCATTTACTGGTTCTGCTGATGTTGTAAATATAGAAGACCTAGCATTAAGGCCTGCAACATCTCCAGTAGCAGCAATTGAAGGTAAAACGACAGGAGTTCAATTTATTTCTGCAAACGGAGCACCTGGTTCATCGCCTAACCTAGTTATTAGGGGTGCTGGTACATTAAATGGTTCTACGGATCCATTATATATTGTTGATGGTGTTGCGTTTGAAGGTGCTTTATCTCTTATTAATCAGGATGATATTGCTTCTATGACAGTATTAAAAGATGCTGCCTCAACTGCATTATATGGAAACAGAGCAGCTGGTGGGGTAGTTATTATAACAACTAAGACCGGAAAAAAAGGAAAGTTAAAAGTTGGTATTAATACTCAATTTGGTATTATTTCAAACTCTATTCCTAATTACAAAACGGTTGGTGCTGGACAATATTATGAGCTTATGTGGGAATCTTATAAGAACACGTTAAGCGGTCCTAATGCTGCTGCTCAAGCATCAGCTGGTGTATACAACCAACTTGGATACAACCCTTTTAACGTTCCTAATGATCAAATAGTAGGATTGGATGGTAAATTAAACCCAAACGCTCAGTTTATTTATCAAAGTACAGATTGGAGAGAGGCTTTAGAAAGAACAGGTACTAGAACAAACCATTCATTGAGTGTCGCTGGTGGTGGAGAAAATCACAATGTATATTTTTCTACTTCATATTTGAAAGAAGAAGGGTATGTTATTAAAAGTGATTTTGATAGAGTAACTTCAAGGTTAACAGGTGATTTTCAACTTGCTGACTGGGTAAAAGTTGGTGGTAATGTAAATTATACTGGTTCGAAAACTGGTGGTGGAGGTAATGGAGGTACATCTTCAATAGTAAATGCTTTTAATTGGGCTATAGATTTAGCACCTATATACCCTGTTTATTTAGAAGACAGAGAAGGTAACTTTGTGTTAGATGCAAATGGAAATAAACAATTTGATCCAGGTACTGGTAATTCAGCACTTAATCTAGGTGCTAGACCGTACAATCCAGATCGACATGGTATCCAAGAAACATTACTAAATAGTGATAAAATTAGAGAAAACACTTATGGTTTTAGAAATTATGTAGATTTTACTATACTAGAGGGTCTTAATTTAAGAATAGATTATTCAACTCAAGTACAAGATTACATTTCTAAAAACTATGAAAACAATATTATAGGTGATGGTGCTCCAGGAGCACGTTTTCAAGAAACAAGATATCGTAGAGATGTAGAAAACTTTAATCAAATATTGACATATAACACTACTCTAGGAGAAAACCACAACTTAGATGTTACTTTTGGTCATGAAAGTTTTAAAAGAGATTATTCTCAACTTTATGGAATAGCAAATCAACAAACAGCTACTGGTATTTTTGAATTTGATAACTTTGCTGCTGGAGATGATGTTTCTGGATTTAGTACAAATTATAGACTTGAAGGTTGGCTATCACGTTTAAACTATAACTACGATAACAAATATTATTTTAGCGCTTCTGCAAGGAGAGATGCTTCTTCTGTTTTTAGCCGAGACGTAAGAACAGGGTATTTTTATTCTGCAGGTGCTGGTTGGATTGTTAGTAAAGAAAACTTTATGAAAGATGTTTCTTTTATAGATCATTTAAAGTTAAGAGGTTCTTATGGTGAGGTAGGTAATGATGATTTAAGAGAAAATGGAGTAAGAAATTATTATATTTCTCAACCTTTATATACTATTTGGCCAAATGCAGGACAACCTGGTATTGTTTGGACTAATACCGGTAATGAACTTCTTGAATGGGAAAATCAAGCATCTTGGGATATTGCTTTAGATTTTAGATTATTTAATAATATAATTGATGGTTCTGTAGAATATTATAATAAGACTTCAAACGATTTATTATTCTTTGTACCTATTCCTGCATCTGAAGGGTTAACAGAAGCTCCTGATAATATTGGAGATATGACTAATTCTGGCTGGGAATTTTCTTTAAATGCAAAATTATTTAACAAAGAAAACTTTAAATGGAATATAGGAGCGCAAGCTACTACTATTAAAAACGAAATAACTTCATTACCAAGTCCTAATGTTGTTGGTACTAAACGTTGGGCAGAAGGAAGATCTAGATATGATTATTATCTTTATCACTATGCTGGTGTAGATCCAGGAAATGGAGATGCTTTGTACTATATGTACGAACCAGATGCTACTACTGGGGAGCAAGTACCTGTTTTAAATGCTAATGGTTCTCACAAGACTACAAATGATTACCAAGATGCGCAAAGAGCATATACAGGAGATAGTAGTGTTCCAGATATGTTTGGATCTATATCTAATAATTTAAGTTATAAGAACTTTAATTTAGACTTTCTTTTTGTATGGGGTATTGGAGGTAAAATTTTAGATCGTGGATACTCAAATTTAATGCATCCTGGTGATTTTGGTTCAAATTTACATGTTGATGCTTTAAATGCTTGGCGTAAACCTGGAGATATTACTAATGTACCACGATTAGAAGATAGTAATCCAAATCAAACTGTTTCTAGTTCTACAAGGTTCTTAACAGATGCTTCATATTTAGCATTAAGAAATGTTAATTTATCTTACTCTATGAAAGATCATCTTTCTGATGAATTAGGAATAAATGATTTAAGGTTATTTATTTCAGCAGAAAACTTATTCTTATCTACTAAAAGAAAAGGATTAAATCCACAATACAGTTTATCAGGTGTTCAAGACGGTAATGATTATGCTCCTGGTAGAGTATTATCATTTGGTGTGAACCTTTCATTTTAAAAACAATTAATAAATAATTAAAAATTTAATTATGTTACGAAAAAAAATAAGTACGCTAATCGTTATTGCTTCTTTGACAGTATTGTCAAGTTGTAGTGAAGATTTTCTAGAAACAAAGCCTACCAATGCTATATCAGCCAATGATGCTTACGCAAGTGTTGATAATATGTTTTTGGTATTAAATGGATTACATAGAAATATGTATGGTCATGGAGATATATTACCTGGTGGTCAATTCCACAGAACAGGAGAAAGTCACTTTATGCCTTCTTTAGATGCAATTGGTGGTGGTGTAATTCACTCATCACCAGGTAATGGTTGGATGAGAGGTGATTTACAATGGTTGGTGCACACTAATGCAAATAGCACAACTGTAACTCAATTCTGGTTACAACGTTATAATATGATTGCTGCTGCAAATAATTTAATTAATGTTATAGAAGGTGGTAGTTTTTCTAAATTAGATCCAGATGTATCTAATATCTTAGCACAAGCTTATGCTTATAGAGCTTGGGCATATTGGAGATTAGTTACAACTTATGCTAAAGGTTATTTAGTAGGCTCACCTAGTACAGACCTTGGAGTTCCAATTTTACTTCAAGCTGGTGCACCTTATACAAGTGCTCCAAGATCGACAGTGAGTGATGTTTACACTCAAATTGAAAATGACATTAATAAGTCTATTTCAAATTTTGCAAATGCATCAACATCTGCTAATAAGTCACATTTTTCAATAAATTCTGCTTATGGTATTAAAGCTCGTGTTGCTTTATCTAAAGGAGATTGGTTAACTGCTAGGGATGCAGCTATTTCAGCTAGAAATGGCTTTCCTTTATTAAATGAAGCCTCATGGTTATCAGGTTTCAATACAGTTAATTTAAGTGAAGTTATTTGGGGAGCCGAAATGATTCAATCAGAAACAAATTTCTTTGCATCATATTTCTACTATATCTCACCTACTTTTAATGGAAGTCAAAATAGAACAAATCCTAAAATTATTGACAAAGATTTGTATGACGCAATTCCATCTACTGATTTTCGTAATAGAGCTTGGTTACCTACAGCACCTAATACTTATACTTCAGCTGCTAATGGCTTAGGGGGGGACTGGGCTGCAGATCCTAATTATGCTACTGAAGCCGAATGGCGTAACGCAAAAAATGCTATTCTTAGTAACTATGGAATGACAGGTGGACACAATACTCATCCTTACATGAATGTAAAATTCTTGCAAGAAAATCCTGGTTCTATCGATGCTGATGATGTTATATTTATGCGTTCTGCTGAAATGTATTTAATTGAAGCTGAAGCAAGAGCTATGAGTGATGATATTAGTGGAGCTCAGACTGTTCTTCAACAGTTTGGAAGTTCACGTGATACAGCTTATGATTCAAGTATATATACTTCAAAAGATGCTCTAATGGATCATATCAAATGGCAAAGGAGAGTCGAATTATGGGGAGAAGGTTTTGCATATCATGATAAAATAAGATGGGACGAAGGTCTTAATCAGTCTACTAGCGGTGCTACCGAAGGTCTTTATAGAGATGGCTTTTCACAAGCAAAACCTTCTATGAATGATGATTGGATTTGGAAAATTCCACAAGGGGAAATTGATGCGAATCCAAACATATCAGAAGCAGACCAAAACTAAGTTTTATACAAAAACATATAATTTATGAAAAATATAACTAAATTTTTTTTATTATTTATCACAACTGTCTTCATATGCAGTTGTGATGATGAGCAATTTTCACCATCTTTAAATCATATATCTTTTGGAAGTCAGACTTATTCAACTGGTGTTGACGTTGGTGCGAATACTACAATTGATGTAGAAGTATTTACTAGTGAAATAGTAAACTCAGATATTATCTTTAATGTAGCTGTAGACGGTAAAGGTGCTGCAGATGGTTCTTATACTGTACCACCTACCGTTACAGTTCCTGGCGGGTCAAATAAAGGTATTATAACTATCGGATTATCAGATGTAGACTTAGGTATTGGTGTTAACAAATTAGTTTTATCATTTACTGATGTTGAAACTGGATATGGTAATGGTGAAGCTACTACTGTTGAGTACATTCAAAATTGTGAAGAAGTTACAGTAACATTAGACTTAGTTTTTCATGATAGATGGCCAGAAGAAGCTGGTTGGGAAATTACAGATTCTTTAGGAGGAGTTGTTGCATCCGCTCCAACTGGAACTTATGCTGGTCAAACTTCTGCTACAGAATCAATCACTCTTTGTGGAGGTAGAAGTTTTACTTTCAAATTGACAGATGGTTATGCTGATGGAGGTCATACTTATACAATAAAACTAGGTGATGTTGTTAAAGCTAGTCATGGTTCTCCATATAGTTATACCTCAGAAATCAGTAGTTCATTTGACACTAACTAATTGCTTATAGTAATATAAGTTATACAAAAAAGAGGCTGTTTATAAACAGTCTCTTTTCTTTTTTATACCATAAATTCAACTACATTTGCAGCATGGAAGAAAACACAACAATTTTTGGTATAAGAGCCATTATTGAAGCAATAGAAAGTGATGCATCACTTAATAAGGTTTATTTACAAAAAGGATTAAGAGGAGATTTATTTTTTGAATTGGATAAACTATTGAAGAAAAATAAAATATCAACTAGTGTTGTACCTACTGAAAAGTTAGATAGATTATCTAAACATAATAATCATCAAGGTGCAGTTGCTAAGATTTCTCCAATAGATTTTCATGATTTAGAAACCTTAATAGAGTCTACTTTAGAATCAGATAAAACACCATTATTCTTATTATTAGATCAAGTTTCTGATGTTAGAAATTTTGGTGCCATTATTAGAACAGCTGAGTGTACCGGTGTAAATGGAATTATCATTCAAAAAAGTGGTAGTGCTCCTGTAAATGCTGAGACTATTAAAACCTCAGCTGGTGCTGCATTTAAAATGCCAATTTGTAAAGTAGATCATATTAAAGATGCAATGTTTCAACTTCAAGCTGCTGATATTAAATTAGTTGCTGCTACTGAAAAAACAGAAGACAATGCATTCGATATCGATTTTAAACAACCTATGGCAATCATAATGGGGTCTGAACACAAAGGTGTATCAAATTCGGTATTAAAAATGGTTGACTACAAAGCTAAACTACCTTTACTTGGTGAAATAGAATCATTAAATGTTTCTGTTGCTTGTGGCGCTTTTTTATATGAAGCTGTAAGACAAAGACAATAATATAAAACTTAAAAAATCCTGCTTTTTAGTAGGATTTTTTTATTCTTCACTCTCTTTATAAAAATACTTATAATTTAATTCTTTTATTTCAAATTTTTCTTCTAAAACTGGAGGAATGTAATTACCTTCTTCATCAAACATATCATCAAACTCTGTTTTAGTAAATTCAAATTTTTCTTTTACTATTCCACTCTTTCTGTAAAATATTGCAAAAAGAAAACCTATAATCAATCCTGATAAATGTCCTTCCCAAGACATTTCCTCTTTAATTGGCAACACATACCAAATCATACTTCCGTATAAGAAAATGGTAATTAAAGACACAGCAACTAATCTAAAGTGCTTTCTTATAATTCCGCTAAAAAAAACAAAGCTAAATAATAAGTAAACAATCCCACTCGCTCCTATGTGATAAGATTCTCTTGCGATTAACCAGGTTAACAACCCAGTGAGTAATCCACCAAAAAGTAAAATTTTTATAGCCATCTCTTTATAAAAGTAAAAAAGAGACAATGAGAGTACAAATAAAGGCATAGAATTGTTGAAAATATGATTAGTGTCGCTGTGAATAAAAGGAGAGCTTAAAACACCTTTTAAACCACTCAAATTTCTTGGATAAACTCCAAATTTATTAAAATTAAACCCAAATTGTATTTCAATCCAATAAATAAACCAAATTAAAAAAACTAATAAGAAAGGAATTATAAGTATCCTATTATTAAATTTAAGTTGTTCTGCTGTTTTCATCAGAATGAAAGTAACAAAAATAAATCCAAATACGAATTTCGGAATATCTGTCATAAATCTTTTCTATTTTTACATTATGAATCAACCTTTGGCAGAAAGAATACGTCCACAAAATTTAAACGACTATATAAGTCAGCAACATTTAGTAGGCGAAAACGGAATTTTAACCAATCACATAAAACAAGGAATCATTCCTTCTTTAATTTTGTGGGGACCTCCTGGAATTGGAAAAACAACTCTAGCAAACATTATTGCAACTGAATCGGGTCGTCCTTTTTATACATTGAGTGCAATTAGTTCTGGTGTAAAAGACGTTCGTGAAGTAATTGAGAAAGCTAAAAGAAGCGGTGGTTTATTCACTCAAAAAAATCCAATTTTATTTATTGATGAAATTCATCGATTTAGTAAATCTCAGCAAGATTCTTTATTAGGCGCCGTAGAAAAAGGATGGGTGACATTAGTTGGTGCAACTACTGAAAACCCGAGTTTCGAAGTAATACCTGCCCTACTCTCTCGTTGCCAAGTTTATATTTTAAATTCTTTTGACAAAAATGATTTGATTGCTTTATTAAATAGAGCAATGAAAGAAGATGAAATTATATCAAAAAAGAAGATTAGTTTAATAGAAACAGATGCTTTATTGCAAGTTTCAGGCGGAGATGCTCGTAAATTGTTAAACATTTTTGAATTATTAGTTTCTGCTGATGATGAAACTGAAATTACAAATGAATTGGTTCTATCAAAAATTCAAAAAAACACGGTTCGATATGATAAAACAGGTGAACAGCATTATGATATTGTGTCTGCTTTTATAAAATCGATAAGAGGTAGCGACCCTAACGCTGCTGTGTATTGGCTTGCTAGAATGATTGAAGGTGGAGAAGATGTGAAGTTTATTGCTAGAAGAATGCTAATAGCTGCTTCCGAAGATATTGGAAACGCTAATCCGACTGCGTTTATTATGGCTAATAATACATTTCAAGCAGTATCAGTAATTGGTTACCCTGAATCTAGAATTATTTTAAGTCAATGTGCTGTTTACTTAGCCAATTCTGCTAAAAGCAACGCTTCATATATGGCTATTGGAGAAGCCCAAAATTTAGTTAAAACAACTGGTGATTTATCAGTTCCTCTACATCTTAGAAATGCCCCTACAAAATTGATGAAAGACTTAGATTATGGAAAAGACTATCAATATTCTCATAATTACTCTGGTAATTTTGTAAATCAAGAATTTTTACCAGATGAAATAAAGAACACTAAGTTATATGAACCTGGTAATAATGCTCGTGAAAATCAATTTAGAGAATTATTAAAACATCGTTGGAAGGATAAATATAATTACTAAAAAAAGAGAGCTATTAGCTCTCTTTTGTACATTGTTTTAAATTAAAATTTTATTTGATAATTTTCTAAAACTCTTTTATCTCCTTTAAAATATTCAGCAATCCAATCATTACCGTTCTTATACATCAATCCATTTTTATCATTAATAATAAAAACATCTTTCACATTCGTTTTTAAAATTTGAAAAACTACTTCTGGTTTAGTATTAATCAACTGAAAACCATTAATAATGCTTTGAGCATATAAAGTTTTAAAAACATCATTTTTAACTTCTTTAATTTTAGCTGAAGTTTTATTGATTACTTTAGGAGTTTCTAAAACTATAGCAACATCTTCCTTCTCATTTACTACTATATTTTTTTTACTAGGAATGTATTTATATTTTAAAGCTTGAACAGATTTAAAAGCATTACGAATTGCCTCATGATATGCTTTCTTGTATTCTTTTTCTTTACTCTTTCCTACTTTTGATGTGTAGATAATATTATTATAACAATCTCTCAACTCCACTATACTTTTAGTGGTGAACATTCCTGAATCATCTTTAACAGTTCCTGTTAAAGCTAAACACCTATTCCCAGCAACGTCTTCAGGTAAAGCTTCATCAGATAAGAAAGCTGTAAAACCATTTTTATTAAATAAAAACTTTGTTAGAGAGCTTGTTTGATATTTATCATTACTGTTTACAAAATCAAATTTATTTGGAACAATTACGTATTTAAAATTGTTTACTTTTTTTTGTGCAAAAGATGTTGTAGATATAATTAATAATAGTAAAAATACTTTTTTCATTTTTAATCGTTTTCAGTTATGCAATATCGGTAAAAATAATATGCTATAGATAATTTTTAAGCTCTAATAAATGGTTTGTACTTAAAACACCAGAATTCTTGTTATTATCATTAGTGAAATGAATTGCCAACATTCCTACATTTAAAGCCCCCATAACATCAGCCTCATAACTATCACCTATCATGATCGAATCTCCAGCAATTGTATTTGCTTTGCTTAATGCAAACTCAAATACTTTAGGATTTGGTTTTTTTACCCCAACACTTTCTGAGGTTATGATTTCTTTAAAATATTTTAAAATTCCTGATTTTTGCATTTTTAAATTCTGAACTTCTTCAAACCCATTAGTGATAATATGCAACTCATATTTCTCTTTCAAATATTCTAAAACCTCAATATCCCCATCAAATAAATGATTATGATTTGGTAAATATGATATATAACCTTCTGATATTTTATTAATTAATTCATCAGTAATATTATAATTTACAGCATCAAAACTATCTTTTAACCTGCTGTATCTTAAATCTGATTTAGATATTTTATCTTCTCTATATAATCGCCAATAATTTAAATTTATTGGCATATAAACTTCTAAAAAATCTTCAACATTTAATTGAATATTTTGTTCTTTAAAAATTTGTTTAAATGTTAATTCTGAATTTTTATCAAAATTCCAAAGGGTGTGATCTAAATCAAAAAATATATGCTTAATATTCATTTATCGTTGTTTTACTATTTTCAACATTGAGTTGTAAACACGTCTCCATCCTTTCCATCTTTGATAATTACTCAAACTTTCATTATGAAAAACGGTTATAAAGATTCCGTTAACTGATTTTACTTCATTTTTCAAGTCTCTGATCTTACCTAACGATTGTTTTGCTGTTAATTTTAGATAATCATTTAAAGTAGAATCAATTAAGGCAAAAGGGAAAATTTTTAAAGGAGTTTGAATTTCAAAATCTAAATCGTAAAAATAAAAAGGGGTACAAGTGCTAGCCCTAAAACCGGTGTGACTTGCGTATCCCATCGAATAATCTTCTTCTATTTCTAAATCAATTAATTTCTGATATGTCTCGGGTAACGACACTCTTAAAAAATGTTGACGAGATCTTTTAATTGGCATATTAGTAATACTTTCTAATCTTTCCTTTTCCTTTTTTAGTAAAACACCATTATTCATTGTATAATACGATGGATGTAAGCCCACTCGAGCATAATCAACCATATCTTTAATCAATAATTTAAACTTTCTTTTTGATGATGAAACATTGGTGTCGTAAGTGGTATAATCACCTATTAAAAAGAAAAAGATAGTTCTAACCTGATGTGTTTTTTTACATTCAATTATTGCTTTAAAAGTATCAAAAGGGTCTTTTTTTATGTTAAACAATACTGCTAATCGATCCCAAATTGTAAATATTTTAAACTGAGAAGCATCTTTTAAAAACCCTCCTATTGTTCTCACAAAACTTTTATGCTTATAAGCAAAAGCATTATCAACATCAATAGTAGAAATATACTGATATTCTCTAGTTGAGTGTTCAAAATCAGGGAATTTAATTTTTAATGTTTTCAAAAACTTATATGCCCAGATATCTACCAGAGGTTTCTCTAAAAAATTATTTTTAAAAGCAATACTCTCTTCTGCTGAAAATCTACCATGCGTGTCTTTTATATGAGGCAAATATTCTTCATATCTAGATATTAAATAAAAACTAGCAGCAAAAATATCAAATGGAATTTCTGATTGTTCTCCTGTTAAAAAAAAACATGGAACATCGTCCCATTTTTGAACATTGATATCAAAATCTTTAATTCCTTGTTGAAATAACAACTCATTACTTTTAATAAAAAATTCTTTACCTAAAGCAACGTTTGTGTATGAAAATTTTGGCCCATTGTAGGCTACAAACTCTTCTACTTTTCCTGTAAAATCAATTGGTATTTGGAGAATTCGCGTAAAAATATGTTTAAAAATATAACGAACTCTAGGAGTAACTTTATGAGTGTAAATAAGTATCATAGCCACTAAATATCTTTTATAAAATAATAAGGACTATAAAATTCCTTCATCTGCAAAGCTAAAATACGCTTTTTCCGTAATTATTAAATGATCTAGTAATTTTATATCTAGTGTCTTGCCAGCTTCTTTAATTTTGTGAGTCAATTCTATATCTGAATTACTTGGTTGTAATTTTCCTGAAGGATGATTGTGACAAACGATAACTCCAACACTTGAAAGTTCCAACGCTCGTTTAAATAACAACCTAATATCTACCAATGTAGCTGTCAATCCTCCCCTACTTAGTTGATTTTTTGCGAGCACTTTATTCGAATTATTTAAATACAATACCCAAAACTCTTCATGTGGTAAATCTGCAATAAGTGGCTCCATTATATTAGAAACATCAGCAGAACTATTAATTTTCGAGACAAGTTTTTTATCTTCAAACTGTCTTCTTTTTCCCAATTCTAAAGCTGTAACTATCGATATCGCTTTCGCCTCTCCTATCCCCTTGAATTTCATTAATTCTTCAACTGATAATTTTGCCAATGCATTTAAATCATTATCAACCGATAATAATATTCGCTTTGACAATGCAACAGCACTTTCTTCTCTATTACCAGAACCAATAAGTATTGCGATTAATTCAGCATCCGAAAGAACAGTTTTCCCTTTCATCATGAGTTTTTCTCGAGGTCTATCATCTAATGCCCATGATTTTATTGAAAACTTTTTCATGCTTTTAAAATTCAAAATCCCTTATAAATATAATCCATTTTTTGCACAACCAAAAGAAGCACAGTATCTTTGTATTCTATTTTTAATTTCAAATATGAAGATTATCATAGCCGGGGCT
Organism: uncultured Tenacibaculum sp.; assembly: GCA_947504185.1. Classification (GTDB taxonomy): domain Bacteria; phylum Bacteroidota; class Bacteroidia; order Flavobacteriales; family Flavobacteriaceae; genus Polaribacter. The sequence goes on along the minus strand of CANNGJ010000015.1, from coordinate 17,218 downwards.
GGAGACGTAGGTTTTCATTTGGCTAAACTCCTTTCTTACGAATCTCAAGATACTTATGTAGTAGATTTTGATGGTGATAAACTAAACTACATTAATAATCATTTAGATGTTATCACAAAAAAAGGAGATGCTACCTCCATTAAGCTTTTAAAAGAAATTGGCATTGATAATGCGGATTTACTCTTGGCTGTTACTGAAAGTCAGAATACAAATTTCACAATATCAGTAGTAGGAAAAGCCTTAGGAGTAAAAAAAACAATAGCAAGAATTAATAATCCTGAGTTTTTAAAAAACGATTCAATTAATTTTGAAGACTACGGCGTTGATTTTATGATTTCTCCGGAAGCATTAGCTGCTGAAGAAATTAAATTATTATTAAATCAATCTTCTTTTAATGATACTGTTGCTTTTGAAAACGGTTTATTTAACATCATGGGAACAACCCTAGGTTATAAATCCCCTATTTTAGATTTAACTGTAAAAGAGGCTAAAGATAAATTTAGTCTAGTTGATTTTATAACTATTGCCATAAAACGTGAGGGCACTGCACAAACTGTTATTCCTCGTGGTGATACTGTTTACAAAATGAATGATCAAGTATATTTTTCTGTACCGAATTATAGTATTGATAAACTATACCCTATCATTGGAAAAGAGCAAGTTGACATTAAAAATGTGATGATTCTTGGTGGAAGTAGTATCGGACGAAAAACCTCTAGAAGCCTTTGTAACGATAATTTTAAGGTTAAACTAATTGAAAGAAAAAAAGAGAAGGCTTTAAATCTTGCTGAAGACCTAAGAAATACGTTAGTAATTCATGGTGATGGTAGAGATTTAGAATTATTAGAGCAAGAAAATATTAGAGAAATGGATGCTTTTGTTGCTGTTACTGGTGATTCTGAAACAAATATTATGTCTTGTTTAGTTGCAAAATCAAAAGGGGTAAAAAAGACTGTAGCTCTTGTTGAGAATATGGACTACATTAACATATCCCAAACAATTGGTATTGATACTTTAATAAATAAAAAATTAATAGCGGCTAGTAATATCTTTCGTCATATTCGTAAAGGAGAAATTTTAGCACTCGCTAATTTACATAATATTGATGCAGAAGTATTTGAGTTCGAAGTTCAACCAAATGCAAAAGTAACTCAGAAACCAATTAAAGAATTGCGTTTTCCAAGAGAAGCTGTTTTTGGAGGAGTTATTAGAGACGAAAAACCACACATGTCTTTTGGTGACTTTCAATTACAAAGTGGTGATAAAGCTATTGTATTCTGCTTACCAGAAGCGATTACAACTGTAGAAGATTTATTCAACTAATGGAAAATCTTAATTTTAAACTTATTTATCGTTTTTTAGGAGTAACTGCAATCCTTAACGGATTATTCATGTGGTTATCACTACCCTTTAGTTTATATTATGATGAACCTTCTAAATGGGGAATTTTAAGCGCTGGAATTATTACTATAGCTATTGGTTTATTGCTATATTTTTTTAACAAACCTGATAATAAAAATATTCAAAAAAAAGAAGGGTACCTTATAGTTACTTTTGGGTGGTTAACCTTATCTGCTACAGGAATGCTTCCTTATTTACTATCAGATAGTATACCAAGTATTACCAATGCTTTTTTTGAAACAATTTCTGGGTACTCAACTACTGGATCTTCAATATTAACAGATATTGAATCCATGCCTAAAGGAATTTTATTTTGGCGAAGCGCAACGCATTGGATTGGTGGTATGGGAATCATTGTATTAACCATTGCAATTTTACCTTTGTTAGGTATAGGTGGTATGCAGTTATTTATGGCCGAAGCTCCTGGCCCATCAGCAGATAAATTACATCCACGCATTACAGATACTGCAAAACGTTTATGGTTAATTTACGTATTATTAACTTTTGTTGAGTTTTTACTTTTAAAAGTAGCTGGAATGACATGGTTTGATGCATTAAATCATGCAATGGCAACTGTAAGTTCTGGTGGATTCTCAACCAAAAATGCTAGTGTTGCTCATTGGAACGGAACACCAATGATTCAATACATCATTATATTTTTCATGTTTGTTGCAGGAACAAATTTTGTACTTACTTATTTTGCTTTAAAAGGAAAAGTTAGAAAAGTAATACAGAGTGAAGAATTTAAATACTATCTATTTGGTATATTAGCTATATCTACAGTTGTAGCCATTACTATTATTTTTTATCAAGACCCTAATTTACATACTTCAATAAACCATCCGATGGTTTTTGGAAAAACTGAAAGTGCGATTAGACACTCGTTATTTTCGGTTATATCTGTTGTTACAACCACTGGTTTTGTAACTGCTGACTTTACTATGTGGAATTTCTTTCTAACAGCTTTGTTTTTCTCTTTATTCTTCTTAGGAGGATCTGCAGGATCCACATCTGGTGGGGTAAAAATTGTACGACATATTGTAATGCTAAAAAACAGTTTTTTAGAATTTAAAAAATCACTACATCCAAATGCAATCATACCTGTTCGCTATGATGGTAAAGCTGTAAAACAAACCATTGTATTTAACATACTTTCCTTTTTTGTTTTATACATGCTAATCTTTATTATGGGAACTGTAATCTTAGCATTTTTAGGTTTAGATTTAACATCGGCTTCAGGAGCTTGCGCTTCTTCTTTAGGAAATATTGGTCCGGCAATTGGTAGTGTAAGCCCTGTTGATAATTTCAACCATCTTTCAACTGGTGCAAAATGGTTTTGTTCTTTCTTAATGCTTATCGGTCGTTTAGAATTATTTACTGTCTTAATTCTTTTAACGCCCTTCTTTTGGCGTAAGAATTAAACAACCAAATATTTTCACTTTTAATAAAAGGGGGTTTACCTGTTTCTTTTAAGAGAGAAAGCTCCTTAAAAACAAATTTCAAGATATTAAATTTGATCTTAACTAAATCAAACTTTTTATTATGAAACTAAAAATTAAATTTCTGGGATTATTATTTATTTGCTTATTATCAACTACAACAACTAATGCACAAGATCCTATGCTAGGGGAAGTTAGAATATTTGCAGGGAACTTTGCGCCAAGAGGATGGGCTTTTTGCGAAGGACAATTACTTCCTATATCTTCAAATTCAGCACTATTTTCTTTAATAGGATGTACTTATGGAGGGGATTGTAGAACTACTTTTGCTTTACCAGATTTAAGAGGTAGAGTTGCTATAAGTGCTGGAAATGGACCTGGTTTAAGTAACCGTGTATGGGGACAAAAAGGAGGGGGAGAATATAATATCCTAAATCAAACACAGTTACCTAGTCATAGTCATACTGCTGTTGGAACAATTACTGCAGCAAATACTACAGGTACAACAAACGACCCTACTGGTAATGTCTTAGCTGTTGCTAAAACTCCTATTGATAGGTCAAATATAGTTGATTCAAATATTTACGCCCCAACAGCTAATACTAATATGTCAGCAAACGGAGTAACTGTAACTGTCGGAAATACAGGAGGTAATCAAAGTGTTAATAATATGCAACCTTATTTAACCGTTAGATACATCATTGCATTACAAGGTTATTTTCCTTCAAGAAACTAATTTAAACTAAGAGACATGTTAAGTAACACTAGATATAACCTCTAGTGTTATTTTACTTTATAAGAGAGTATATAAAAACAATACTTCTCCCACTCTATAAACATAAAGTACTTATTATTGTTAAATTACATTTTTAAACTGATTTTTCACTATCTTAACCATTACTATCTACTATTAAGTATAAACTAATTATAATTAAACTTTAGCATGAAAAAAATTACCAAACTATTGTATTTTTTAGTCTTCACGCTGTTTTTCAATGGTTCCATCTTCGCTCAAACAACCTATACTTTTACTGGAGCTGGTTCAGATGGTTCAGGAAACAATACCGGACATAAAACAATATCAACAAATCCTTCTGGAGCGAATATTGAAATTAGTGATAATATGACACATATTCCTAATTTATTTTACCCCGATGCCTCTGGTGATGTCACTGTAACTTTCACGATTAAAGGTGACGGTATTAACGTAGGCTCTTTTGATGTCAATGATATGAATTGGGGGAATTTCACTGGATCATCACAGTTAGACGAAGCTGTAACTAAAATTATTTTTACTAAAACAGATTTAACTACTGTAACATGGAATTCTTTTAAACCTGCATACCAAACAACTGGTAGTTTTACAACTACAAATCATTCTGTTTTAGATATTTTTACAGCAGGTTCCACAGTAACAAATGTTACTCAAGTAGAAATTACGGTTGACCTTGTTGGTGGAGGAAGTACTCAAAATTTTGAATTAAGAAACATTACACTCGCTAATCTTACTGCTCCAGAAGTATGTACTACTCCAGACGTGCCTACAATAACCTATAGCCCTACAAATGTATGTGATGGAAATAATGCTACGTTAAATATTTCTGGAAGTTTGAATGATGCAACACAATGGGCTGTCTATACAAGCTCTTGTGGTGGTACTTTAGTTGGTACAACAACAACTTCGACTATCACTGTAACACCTTCTACTCCAAGTACAACATACTATGTAAGAGGTGAAGGAGGATGTGTTACTCCGGGGAGTTGTGGAACTGTTACAGTAAATACAATTTCAATGTCAACATCAATTATCGTGACAGATGTTAGTTGTAATGGAGCTGATGATGGAAGTCTTACGATAAATCCTTCAGGAGGTACTAATCCCTATCAATACTCTTTGAATAATGGCACTACATTTTCAAGCTCAAATATTTTTAACAATCTTACTTCTGGAACATACAATGTAATTGTTAAAGACGCTAATGGTTGTAATGCTTTAAGTTCTAATATCGTTATTAATGAACCTGCTCTTCTTAATACTACTACAATGATTACTAAAGACATTACATGTATTGGTAATAATGATGGAGAAGCTTTGGCTACTGCTATTGGCGGTACACCTCCTTACACTTATCTTTGGACAAATTCTACGGGAACAACTGTTTCAACAACAGCAAGTGTTACTAACCTTTCTCCTGGAAACTTTAATGTAGAAGTTACAGATGCAAATGGTTGCACCATGACCAACCTAATGACTATCAATAACCCAGCTCCCGAAGATGCTTCTTTTAGCTATAGTGCAGCATCATACTGTACAGATGCTTCTGATCCTTCACCAACCATTACTGGTTTAACAGGAGGCTCTTTCTCCTCTACTGCTGGTTTAAGTATTGCTTCAAACGGTACCATTGATGTTTCTGCATCTACCCCTGGTACATATATAGTAACTTATACTACGGCGGGTACTTGTCCTAACTCATCTACAGCATCGGTTACTATTAACTCTTTAGATGATGCTTCTTTTAACTATAGTGCAGCAGCATACTGTACAGATACTTCTGATCCTTCACCAACCATTACTGGTTTAACAGGAGGTTCTTTCTCCTCTACTACTGGTTTAAGTATTGCTTCAAACGGTACCATTGATGTTTCTGCATCTACCCCTGGTACATATACAGTAACTTATACCACAGCGGGTACTTGTCCTAACTCATCTACAGCATCGGTTACTATTAACTCTTTAGATAATGCTTCTTTTAATTATAGTGCAGCATCATATGCTTCTACCGATAGTGACCCAACACCTACAATTACAGGTTTAGCAGGTGGTACATTTTCTTCTACAGTTGGATTGAACATTAATTCTAGTACAGGAACAATAGATGTATCAACCTCTATTCCAAATACCTATACAGTTACCTATACGACTGCTGGAACTTGTCCTAATTCTTCTAACACAAGTGTTAGTATTACTGGAAATTATATTTGGACAGGTACTACAGACAGTGATTGGACAAAGGCCTCAAACTGGAATTACAATGCTATTCCTACAACTTCTAGTGATGTTGTTATACCAGGTGGTTTATCTCATTACCCAACAGTAAATTCTGCAATAGTTGATGTTTCAAAAATTTACTTTCAACCTGGTGCTACTGCTATTTTTGAAACAATAACAAATGCTGATGTAGAATTTAAAAGATCTATAAATAGTACTGATTGGAAATTAGTTTGTGCACCAGTTTCTGGGGAAACAATTGAAAACATGTTAACTAATAACTCTTTTGACCAAGGTACTACTAGCTCAAATAAAGCATTATCTTTTTATACCAATAGTGGAGCTTCAGCATGGGATTACCAAACTAGTAGTTCTACCGGGACTATTACAAACGGAAAAGGAATAGCTGTGAAATTAGGTGCTCCTAATTTAATTTTTAATGGGAAAATGAATACTGGCCCTGTTTCTATTGCTATATCTAAAGGAGATAGAACTGATTTTAACTTGATTGGAAATCCATACACTGCCTATGTAAATTCTTCAGCTTTCTTAAATAACCTTAGTAATATGCCTATGTTAAGTGAGCAAACTATTTGGTTATGGGACGGAACAAAATATGTTACTAGAAATTTAGCAAATCCGATTGAAATATCTCCTGCTCAAGGTTTCTTTGTTAAAGCTGGAATTAATGGATCTGTTTCTGTAAATACAGCTATGTTATCTCATCAAAATAGTGATACTTTTATGAGAAATTCTAAAACTTCAATAGAACTTATAGCAAAAAGTGATAAAAGCGAAAAGTCTACCCAAATTTTCTATTTAAATGGAAAAACAAAAGGTTTTGATAATGGTTACGATAGTACAATATTTGGAGGTTCTTCAAATAGTTTTTCAGTATACTCTCAATTAGTAACAGACAATCAAGGTAAGAATTATGCAATACAATCTTTACCTTTAGAGGACATGGAAAATATTGTTGTACCGATTGGATTAAACGCTTTAACTGGTAAAAAGATTAACTTTTCTATTTCTTCTAAAAATTTACCTAATAACACTAAAGTGTATCTAGAGGACAGAGTTAATAAACAGTTTATTGATATTACTGACGCTAATCATACGGTTACTCTTAAAAATGATATTAATGGTATTGGGCAATTTTATTTACGCACTACTTCTCAAAAAATAGATACACCTATAGCTACTTCTATTAAAGAAGTAAGTATTTATAAATCTGCACCAAATACACTATCTATAGTTGGGTTACAGGCTAAAAATGCAGCTATAAAAGTTTTCTCTTTACTTGGAAAAGAAGTAGCTAATCAAAGTTTAACATCAAATGGGTTTTCAACTGTTAATTTACCTTCATTAGCAGCTGGTATTTATATCATTGAATTAACTTCTGAATTAGGAAAAACTAGTAAAAAAATTATTTTAGAGTAAATTAAGATATCATGAAAAAACAAACTGAAAATAAAGATATTACAAGAAAAGAAGCTTTAAAGAAAATAGGAGGTTATAGTAAATATGCTGCTTTAACTGCTTTAGGAACTTATATGATTTTAAATCCTCAAAAAGCACAAGCGCAAAGCCCAGAAGCTCCAGGAACTTAATTTTTAAATAAACCTATGAAACAAAACCTCGAAATATGTCGAGGTTTTGTTATTTTTACAAAGTATGTTAATAAAGCAATTAGAAGACAAATCAGTAGTGTGGTTTCAAGATAACAACGAATATATAGTTGTTGAACCCTTAATTGCCGAAATTCTCTCATTACTCAAAAACAAAATTCCTAAACAAGAAATTCTTACCAATTTATTTAATACGATAAGCATTCCTTACCAACAAGCAGAGAGTTTAATATTAGATATTGAAAATCTATTAAGCTCAACAGAAATACAGAAAGTAGAATTAGAACTTATTGATAAACCTAATAGTTTTGAGTATATAAAATATTATAAAATAAATGATTTAGTTTTTAAGATTTGTTATTTTTCTGAATATGAAATCTCTTTAGTACATCCAAAATTTTCACATTTAGAAGTCAATTTTCAATCAAAAAATGACTTTGTTTTTGAGGTATATAGTAATCAAAACTTCATTTCATTTTCTATAGATAATAACATTATTGGAACATGGAATAAAACTGAAGTTCATTATTTTCAAGGAAAATTCTCTATGAAAATAACTGAACTTATCCATGAAAAAACAGAAAATAATTGGCTGGGGGTTTTACATGCTTCTGCAATTAGCAATGGCAAAAATTCTATGTTATTCTTAGGAGATTCTGGCAATGGGAAAAGTACTTCTCTAGCCTTGTTACAGGCTAATGGATTTACTTGCTTAGCTGATGACTTTGTTCCCATAGATGCAAACAAACAAGAAGTATATAGCTTTCCTTCAGCAATCTCTATTAAAAAGAATGCCTTAGATACCTTATTTCCCATTTATCCGGAATTAAAAACCTCATTAGAATATCATTTTAAGAGATTAAACAAAGTCGTTCGATATTTACCTCCAAATACAAATAATTACATGCAACACCTTCCATGTAAGGCTTTAATATTTATCAAATATCAAAAAAATAGTGATTTAATGATTGATAAAGTTTCAAATATTAATGCTTTTGAGCAATTGGTTCCTGATTCTTGGCTATCTCCAATACAAGACAATGTTGAAGTTTTTATTGACTGGTTTTCCAAACTACCCTGTTATCAACTCACCTATTCTAATAACAAAAAAATGATAGAAACGGTTTCTAAAATATTTAATGATGACATATAAAGAGACTTTGTTTTTTGTTGGTAAATGTTTAACTATTACTCATGAAATACACAATCGTATTCTTGTAGAAGAGAAATTAAAAAAGGAAGAAATTGATTGGGATAACATTGTTAAATTAAGCACTACCCATTATGTTTTCCCTGCTTTGTATTGCAACTTAAAACGTGTTGTTTTTTTACATTATTTACCTCAAGATTTAGTTGAATACATGAAGCATATTACTGATTTAAATCGAGAACGTAATCAGCAAATTATTAAGCAAGCCAAGGAGATAAATGAATTATTGTTAGCAAACAATATTACTCCTATTTTTTTAAAAGGTACAGGAAACTTATTAGAAGGATTGTATGAAGATATTGCCGAACGTATGGTTGGGGATATTGATTTTTTAATAGAAAAACCATATTGTAAAACTGCTTTTAACATTCTTCAAAAAAATGGCTATACACATAAAGTTTCAGAACTTTTTGAAGATCATAGACATTTACCAAGAATTACACATCCAAATAAAATTGCTGCAGTTGAAATTCATAAAGAAATTTTAAAAGAAGAGAAATCCTCTTTTTTTAATTATCAAACAGTAAAAGACACATTGATAAAAATTAATAACTGCACACTATTATCTTACAAAAATCAAATTAAATTAACAATATATTCCAAATTAATTAATGACTATCAGTATCTAAAAAAAGGGGTGACCTTAAGAGCTGCTTATGATTTTTACCTACAAGGGAATCAATTAGAAAAAAAAGAAGTGTTTGCAAGTAAAGAGCTTTCAAAAGAATTACATGCAGGAATAAACTTATATTCAAGTATTTTAGCAAAGCCCCAAAAAATAGAATATTTTCAAACAAAATTATCTAAAAAGTTTGTTCATGATACAATAAAAAATCTTGATAAAAACTACAAAACTAAGATCTTTAAAAAATCAACTAATCTTTATGTTTCATTTTATGAAAGATTAAAAATTATACTTAGGTCTTTTTATAAAAAAGACTATTTTTTATTCACACTTTCAAAAATAACAGATATTAATTGGTACAGAAGAAAATTAGGTATCTAAATTAACTTCTTAACCTCATTAAAATCTAAACCACCGTAATTACCAGAACTCATTAATAATACAGCTGTATCATCTAGATCCTGATTAAACAAAAACTCTTTAAACTCTTGTGGGTTTGTATAGATAATCAAATCATCACGCTCAAAAGCTTCAGCTATTTGTTGCTGAGTAACCTCTTCTAGTTGCTTAATTTTTACGGCATGTGGAGAATAAAATACAACAGCTTTATCTGCATTATCTAATGCACCTTTATATTCTGCCAAAAACTCAGCATTTAAACTAGAATAGGTATGTAACTCTAAACACGCTAACAAAGTTCTATTAACATACTGATTATTAACTGCTGTTGTCGTAGCCTCTACTTTACTTGGGCTATGTGCAAAATCCTTAAAAACTACTGTAGAATTATTCTCAGCAATTTTTTCTAATCGCTTACTAGCACCCTTAAAACTTACAATTGCTTCATAAAAATCATCTTCATCAATACCCATATGTTGACAAATCCATTTGGCACCTGCTAAATTTTGCAAATTGTGATTCCCGAAAATTTCTAAAGGCAAATTACCTTCAGGAGTTTCTAAAAAAGTAATTCCGTTTTTAATAGAATGTTTTGGTGTTGAATATGTATATTTCTTAATAGGACGTATACTCTCCTCTACTACTCTTTTTACAGCTACATCTTCTTCATTATACACTATAATCCCACCATTAGTAAGAGAGTCGGTAAAAATTGAAAATTGCTCTACATAATTCTCAAAAGTTGGAAATACATTAATATGATCCCAAGCAATACCGCTTAATAAAGCAATATTAGGTTTATACAAATGAAATTTTGGTCGTCTATCAATAGGTGAACTTAAATATTCATCACCTTCTAAAACAATAAACTCATTTTCTTCGGTTAAATGCACCATGGTTTCAAAACCTTCTAACTGTGCCCCTACCATATAATCTACAGTTCTATCATGATAATTCAATACGTGTAAAATCATTGAAGTAATAGTAGTTTTTCCATGAGAGCCTCCAATTACAACACGTGTTTTATCTTTAGATTGCTCATATAAAAACTCTGGGTATGAATAAATTTTTAAGCCTAATTCCTGTGCCTTTAATAACTCAGGGTTATCCTTTTTAGCATGCATTCCTAAAATAATTACATCCAAATTAGTTGTAATTTTTTCTGGAAACCAACCAAACTGACTAGGTAACAAATCATATTTAGCTAAACGAGATTTAGATGGATCGTGAATTGTATCGTCACTACCTGAAACTTGGTATCCTTTTTGGTGTAAGGCAATAGCTAGGTTATGCATTGCACTTCCTCCAATGGCTATAAAATGTATGTTCATTAAGATATCCTAATTTTTTCTGTAAAGATAATGAAGTATCATAGCATAGAGAAAGTAAAATTGCTGTTCTTTTTTCATGGTCTGCCAAATTTTACGTTTTTTTGCTTTCTTAAAATAACACTAAACAATTGCTATATAAAATGTTATTAAGAAACCTTCTTTGCTTCGTTTTATTTTTTTCTTATTACCAAGTTTTCACCCAGTGTGCTGGAATAAATAATTCTATTACCATCTGTAATAAGGATTCTAACACTAACTACCAAAGTTATAATTTATTTAGTCAATTAGGAGGAACTCCTGAAGTTGGTGGTACTTGGTTTGCAAACAACCCCATAAATCAAAATACCATTGACACTACAACAGGAATTGTTAATTTATGGGCGTTAAATAGATTTGGAGAACATACTTTCACCTATACAAATCCAAAATGTAACGAAAGTGCTGAAATCACTATTTCTCTTGGAGGGTATCCTGGAGAGGATAATATTAATGGTGGTGCAAATGCTTGTAGCGATAACCCTGTTGTTGATTTATTTACATTTCTTGATAATGATCTTGTAAATTTAAGTGCTGACCTTAATGGGGAATGGAGTGATTCAACAGTACCAAAAACAGGATTTTTAACCAATAATATTTTTGATGCCGAATCAGCTGGTATTGGTCTTTATAAGTTTACTTACACTGTTAAAGATGTAGATACTTGTCTTTCAAGAGAAGCAACGGTAATATTAAAAGTGCATAGGAAGCCTAGTGCAGGCAATCCTACAAACATAGAAATATGTGATACAGATGACCTAACACCGTATACAAATATTAATTTGTTTGACTACATTTCAGATGAAGATACAGATGGTATTTGGGCTGACCAAAGTGGAACAAATCAAATCACAAGTACTTTAGACACTGAAATAAACATCAAAGAAATTTATGATAATTTCGGATCTGGGATATATGATTTTCAATATATCGTTTTGCCTAAACATGGAGTTTGTCCAAGCGAATCAGTTACAGTTTCTGTAATAATACCTCGAATAAAAGCGCGTTTTTTGGTAGAAAATCAATGCAAAGACAATTCTTTACTTATAGAAATCTTACATGACCGTACTCCAAAATCAAAAATGACATATGATTTAACTTATGAAATTGAAAATACAACTACCAATACAATAGCATATACAGGTACTTTAAGAGGTATTAACATAGCGAATATTGACGATACTACAAATAATCCGAGAATTCTATTATCTAAAGATACTCTTCCTCCAGGAAGTTATATTATTAGAACTACTTTAATAGATAATATCAAAAAGGTTACTTGTAATTCTTTTATAGTTTCCGAAGACGAATTTGTTATTTATGAAGCCCAAGCCAAAGTAGATAACATTTGTTATAGTGATAAGCCTATCGATTTTACTATTTATAATTTCCATGACATAAAAGGGAACTTATTTAACGGTACTGAAGCAGCCAATATTACTATAACTAGTAACTCTATAAGTCATAACATAAATAACTACAACCTTACCTTTTTAAATGGAGAAGTAATAATCCCTTTAGATTTGTCACAATTCCCTCCAACTGAAAACAACTTCAATATTAAAATAACCCCTACTTATTCAAATGGCTTAAATTGCATTAATTATGACTTTATTATTGATAGAGCTCCAAAAAACATCCAGTTAGATCTTTCAATAGATAATCTATGTGATGCTTCTGACTTAAAAGTAGTTATAGATGCTCCTACATTGCCAGATGGTGGATATACAATAAACTACCAAGTAGTTGAAATTACTAGTTCCAGAATTTTGGTAGATAATACTATTGTTTTTAATGGTGGAAGAGCAAATTACAATGTAGACATTACCAATCTTGATAAAGGTTTTTACAATGTTATTTTAAAAAGTATTCAAAACGACACAACACCTTGTAGAACACAATTTGAATTTGAAATAGAAGAAAAATTTTCAATAAATGGTATACCAGACACTCCTGTTTTAAATGCCAATCAATCATTTTGTTCCTCTGATTTCTATCCAAATGCTCCAACTTTAGCAAATATCACTGTTGATAGTGGTGAAAACCTAACTTGGTATGCCGATAGTACTTCCAACACTCCTTTAGACATAACAACCCCACTTATTAATGGTGAAGATTATCATGTAAGTACTACAACTTTAAATACCGATTGTGAAAGTTCCGATAGAAGTTCAGTAACTGTAACTGTTCTATCTCCTCAAATAATTATAGGAACCAATACAGAACCATTATTTTGTGGAATAGACAATCCTACGATTGCTAATTTAGATGCCCAAGCCAATTCAGGAGAACTATTATGGTATGATAGTCCTACTGGAGGAAATCTACTTTCCTCTGATACCGCTTTAACGAATGGAAATATTTACTATGCTACTGAGAGTATTAATGGATGTGAAAGCATTACTAGATTAGCTTTTAAAGTTACAATAATTGCTCCTCCAAAACCAGAAATAACAGGAACAACACTTTTATGTGCTTTAGAAAAACTTACGCTATTTGATTTTGAAAGCTCATTAACTAATAACCCTGATTATGAATTTATTTGGTATGACGCTTTACAAGGAGGGCTCGAAATTGACAAATCAGAATTATTAGAAGAAAACAAGGTATACTACATTGCTAGTATTCATCTAGATTCTGGGTGCGAAAGTGAACGTATACCATTATCTGTAACACTCAATAATTGTAATCCAGAAGATTACGCCTTTTTTATTCCTGATGGATTTTCTCCTAATGGAGATGGCGTAAACGACTTGTATTACATTCCTAACATTCAATATTTCTATCCAGATTATCAGCTAGAAATTTTTAATAGATATGGTCAAACATTATTCTCTGGAAATGCTGATTTCCCTACTTGGAATGGTCAAAATAAATCTTCTGGTAACAACGTAACTAGCGGAGTATATTTTTATATTCTAAATTATAATAAAGATAACATCAAAGCTAAACAAGGAAGAATATACCTAAGTAAATAAACTATGAAAAAGATACTTTTACTAATAATATACATTAGTTCTGTGTATACTGTTTGTTCACAACAAGATCCACAATACACACAATACATGTATAATCAAAATGTAATAAACCCTGCTTACACCACCAATGAATTAGGTGTTATTAATTTCGGGTTTATGCATAGAACTCAATGGGCAAATGCTGTAGGAGCTCCAAAAACATATACTTTCTTTGCACATACTCCTATTACAGACAAATTCGAAATAGGTGCATCACTTATTACTGATAATATTGGGGATGGAGTTTTAAAAGAAAATAATATGTATATCGATTTTGCATACATCTTATCTTTAAATGAAAAACACAAATTATCGTTAGGACTAAAAGCTGGTTTTACAAATTTCAGCACCAATTTTACCGATTTTAGATTCCCAGACGACAATCCTATTACTGGTATTGTAACAAACGATGTTGCTTTTAACAATCAAAACTCAACAAATCCTAATTTTGGTATCGGAGCATTTTATTTTACAGATGATTATTATGTTGGAATTTCAGTTCCTAACCTTCTAAATTCAAAACATATTACAGAGAAAAATGGATTACGAAGTATTGGTGGAGAAGAAATTCACTTATTTGCTAATGCTGGATATGTATTTAGACTAAGTGATATGATTAAGTTAAAACCTTCTGCTCTTTTAAAAGCTGTAAAAGGTTCTCCTTTAGTAGTAGACACTTCCTTAAATGTACTCTTTAACAATCGATTTGAAGGAGGATTATCTTATAGAATTTACGATTCATTTAGTGCTATGTTTAATGTAAGAGCTACTCACAATTTACGAATTGGATATGCATACGATTACACCACAACCAATCTAAGTAATTTTAATTCTGGAACCCATGAAGTTTTTGTCCTTTTTGACTTTGATACTTTGGGATTGAAAAAAGGCTACGACAAATCTCCTAGATTCTTTTAAGCTAAAAAAAACATAAGCACATGAAAAGAATAATAACCCTACTTATAACCTTGTGTATTACTAGTTATAGCTATGCACAAATGGATAGAAATTTACATAGAGCTCATAAATATTTTAATCGAACTTATTATAGTAAGTCCATTCCTTTATATGAAAAAGCACTAGAAGACAATAAAAGTTTCGAAGCTATTAGAAACTTAGCCGATTCATATTATTTCACCAATAACATGAACAAAGCGGCTTATTATTATAAACTTCTTTTCAGGAGGTATCAAAAAATTATCAAACAACCTTATTATTTTAAGTATGCTAATACGCTAAAAGCGATAGGAGACTATAAAAAAGCTTATGATTTAGTACGTCCTCTTTACAAAGGTGACGAATTACAAAAGCTAGAAAAGTCTATACAATATTTAGAAAATGTTGCAGCCATAGGTAATCGATATCATATTGAAAACTTAGCGATAAACACACCTTATGCAGAATTTGCAGCTATTCAAAAAGGAGATCAAATAGTATTCTCCGCTCCTAATAAGGAAGATGGACTTCACAAACGTTTTGGTTGGACTGGAAATAATTATCTAGACATTTATCAAGTTCCTTCAAACTCATTAAATGACGAAAATAGCATTGCTCCTTTTTCAACTAACATCAATACTAAAGTTCATGAGTCTAATATCGTTTTTACAAAAGATGGTAAAACTGCTTATTTCACTAGGAATAATTTGGTAAAAGGGAAACGAAAAAAAGACAATAAGAAAATTACACATGTTCAAATTTATAAAGCTGAATTCGTTGATGGAAAATGGAAAAACATAACCTCACTCCCTTTTAATAATAATGAATTCTCTACTGAACACCCAGCATTAAGCAATGATGAAAAAACACTTTATTTTGCTTCTGATATGCCAGGAGGACATGGATCTTTTGATCTTTATGAAGTAGCTGTTTATAACAATAACCAATATGGAACTCCCAAAAATCTAGGAGCGGTAATTAATACCGATAAGAAAGAACAGTTCCCTTTTATTAGCGAAGACAATAAATTGTATTTCTCCTCTAACGGACACCATGGATTTGGTTCTTTAGATGTTTTTGTAAGCACTATTGATGCAAATTCATACTCTAAACCAGATAATGTTGGTTTTCCTATAAACTCTGGATATGATGACTTTTCTTTTAATATAAATCCTACTACCAAAGAAGGTTTTTTT
This sequence comes from uncultured Tenacibaculum sp., assembly GCA_947504185.1. Classification (GTDB taxonomy): domain Bacteria; phylum Bacteroidota; class Bacteroidia; order Flavobacteriales; family Flavobacteriaceae; genus Polaribacter. The sequence continues at coordinate 1,008 of CANNGJ010000015.1, read as the reverse complement.
GCATCAAATAGACCTGGAGGTAAGGGTAGTGATGACATTTATAAAATCAAAGAAGAACAGCCTCTAAACATTCAAGATTGTCATCAATTTATATCTGGAATAATTACCGATATAGATACAAATCAAATTTTAGCGAACACTCTTATCTCTATAGAGAATAATGAGAATACTGAGATTGCAAAAATACATACTGACGAAAAAGGAAAATTCTTTTTTGAGGTAGCTTGTGAAATGAAATATATCGTAAAAGCTTCCAAACAAGGGTATGAAAGAAAGCAACGAGTATTAGAAGTAAGAAAAGAAAGAAAAAAGAATAATGATGCCTCAATGGCTTTAAAATCGCTATTACAAATAGAAAAAGAAAAGCAACAGGCAATTGCTTTACAAAAGGTAAAAGAACAAGAGCTTCAAAAAAAGGAAGCGCAACAATTAAAAATTGCGAAGCAAAATAAAACCAAGAAAATTATAGCTAAGGAGGAAAGTATAGTTCCTCAAAAAGACAAATTAATAATTAAAACAGAAGATATTAATTTCGATTACAAACTTTGGTACTTAAGACGTGATACTAAAAAAGTGATTGATAAGGTGATACAGCTTATGAAAAAATATCCAGATATGGTTGTAGAAGTAGGAACCCATTCTGATATTAGAGGTAACAATAGATACAACTTAGAACTCTCTCAAAAGAGAGCAGATGCTGTAAGAACGTATTTTATGGAAAAAGGTATTGAACCCAATAGAATTTTTGCTTTTGGGTATGGAGAAGCAAAACCACACATAAAATGTGCTACAGAAGATGCCTGCTCAGAAGAGCAACACGAATTAAATAGAAGATGTGAATTCGTTGTAAAAAAAATATTATAATTAAAAGCAAGCCATTGGCTAGTCATGGTCGGAAGAAAAAATCTTCCGACTTTTTTATTTTCCGTCTGTTATAATTTTGGCTTTAATTATTTGATTATCAGTTGATTACTTTGTTTTTGTGGTGTAATTTTCGTATCTTATTAT
>CANNGJ010000014.1 GCA_947504185.1 uncultured Tenacibaculum sp. | reverse complement strand
AATCAAATAATTAAAGCCAAAATTATAACCGACGGAAAATAAAAAAGTCGGAAGATTTTTTCTTCCGACCATGACTATCCAACAGGATGTTTTTTTTTATTTCAATAGAAGAAGTTTTTAAACTCTCGCCTTTTTATCAGGTGTAATATTAGAAACATCGTAACCTCCAAACTTTTTCATGTACGATTCAATTGACGTACCAAATGCATCGTTAAATTTAATTGCTCCATTAGAACGTAAAAACTTTTTAACATTTCCTGCTCCACTTAAATGTGCAGCAGCTAAAATACCCGATTCGGTAATTTTAATTCCGTTAATGGTTCTACCAACACTTCTTTTAATGTCTTTTCTTAAAATCCATTTATTAACCTTGCAATAGGCAACGAATGCTTTTTCTTGTAATTCTGGAGTTTTAAGAAAATATGAAGTATTGTAAATTCTAAATCTTTTTAAGGTTTCTCTACCAAATTGATATTTACCAAGATACCCAAGTTTATTAACTACTCTGTATCTACCTTGAGATTCTTTAAAAGCAAGTGCCTCTTTAAATCCAACAAAATCATTTCGTAAAAAAGGAATCTCCACCTCTTTAGCAAAGTATGCTGTTTTAGGTGTAGTAGTAGTTTTTTCTTTTTTAATTTTTGGTGTTGTAAAACTTGCGAATACAACAAAACCAATGAATGCAAATATTAAATATCTGATAATTAGTTACTTTCCGTTTAGCACTGCAAATATACGGTAAATTTGACTAAAATATTAATAGTCAGTGAATTAGGGTGTTCTTCTTGTTGTGGAAAAAGTGTTTTTCTTGTGTTTTTATTGTTGAATAGATAAAAAAAACTCTGTTGTATTGAGAATTCTTTAGTGAGCTGTGAATTTGATTAAGAATAAAATTTTGTTAAAAATTATCGTTTAATACCTCTTTGACTTATCCACCTTTGATATTTCGCAGCGTTTCTATTGTGTTGTGCTAATGAGCTAGCAAAATCATGAAAACCTATTTTATCAATACTAGCACACATGTAAAAATAGCCATGTTTTGCTGGATTTAAAACAGCATCGATAGATGAAATATCTGGCATTGAAATTAATGTAGGAGGTAAGCCAGTATTCTTATATGTGTTGTAAGGTGATTTAATTTCTAAATCTTTTGTTAGTACTCTTTTTACAGAGAAATCTTGACCTTTTATTTGTTTAATGCAATAAATAATAGTTGGGTCAGCTTGTAATGGCCAATTGTCTTTAAGTCTGTTTAAATATAATCCGGCAACAATTGGACGTTCACTTTTTTGAGCGGTTTCTTTTTGTACTATTGAAGCTAAGGTAATAACTTGATCTTTAGTTAAGTTTAATTTTTTAGCTTTTTCTAATCTTGTTGAATTCCAAAAGCGTTTATACTCGCGTAACATTTTATTATGAAATTTTTCTGCTGATGTATTCCAATAAAATTCATAGCTATTAGGAATGTACATCCCTAAAGCTGATTTTTGATTGAATCCATTTTTTGATAAAAAAGTTTCATCAGTCATTACTTTTAATAAAGAAGTTGAGTCAGCTTCTATTTGTCGCGATATTCTTCCTGCTAACTTTTCTAAAGTATCTTGATTGTTAAAAGCAATTTTTATTGGAGTTTGATTTCCACTACGTAATAAGTTTACAACATCGTTTAAACTCATTCCTTTTTTAATTATATACTTTCCTCCTTTAGGTTTTGTAAATTTTTTCTTGTTTGCAACCCAGCTATAATCTGATGCGTTTTTTAAATATGGACTTATTTTTTTTTGAACATCCATTGTATTAAAATTAGAACCAATATAAATGGTTGCATCTTTGGTAATCGCGTTACCAAAGATTTTTTGATAATAATTAAAACCAACAATTCCACCAATTAAAAATATGGCAGTTATAATTCCGTATATAATTTTTTTATTCATTGATTAATTGAAATAATATTTCGTCTTTATAAATTCCTTTACTGTATGTCCAATCTTTTTTTACTCCGACTTCTTTAAAATGATGCTTTTTAAATAGTTGTATACTGTTAAAGTTATCGTGAGTAATATTTGCAAATAATTGATGCAAATGTAAATGGGTAAAAGAATATTTAATTAATAATTGTAATGCTTCAAAAGCATATCCTTTTTGTTGAAAATCAGGGTGGATTAGAATGCCAATTCCTGCTCTTTTATGCTGTGGATTAAAATCAAATAAGTCAATCATTCCGATGGCTTTTTTTGACTCACCTTCTTCAATAACTAACCGAAGTTGTTTTGCTTGATAAATATCTAAATGCGCATTTTCTAAATATTGTTTTAAGAGAAATTTAGAAAAAGGAGTTTGTGTGTGACTAACTTCCCAAAAAGACTCGCTATTTTCTATTTGAAATAAAAAATCTAAATCTTCAGGTTCAAGTGCTCTGAGTGTTATATGTGTTCCTTGTAAAGTATTCACTATATTTCTATGTTTCCTTTAAAAACAAAAGTCGCAGGTCCTTGTAAAAAGACGTTGGTATAAACTCCATTTTTCTCATTAAAACTAACACTAAGGTTACCGCCTTGAACAGGTAGGTTAATAGAGGTGCTTTTGGTTTTACCTGTTGTGTGCATTGCAATTGCTACTGCGGTAACACCAGTTCCGCAAGCTAAAGTTTCATTTTCTACACCTTTTTCGTAGGTTCTAACTTTAAAAGTATTTGCGTTAAGTTGTTCAACAAAATTAACATTACTTCCGGGGTCTTTATAGCTATTCCTAATTCCTTTTCCTTTTTCAAAAACTGGAAAATTAACTAGATCTTCAACTAGTTCAACATGATGTTGTGTGCCTGTATAAACAAATGTATGATTGTTGCTTATAACTATTTCATCAACATCAATCATTTGTAACGAAACAATATTGTCTTTTATCTCAGCGTAATGAGGTCCATCAAAAGCGGTAAAAGAAGTTGTATTATTAATAATGTTTAGATATTTAGCAAAAGCTACAGCACATCTACCTCCATTACCACACATGGTTTCACTACCATCAGCGTTATAGTATATCATTCTAAAATCTGATTCAGTATCATTTTCAATTAGAATAATACCATCAGCTCCAACTCCAAAATTACGATCACATAATTTTTCAATAATACTTACGTTATTTTTTGGAAAGGTTTTTGTGCGATTATCGACTATAATAAAGTCGTTTCCAGTTCCCTGATATTTGTGAAAGGTTAAATTCATGAGGTGCAAAGATACATATTTTCTTAAGGAAAAGTATTTGTTAAATAGGGGTTAAAGTCCGTTAAAATGAAGTTAAACAGATTTGTTAGAAATGTTAAAATAGTATATTTGAGTGATTAAATTTTGTAAGAACATGAAGAAAATATTAAAAACATTAGGAGTAGCAGTTTTAGGTGGAGTTATAGCACTTGCAGGATATAAAACTATTATAGAAAAACCTCAAGTAGTTGTAGAAAAAAGTATTGACCCTACGATAGAAACAATTAGGGCAAATTATACGCCAACAATTATCAATTCATCGTCAACACCAACTGATTTTACTGAGGCAGCGGAGAAAACAGTAAATGCAGTAGTACACGTTAAAAATACAGCGTTAAAAACTCAGCAAAACCCATATGCTCAATTTTTTGGACGTAATGGTACACGAAAATTCGAACAAGTAGGAACAGGAAGTGGTGTTATTATTTCTCCTGACGGATATATAGTTACCAATAACCATGTAATTGAAGGAGCAAATGAAATTGAGGTTACATTAAATAATAGAAAAAAATTAAAAGCAGTTTTAATTGGAGCTGATAAAAATAATGATATTGCTTTATTAAAAGTTAATGCAGATGAAGAGCTGCCTAATTTACCTTTTGGTAATTCAGACAATGCTAAAATTGGTGAATGGGTATTAGCAGTAGGTAATCCGTATAATTTAACATCAACAGTTACTGCAGGAATTGTAAGTGCAAAAGGAAGAGATTTAGATGGGAATAATATAACAGAGACTTTTATTCAAACAGATGCAGCAGTAAATCCAGGGAACAGTGGAGGAGCATTAGTGAATACAAGAGGAGAGTTGGTAGGGATTAACACAGCAATTTCATCTAAAACAGGTTCTTTTATAGGATATTCGTTTGCGGTGCCATCTAATATTGCTAAAAAAATTGTAGATGATTTATTAGAATTTGGAACTGTTCAACAAGCTTTAATTGGCTTTAGACCATATTTTGATAAGGAAGGTGTTATCGATGGGGTTAAAATAGGAAGTATAGATAAAGATAGTCAAGCTTTAAAAGCAGGATTAAGAGAAGGTGATGTAATAACAAAAATCAACAATATTAAAATTTCTAAATTTTCAGATTTAAAAGGGCAACTAACGGCAAAACGTCCAGGAGAATTAATAAATGTTACTATTGATAGAGATGGTGAAGAATTATTAAAGGTCGTAAAATTAACCAAGTTAATCAAATTACCATTTAGTACGTTTCTAGAAACAGAGTTTGAAGATTTAGATAATAATGATAGAAGAAAATTTAAGATTGAAGGGGGGGCTAAAATAAAGAGAACACAAAATAAAGCTTTTTTACAATTTAAGGTAGGAGAAGGGTATATTTTAACAAGAATTAATGATAAAAAAATAACTACAGCCGCTGAAGCAGTTAAAGTACTAGATAGTAATTATAATAAAAGGTTCCTTATAGAAATGATAAGTCCTTCAGGTCAAATAGAAAGATTTAGATATTAGTAACAATATATTTATTGAATTATTAAAAACTCGTTAAAATTAATTTTTAACGAGTTTTTCTTTTATAAAAAGGTTTATGAAATCGATTGAAATAAGTATTTTTGCAGCAAATTTTAAAAATTTTAGTTAACACACAACTATGTCAACAATAACAAATTACGAAAAAGAAGTAGTAAATCAAGCGCAAGTTCGTAGAGCTACGGTTGAATTTATTAATATCGTTAACGATTTATGGTATGATAAATCAATCGAGTTAGTTTTATTTAGAAATCCGTTAGTAGACAAAAGAGCTAGCGAAGTTTTAAATTTAATCGATTATGCTAAGGAGTTTGTAGCAAAGCCAATTTCAATTGATGATGCCTTAGAAATAGCAAAAGCAATTCAATCTATCGATTTACCTCCATCAAAACTAGATATCGGTAAATTAGCATACGAGTATCATTTACAAGATGATTCAGCTGATAAAGTAGCTTTTGTAAAAAACCAATTAAAAGACGCTACTGAAGCTGAAGATGTTCAACCAAAAGATGTAGTTTTATACGGGTTTGGTCGTATCGGTCGTTTATTGGCTCGTGAGTTAATGAGTAAAATGGGTAAAGGTTCTCAATTAAGATTAAGAGCAGTAGTTACTCGTGGAGAAATTAACGAAACAGTATTAGAAAAAAGAGCATCATTGTTAAGTATAGATTCTGTTCATGGTGATTTCTTAGGAACGGTTCAGGTGGATGCAGATAACAATGCATTGATTATAAACGGAACTACAGTATATATGATTTCGGCAGGAAAACCTGAAGATATTGATTATACCGCATACGGAATTAACGATGCATTAATTATAGATAATACAGGAGCTTTTAAAGATAAAGAAGCATTAAGTCGTCATTTAGTACCAAATGGAGCTAGTAAAGTTTTATTAACAGCACCTGGCGCTGGGATACCAAATATTGTACACGGAGTAAATCATTCAGAAAATAACCCTGATAAAGTTGATATATTCTCAGCAGCATCTTGTACAACAAATGCTATTACACCAGTATTAAAAGTACTAGAAGATAACTTCGGAATTAAAAAAGGACATTTAGAAACAATTCATGCGTATACTAACGATCAGAATTTGGTGGATAATATGCACAAGAAATATCGTAGAGGTAGAGCAGCAGCTTTAAATATGGTAATTACTGAAACTGGAGCAGGTAAAGCAGTTGCAAAAGCATTACCAGCTTTAGAAGGAAAGTTAACATCTAGCGCTATTCGTGTACCAGTTCCAAATGGATCATTAGCAATCTTAAACTTACAATTAAATACAAATACAACTGTTGAGGCTGTAAATGCTATTATGAAGCAGTATGCTTTAGAAGGTGATTTAGTAGAGCAAATTCAGTATTCATTAAGTAACGAATTAGTGTCTTCTGATATTGTAGGTACTACATCTCCATCAATTTTTGATAGTAAAGCAACAATTGCAGATGGTGATACTATTGTTATTTATGTATGGTATGATAATGAATATGGTTATTCACATCAAGTAATGCGTTTAGCTAAGCATATCGCAAAAGTACGTCGTTATACTTATTATTAACATGGTATAATAAATTAATAAAAAAGAACCGAGACATTTTTTTGTTTCGGTTTTTTTTATTAATATTGGATCGTATTAAACCCCTAACCCCCTAATTATGAAAAAAGTACTCACACTTTTTGTGAAAGTATTTTCTATTTTCACATTCCTTTTAGCTTCAACTTTAACGTATTCTCAAGAAATTAACGAATTAGATTTTTTAACATCTGGTAAGTGGCAATTAGAGTCTGTTCAGATTGGTGAAGAAGTTCAAAATTTTTCAAAAGATAATAGCTGGATGTCTTTTAAGACAGATGGTCAATATCAAATTGTAATGAGTAACAACGAGAAACAAGGTGCTTGGAAATTTGATGAAAATAAAAAGTCAATTAAATTTGAAGGTGACGAAAGTTTAGCAAAAGGCTTAAAAATTGAATTACTGAACAATAAGGAACTTTTGTTTTCTGCAAAAGAAGGAGATATTGTTTATACAATGAAATTAAAAAAATAGTATTCTTTTAGTAGATAATGAAAGCCCGAAGCGATATGCTTCGGGTTTTTTGTTTGTAAAGTTATTTTGAACAATAAAAATCTCAAAATCTTTTCCTTAATTTAGCAATCAAACAGAAAAAATGAAAACGGTAATCACTACACTATTAATTTTAATAATGTCAAAAACTATGAATTCACAAGAACTACCTTATTATGAGATACCCGAAGCATCTAAAGAGTTTACTGCAGGTACGGTAGCAAGTAGGATGGTTGATGGATTAGGGTTTCGTTACTATTGGGCAACAGAAGGATTAACAGAAAAAGATTTAAAATATAAGCCAAGCGAAGAAGCAAGGAATCTGTTTGATACGTTAGATCATATTTTAGTATTGTCAATCATGACTTTAAGCGCAGTTGAAGGAACGGAGATGGATTTTCCAGAAGAAGGAGCATTAACATTTGCTGAAATGAGAAAGTTAACTCTAAAAAATTTTAAAAAGACAAGTGATATTTTAAAATCTTCAGATGATTTATCAAAGTTTGTAATGAAGATTAAAAGAAGAAATGGTAAAGTTGAAGAATATCCTTTTTGGAATCAATTAAACGGACCAATAGCAGATGCTATTTGGCATGTTGGACAAGTAGTTTCTTTTCGTCGTTCAGCAGGAAATCCATTACCAAAAGGACCAAGTTTTTTAACTGGAACTGTGAGAGAATAAAATGAGAAAAAATGGTATGTTAGTAGCTTTGATAGATGAGTATAAAAGAGCTACTAAAGATTATATTAAAATACTAGATAATGTATCAGAAGAGGCTTTCTTGAAAATTAGAGACAGTAAAACTGAAGATCCAGATTGCAAATCAATACAAACGATAACATTTCATGTGGTTCAATCAGGTTATACCTATGCAAACTATATACAGTCGGTAAGTAATGATACTTGGTTAGAGTATCAAGTTCCTATAAATACATCTCAATTTGCAATTCAAGAGATTAAAGGCATGTTAGATTATACTGAACAATCATTTCATGCCAATTGGTACAAAACAAATAAAGAATTAGAAAAATATTCATTTAAAACACGGTGGAATGTAACTTATGATTTAGAACAATTGTTAGAGCACGCCATTGTACACATATTAAGACACAGAAGACAGGTAGAGAATTTTTTGAAGAAAGATTAAATGACAATAGAACAAAGAATACAAGAGTTACGAGAAGAATTACGTCAGCACAATCATAACTATTATGTATTAGATAATGCAATCATATCTGATTATGATTTCGATATAAAGCTTAAAGAATTAGAGAAGTTAGAAGTAGAAAACCCTCAGTTTTTTGATGCAAACTCACCAACACAAAGAGTGGGAGGTGAAATCACTAAAAACTTCGAAACGGTTACTCATAAAAACCGAATGTATTCTTTGGACAATTCGTATTCTAAGGAAGATTTATTGGATTGGGAAAAGCGTATTCAAAAAATGTTGGGTACTGATCAAATAGAATACACCTGTGAATTAAAATATGATGGGGCTTCTATTAATTTAACTTATGAAAAGGGACAGTTTGTAAAAGCTGTAACACGTGGTGACGGATTTCAAGGAGATGAGGTAACTACTAATATCCGTACGATAAAATCCATTCCGCTAATACCTAACGGAGACTTTGTCTCTGATTTTGAAATGCGTGGAGAAATTATTTTGCCGCTCGAAGGATTTAATAAAATGAATGAAGAGCGTGTTACAAATGGAGAAGAAGCTTATAGAAACCCTAGAAACACAGCTAGCGGTAGTTTAAAGTTACAAGACAGTGCAGAAGTTGCTAAACGTCCGTTAGACTGTTTGTTGTATCAAGTTGTAACCGATGAGCGTAAATATAAAACTCATTTTGAGAGTTTAGAAGCTGCTAGAAAAGTAGGATTTAAAGTTCCAAAAACTATTGTGTTAGCGAAATCTATAGATGAGGTTTTCGATTTTGTAAATCATTGGGATGAGAAGCGCCACGATTTACCTTATGAGACAGATGGAGTTGTGATTAAGGTAAATAATTTACAACAGCAAGAAGAATTAGGGTATACAGCAAAAGCACCACGTTGGGCAATGGCTTATAAGTTTAAAGCAGAACAAGTTTCAACAGTTTTAAATGAAATTACTTATCAAGTTGGTAGAACAGGAGCGATTACGCCAGTGGCAAACTTAGAACCTGTGCAATTGGCTGGAACAATTGTAAAACGAGCTTCGCTACACAATGCAGATCAAATAGAAAAACTTGATATTAGAGAAAGTGATACTGTTTTTGTTGAAAAAGGAGGAGAAATTATTCCAAAAATCATCAAGGTTGATTTAACTAAAAGACCAGCGGATTCTCAGCCAACAATATATGCAACTCACTGTCCTGAATGTAATACAGCATTAATCAGAACTGAAGGAGATGCAAAACATTATTGTCCGAATGAGTTTGGTTGTGCACCTCAAATCACTGGACGTATTCAACATTTTATCAGTCGAAAAGCGATGGATATTGATGGTTTAGGAGGAGAAACGGTTGATTTGTTACGAAAAGAAGGCTTGATTCAAAACTATGCTGATTTATATGATTTAAAAATAGAGCAAGTAATTCCACTGGAAAGAATGGCGGAAAAATCTGCTCAAAATATGGTGGCTGGAATTGAAAAATCAAAAGAGATTCCATTTGAAAAAGTATTGTTTGCTTTAGGGATTCGGTTTGTAGGAGAAACTGTTGCAAAAAAACTAGCGAAAAATTTTAAGTCAATAGATAATTTGATGATGGCTGATTTTGAGACTTTAGTTGCTGTTGACGAAATCGGAGACAGAATAGCACAGAGTATTATTGATTTTTCGAATGACTTAGGAAATATTCAATTAATAGATCGATTAAAATCTTACGGAGTACAATTAGAAGTTTCTGCGGAAAGTTTAGAAGGTCAAACAGATAAACTTGAAGGGGAAATATTTGTGGTTTCAGGTGTATTTCATCAAATGACTAGAAATGAACTAAAAAAATCCATTGAAGATAACGGAGGAAAAGTAAGTTCATCTATTTCTAAAAAAACTACTTATATAGTTGCTGGAGATAATATGGGACCAAGTAAATTAGAAAAAGCTCAGAAATTAGAAATTTCAATTATTTCTGAACAGGATTTTATTGAGATGATTAGTTGATCTACTTATATGAGAAAAGATTATTTTGGGTTTATTGAAGTTATCGGATCTATAGTTCTGGTTTTGTTAGATCCTATAAGAATAAATAATAAGAAGTATTTAGATAAAAAATATAATTCTTTAAATAGGGTTGTAGGAATAGTTACTTTATTAGTGTTATTAATTGCACTAATATGTTTTTTAATAGTTTATATAAATAAAAATGAGTAAACAAACCAAAATTAATATAACATCAATATTGTTTTTATTAGTAGCTACTATAGATGTGTATGCAGTAATAACTCAAAATAAATCTCTAGAAATTATCTTTAAACCTTTACTAATGACTACGCTAGTAATTGTATATTTAGTTTCGGTAGCAAAGCCTAATTTTTGGCTAATTTCCGCGCTATTCTTTTCTTTTTGGGGAGATGTTTTCTTATTAGATAAAACGAACTATTTTGTGTTTGGATTGGCGTCATTTTTAATAGCACATATTATGTATATAAAAATGACTTCTCAATTATTAAAAAAGAAATCAATAGCTCAGATACTAAAGGCAGCAGTCATTTTTGTAGTACTGTTTACAGGTGTGCTATTTTTAATAAAAGATAATTTAGGAGAAATGTTAGTACCTGTACTTGTTTATGGAGTTGCAATTTCCGCTTTTGGTACTTGTGCCCTGCTAAACTATCAGCAAGAAAAATCTACAGTAAATTCATGGTTATTATTAGGAGCGATTTTATTTATAGCTTCTGATAGCTTAATAGCGCTAAACAATTTTTACAATCCTAAAAGACTTTTTGATATTGCTATTATTACGCTATATATAGTATCACAATATTTAATAGTAAAAGCGATGATTGCCAAAGGAAACTAGCTAGATATATGGAAAAACCAAGGCTTACAAGATTAACAAATATCGTAACCCTATTACAGTCAAAAAGGTTACTTACTGCAAGAGAATTAGCAGAAAAGTTTAATGTAAGCATACGAACTATTTATAGAGATATTAGAACACTAGAGAATTCTGGTGTACCAATTGTAACAGAAGAAGGAAAGGGGTATTTTTTACAAGAAGGATATCAATTACCGCCGATTATGTTTTCTGAAGAAGAGGCTAATGCATTGATTACAGCAGAGCAATTGATATTAAAAAATAAAGATGCATCTTTTGTAGATAATTATTCCAATGCAATTACCAAGATTAAAGCAGTATTGAAATATTCTCAAAAAGATAAGGCAGATTTATTGTCAAAAAGAATCGTGTTTCGCTTTAATCAAGAAAAAGAAAAATCGAGTAATTATTTAATGCAGTTACAAACTGCAATTACAAATTTTCAATTATTAGAGATTGACTACTATTCGCTTCAAAAAGAAAGAACAAAAAGAATTGTTGAACCTTTTGCGATGTATAGTACTAATTTAAATTGGTTACTAATTGCTTTTTGTAGGCTACGCAATGAGTTTAGAGCTTTTCGAATAGATTGTATTCAGCATGTGAGAAATACCGAAAATGTTTTCGAACCTCATAATATGACCTTAGAAGAGTATTTTAAACTTTGTGAAGAAAAATATATAACTACCCCTGACAAACGGTTGTCATAATCCACTTCTATTTTTGTGTAAACATTAAAAAATATAAAAATGAACACATTAAAAAAAGAAGCATTTTATGTAGTTGGAATTTCAGTTAGAACGACCAATGAAAATGGAAAAGCAATGCAAGATATTCCTGCATTATGGCACAGATTTATGTCTGAAGGAGTTATGAGTAAACTTACAAATAAAGTAGGAAACGAAAGTTATGCAGTGTATACCGATTATGAAAGTGATAATACAAAGCCTTATACGATGATTTTGGGGTATCAAGTAACAGATTTAGAAAATATACCTGAAGGTATGGTAGGTAAAAGGATCGAGTCTGCCAGTTACGAGAAATTTGTAGCAAAAGGAGATTTAACAAAAGATGCTGTAGTAAATGAATGGATGAAAATTTGGAATTCAGAGATTGATAGAGCTTATACCTCAGATTTTGAAGTTTATGGTGAAAAAGCACAAGATCCAACCAATGGTGAAGCAGAAATTTTTATTTCAGTAAAATAAATGACAGATTTAGATAATTTTTATTTTGAAAAAGAAGAACCTATAAAAAGTTGCTTACTAGCGTTAAAAAGCATTATACAAAATTATCATCCAGAATTAGTACAACAATGGAAATATCGACTACCATGTTTTATGTATCAGAGTAAAATTTTTTGTTATTTATGGATAGATAAAAAAACAAAATACCCTTACATCGCAATAGGAAAAGGAGTACAAATAGAACATCCAGATTTAATTCAAGGGAATAGAACCTTTGTGAAATTATTAATGATAAATCCAGAAGAAGATATTCCAGTAGAAAAAATCTATCATATTTTTGATATGGCTATGAGATTGTATTAAAAAAAATGGTTTTAGATAATATTATCTAAAACCATTTTTTGCAAATAAAAAACAAAGTTAAATTTATAATTTGTTTCCAATTAAAGGAATATTTTTTCTGTTCTGAAATAATAAAATAACACCAGCTATTAAGGTGATAACGGCACAAATAAATAAACGTCCACCATCATCGTTGTGTTCAATTCCTAGTTTAGTTAAATGCCCCATAATAGCTCCGGTCATTAATCCAATCGTTAAACCGGCACCTAACCAAGTTTTCTTAGGAATGAATAATAATGTTGAAGCAATTAACTCTAGAAAACCAGTTCCAATTCTTATTAAAGTTTCATTTTCTTCAGCTAGTTTAGTAAACAGTTCTATACTTTCTTGAGCACCAGTAAATTTAAAAAATAAAGTTTGCAGCATAATAAAAGCAGCAATAAGTTTTAATAATAAAGGAAAATATTTTTTCATTTATATTGGATTTGTAGTTTTAGACGTGGCGCTTTTTATTCCTTACAATATGCTATTATTAAATAGTATTTTTGTGGCATGAGATTTAAGGTTTTTTATTTAGTCAGTTTTTTGGTTTTTATAGGTTGTAAAAAAGAAAAACTATCGTTAAAGTTTTTAAATGAAGTAGTCGTGAAAGATTCACTGATATTTAAGAACACAATTGTTGGTGGTATTTCAGGAATAGATTTTTACAACAATAAATATTACATGATTGTTGACGATGCGAAAAATCCAAGAATTTTAATAGCTGATATTCGTATGAGAAATGATTCGATAAAATCAGTGATTTTTGAAAAACTTATTCGTTTGAATGATTCGATAAGCCAGTTTTACAAAGAGAATGCTCTTGATTTGGAATCAATTTTTATTGATAATTGTCAAATTAATTTGGTTAGTGAAGGAGCAATTATAAAAGGCAAAGATCCATCAATATTTATAGCTGATATTCAAGGAGGTTTTCAAGAGAAAGTTGACATTCCAAATTATTTTAAAGCAAATTCGAAAGAGAAACCAAAGCATAATGCAGCCTTTGAGAGTTCAACTAAAAGTTATGATAAAAAAGGTTTTTGGGTCGCTATGGAAGCTCCAATAGATGCAGATGGAGAAGAGCCTACGTTTCATAAAACACAATCACCTATAAGAATAACTTATTTTGATAAATTAATTAAAAAAGCAACTAAGCAGTTTGCTTATCAGTTAGAGAAAATAGACAAACCAGCTAAGGGAAAAGTAAACTTAAACGGAGTGACAGCTATTTTAGAATATAAAGAGAACAGTTTTTTTGTAATAGAACGAATTTACCAAAGTGGATATGGTAGTTACGGAAATACTGTTCGAATTTTTAAGGCTACAATAGAAAAAGAGTCTACAAATACATTAGAAATACAGTCTTTAAAAGAGCAAGCATATGTATCTTTAAAAAAAGAATTGCTGTTAGATTTTAACACAGTTCAAGATCAGTTAACTGATAAAATTATAGATAATATTGAGGGAATTACTTTAGGGCCAAAATTATCAAACGGAAATCGATCTATAATTTTAGTCTCCGATGATAATTTTCAAGTATATGGAAAGCAATTAAATCAGTTTTTGTTGTTAGAAATCGTAGATAAATAATGTAATTTAGCATTCGCTAATTTTTTAAAATGATCAATAAATTAAAACAAAAATCAATACAAAAAGTTTACGATAAAGTAATTTCTAAAAAGGTAAACAAAACTAAAAAAAATAGTTCGATTAAAAAGATAGCTATTTTGTTAGATAATGAAGCTTTGGTAAATGTAATGATTGCTAATTTAACCAGTAAACTTCCTTTTAAAAAAGAGAATATTACCGTATTAGTATTTAGAGAATATTCAAAAAAAGATGAGAGTTCTCCAGAGTTTTTTACTGATAATGATTTTGGATTTAAAGCCAGTTTAAAATCAGACAATTTAAAAAACTTTGTTAAAAACGATTACAACTTACTTATTAACTACATAAAGACTCCAAATTTATTTACGAATATGGTAACTTTGTGGTCACAAGCAGATTTAAAAGCTGGCTTTTCAGGAATTGACGATAGGTTATATGATATTGTTATATCTGATGAAGGATTAAACGAAGCTATATTAAATCAAGAATTAAAAAAATACTTAACGATTTTAAATAAAATATAATGCAAAAGTTTGTTGGTACTGGTGTAGCGTTAGTTACTCCTTTTAACGAAGATTTAAGTGTAGATTTTACTGCACTTAGAAAGTTAGTGAATTTTAATATTGATAACGGAATAAATTATTTAGTTATCAATGGAACAACAGGTGAAAGCGGAACTATTACTAAAGAAGAGAAAGAAGAAGTCATTAAGGTAATTGTTGAAGAGAATAGAGAACGATTACCATTGGTTTTAGGTGTAGGAGGTAATAATACTCAAACAGTAGTTGATGAATTACAATCGTTAGATTTATCAAATATTGACGGAATCTTGTCAGTAGCGCCATATTATAGCAAGCCAACACAAGAAGGTTTTTATCAGCACTTTAAAGCAATTTCATTAGCAAGTCCTAAACCAGTTATTTTATACAATGTGCCAGGTAGAACGGCTAAAAATATGGAGCCTGCTACAACTTTACGTTTAGCTAGAGATTTTGAAAATGTAGTAGCAGTTAAAGAAGCAGGAAATAATCAACAACAATATTTAGAGTTATTAAAAGATAAACCAGAAGGATTTTTAATAATTTCAGGTGATGATGATTTAGCTTTAGGAGTAGCATTAGCAGGTGGGGCAGGAGTAATTTCAGTTATAGGTCAAGGTTTGCCAAAGGAGTTTTCTAAAATGATTCAGTTAGGATTAGAAGGAAAGAACAAAGAAGCTTATGAAATTCATTATAAGCTAATGGATATTGTTGATTATATTTTTGAAGAAAATAATCCTGCCGGAATTAAATCTGTATTAAAAAAACAAGGAATTTGTTTAGATAAAGTTCGTTTGCCTTTGGTTGAAGCATCGGATGAATTACAAAATAAAATATCAGATTTTATAGACAATATGTAACTTGTCTAAATAAAAAATGATTATAACAAAGACTACAATTACTTAATTGTAGTCTTTTTTTAGCATCTTTGTGTAAGAATAATCGAATAAGAATAAAATATGTTATCAAAAAAAATAGAAAAAGCTTTAAACGAGCAAATAAAAATAGAAGCAGAATCATCACAAGTATATTTATCTATGGCTTGTTGGGCAGAGATTCAAGGTTTTGAAGGTGTAGCTCAGTTTATGTACGCACATTCTGATGAAGAGCGTATGCATATGCTAAAGCTAGTAAAGTTTGTAAACGAAAGAGGCGGGCATGCACGTGTTTCTGATTTAGCAGCGCCACCAACAGAATTTGGTTCGTTTAAGGATATGTTTCAAACATTATTTGATCATGAAGTTTTCGTGTCAAAATCTATTAACGATTTAGTGCATATAACTTTAGAAGAAAGAGATTACGCTACGCATAACTTTTTACAATGGTATGTTTCTGAGCAAATAGAAGAAGAAGCTTTGGCTAGAAACATTTTAGATAAAATCAACTTAATTGGAGACGATAAAGGAGGTTTGTATTTGTTTGATAATGATGTAAAGCAAATTGTGGCTCAAGGAGCAGCTGATACTCCTCAGTAAGATTAACAAACATTTAGTAATTCTTTGGATTTTTTATAACAGATTAAATGCTTTCTTGCATTGCTCTTTGTAGCATAAAAAAATCGTTTTAATAATCCATATTTAATCACTAATTTTGCCAGATGCAAAAAATTAAAAATTTAGCGTATTTAGTTGTAATGCTATTGGTTTTATCTTCATGCGGAGAATACCAAAAAGTATTGAACAAAGGAAAGGTTGAAGACCAATATAAAATGGCCGTAAAAATGTACGAAGCACAAAAGTACAGTAAGGCTTTACGTTTGTTTGAAAAAGTAACACCTTCATATAGAGGAAAACCACAAATGGAACGTATTCAGTATATGGTTTCTCAATCAAATTTTAATGAAAAAAACTACAGCTTAGCTGGTTACTACTTTAATAGATTTACAGGGAATTATCCTAAAAGTTCTAAAAGAGAAGAAGCCGCATTTTTATCAGCTTTAAGTTATTACAAAGCAGCACCAAGCTTTAGTTTAGATCCAACAGATACTGAGAAAGCATTAGCTTCTTTTCAAAAATTTATTGATAGATATCCAGATTCTGATAAATTAGGAGAAGCAAATAAATACTATGCTGAGCTAAGAGGTAAGTTAGAAAAGAAAGCTTTTGAAATAGCAAAAACTTACTATAAAACAGCAGATTACGACACAAGAAACTATAGAGCTGCGATTGTAGCTTTCGATAATTTGTTATCAGATTATTTAGGAACTAAATATAAAGAAGAAGCTTTATATTATCGCTTAAAAGCTGCGCACGATTTTGTAATGAAAAGTACACAGCGTAGAAAAGCAGAAAGAATTAAAACTGCTATAAAGGCTTATGATAAGTTAAAAAGAAGTTTTCCTGAATCTAAATTTATGAAAGATTCTAACGAGATGTTAGCAGCATTAAACAAAGAACAAGAACAATTAGTTAAAAGTTAAAAAATGGATTATAAAGAAACGAAAGCAGCATTAAGTACTATTACTTATAATAAAGAAGCTATCGAAGCTCCAACAGATAATATCTACGAAGCTATTTCAATTATAGCAAAAAGAGCTAATCAAATTAATTCTGATTTAAAAAAGGAGTTAGTAGATAAGTTAGATGAATTTGCTACTTACAATGACAGTTTAGAAGAAGTTTTTGAAAACAAAGAGCAAATTGAAGTTTCTAAATTTTATGAACGTTTACCTAAGCCTCATGCTATTGCAGTTGAAGAGTGGTTAAACGACAAAGTATATCACAGAACTCCAGACGCAGAATAATATGTCTGTGTTAAGCGGTAAAAAAGTATTACTTGGCGTTACCGCAGGTATTGCCGCATACAAAACAGCGAGTTTAGTTCGCTTATTTATAAAATCGGGCGCAGAAGTTAAAGTAGTAATGACTCCTGCGTCTAAAGATTTTATAACTCCACTCACATTATCTACTTTATCAAAAAATCCAGTTCAATCTACTTTTTACGAAAAAGAAGATGAAAATGAATTATGGAATAATCACGTTGATTTAGGTCTTTGGGCAGATTTATTTATAGTTGCTCCAGCTACGGCAAATACCTTGTCTAAAATGACGAATGGTACTTGCGATAATTTGTTATTAGCAACTTACTTGTCAGCTAAATGCCCTGTATATTTTGCGCCTGCGATGGATTTAGATATGTACATCCATCCATCAACGAAAGCTAGTTTAAATAGTTTGCAAGAATTTGGAAATATAATGATTCCTGCTGCTTCTGGTGAATTAGCAAGTGGTTTAGTTGGGGAAGGTCGTATGGCAGAACCAGAAGATATTGTGTCATTTATTGAAAGAGACATTGTTTCTAAATTACCACTAAGAGGAAAGAAGTTACTATTAACTGCTGGTCCTACGTATGAAGCAATAGATCCTGTACGTTTTATTGGAAATCATTCTTCGGGGAAAATGGGATTTGAAATAGCGAAGACAGCAGCTAATTTAGGCGCTGAGGTTTTTTTAGTAACGGGTCCTTCTCATCAAAAAGTAAATCATTCTTTTATTCATAGAATAGATGTGAAATCTGCTGAAGAGATGTATGATGCTTGTCATAGATACTATGCAGATGTTGATGTTGCTATTTTATCAGCAGCTGTGGCAGATTATCGTCCAAAAAATGTAGCTACTCAAAAAATAAAAAAGAAAGATTCAGCGTTAAGTATTGAGTTGGAGCCAACGAAAGATATTTTAAAATCTTTAGGAGAGATTAAGAAGAATCAATTATTAGTTGGTTTTGCATTAGAAACGAATAATGAAGTGGAAAATGCAAAAAGTAAAATAGCACGTAAAAATTTAGATTTAATTGTCTTAAATTCGTTACAAGATAAAGGAGCTGGTTTTGCTACGGATACCAATAAGATTACGATTATCGATGCTGATTTCAATCAAAAATCATTTGAATTAAAATCTAAGACAGCAGTATCGAAAGATATCATTAACGAAATAATACACAGGTTAGATGCGTAAATTTTTCTTTTTAGTTTTTATTTTATCATCATTTTTTGCAGTTCAATCACAAGAATTGAATGCATTAGTTACTATAAATGCTGATAAAGTTCAGAGTAGTAATAAACAAGTTTATGAAACATTACAAAAATCATTAACTGAGTTTATTAACGAAAAACAATGGACGAATAAAAATTTTAAAGAGCAAGAACGTATTAATTGTGCCTTTACGATTATTATTAACGAACAGAATGGGAATAATTTTAGCGGAAGCTTACAAATACAATCTACACGTCCTGTATACAACTCAACCTATGCAAGCCCAATACTAAATATCAACGACACAAATTTTAACTTTCGTTATAATGAGTTTGATCCGTTAATATTTAATCCGACTACTTACGATTCTAATCTAATATCTACCATTGCTTTTTATGTGTATGTAATTTTAGGTGTTGATGCAGATACCTTTGCTTTAAATGGAGGAACAACTTATTTAAAACAAGCTGAAAATGCAATGTTACAAGCACAATCTAACGGTGAAACAGGTTGGCAAAATGCAGTTGGAAAACAAAATCGTTTTGCATTGATTGATAATTTATTGTCATCTAAATTTAGAGGATTAAGAAGTATTTATTACAACTATCATAGAAAAGGGTTTGATAATTTTGCAGATAATAAAAAAACAGCAAAAGAAACTGTTGAGCAAAATGTCATAGCTCTTGAAAAATTACATAATATTACTATAGGTAATTATATGATTCGTGTTTTTTTAGATGCTAAAGGAGATGAAATTGTAAATGTTTTTGCCGATGAAAGACCAACTAACAACCAACAAAAAATGGTTGGTGTTTTAGAAAGTATTGCTCCTACTTATAAAGATAAGTGGAAAAAAATTCAATAAATATCCTTTATTTTTAAAGTGATTTAATTCACTCAAAATTCTTACTTTTATTCTTTTCAAAGAATAGAATTTGCTTACACATTTATCCATACATAATTACGCGTTAATCAATCAGTTATCGATTGATTTCACAAAAGGTTTATCTATAATAACTGGTGAAACTGGTGCGGGAAAATCCATATTACTAGGCGCTTTAGGTTTGGTAATGGGAAGTCGAGCTGATTTGTCGTCACTTAAAAACACAGATAAAAAATGTATCATCGAAGCTCAGTTTGCTGTAGATGGGTATGCGCTTCAGTCGTTATTTGAAAAATTAGATATTGATTATGAGGCAGAAACTATTATTAGACGTGAGATATTGCCTTCGGGTAGATCTAGAGCTTTTGTAAATGATACTCCAGTAAATTTATCAGTACTATCAGCTTTAAAAACAAAGTTGATTGATATTCATTCACAGCATCAAACCATGGAGTTGTCTGATGTTGCTTTTCAGTTTTCGGTTATAGATGCTTTAGCAAAAAATAAAGCGAAGATAGATTCTTACAAAAGAGGATTGGAAAAATATAATTCTTTAGTTAAAGAACTTAAAGTATTACAAGAAGAAACTGAGAAGTCTAATGAACAATACGAATACAATTTACACTTGTTTAATGAGTTTGAAGAAGCGAAGTTAGAAGATGGAGAGCAGGAAAAGTTAGAAGAAAAGCTCGATAAGTTAAATAATATAGAAGATATAAAGCTTAATTTATCTGAAGCTTTACAAATTTCGATTAATGATGAAATTGGGCTTCAAAGTTTATTACATTCTTTAGAGAATAATTTACAAAAGATAAGTTCGTATGCGAAGAATTACGAAGAATTATCTAGTAGAGTTTCTAGCATAAAAATAGAGTTAGACGATATTGTTTCAGAACTGGAGTCAGCAAATGAAGAAGTAGATTTTAATCCGAATGAAATTGAAGAATTAAATGATAGATTACAATTAATTTACAATCTTCAAAAGAAACATTCTGTCGATTCAATTAAAGAGTTATTGGCAATTCATGAATCTTTATCAGAAAAAGTAGCACAAGTTGAAGATGCGGGCAATTTAATTGAAGCAAAAAATACGGAAATTAAACAAGTAGCAGTAAAATTGGATGAAGTTGCTGCTATGATTACAAAATCAAGAAATAAAGCAATACCTAAACTTCAGAAAGAATTAGAATATTTATTATCAGAATTAGGAATGCCTAACGCTCGTTTTTCAATAGAGTTAAATCATTCTGAAAATTATTTATCTAACGGAAAAGACAATTTGTCTTTTTTATTTTCAGCAAATAAAGGAGGTAATTTTGGAGAATTAAAAAAGGTAGCCTCTGGAGGAGAACTCTCTAGAATAATGCTATCAATTAAAAAGATTTTATCAGAAAACATCCAATTGCCAACAATTATTTTTGATGAAATTGATACTGGAGTTTCGGGAGAAGTATCTAATAAAATAGCGAAGATAATGCAGGATATGGGGATGAATATGCAAGTAATTACAATTACGCATTTACCTCAAATAGCATCGAAAGGTACACAACATTACAAAGTATATAAAGGAGAGGAAGAAGGAATAACTACTTCTAATTTAAAACAACTTTCTAATGAAGAACGTATCGTTGAAATTGCAGAAATGTTAAGCGGAAAAGAGATCTCAGAAAGCGCATTAACACACGCAAAAGAATTATTGAATTAAAACTACAGAATAAACAAACACTAAATACTATGTATAATTTATTAAAAGGTAAAAAAGGAATTATTTTCGGAGCATTAGATGAAAATTCTATTGCGTGGAAAGTTGCTGAACGTGCTCATGAAGAAGGAGCAGAGTTTGTATTAACCAACGCACCTATTGCAATGCGTATGGGGCAAATTAAAGAATTAGCTGCAAAAACGAATTCAGAAATTATACCAGCTGATGCTACTTCTATGGATGATATCACAAATTTAGTTGAAAAGTCTATGGAGATTTTAGGTGGTAAAATTGACTTCGTTTTACATTCAATCGGTATGTCTGTTAACGTACGTAAAGGACGTCATTATACAGATTCTAAATATGATTTTACTACCAAAGGATGGGATGTCTCTGCGGTATCTTTTCATAAAGTAATGAATGTATTATATAACAAACAAGCCATGAACGAATGGGGAAGTATTGTTGCGTTAACATATATGGCAGCACAAAGAGTATTTCCAGATTATAATGATATGGCTGATAATAAAGCGTATTTAGAGTCGATTGCTCGTAGTTTTGGGTATTTCTTCGGAAGAGATCATAAAGTACGTGTAAACACGATTTCTCAATCTCCAACACCAACAACTGCCGGTCAAGGAGTAAAAGGTTTTGATGGATTTATTTCGTATGCAGAAAAAATGTCTCCATTAGGAAATGCATCAGCATTAGAATGTGCAGATTATACGATTTCATTATTTTCAGATCTAACAAAGAAAGTAACCTTGCAAAACTTATTTCATGATGGAGGATTCTCTAATATGGGAGTAAGTACAGCTGTTATGGATAAGTTTACTGAAGAGTAATTTTATCAACATAAAAATATAAATAAAAATGCAAATCGTTAGATTTGCATTTTTTATTGATAGCGATTAAAATGAACAACATTACACATATTGAAAAGGAGTTAGAACCTTTAAGAAAACAATTAAAAAATCACGTTTTATATAACTCATTAAAAGATATTGATGATGTAAAAGTGTTTATGGAGTCTCATGTTTTTGCGGTTTGGGATTTTATGTCGTTATTAAAAGCTTTGCAGCAATCATTAACTTGTACAACACTACCATGGCTTCCTGTTGAAAATCCACAAACAGCTAGGTTCATTAATGAAATTGTTTTAGGAGAAGAAACAGATGTAAATGAATTAGGAGAGTCTAAAAGTCATTTCGAAATGTATATTGATGCGATGAAACAAGCAAATGCAAGTACAGCTGAAATATCAAATTTTATATATAACCTTATAGAAACTAATTCAGTAGAAGAAGCTTTAAATAAGAGTTCAGTTTCTGAAGAAACAAAAGATTTTGTGCTGTTTACTTTTGATGTTATTAGAACAAATGAACCTCATATTATTGCAGCAAGTTTCACATTTGGTAGAGAAGATGTAATTCCGGATATGTTTTTAGAAATAGTTAAAAATACTGAAAATAAAGAAGGAGGTACCTATAATAAATTAACGTATTACCTTAATAGGCACATTGAATTGGATGGCGATGAACACGGACCTTTATCATTAAAAATGATAGAAGAGTTATGTGGTAAAGACGAGCAAAAATGGAATGATGTTTTATACTATGCTAAAGAATCTTTGCAAAAGAGAATCAATCTTTGGAATGGAATTACTGAACAAATAAATTCTAGTATTTTAGTATAATGAATTTGAAGTTTTCAATAATAGTTCCGGTTTATAATCGTCCTCAAGAGATTGAGGAGTTGTTGGAGAGTCTTGCAAAACAAGATTTTGAACAAGATTTCGAGGTGCTTATTATTGAAGATGGTTCGCAAGATTCTTCTGAGAAAATTGTAGAGAAGTACCAATCAAATTTAGATTTAAAATATTTTTATAAAGAAAATACTGGAGCAGGGGCAAGCCGTAATTTTGGAATGGAAAGAGCTTCGGGTAACTATTTTATTATTTTAGATTCAGATGTAATTGTTCCGCCTCAATATTTATCTGAAGTAAGTAAAGCTCTACATGAAAATTTCACAGATGCTTTTGGTGGACCTGATTCGGCTCACAAAAGTTTTACTTCGTTACAAAAAGCAATTAATTATTCGATGACTTCTGTTTTAACAACAGGAGGAATTCGTGGTAAGAAAAAAGGAGTAGGGAAGTTTCAACCGCGTAGTTTTAACTTAGGGCTATCGAAGAAAGTGTTTGAAACTACTCAGGGTTTTTCTAAAATGAAAGTAGGAGAAGATATCGATTTAACTTTTCGTTTATGGGAAAACGGATTTGAAACTCAATTAATTGAAACTGCTTATGTATATCATAAACGTAGAAGCACTATAAAGCAATTTTTTAAGCAGACTTTTTCATTTGGAAGTGCAAGACCAATATTAAATAAAAAATATCCAGAGACAACTAAAATCACTTATTGGTTTCCTAGTTTGTTTATTATAGGATTAGATATTAGTACTTTATTACTGATTTTTGGCTACTGGCAGTTCATAGCTTTTTATGGATGCTATTTCTTATTTATTTTTTTAGACTCTTTAATTCAAAATAAAAACTTTAAAGTAGCTTTTTTAAGTATAATAACTACGTTTACTCAGTTTTATGGTTATGGACTAGGTTTTTTAGAATCGAAGTTTATTAAAAAATAAAAGCCCTCAATTTCTTGAGAGCTTTTAAATCTGTATTAAATGAAAGTTTATTTTTCAGGATTTAAAATACCTAAAATATAACCGTTAGTTAAATACTTTTTAGCAACATTTTGAATGTCTTTCTTTGTTAAAGCATTAACTCTATCTTCAAAAGAAGTTGCATCTGAAGCATCATTTTTCTGATAGTCAACATTTTTAATTGTTCTTAACCAAAAACGATTTTTCTTAAGATCTTCTTTGTGATCTAAAATCATCGCTTTTTTAGTCTTCATTAAATCCTCTTCTGTTGGTCCGTTTTTAACAATAGAAGTAACTTGATCTACAGAAATAGTTTTAAGTTTTTCTACATTTTCTGGAGCACATGGAAAAGAGATATTGAATCTGTACCATCCATAAGGCATTTTAGAAATATTACCACGAGTTCTTGAAGAATAAACACCTCCTTCTTGTTCACGTAATTTTTCAGTTAACTTAATACCAACAATTTCTCCTAAACTAGCAAATGCTAAAGCATCTTTTTTGTTGTAATTTGCCTTACCTTGATAAGTGATGTTTACATTACTCTTAGGGTCTTTACCTTTAAGTACTGTTTTAGAGTGCGAACCAGATAAAGGTCTAAAAGAACTTACATTGTATGATTCTTTTGAATTTTTACCAGGTAAACTTGCTAGATACTTAGTAGAAAACTCTGCAAGTTTTTTCTCATCAATATTACCAACAAAATAGAAGTTAAAATCACCAGCATCAGCAAATCGCTCTTGATACTTTTTGTAAGCTAAATCATAATCAGCTTTCTCATATTTTTCTGGAGTAGGGAAACCAGTATAACGAGAATTTCCTTCATTCATAAACTCAGACATTTCTTTTTGGAAAAAGAAATTAGGACTTGCTAATAAGTTACCTAAAAAGCTTTTTTGCTTATTAACATACGAATTGAATGCTTTTTCATCTTTATTTAAAGAAGTAAAATATAAGTGCACTAACTGAAATAACTCTTCTAAGTCTTTAGGAGAAGCAGATCCTCTAAAACCTTCACTTAATCCACGGATATACGGATTTACACGTGCTATTTTACCAGACATCATTTTAGATAAATCGGTCTTACTAAAGCTATTTACACCAGCTTCAGAAAGAGCTCTATTTGCAAACGATGTAGCTTTTAGTTCTTCATCTGAATATAAAGAAGTACCTCCAAAACTAAAGGCATCAAATAAAACCTCGTCGTTTTTAAAATCTGTTTTCTTAAAAGTAACTTTAGCACCGTTACTTAAAACAAAAGTTTTAGTTCCTAATTTTGTGTTTTCAGTAGTGTTAATAATTTTACCAGGAGTTGGAACTTTTGTTATTAATGAACTAGCAACAGCTTTATCTTCGTAAGGTTTTAATTCTTTAGTTTTTACATTATTTAAAGCATCTAAAACTTGTTGCTCAGTAACTACTTTTTTAGGTCCAGTTATAACTACTACCCGGTTGTCATCATGTAAAAAGTTTTTAATAATGTTATTTACCTCTTCTAGTTTTACTGAAGGTAATAACATTTGATGAGCTTTATATTCCCATTCAACACTTGGGATAGGTTCTTGCTCAAAGAAATTGTTTATGTATTCACGAACAATTCTATTAGACTCTCTTTTGTCTTTATCTTTAAAAGCTTTTTCCATACGAGCAGAAACATTCATTTTAGCTCTGTCAAGTTCTCCTTGTTGAAAACCATATCTTTTAGCACGTTCACTTTCTTCTAATAAAGCTTGTAATCCTTTTAATTGACCATCTGCACTAGTACCTGCTCTAGATTGGTAAGCATTTTTACCTCTAGCCCAAGTACCACCATGGTAACTGAAACCATAAACGAAAGGAGGTTTTTCACTGTTACGTAATTCACTTAAACGGTTGTTTAGCATTTGCGCAAATAAAGATTTAACAATAGAGTTTCTGTAATCAGTAACAGTTACATCTGGTTTTGCTTCGTCATAATCTTTATACATTAATTGTACACCAGAAAATGGAGCTTCTTTATCAGCTTCAATAGCAATAAAAGTTTCTTTATGATTTTTTAATGGAGCAACTTCTCTTTTTCTAGGATTTTTAACAGCAGGAATTCTACCAAAGTGTGTCTTAATTTTTTCTTCTAAAACATTTACATCTACATCTCCTACAGCAATTACAGCCATTAAATCTGGACGGTACCAGTCTTTATGAAAACGACGAATACTTTCATGTTTAAAGTTTTCTAGATTTTCTTTAGTACCAATAGGTAATCTTTCAGCATATTTAGAACCGTGCATTACCTTAGGTAAATACTTCTCTAACATACGACTATCTGCACCTCTACGAGAACGATATTCTTCTAATACAACACCACGCTCTTCGTCGATATCTTTTCCTTCTAATAAAGCACCATGTGCCCAATCTTCAAGAATCTGAAAACCTTTCTCAAGTTTAGCATCATCATCACTAGGAATAGGTAAGATATATACAGTTTCGTCAAAACCTGTATAAGCATTTAAATGAGCTCCAAACTTAACCCCGATAGATTGTAAATAATCTACAAGTTCATTTTTTTTAAAGTTTTTAGTTCCATTAAAATTCATATGCTCCATAAAGTGGGCTAAACCTAATTGGTCTTTGTCTTCTAAAATAGAACCAGCATTTACGGCTAAACGTAATTCAACTTTATTAGCTGGTTTTGGGTTTTGTTTAATGTAATAGGTCATCCCATTTGATAGTTTTCCTATCTTAACTGAAGAATCAGTTGGGATTTTCATAGCACTTACTTTTTCTTTTTTAGCGTGTAGCTGTTTTTTCTCTTTGACTGCTTGACTGTATCCAGAAAAGCTAATCATAGCAAGGGATAGACCCCATAAAATTTTTCTCATAGTAAATTAAATTTTGATTGAAGAGCTAATATACGTTGAGATAAATTAAAACTAAAGTATTAGTTGTTAATTAGTGTTAAAAATAAAAGCCCTCAATTTCTTGAGAGCTTTTTCATTAAATTATTTCTGAAATATTTTCTGGAGGTCTACCAATAGTAGCTTTATTTCCATTGATAACAATTGGACGTTCAATTAACTTAGGGTTGTCTAACATTGCTTGAATAATTTCATCATCAGACATTTCCTTTCCTTTAAATTCTTCTTTCCATATTTTTTCATTCTTACGAATTAATTGAATTGGAGTAATATTTAAAAGGTTAATTATTTCGGTAAGTTCTTCTTTAAAAGGAATAGTATCTAAGTATTTTATAACTTCAAACTCTTCTCCTGAATTTTCTAAAATTTCTAAGCCTTGACGTGATTTAGAACAACGTGGATTGTGGTATATTTTTATCATTATTTAGTGTGATTTGCTTTTTATAAATAACAACTTAGTTGTCTTTTTGTCCATTTAACATTAAGTAAGCTTTTAAGAATGGATTGATATTTCCATCCATTACTGCATCAACATTCCCTGTCTCATGAGCAGTACGAACATCTTTTACTAATTTATAAGGATGCATTACGTAATTGCGTATTTGACTTCCCCATTCGGTTTTTAGTTTTCCAGCTTCAATATTTTCTCTTGTTGCTAATCTTTTTTGTAATTCAATTTCATACAATTGTGATTTCAACATCTTTAAAGCAGTTGCTCTATTATCGTGTTGTGAACGTGAGTTTGAACATTGAATTTGAATTCCAGTTGGTTTATGTGTTAATTGAACTTTGGTTTCAACTTTATTTACATTTTGTCCACCAGCACCACTAGAACGAGCTGTGACAATCTCGATATCGGCAGGGTTTATTTCTACTTCAATGGTATCATCTGCAACAGGATATACATACACAGAACCAAAGGTGGTATGTCGTTTTCCGTTGCTGTCGAAAGGGGAGATTCTAACCAAACGATGTACGCCATTTTCACCTTTTAACCATCCGAAGGCATAATCGCCATCAAACTCGATAGTAACGGTTTTTACTCCAGCGATATCACCAGCTTGATAATTCAAGGTTTTTAATTTAAATCCTTGTTTTTCCGCCCACATGGTGTACATGCGCATTAGCATTTCTACCCAATCACAACTTTCTGTACCACCTGCTCCCGCAGTAATCTGAATAGTGGCACTTAAACTATCACCTTCTTCAGAAAGCATATTTTTAAATTCAATATCTTCTAAATAAGTTGCAGTTTTTTCAAATTGCTCCATAACTTCTGCTTCATCAACATCACCTTCTTTATAAAAATCATATAGAACTGTAAGATCTTCATTCATTGAAATTACAGAATTATAGTCGGTAACCCACTTCTTTTTAAATCGAAGAGACTTCATTAAAACTTCAGCCTCTTTCGGATTGCTCCAAAAATTAGGATCAGCAGTTTTTTCTTCTTCATTGTTAATTTCAATCAACTTCTTGTCAATTTCTAAATAACCTTTTAACTTGCCAATTCGTTCAGTAATATCTTTAAGCTGTTCGTGTGTAATCATAGAACAAAAATACATTTTAAAATCGTAGATAGAAATGGAAATAAACTTAATAAGCGATACAGTTACAAAGCCAATAAAAGGAATGTTAGAAGCCATGATGAATGCTGAGGTTGGAGATGATGTTTTTGGTGCAGATCCAACAGTAAACTTATTACAAGAGAAGGTTGCTAAAATGTTTGGAATGGAAGCAGCATTATTTTTTCCTTCAGGTACGATGGCGAATCAAGTAGCTATTAAAATACATACGCAACCTGGAGATAAAATGTTTTGTGATAAATGGGCACACGTATACAATTTTGAAGGTGGAGGAGCCGCTTTTAATTCAGGAGTTACGTCTCATTTAATTGATGGAGATAGAGGAATGTTTACAGCAGATCAATTACAAAAAGCTGTTATAGGTAGAGGAGATATTCATGTTCCGTTTAATCGTTTAATTTGTATTGAAAATACAACCAATAAAGGTGGTGGAGCTTGTTGGGATTTTGAAGAATTAAAAAAGATTGAAAAAATAGCGCGAAATAATGATTTGGCTTTTCATTTAGATGGAGCACGATTGTTTAACGCACTAGTCGCTAAAAATGAAACTCCAGAACAATACGGAGAATTGTTTGATACTATTTCTATTTGTTTGTCTAAAGGATTAGGAGCGCCAGTAGGTTCAATTTTAATAGGTACTAAAGAACATATGGAAAAAGCATTACGTGTTCGTAAATTATTTGGAGGAGGAATGCGTCAAGCAGGTTTTTTAGCAGCAGCAGGAATATATGCCTTAGAGAATCAGGTAAAACGTTTAGCAGAAGATCATCAAAAGGCAAAAGAAATAGGAGTTGTTTTAGAAACTTGTTCTTATGTAAAAAAAGTGGAGCCTATAGAAACGAATATCATTATTTTTTATGTGAATGATGATATCGATTCGATGGATTTTATCAAAAAGATGGAAGCAAAAGGTATTTTGTTAATCTCAATGGGAGATGGTAAAATACGTATCGTAACTCATTTAGATTTTACTAATGAAATGTTAGTTAAATTAAAAAAAGAACTTAAAAATTTTTAGAAAAGTACTCTTATGAAAGGAGAAAAGGCATTGGCATAAATACTTTTATTTTCTTTGTACAATAAATCATACTGAACTCCAAAAGTAATTTTTCCTGTAATGTAGGCTGCTCCAATATTTAAAGATGGATAGCTATAATTATCTTCAATAGAACCAGCAGTTTTATTTACATAAGATTGTAGTAACTCACCAGAAAATTCAACTGAGCGAATAGGTCTATATAAAGTAATAACACTTGCAGAATATACATTAGCGCTATAATTTTCACTTTTATTATATAAATAGCCTATGCTACCACCAATTGAAAACTCTTCGCTAAAATCATAAACAGCGCTAGGTGAAATAGACAGTGTTGTGGCATTTGATCCAAAACTAAAACCAAAGCCACCACCAAATCTAACATTGTCCCAGAAATTATCCTCTTGAGAAAATATTGAAATAGAACAAAAAAATAAGCAGAGAGGTATTATTCTTTTCATGAAAAATGAGTTTAAGTAACCAAATGTAAATTATTTTTTTGAATAAAAAACATGTTAATCAATTAATAATCATTTGCTAATGAAAAGTAAATGTTGAAATAACTAGAAGAACTATAATTAATTAAGGTCTTCTAATTTACTCAACTCTTTATAATTTTTGTTTAGTTTTTTAAGTAATGAGCCGTAAACGACCTTGTAGAATAACCATAAAATTAAAAACATGAACCCAAGCATAATCACCATTGCTATTATAAGTGAAATAAGTAACTGGTTTTTATCAGTAGGAGTATTTATACCATGATTTTTATAATATTCGATTAATCCATCTAAATCAGAAAAAATAAAACACATTACAACAATATTAGCTAAAACCATGTACCCTAAATTAAAGTATACATAATATTTTACTGTCTTTCGAGTGCTTAAAATTTTATTTATTAGTTTTTTTGTGCTGTCGGAAATAGAAATTGACCTATAGTTTTTATAAAAAAGGATTAAGAAAAGAACAATTGCCACGTAATGAAAGTAAACACTTAATTTTACAATTGTATTAAGATGTAATTCTTCATATACTTCTGCATAAGAGTTTCCAGTAAAAAATAAGTTTATACTAGCCCAAAAGATTAATTCTAATATTCCTATTATAAAAATCCATTTTACGATTGATGACGATTTTGAGTGCGCCATTTTATAAATATCAATTTTAGAGACCATATTAGTCTCTTCTGGTTGATTATCCCAAGCTTTTTTATATTTATCTAAATCCATATGTTATGGGTTTAATACTTTTTTTAATTTATCTTTTGCTCTATTCATTTTTACACGAGCATTTACTTCACTTATACCTAAGGTTGCTGAAATTTCTTTATAAGGCTTATCTTCTAGGTATAAAAAAATCAAAGCTTTATCAATGTCATTTAATTTACGAATAGCGTTGTATAGTGCTTTTAATTGCAACTCTTCGGTTTCATCATAATCTTCAGCCTTAATTTTAAAAGAATAGTCGGTAATATCTTGAGTCTTTACAGTTCTTGTAGATTTTCTATATAATGAGATTGCTGTATTTAGAGCAACCCTATACATCCAAGTACTAAATTTTGCATCACCTCTAAACTTACTATAGTTTTTCCATAGCTGAATTGTGATCTCTTGAAACAAATCGTTATGAGCATCTTGGTTGGTCGTGTAAATTCTACACACCTTATGCACAATGTTTTGATTAGTTTCGAAATCGGTTAAAAATTTATTTTCTAATTCCTTTTCCACTAAGCTTGATACAGTTGATATTTTATAAGTAGCTCAAAAATACAAATTGTTACAGTTCATCCTAAAAAAAATACAGTTCGGTTATATTTAGTTTTAAAACCCTTGTTTCTACAGGATATTTGTAGTGTGTTTAATCAATAAAACAAAAGAGATGAAATTTTTAATAACAATTTTAATGGTGAGTTCATTTTTTATAGCTGGAAAATTAACAGCTCAAAATAAAACAATAACAGCAACTGTTGTAAACGTAACATCTGATACTGGAAAAGTAAGTTATGCTTTGTGTAACGAAGAGAATTTTAGAATGAAGCCAATCCAAGCAAAATCATCAATAATTAAAGAAGGAAAAAGTGAGGTTGTTTTTGAAGATGTCCCAAATGGAGAGTATGCTGTTATTTGCTTTCATGATAAAAATAATAATGATAAAATGGATTTTCAGCCTAACGGAATGTCAACGGAGGATTATGGAGTTTCAACTAATAATATAAATCGTTTTGGGCCTCCGATGTATGATCAAATTAAGTTTTTAGTTGCTGATAAAGATGTATCTTTAGAAATCAAATTTTAGAAATCAAACGAATGAGAACATCAGAAAAGTACATTTTTAAAAGTTTAAAAAATGACTTATGGGTTTGTTTAAAAATAACCTTAATTTTTGGAGTATTATTTACTTTAATTAATCAAAATTTTACCCTTAAAGGTGCAGGTTATGTGTTTTTAATTTCTGCAATGTATTCGTTTATCTTAGGTATAGGTAATGGGATTATAAATAGCTACTTGGATACAAAATGGAATTGGGTTACAGAAACTAATCAGAGAGTTTGGGCTGGTATTATTAGCACGATTATTTTTACAATTATAGCAGT
This sequence comes from uncultured Tenacibaculum sp., assembly GCA_947504185.1. Classification (GTDB taxonomy): domain Bacteria; phylum Bacteroidota; class Bacteroidia; order Flavobacteriales; family Flavobacteriaceae; genus Polaribacter. The sequence goes on along the minus strand of CANNGJ010000014.1, from coordinate 49,433 downwards.
ATTATTTATTCATTTTGTGCAGTATGTTGTGATTTTTAATTATGATTTATCTGTACTAGGTAAAGAAAAGGTAATTTATTCTATACTATTCGGGGTTGTTATTTCTTTGGGCGTTGCTACTTTTTTTCATGCTAAAGGTTTTATGTTAGAATGGAAGAAGTCAGTAAAACAAGAAACTACACAGCATGAAATAGTAGCAAAAACAGAAACAGCAAAATTTGAAACTTTAAAAAGTCAAATTGATCCACATTTTTTATTCAATAGTTTAAATGTGTTGACTTCATTGATTGGTGAAAACCCAAATCAAGCGGAAAAGTTCACTACTAAATTATCTAAGATTTATAGATATGTTTTAGAGCAAAGAAATAAAGAGTTAATTCCGTTAGAGGAAGAGTTAAAGTTTGCTAGAACTTATATGGAATTATTACAGATGAGATTTGAAGATGCGGTGAAATTTAATATTCCAGTTGAGGTTAGTAATTCTGATTTAAAAATAGTGCCATTATCTCTTCAGTTATTATTAGAAAACGCAGTAAAGCATAATGTGGTTTCGTCTACAAAGCCTTTAGAGATAAATATTTTTGAAGAAGATGGTTTTTTACAAATACAAAACAACATCAACCCTAAAGAAACAATAGGGAAAAGTACAAAGGTAGGGTTAAGAAATATAGCAGATCGTTATGGTTTAATTACCAGTAGAAATGTTGAAATAACAAACAATAACAAAATATTTACAGTGAGTTTACCACTGTTAACAAAAACAAATAATATGTCATTTGATACAAATAATTTAGAGAACAGCAAATATGTTAAGGCTGTAGAAAGAGTTGAGAAATTAAAAGAATTCTATCAAAACTTAGCAGCTTACTGTATGGTAATACCATTCTTAATATTTATAAACTTAAAGTTTTCGCCACAATTTCATTGGTTTTGGTTTCCAATATTTGGATGGGGAATCGGTTTAGTGTTTCATTACTTAGAAACAAATAACTATAATTTGTTTTTGGGTAAAAACTGGGAAGAAAAGAAAATAAAACAGATGATGGAAGAAGATAATAAAAAAGGATATAATTAAAATGAAAAGAATAGATAATTCAGAAAACAATTACTCAGAAGAGCATAGGTATTTGCTAGCTAAAAAACGCGTTGAAAAAATAAAAGGTTTTTATTGGCATTTAGCTTCTTATATAATTGTAAACATATTTATAAGTTGTGTTATTGTTTATGGATTGATGAGTGAGGACGGAGATAGTTTTAATGAAGCAATAACTAATTTTGGAGTTTATGCTACCTGGGTATTTTGGGGTATTGGTTTATTTTTTCATTGGGTTGGCGCCTTTGGTACAAATGTCTTTTTCGGTAAAGATTGGGAAGATCGAAAGATTAAGGAATACATGAATAATGATAGGTTTTAAATTATGGAATTGGATAATAATTTAGAAGAACAAAAATTTATGCGAGCTAAAAAGAAAGTAGAAGTTTTAAAAAGTTTCTATACACATTTTGCAGTTTATTTAGTAGTTAACATGATACTATCTATAAGTAAAGTAATCCGTAATATGGATAATGGAGAAACTTTTCAAGAAGCGTTTTTCGATTTAAATACTTTGGCTTTATGGTTTTTATGGGGAGTTCCAATGTTATTACATGCTTTTAAAGCTTTTGGTTTTAACTTCTTTATGGGATCGGATTGGGAAAAAAGAAAAATTCAAGAATATTTAAATGAAGGAAAAAATGAAAGAAGCTAAATATCTCGAAATAAAAAAGAGAATAAAAAAGCAACGAAACTTTTATAACCATTTACAAGTATTTGTAATTATAATGTTACTATTACTGTTGTTTTCTAATACTATATTTAATTTTTTTGAGAACCATCTTCACAATCCAAAAACTTTAAAATGGGCGAGAGCAAATATTTGGGTAAATGCCCTTATCTGGTTTGTGGTAATTGTAATTCAAGGTATATATGCTTTTAAGTATAAAATTCCTTTTATTGATAATTGGGAGCAAAAGAAAATTAAAGAATTTATGAATGAAAATGAATAATACGATGGAATCAAAAAGTAATTCAGAGAAATATATTAAAGCAAAAAAGAGAATAGAAGATATTAAAAGCTTTTACAAGCATTTGGTAGTATATATATTAGTTAACTTATTTTTTATCGGTAGAAGAATATATAAAGATGTTCAGTATGGAGATTCTTTAATAGAAGCTCTAACAGATATCAGTAATTATAGATTGTTTTTTTGGTGGGGATTAATTGTTATTTTTCATGCGATTAGTACATTTGATATTGTAAACCTATTTAGTAAAGATTGGGAAGAGCGTAAGATTAAAGAATACATGAATAAAAATTAATTGAAAGCTATAATGAACGTAATAATTATTGAAGACGAGAAACCAGCAGCAAGAAGATTAAGTAGAATGTTAGCTGAATTAGATATAGAAGTTAATACCATGTTACATTCGGTAGAAGAATCGATTAATTGGTTTCAAAATAATCAACATCCAGACTTAATATTTCTTGATATTCAATTATCCGATGGGCTTTCTTTTGAGATTTTTGAAGAGATTGAAGTGAAGTCGGCAATCATTTTTACTACAGCTTATGATGAGTACGCATTAAAAGCTTTTAAGTTGAACTCCATTGATTATTTACTAAAACCAATTGATGAAGATGAATTAAAAGTTGCAGTAGATAAGTTTAAAGACAATCAGCCAAAACAAGCCGATTTACAGGTGAATATTGATGATATACGCAAGTTGTTAATCAATCCAATAGATCGCAAGTTTAAAAAACGATTCACGATTAAAATTGGGCAGCATATAAAAATTATTCATGTTGATGAGATTGAATGCTTTTATTCTGAAAATAAAGCAACCTATATTCAAACAAATTTAAATAGAAATTATTTAATAGATAATTCTTTAGAGCATTGGCAAGATCAATTAGATCCTGAGCAATTTTTTAGAGTAAATCGTACCTTCATTGTGCATATAAATGCAATAAAAGACATTGTTTCTTATACAAACTCTCGTTTACAATTAAAACTACATTCTTACGATGCAGATGAAATTATTGTAAGTAGAGAGCGTGTAAAAGACTTTAAAAATTGGATTGATTAAAATAGTTTTTTAAAAGAATCAATTTTATTTTTTGCTTCAGGGTGAATTTGAGTACCATCTTCGGTAAACCAACCATGAGTACTACCAAGGTAATTCATGCCTAAATAATTAGCGCTCTCAATAAAAGGCATTTCAAAACCATTTTTTAAATCGTTGATACCAGAGTTGCTAATCATTGCCATGTTTTTCCCTCTTAACTTTCTACCTAATTCTTTTTTATAATGTAATAAATCAGATAATCGATCAAAGAAGTTTTTTAAAGCCCCACTCATTGAATACCAATATACAGGAGTCGCAAAAATTATAGTATCGTACTTATTAATAATATTTTCCATTAAAGGTATGAAGTCATCTTCTGAGTTGCTAAAATCATATTCAAACCCACCAATATTTTTTGTTTTCAAATCAATAATATCAAAATTAGTATCGGTGTTTAAGTAATCAATTACTTTTTTAGTGTTTCCATTGCTTTTCGAGCTTCCTTGTATAATAACTGTTTTCTTCATGTCTGTTTATATTAGATAAGTAAAAGTCTAAAATTAATTTCTTTCAAAATTTAATAGTTTATTGTAAAAATTGATGATTCTCAAGATAAAATCAATAGTAAAGGCTGATATTTTTTGTACTTTTATCATATAAATGAGCGTTGTATATGAATACGGATACTTACAAGTTTTCAGAGGGAAAAACTTTAAAAGACTTTATCACAAAAGTTGTGGATGAGAAAGCTAAGAAAAAGCTTAAAAAAGTTAGGAAAGAAATAAGCGAATTACAAGATAAAATGTATGCTGAGGGCAAATATAGTGTGCTAATTTGCTTACAAGGAATGGACACTGCTGGTAAAGATAGTTTAATACGTGAAGTGTTTAAAGATGTAAATGCACGTGGAGTAGTAGTACATAGTTTTAAAGTCCCTACCGAGTTAGAACTAAAACACGATTTCTTATGGCGTCATTATATTGCATTGCCTGCAAAAGGAAAAATAGGAGTTTTTAACAGAACGCATTATGAGAATGTTTTAGTGACCCGGGTTCATCCAGAATATGTTTTTTCTGAAAATATTCCTACAGTAAAAAGTTTGGACGATTTAAATGATGAGTTTTACCATTCACGTATGGATAGAATTAATCAGTTTGAAAAGCATATTTCAGATAATGGAACCATTGTTTTAAAGTTCTTTTTAAATTTATCTAAAGATGAACAGAAAAATAGATTATTACGTCGTTTAAACATTCCTGAAAAAAACTGGAAATTTTCAGCAGGAGATTTAAAAGAACGTAAGCTTTGGGATAAATATCAAGATTGTTACGAAGATTTGTTGAATAGAACATCAACCTATTATGCACCTTGGTATGTTGTTCCAGCAGATGATAAACCTACGGCAAGGTTGTTGGTGGCAAAGACTTTATTAGATGAACTAAAAAAGTACAATTTTAAAGAGCCTAGGCTTTCATCAAAAATAATAGATCAAATAGATGAGTTTAAAACTCAATTAAATAACGAATAATTTCCAAAGAACAATAATGGAATTAAACTTAACAAAACCAATTATATTTTTCGATTTAGAAACGACAGGTATAAATATAGCGAAAGATAGAGTTGTTGAAATATCAATTTTAAAAGTGTTTCCAAACGGAAATAAAGAAAGTAAAACTTGGTTGGTAAATCCAGAAGTAGAAATACCTAAAGAGTCTTCAGACATTCACGGAATAACTAATGAGAAAGTAGTAACTGAACCTACGTTTAAAGAATTAGCACCTAAAATTAATGAAATGATTGAAGGTTGTGATTTAGCTGGTTTCAATTCAAACCGATTCGATATTCCGTTATTGGCAGAAGAATTAATGAGAGCTGGTATCGATTTTGATATGAAAAATAGAAAAGCGATTGATGTTCAGGTAATTTTTCATAAAAAAGAACAAAGAACTTTAAGTGCAGGGTATCAATTTTATTGCGGAAAAGAATTAGTAGGTGCCCACGGAGCAGAAGCAGATACCAATGCTACCTATGAAATTTTATTAGCTCAGTTAGATAAGTATGACGATATAGAAAATACTGTTGATGCATTAAGTGAATTTTCAACACATGGTAAACGAGCGGATTTTGCAGGTTTTGTTTTAATGAATGACGACGATCAAGAAATTTTCTCTTTTGGTAAATATAAAGGACGTACAGTTGAAGAAGTTCTAAAAGAAAACCCAGGCTATAATGCTTGGATTCAAAATGCCGACTTTCCATTGTACACTAAAAAAGTACTACGTGAAATTAAAGAGCGTATGTCAGCACCAAAAGAAACAATGTCGGATGAAGAGAAATTACAGGCATTACAACAGAAGTTTAATTTGAGATAATTCAAAAATTAACAAGTACTTAAGAGCTCTTATAACTTACAGTTTTTACATTCGTTAAAAATTAAGTTATGAGAGTTTTTCTTTTATACTGTTTTATAAGTTTAACAGCTTTTTCGCAAACAATTCAATTTAAAAGTTCAATCATAGATAAAGAGACAAAAGAACCTGTAGCATATGCTAATATTAGTTTTTTAGAGTCTGATAGAGGTATTTCTTCAAATGAAGATGGTACTTTTTCTTTAGAGATTGATAAAAAAATGTTGAAAGATAAAGTACATATATCTTGCTTAAACTATAAAGACACTATTGTAAATGCTTTTGCTTTACAGAATAAAAATTTAACAATGCAATCTAAAAATGAAGTGTTAAATGAAGTTGTAATTTCTAAAAAAGTAGATAAAGAGTTTGTAATAGATAACTATAAAAGGAAAAATATTAAAAGCACGTTTGGAGGTTCGCAAAGTTCACCTTGGATAGTTGCCAAATACTTTAAATATAAAAAAGAGTATGATAAAACGCCTTATTTAAAAGAGATTATTGTTTATTTCGGTTCAATGTTAGGTAGAAAAAAATCAAAGTTTAGAATAAGGTTATTTAAAATAGATAAAGATTCAGGAAAACCATCTGAAGATTTAACCAGGGAAAATATTATTGCTTTTTCAAGGAAAGTTGATGGAAAAGTTAAAATCAATGTTTTCAAATATGATATAGAATTCCCTAAAGAAGGTTTTTTTGTTGGATTAGAAAGAATTCATATCCCGTATAATTTTTATGAATATACTTATACAAAAAATGGAAGCAGGAAAAAATATATAGCCAAAGCAGTTGCTCCAAATTTCGGAGCTGTTTACACAAAAGATACAATAAATGTGTTTGTTGGTGGAAAATGGAGAAAACATTATTTATCTCAAGATTTTTATAAAGGAAATTCCATACAACCAGCAATTTCCGTAACTTTGAGTAACTAAGAAATATAAAGATTAAAAATGTTTACAGAATATACAAATTTACCAAACAACTCAAGAGTTTGGGTGTACCAAGCAGATAGAGAATTTAACGTAGAAGAAATAGAATACATTAGTGCAAAAGCAATATTGTTTATTGATAATTGGACGCGTCATGGAGATGATTTAAAAGGATCTTTTACGATAAAATATAATCAGTTTTTAGTATTGGTTGTAGATGAAAGTTTTAATAATGTATCAGGATGCTCAATAGATGCTTCTGTTCGTTTTGTTCTAGAGTTAGAAAAAGAATTGAAGGTAGATTTAATGAATAAAATGAATATCTCATTTAAAGACGGAGAAAATATCAATATTGTTAAGTTATCAGATTTTCAGAAGTTTGCAAAAGAGAAAAAGATAACAGCTAACACTGTAGTGTTTAATAATATGATAAATACCAAAGAAGATTTCGAAAATAATTGGGAAGTAACAGCAGATAAAAGTTGGCACAAACGATTTTTGGTATAACAATTGATTTATATTAAAAAAAATAGTTATACGTTACGAATATGAAGAAAAAGATACTAGTTTTTTTAGCACTTGTTGCAATTCAGTTTTCGAATGCACAGCAGGTAAATCCACTTTTAGCAAAAGATGCTGCAGCTCAAAATATTTGGGTAGATAGTATTATGAAATCAATGTCTGTCGATGAAAAAATCGGTCAGTTATTCATGGTGCAGGCATATTCTAATAAAGATAAAAAGCACGAACAGTTTATTACTAATATGATTAATAAATATCATGTTGGTAATTTAATTTTTATGCAAGGAACACCAGAAAAACAAGTAACTTTAAACAATAAGTATCAAGCATTATCTAAAGTGCCTTTAATGATCGGTTTTGATGGAGAGTGGGGATTAGATATGCGATTGAAAAACACCTATCGTTTTCCTTGGAATATGGCTTTAGGTGCTATTAAAAATCAAGAATTATTAAAAGAAACAGGTAAGAGAATAGGGGAGCATTGTAAAAGGGTAGGGATTCATATGAATTTTGCTCCAGTTGTTGATATTAATACAAACCCAAACAATCCAATTATAGGAAATCGTTCTTTTGGAGAAAATAAAGAGAATGTAACAGAAAAAGCAATTGCTTTTAGCGAAGGAATGCAAAGTGTAGGTGTTTTAGCCAATGCAAAACATTTCCCAGGTCATGGAGATACTGCAACCGATTCTCACCACACATTACCAACAATTAGTTTTAGCGAACAACGATTAGATTCAATTGAATTATATCCATATCGTAAAATGTTTGATGCTGGAGTAGCCAGTGTTATGACAGCACATTTAAGTATTCCGTCGTTAGAATCTAATTCAAAATTACCAACATCATTATCAAAAAATGTGGTAACTGATTTATTACAACATAAATTAGGATTTCAAGGTTTGGTGATTACTGATGGATTGAACATGAAAGGTGCTGCAAATTATTCATCGCCAGCTGAGATTGATTTAGCAGCTATTTTGGCAGGAAATGACATATTGTTAATACCACAAGATATTCCAGGATCTGTAAAGTTATTAAAAGAGGCTTATGAAAATAAAGTATTAACCGAAGAAAGATTAAATCTATCGGTTAGAAAGATATTAAAATCGAAGTATTTAGTAGGGTTGAATGATTATAAAACAATTCCTACAGAGCATTTACAAAAAGATTTAAATACCCCTTATGATGAGGTTTTGCATAGAAAACTGATTAAGAACTCAATTACAGTTGTAAAAAATCAAGACGATATTCTGCCAATTAAAAACCTTGAGGATAAAAAAATAGCATACGTTTTTTTAGGAGATGATAAAGGAAAATCATTTTCTAAAATGCTTAAAAATTACACTAAAGTAGATGTGGTTTCAGATAAACACTTAAGTGTTTTAATACAGAAGTTACAAAAATACAATTTGGTTGTTATTGGTTTCCATAAATCAAATAAGCATCCTTGGAAAGGGTATAAGTTCACTAATAAAGAATTAGTCTGGTTGCAAGAAATAGCGAGAACAAAAAAAGTAATTCTAGATATTTTTGCGAGCCCGTATAGCTTATTAAAAGTGAAGTCATTTACAAATATTGAAGGAATAGTTGTTTCTTATCAAAATAGTGTACTAGCTCAAGAGCTTTCAGCTCAAGCCTTATTTGGGGCGTTTGATGTAAAAGGAAGATTGCCAGTATCTATAAAAAATGAGTTTAAAGAAGGTGAAGGTCTTTCGATAGCTGGGATTAATGTTTTAGAATATACAATACCTGAAGAAGTAGGTGTTTCATCAGAGAAATTATCAATTATAGATAAAAGGATTGATACGATTTTAAAAAAGAAAATGGCTCCAGGAGGTCAAGTAATTGTAGCTCGTAACGGAAAAGTTATTTATAATAAAAACTTTGGTTACCATACGCATTTAAAAAGGAAAAAAGTAAAACACTCTGACATTTATGATTTGGCTTCTTTAACAAAAATATTGGCATCCTTACCAATGATAATGAAAGCAGAAGAGGACAAGAAAATTAGTTTATTTTCTAGTTTAGGAGATGTTTTGCCAAGATTTAAAGAGTCAAATAAAGACACTTTAATGCTTAAAGAAATCTTATCTCACTATGGTCGTTTACGTTCTTGGATTCCTTTTTATGTAAATACTCAAGATGAAAATACAAAACAGAATTTGCACAAGTATTATAGAAAGAAGAGATCTAAAAAATACAATATTAAAGTAGCTAAAGATTTATACTTAACTAGAGATTATAGAGATTCAATATATAAGCATATTGTTGAGGCAGATCAACGAGAAAGAGTAGGGTATAAGTATAGTGATTTAGGTTATTATATATTAAAAGAATTGCTTGAGAAGAAATATAAAAAACCTTTAAATAAATTAGTTGATGAAAATTTTTATCAATCGTTAGGAGCAGATAGGATGACCTATTTACCACTTAATAAGTTTAGTAAGTCAGAAATTGTACCTACCGAAAAAGATGCCTATTACAGAAATCAATTAGTACATGGTTATGTACATGATATGGGAGCTGCAATGTTAGGTGGAGTAGGAGGTCATGCAGGGTTATTTGCAAACGCAAACGATGTAGCTAAGATTATGCAAATGTATTTACAAAAAGGTACTTATGGAGGAAAAAAATATTTAGATTCAGAAACACTAGATAAGTTTAATAAGCGTTATTATGCAGATAAAAAAGTTCGTAGAGGTCTAGGATTTGATAAGCCTCAGATTCGCCCAGAAGAGAAGCCCACTTGTGGTTGTGTGTCAGACCAGAGTTTTGGTCATAGCGGCTTTACGGGTACTTATACTTGGGCAGATCCAGAATCAGGAATAGTATATGTTTTTTTATCAAATAGAGTATATCCTACAATGAGAAATAGAGGACTTGTTAAAAGCAATATGCGAACAAAAATTCAAGAAGATATTCAAAATGCTATTCTGCTGGAGTAGGTGCAGTTTTAGTGTAAAATAGAATTAATAAAATAGATAGGATAAAATATACTAAGGCAATTTTCCTTCCAAAAAATAAACTTATTATCCAACTTTGTAAAATATAGAAAAAAGGAAACAATATGATGTTTGATCCAAAACGAAATGTATCAATGAATTCAGTTTCTGACACCTTTTTACTTAAAAACTTCCATATAGTATACGGAATTATACTGTTCAAGATTATCAAATAAAAAAAAGGATTTTTACGATTTTTCTTAGAAGTCTTTTCGTTTAGGGAACTTTCACTTTTAATAATGTTATTAACTGTTTTAACCTTTGTGAAATCAACATTAGCTTTGTTTAATCCAGATAATTTTTGATTATAGTTTTCATCATCATTTATATGTACACTTAAAGATTCTAGTTGAGTAGAAACTAAATCTTTCAATTTTTTAACGGAGTTGTTAACCTCATTGTTATTATAATGTTTATTAGCCAGAATAGGCTTTCCAATATTGACAGCTACTTTAGATGGATAATTGGATGCATTTTGATATGTAATTCCAATGGGAACAATATGTATGTTTGTGTCTGGACTTTCGTCTAGAGTTCTAAAAATTATTCTTGTAAATCCTTTACTTAAGGGTCTAATAGTTCTTTTTCTATTATGACTTCCTTCAGGAAAAATTAATAAAGTTTTATTGTTTTTTAATAACTCTTGACATTTATTAAAAATTTCTTCATTTTTTGAAAGTTGCCTTACACCATCTCTTATACGATAAATGGGCATCATACCTAGTAGATCAAAAAAACGAGCTATAAGTTGTTTTTTAAAGACTGCAGCACGAACTAGAAAATGAGTTTTTCTAGGTATATGCGTAGCAATAAGTAATGGGTCAATCAATCCGTTGGGATGATTAGCGGTAAATAAAACGGCACCTTTTTTTGGAATATTTTCTTGACCTAAGACCTTTACTTTTTTAGTGTAAAAGAAAAGCCCAGTTTTTATGAAAATTTTAAAAAAATAATAAAGTACTAATCTCATTAATCATTTTTTTTTCGTCCCCAGTAAGTTGCCAACGCCATTCCAGAAAAAAGATCCCATACTCCCCAAAACGCAGCCAATAAGGCCATACCTCCTAAGCCTTCAAAAAAACCAAAAACTAATAATAACCCTAATCCACTATTTTGAATCCCGGTTTCCATCGAAATTGTTTTACAATCTTTATTATTTAGTTTAAATGATTTGGCAGTGAAATAACCAATAAAGAATGCAAAAACATTGTGAAAAACAACTAAAAACAAAACTAGGAGGATGTAGTTTTTAAAAATATCGGCATTGTCATATAATGCAATGATAATTAATAAAAGGAAGAAAATAATTGAAAAAGGGCGAAGTATTTTGTTGATCTTTTTCGCCATTACAGGATGGAAATGATTTACTGTCATTCCAAGAATAATTGGTATTCCTAAAATGAGTAATACCAATTTAAATAACTCAAAAGGATTTAATGATACACTTTTTAAAATAAGATTTGTAGGCTCATATAAACTTCCCCAAAATTGTAAATTAAAAGGAGTCATTAATAAACTAATTAATGTAGCAAATGCCGTTAAACTAACAGATAGAGCGGCGTTCCCGTTTGCCATTTTACTAAAGAAATTTGAAACGTTCCCTCCTGGACAAGCAGCAACTAACATCATACCTAAAGCAAAACTAGGGTAAGGTTTTATAATACAAATAGCGATAAACGTTAAAAAAGGGAGTAGTATAAATTGAGATAGTAATCCAACTAAAACTATTTTTGGGTTCTTTAAAAGTCGTTTAAAATCTACTATTTTAATATCTAAAGCAATTCCAAACATTATAATTGCTAAAGCTATGTTAAGCATCCATAATGCTTCAGTATCAAAATTTATTTTAATACTATCTATTTGAATGTCATTAATGTTTAAAGGCATATTCAATAATATTTGAACCCATTTTTAAAGCTTTTTCTCTTGTCTCTTTTGGATTGTTGTGTACTTCAGTGTCTTCCCAACCATCACTTAAATCACTTTCATAATCATAAAAAACGACTAGTCTTCCTTTGTAAAAAATCCCAAAACCTTGAGATGCTTTTTTATTATGTTCATGAATTTTAGGTAGTCCTTTGGGAAAAGAAAACTTTTGATGATAAATAGGGTGATTATTCGGTATTTCTTGAAGATTTAGTTTAGGGAAAACTTTTTTTAATTCTCTACGAATATATTTATCTAATCCATAATTGTCAGAAATATGTAAGAATCCTCCAGTAATTAAATAATCTCTTAAATTTTTAGCTTCGCTATTTGAAAAAAACACATTACCATGTCCTGTGACAAATAATACAGGATAATTATTAATAGAGTTGTCATCTAATGTAGCTGTCTGTATTTTTGAATCTATTAAAGTATTAGAGCTAGCATTACAAAAATTTATAAGATTTGGTAGAGCTGTTGGGTTAGCATACCAATCTCCACCACCATTATATTTTAAAATAGCTAATTGTTGAGCATTAAGAGTGTAAATTGTGCATATAAATAAAAATAGAACAAAGCTTTTCATATAAGAAGTCAAATTGTAAAAGCAAGATAGTAAAAGAACAATAAAAAACACCAATAGCAATATTGGTGTTTTTTTTTCTTAAGAAATTATTTTTTTAATTGAAAATCCCCTTACTATTTCCAACAGTTATATAACTTCGTATCAAATATAAAATTATTTTAAAAAGTTAGAGTTCGAAAACGTCCATACTAGATGTTTTCGAACTAACTTTTTGTAAAAAGGAGAAGAAAGAGTTAATAGAAAGTGATTTTTATTGGAGTATTTTAAAACTAAAAAACACCAATAGTAAAATTGGTGTTTTTAGGTTTAAACCTTTTCTTCTTCATTATTGAGAGAATCTCAATAAAGATTTTCTAGAAATTTTATATTAATCGAAAAACCCTTCAAAATTTTCAATCTTATAATTTCTTACTTCAAATCTAAGGTTAAATTATAATTTCTGAGTTCGGAATCATCCAATTGAGGTGTTTTCGAACCGATATTTTATAAAAAGAGTCTTTTTTTTAGTTAACTTAAAATGAATTGCAGAGGTGTTTGTTACTGTAATTTGTTGGAAGTTATTTGTGTATGAGTATTTTTAAATTCAACAGGAGTATTTCCTGAATGTTTTTTAAAAACAGTATAAAAAGTGGATTTAGAATTAAACCCTGATTCTAAGCCTATAGATGTAATTGTATAGCTTGAATATTCGGGGTCTAATAATAAAGCTTTTGCTTGCTCTACTCTCATTTCATTAAGGTAGTCAGTAAATGATTTACCATATACTTGATTTACAATTAAAGAAAGCGTACTTGAACTTAAGTTAGTGTCTTCTGATAGATTTTGTAAAGTGTATTTGGTAAGTAAATATTTTTTATTTTCTTTAATAAAGTCATCAATCTCGTTAAACTGTTCTTTGTATTTATTTGTTTCAGAAAAAGCTTCTCTTTTACTTAGGTTTTTGGTTTCGACATCTATTTCACCATTTAAGTTTATTTGAAGCGATTTTCGAATCTGTTTACGCTCCTTTAAAATTCGAATTTGTCTTAAACCTTGGTAACCTAACCAGTAAATAAGAATGGTCGTGTAAATTCTAAGTGGATAGTATGAAATAAGGAAACCTGTAAAATTCATTTTAACTTTTATAACCAATGCAAGAATCCACAATGTATACCCCACAGATGTTAGTTTAAAAAATGTGTGTATCCACTTTAAATTATCATAAGATAATATTTTAGGAAAAAGCTTTTCCTTTTTATATAAAATATAAAATGAATAAATAAATATACTTAATGAAACAATCAGGCTAAACATTTCTTCGAAAGAAGTATAGCGTTCATATATAAAATCTAGATTTTCTTTAGAAGATGGTGAATCGCTATAATTGTAAACAAAACTTATTTGAGTTACTACTATAACTACAAATATTGGAAGTATGAATTTTAGTATTTTAATAGATTTTTCGGCTAAATTTAAATAATTAACCAAAAACATATATAAAAAAGGCATCGCTAAAAAATGCCATGGTATTTGTAGGTAGTCTAAAAAGAATTTGTGTTGAAATAAATGTTTTTCAAGAGCCCAAGATTGAATGTTGTTTAAAGAGATCGCTAAAATCAATAAATTTAAATAAATCATACTTTTTTCTCTTCCGTTCTTTGAACAGAAAAGAATTATGCTAAAAGCAAACCCATGTATAGCACTAACTAATAAGAATAGATTAAAAATAGTAGGAGTATCCAACAGAAATAATTTGATTTAACCTTAAATATACAAAAAATGAATTACTGATGAACGAAAGATACAGATTGAACTACATTAAGTCCAGCAGTTTCTGTTCGTAATCTGTTGCCACCTAATGAAATAGGTTTAAAGTTTTTAGATAAAGATTTTTTAATTTCAGCTATAGAAAAATCACCTTCAGGTCCTATAAGTATAGTGTAATCTGATTTAGGAGTAATACTATTTTTTAAAAATTGCTTATCTATACCATCTTCACAGTGAGCAATAAATAACTGAGAGTTAAAATCTTGATTTATAAATTCTGAAAATTTAATTGGATTATTTAATTTTGGAACGGTAAACTGTAAAGATTGTTTCATTGCCGATTGAACAACTTTAGATAAACGTTCAATTTTTACAACTTTCCTTTCTGAATTATCACAAATTATAGGTGTTATTTCATCAATTCCAATTTCAGTTGCTTTTTCTAAAAACCACTCTAATCGATCGTTATTTTTTGTTGGAGCAATGGCTACATGTAAATAATATTCTCTATTTCTTTTCTTTTCTTCAAATTTAACAATGTTGGCAACGCATTTTTTATTGTTCGGTATCGATATTTCAGCAAAAAACAAATATCCTTTTCCGTTAGTTATATGTAAAACATCACCTTCTTTTTTTCTTAAAACTCTAACAATATGACGACTCTCTTCCTTTTCGAAAGTTATCTGAGTTGTTTCTGTTGAAATGTTTGGATTAAAAAATAACTGCATTATAAATCTTGTTTATAAGTTCTTCTTATTTTGTGAGTTGTTGGATTAAAATCTCTCCAAATTTGATGTATAGCTGTGTTATCTGCTAATTCAGGAGTTCGGATACAGTTCTCTATTCCTTTAGGAGTGAATGTATTTGTATATTGATCAAAAATAATGGCAGTAACTCCTTTATTTTGATATTCAGGATCTACTCCAATTAAATAAAAAGTAACATCTTTTGAGTTTTTACGGGCGTTTAATAAATGGAATAATCCGAAAGGAAAAAGTTTTCCATTTGCTTTTTGTAATGCTTCAGAAAACGAAGGCATCACAATAGCAAATGCAACTAGTTTATTCTCTTTATTTACAACAAATTTAATGTACTCTGGATTGATGAAACTAATATATTTTTTTTTGAAATGTTGTATTTGTGCATCAGAAATGGGTACGAAAGTTGAAAGCTTTGAGTAAGATTTACTAAAAAGTTCAAACATCTCATCCACATAAGGCATTATCTTTTTTGTTGAAGTAAAATCTAATGGTTTTAGCTCATACCTTTTTTGAATCAAATTACTTATTCTTTTATATTTCTTAGCATCAACGTTTTTAAAAAGAAATTTATTTTCTAAATACTCTTTCTCTTTTGTGTAGCCTAATTGTTCTAAATGTTTTGAATAATAAGGGTGATTGTACCAAGTAATCATTGTTCCAATATGATCAAATCCATCAACGAGTACACCTGTTTTATCAAGGTTGTTAAAACCTACAGGGCCTTCAATATATTCTAGGTTATTAGAGCGTCCTATTTCTTTAACTTTATCTAGTAAAACTTTGGTTACTTTAATGTCATCAATAACATCAAACCAACCAAAACGCATTTTTTTTATGTTTTGTTTTTCAACTTCATAGGTGTTTATAATGGCAACAATTCTACCAACAATTTTGTTGTTTTTTAATGCAACAAAAAACTGAGCATTTGCGTGTTCAAAAACCGGGTTTTTATTTTTATCGAAACTATCAACTTCGTCTTTAATAATTGGTGGAACCCAGTATTTATTGTTTTTATAAAGAGAAAAAGGAAATTCAACAAATTGTTTCATTTCCTTTTTACTGTTTATTTCTTTAATTGTAATCATACAGCAAATGTAAGATTTTTAACGCAGGGCGATAGCCCAATTATCTTTAATTATACAGTGTTTATGTGAGAGTAGAAGTAATGTTTTTCTTTCTCTATCTACTTGAGTCGAGGTAGCTTATTTACCATCTTTTTCTTCCTTTTTTAAATCTTCTTCTAGTTTTTTAATCTCTTTCTCAAGTTTTAAGCGTTCTTTTTCTTTACGCTTCGCTTCCTTTTCTTCCTCTTTTTTAATGTTTTTTTCGAGCTCTAAACGTTCCTTTTCTTTACGTTTTTCTTCTTTCTCTTCTTCTTTTTTAATTTTTTTCTCAAGCTTTAATCGTTCTTTTTCTCTTTTCTTCTCATCTTTTATAGTTTTCTTTTCTGCTTTTTTTGCGGCTCTCTTTTCAGCTTTAGTAGCTTTTTTCTTTAACTTTTTATCTTCTTTTTCTATAACATCAATTAATGATTTTTGACGTTCTCTTTTTGGTTTTTCAATTGTGATTTCTTCTTCTTTCTTACCATCATTTATAGTAATAGTGTTTTTATCTTTCTTTTTGAATACATTTTTAACCTTGCCAAATAATCTACCAAAGAAACCTTTGTTTTCATTGTATTTTACTTCATCTTGCTGTTCAATTTTATTACCAAATTCATCTATTTCAACAAAATCATCTTGATGCCTGTCTAATCTATAAGAAACTCCAAGCCCTGTATAAAGACCAATTTCTTTTTGTTGAAAAGTAGCCCTTACCGCAGCATTAAATTGAAGGTTTTCGCTAAAAAGATACGCAGCACCAGCACCTATATTACTTTTAGTTTCATACTTTTCAAAGATTCCTTGCATTTCTGCAAACCCAGACCAATAATCGTTAAAATTATAAGTTCCAGTGACTATATATGAGAATTCTGAGAAATCGGTTCCAATATAATCATAGTATATATTGGTTACCATGCGTAATTTATCAGAAAACTCATTTTGTAGTAAAACTCCAACTTTAGGACTTACACCACCTCTTTCATGATAATCAGTTAATATACTTCCGAAGTTTACACCAGCATAAACACCAACATGAGGTATCCATCTTTTATAATCAAAAGAATGTCTTGCTTTCCAGCTTCTTATTTCATCTTTCTTATTATCATATTTAGGAGTGTATACTAAATATTTAGCTCCAAGAGTTAATTGACTTAATCCAGTTGTATTATATGATGATTCAAAAATATTCTTAAAAGCAATTTTATCATGTTGTAAAGTAGTATTAACATTAAGTTCTAATTTTTCTGAGATAAAACTAGTTCTGAATAATAAATTTAGTCCTAATGCTTGAGGGTTGCTGAAAGTTGGTGTAGCACTTGCTTTTCTAAAAAACAAACTGCTTTCAAATTGATAAACTCCTGACCCAACACTATATGGACTCTCGGAAAAACCTGGTCGGTTTGAATTTATAACTGAGGTGTACTGTGCATTTACAATTAAAGTTGAGCAAAAAGCAAAAAACAAAAAAAGTTTCTTCGTCATGTTATAAATTCAATTTATTCAATTTTTACAAACATACGTAAAAATACGAATTACAATATAATATAAGTTTTGTAAAGTCTTAACGCTTCGTTTTACTTCAAATTGTTATTTTTGATAGATTTTTTTATTAAGAGAAAGATGATCCATATAAATGAAGCTGGTCCTATGAATTTTTTAAGAACTTTATTAATTATCATTTTAGCGTATTACGTTATTAAGTTTGTAGTAAAACTATTTGCTCCTTACTTATTAAAAAAGGCAGTAGATAAAGTACAAAAGAAAGCGGAACAACAATATAGAAATCAACAACAAGAATCTTCTGTAGAAGAAGGGAAAACGGTTATTGATAAAAAACCTCAAAACGGAAAACAAAGCAACAATTCGGTGGGAGAATATGTTGACTTTGAAGAACTAGACTAACTATGAATTTTAAAAAGTTACTACCATATGCTATTGCAATTATTGTTTTTGTAATAGCATCAGTTATATATTTTAATCCTGTTTTAAGCGGAAAACAAATTAAACAGAGTGACATTACCCAGTTTATCGGGATGGCGAAACAAGTTAAGGATTATAGAGTTGAAAATGGAGAAGAACCTTATTGGTTAGGAAATGCTTTTAGCGGAATGCCTGCATACCAAGTAAGTGCATATTATCCGAATGATTTTGTACGATATATTGATAAAGCAATTCGTTTTTTACCAAGACCTGCAGATTATCTGTTTTTATATTTTATTAGCTTTTTCTTTTTATTAACTGCATTAAAAATTGATTGGAAGTTGGCCATTTTAGGAAGTTTATCCTTTGGTTTTTCTACTTATTTAATAATTATATTCGGAGCTGGTCATAACGCAAAAGCACATGCTATTGGATATATGCCTTTGGTAATTGCTGGAGTTTTATATGTTTTTCAAAAAAGATATTTATTAGGATTTGTACTAACTGCTTTAGCGATGGCTTTAGAGGTGTATACAAATCACCCACAAATGACTTATTATTTAGGTTTTTGCTTATTGACATTGGCAATTGTTGAATTTATTGAAGCTGTTAAAACAAAAAAAATACCAGTGTTTTTTAAACAAGCTGCTGTTTTAGTTGGAGCTATGTTGATTGGTTTAGGAGTAAATTCTACGAGATTGTTGCCAATGAAAGAGTATGGTGATTTTAGTACTCGAGGTAAGTCTGAGTTAACAATTAATCCAGACGGAAGTCCTAAAGAAAAATCTACAGGTTTAGATAAAGACTATATTACAGAGTATAGTTATGGTATCGCTGAAACTTTTAATTTGATAATTCCTCGTTTTATGGGCGGAGGAACTGTGGAGGAGTTAGGAGAGGATTCTAATTTTTATCAAGTTTTAGAACAGAATGCAGGTAAAAGTGTTGCAAAAGATTATTCTAAACAAGTATTAACTTATTGGGGAACGCAACCAATTGTGGAGGCACCTGCTTATATAGGCGCTATTTTATTTTTCTTATTTTTCTTAGGTGTTTTCTTAGTAAAAGGGCGATTAAAATATTGGTTGGTTTCTGCTACTATTTTTTCAATCATATTAAGTTGGGGTAAAAATTTTCCGTTAGTAACTAACTTTTTTATTGATTATGTTCCGTTGTATAACAAGTTTAGGGCGGTTTCATCAATCCAAGTAATCGCAGAATTATGTGTTCCATTATTAGGGATTATTGCTTTAAGAGATTTCTTTTCATCTAAAACAACATCAGAAGAAAAAGAGAACGCACTTAAAAAAGCATTTTATGTTTTGGGTGGATTTACGTTGTTGTTTGCCTTATTCGGATCAAGTTTATTTGCTTTTGAAGGATTAAGAGATGCTCAATATCAACAATTACCCGAATTAGTAGATGCGTTAATTTCTGATAGAAAATCGATGTTGTTTAGCGATAGTATTCGTTCGTTTGTATTGATCTTAGCTACTGCTGGATTATTATGGTTTTATTTAAAAGGGAAGTTAAAACAGCTTCCAGTTCTAGTAGTTTTAGCAGGATTGATAGTTTTTGATTTAGTTTCAGTAGATGTAAACTATGTGAATAAAGAAGATTTTACATCAGCTAGAAGAGTTCAAAAGCCTTTTTCACCTACAAAAGCAGATAAGGAAATTTTAAAGGATAAAAGTTATTATAGAGTTGCTAATTTTAGTGTAAACCCAATGCAAGATGGAAGAACATCATATTTCCATAATTCGATAGGAGGATATCATGCTGCTAAAATGAAACGTTACCAAGAGTTATTTGATTATCAAATAGCTAAAAATAACATGGAAGTATTAAATATGTTAAATACAAAATACTTTATTGTTGGTGAAGATAAAGTTCAACAAAACCCTGAAGCTAATGGAAATGCTTGGTTTATAGAAGAAATTAAAACGGTTAATTCTGCTAATGAAGAAATATTTGCTTTGGATAGTTTGAATACTAAAAAAGAAGCAGTTTTAAACGTTGATAACTTAAAAAACGGGATTCCATTTGAATATAAAAAAGATTCAACAGCGATAATATCATTAGTTAAAAATGATATTACAGATTTAGTTTATAAAACTAGTACGCATGAAAATCAATTTGCAGTATTTTCAGAAATCTATTACAAAGATGGGTGGACTGCTTACCTGGATGGAAAAGAAGTTCCGCATTACAGAGTAAATTATGTTTTACGAGGTATGGAAATTCCAAAAGGAGAACATACTGTAGAATTTAAATACGAACCAGAAATAGTGAATACAGGTAGTATAATAGCTTTATTATCGTATGGTTTGTTGTTGCTAATTCCTTTAGGTTGGTTTTTAAAAAGTAAAAGAAAAGAATAAGTTTATTCGTCAAGAGATTTTAAAAATACAGAAGGAGTTACACCCATTTGTTTTTTAAATGCTCTGGTAAATGCAGAAGCATTGGTGTATCCTAATTCTTCTGCTAAAGCTTGAATTGAATACTTTCTATAGGTTTTGTTAGTTTTTAATTGATCTACTACATATTCAATTTTAAGTCTAGTATAGTGCTGTGTAAATGATTCATCATTATGTTTGTTAAATACAAAAGAGAGATAAGTTGAATTTGTATTTAAGCGATCAGCTATTGTTGAAATTGAAAAATCAGGTTTTAAGAAATCTAAATTAGTATGGACTTTATTGAATTCATTCAAAATTCTACCTTCTAATTCTTCATCAATATTGTACTCTTTTTTCTCAACTTCTATAGGAGTTTTTTGATTATTTTTTATTGTGTTAATAAGATTGATTTTTTTCTTTTTTTCTTTTTTAAGTATGAAGAAAACTATAATTATAAGTGCAGATAATAAACCAATGAAAGCGGTTATTAAGTTGTTGTGTTTTTTGTTTTCCCTATTTTTTAATTCTAAGTTTAATTGTTGTGACTTTTCAAAATCATTGGTGTAAGATAAGTTTGATATTTTCTCTTTATTATCACTAGCTATATTAAACTGCTCCAGAGTAAGTTGTGAGTATTTAAATGCACTATCAACTTTATTAATTCTATTATACTGTTTTGCTAGGATATCATAAATTGTAATTAATTTACTTCTCTTACATTTCTTTTTTTTGTCATAAATTAATTTTTTCGCATTATAAATTGCAGAATCTGATTCGTTAAGATGATTAAAACAGATTGCTTTTTGGTAAAACTCTCTATGATGATAATGATATCCGTTATTTATTTTAGAATAATTGTTGATTTCTTTAATTGCTTGATAATATTTTTTTTGAGCAATCAAGACTTCAGTTTTTCTAAAACTATAAATTATTTTAGATTCTTTATGAGGGGGAGAAAATAGTTTAGTAACCAAATAAGCTTTATTATAATAATTTGATGCAGAGTCAATATAAGAGTTTAGTTTGTATTTGTCATACATTTTCATATAGGAATTCCCAAAGCAGTTGAAGGTATTAGCTTCCGATTGTTTGTAATAAGTGTCATTCTTTATGCTTTTTAGAATTGAATTCTTTGATTTTGGTATGGTTTCATATAGTATTTCTAAAGCTTTTTCAGGGTTGTTTAACTTATTTTGAATGGAAGCTTTATTTAGTGTTAAGCCTAATTTATATCTAAAGTGTATTTGGCTTTTTTCAGGGTAACTAGATACAATGTCTTCACATTTTATAAGTATTTTATATGCTTCTTCATAGTCTTCTTGATTTTTTTTAATCCAAAAAAGCCTATTTAAGGCCGTTATTTTTCTATCAAACAAACATATATCATTATTAGATTTGATTAAGGAATCTACTTGATTGATAACACTTATAGCTATTTTTTCAGACTCTAAATAGTTTTTTTGTCTATAAAAACCATAAGCTTTTCCAGTTAAAGCCATAATTTTTACACAAATATCTTTGGATTGCTTAAGTTTTTTAGAATAAAAAAATAAACTGTCAGTATTTGTATTTCTGTAAAATGCTATTTTTTTAAGGTTGGTAGAATCTAAATAAGCAGTTTGAGAAGTTACATTACTAATTGTAATTGAGGTTATTAAAAAAACTAAAAATCCCTTTTTCATTATTTAATGATTTGTTGAAATTAATAAACACTTTATAAAAAGTAAGTGTTTATTAATTTCAAATATAATACTTTTATCATGCATTTTATAGAAAGAGAGAGGTGTTGCTTTAATGTTTTATTAATTAAAATTATGTTTGTATCACTTGTAAAATGCTGTTATAGAAAAAGAAAAAGGGAGAATTGCTATTTAAATTAATGAAAATAAAAGAGGAGATTTCTCCTCTTTTATTTTTGGTGATTAATAATGATTGTTAAGAAATTAAAATTACTCTACATTTGTTGTTTAAATCAACTAAATGTATAAAAAACTTCCTAAAAAAAGATATAGACACACTCTAGAGTTTTTAAAGAAAAATATTCCTGCACCATCTGTAATTTTAGATTTAGGAGTTAGAAACCCTTTTTCAGAAATCATGGAAGCAAATGGATATACTGTTTATAACACTGAAGGAGAAGATTTAGATTTATTGCCTGATATAGTTAAGAAGTATAATGTAGATGTTGTGACTGCCTTTGAAATTTTTGAACATCTAATAGCGCCATTTAATGTTTTAAGAGAAATAGAAGCTGCAAAAATAGTAACGACAGTCCCATTAAAATTATGGTTTACAAATGCGTATAGAAGTAATACAGACATGTGGGATAGACATTACCACGAATTTGAAGATTGGCAATATGATTGGTTATTAGAAAAATCAGGATGGGAAATTTTAGATACAAATAAATGGACTAGTCCAATTAATAAAATAGGATTTAGACCTTTGTTAAGAAAATTTACGCCTAGGTATTATGCAGTTTATGCTGAGAAAAAAAGTTCGATGTGAGAATAGGAATGATTTTAGATAAAGTATTTCCTCCAGACCCAAGGGTTGAAAATGAAGCTATAGAACTAATAAAACAAGGTCATGAAGTCGTATTGTTTTGTTTGACTTATGGAGGTGAGGCTAGCGAGGAAATAGTTAATGGTGTAAAAGTAGTAAGATTTAAATCTAATAAATTAGAATTTAAATTATCTGCATTAGCCTATACTTTTCCTTTTTATTCTTATTTAATGAAGTGGAAAATAACCAAATTTTTAAATAGATTTAAACTTGATGCAATTCATATTCATGACATGGTAGTTGCTGAGGCTGCCTTTAAAGCGAATAAAAATAAACTGCCAATTGTATTGGATTTGCATGAGAACAGACCTCAAATAATGAAGTTTTATCCTCATTTAAGAAAGTTTTCTTCTAATATTTTAATATCTACAAAAAAATGGAAACTAAAAGAAGAGGAGTTAATAAATAAAGTAGATAAACTAATTGTAGTTACCGAAGAAGCAAAAAGTGAAGTTTTAGATAGAACTAAAATTAATGCTGATAATATAATAATAGTCCCAAATACCGTTAGGAAATCTTTTTATTCAAATTCTAAGTTTAAGAATCAAAATAAAAAACATTTTAGTTTATTGTATATTGGGGATACAGGTGAAAGAAGAGGTTTGAGTACAGTCGTTAAGTGTTTGCCAGAATTAAGAAGAAGTATTAAAAACTTAAGATTAGTTATTGTAGGTAAAATAAATATTGATTTAAAAAACGAAGCTGTACGCTTAAAAGTAGATGATTTAGTTGATTTTGTTGGTTGGCAAGATGAATCTACTTTTCAAGAGTTTATAGTTAAAAGTGATGTTTGTTTGTCTCCTTTGCATAGAAATATACACCACGATACAACTTATGCTAATAAGTTATTTCAATATATGAGCTTAGGAAAACCTTTGTTAGTTAGTGGCGCTACAGCTCAGAAAAATTTAATTGAGCGTGTTGATTCTGGTTTAGTCCATGAAGAAAGAAATGTGGAAGATTTTAAAGATAAAATTTTGCAATTATATAAAGACGAATCTCTAAGAAAAAAACTAGGAGAAAACGGAAAGGAGTTTGTTAGAAATGAATTTACCTGGGATAAAACTTCAAGAGGATTAATCAATTTATATAATAACTTGTAGTTTGAAAGTTTTAATAATTACATATTATTGGGTTCCAGCAGGAGGTTCAGGAGTACAACGTTGGTTGAAATTCGTAAAATACTTGCGGGATTTTAATATAGAACCAGCGGTATTTACTGTTGATAATGCAAATTATCCGATTATAGATACGTCATTAAAAAATGATGCTCCAGAGAATATAGAAGTTATTAAAAAATCTATTTGGGAACCTAATGATATTTTATCAATTTTCAAGAAAAAAAACACGCAAACGAGTGCAGGTTTTTTAAATCCAAATCCGTCTTTTTTTGAACGAATTTTACAGTATATAAGAGCAAATTACTTCATTCCGGACGCTAGAAAATTTTGGGTAAAACCATCAGTAAAGCATTTAGAAAAATATCTTTCAGAAAATAAAATTGATGTAATTATTACTACTGGTCCGCCACATAGTTTACATTTAATAGGTTTAAAATTAAAAAAAGAGTTAGGTGTAAAGTGGATTGCTGATTTTCGTGATCCTTGGACAGATATTGATTATTTTCATCAATTGCCATTAATAGAAAAATCTAAAAGGAAGCATTATCAATTAGAAAATGAAGTGTTGAAGAATGCAGATGCTTCTTTAGTTGTTGGTAAAACTATGAAAGAAAATTACACAGAATTTTCTAATAATATTCATGTAATTACTAACGGATATGATTCTGAGCAAAATAATGATGCTAAAGTAATTTTAGATCAAAATTTTTCAATAACCCATATCGGGTTAATGAACGCGGATAGAAACCCGAAAGTATTATGGAAGGCATTGTCTGAATTAAGTGAAGAAAATGAAGAGTTTAAAAGTGACTTAGAAATAAAATTGATAGGTAAATTGGCACAAGAAGTTGAGCAGGAGTTATTAAAATATCAATTTAAAAATGTTACTAAAACAAATTATATACCTCATGCTGAAGTTCAGGAATATCAAAGAGCTTCTCAAGTTTTATTATTGGCTGTAAATAAAGTTCCGAGTGCAAAGGGAATTATTACAGGTAAGATTTTTGAATATTTGCAAGCAAAACGTCCTATCTTAGCAATTGGTCCAGAAGATGGAGATTTGGCGGAGATACTACAAGGAACCAATGCTGGAACTATAGTTGATTTTGATGATGTTAAAAAAATGAAAACTATAATAAAGAATTTATATGCTGAATATAAAGCAAATTCATTAAAAGTCGATTCAAAAAACATTGAACAGTATCATCGGAAAAATCTGACTGAACAATTATCAAAAGTGATTAAACAAGTAGTGAATTCTTGAAAAAAATTATAACAATATTAGGGGCAAGACCTCAGTTTGTAAAAGGTGCCGTATTAAGTAGGGTAATAAAAGAGTATGATGAAGTAGAGGAAGTTATTATACATACGGGTCAGCATTTCGATGCGAATATGAGCGCTATTTTCTTTGAAGAAATGCAAATACCTAAACCAAAATATAATTTAAATATTAATGGGTTAAGTCATGGAGCCATGACAGGGCAGATGCTTGAGAATATTGAAAAAATTCTACAGGAAGAAAAGCCAGATGCAGTTGTTGTTTATGGAGATACAAATTCGACTATAGCTGGTGCTTTAGCAGCAAAGAAGCTCCACATAAAAGTTGTTCATATAGAGGCTGGTTTACGATCTTTTAATATGGCAATGCCAGAAGAGGTAAATAGAATTTTAACAGATAGAATAGCTGATTTATTAAGTTGTCCAACAGATGTTGCTATTAATAATTTAGCTAATGAAGGATTTGATGCTTTACCATCGATAGTTGAGAAACATGGAGATATAATGAAAGATGCTGTAGAGTTTTATAGTAAATTTTCAGAAGAGAAATCAACTGTGATAGATAATTTAGATTTAAAGAAAAATGATTTTGTTTTAGCTACGATTCATCGTCAGGAAAACACAGATGATGTAGAGAAATTAAAAGAAATATTCTCTGCATTAGATGAGATACATAAAGAAACTAGAGTAGTACTTCCTTTACACCCTAGAACTCAAAAAATGTTAAGTAAGTACGATGTTAAAACTAATATAACTTGTATTGATCCTGTTGGTTATTTTGATATGCTAGAACTGCTTAAAAACTGTAGTTTGGTAATTACTGATAGCGGTGGTTTGCAAAAAGAAGCTTTTTTTAATAAAAAACACTGTGTTATTGTTCGTGAAGAAACCGAATGGATTGAACTTGTTGAAAATGGTTTTGCGAAGATTACGGGAACAAATCCTCGAAAAATAGTAACTGCCTATAAAGAATTTTTAAAGTCAAATACTAGCTTTAGTAAAGAGCTATATGGTAATAATGTTGGAGAAAAGATTTATCAATCAATAAAAAAACTAATTCAAGTATAAATTGGGGATCGTATTTAGACAATCGTTAAAAAATACTATTATTATCTATTTAGGATTTCTAATAGGTGGTATTAACACGATTTTTTTATATTCTCGTTTTTTAAAAGATGAATACTATGGTTTGACTACGTATGTGTTCTCGGCATCGAATTTAATAATGCCTATTACAGCATTTGGAGTGCATTTTACGATTATCAAGTTTTTTTCAGGGTATAAATCAAAAGAACAAAAAGATAAATTTTTAAGCTCTGTAATTTTTTTGCCTTTGTTAGTGGCAATACCTATTGGCTTTTTTTGGGATTATTTTCATAATTGGATACTAAATTTTATTTCGAAAAGTAATTCTAAAGAGAATTTAATTATTGAGAACTATACGATTTGTATATATATAATAGCAGTTTCTTGTGCATATTTCGAAGTTTTTTATTCATGGGCTAAAGTTCAAATGCAATCAGTTTTTGGTAATGTTTTAAAAGAACTGTATAACAGAGTAGCGGTAATGATACTGTTATTTGCTGTATACTTTAATTTTATTACTAAACAAGAGTTTATTTATTACATATCATTTGCATATATTTTAAGAACTTTGATAATGATGCTGTATGCATTTAGATTATACTTACCTAAGTTTTCGTTTTCGTTACCAAATAATTTTAGAGAAGTTTTACGTTATACTTTTTACATTATCTTGGCTGGAAGTGCAGGAGCAATTATTTTAGATATTGATAAAGTAATGATTCCAGGTAAAGAAGGTTTTGAAACGGCAGCTTATTACGCTGTTGCAGTATTTATAGGTTCGTTTATTGAAGCACCGAGTAGGGCAATGGGGCAAATTTTACAGCCACTGACTTCTAAATCGATTAATGAGGATAATCCAAAAGAAACGGAAAGTCTATATAAAAAGAGTTCGATTAATTTATTATTAATTGGAGGTTTATTTTTTATACTAGTAAATTGTAATGTAAGTGAGTTATTTAAATTGATGCCTAATAAGAATTATGCTGAGGGTGGAGTATTAGTTGTTTTGATGATTTCATTAGCCAAATTGTTTTTAATGATGCTAGGTACTAACGGAGCAATAATTACAAATTCTAAATTTTATCGAATAGCATTGCCTATAGGTGTAGGAATGGCTTTATCTGTATATACTTTAAATAAATATTTCTATAATGATTTAAATATGGGGACCGAAGGTTTAGCGTTGGCGACTTTAATTACGGTTTTGCTATTTAATTCTTTTAAAATATGGTTTGTAAAAAGTAAGTTCGAAATAACACCATTTACTAATAAAACATTATTGATGGGGTTATTGATTCTAATAATGTTTCTAGGATTCTATTTTTGGAATTTTAATGTACCTAAGTTGTTTATAAATAAGTTCCCTGTTCATCCAATAATAAACATTATTTTAAAAAGTATAATTATTATAATTGTTTATGTTGTTCTAGTTTTTAAACTATCTATTTCCGATCAAATAAATAGTTTAATAAAAAGATATATAAGATAATAAGTTTTTTTTAACTAGTAAGTAATTTCTTTTTAATCCTACTTAATTGTACTGGGGTAATATTGAGGTAAGATGCTATATGGCGTTGAGATATTAAATTATCAATATTAGGGATTCTTTCTTTAAGTAATAAGTATCTTTTTGTAGAGGGGTTAATAGAAATATCTAAAATAATATTTTCAACTTTTAAATAAGAGTCTTCTAGTGTTTTAATGTATAGTAAACTTAGTTCATGATGCTTTAGTGTTAACTCTTTAAATTTTAAAAAATTAGCTTTATATCCAGTCACTTTAGTTAGTGCTTGGTAGTTTAATTCAGAGGGTACTTCTTTTATCACAGCAGATAAACTACTCGCAACTTGCCCTGGTGTAAAAAAATTTCTTGTTATTTCTTTGCCATCTTCTGTCTCTAGATAGGATCTAATAAGGCCAGTCTTTATGATGAGAAAATCTGTTGGATATTCGTTGGTTTTTATAAAAAAATCTAAAGGGGCTATCTCAGAATAGGAGAGCGTTTCTTTAAAAATGGAAATGATATTCTTAGGTAAATCAATAAATTGATAAAGAAATTTTTCGATATCATTTTCCATAAAAAATATGTTAACAAGTTACTCCTTAGTATAAGGAACTGTTAAATTATAGAAAAAAATAAACATAAAAAAGTATAAACCCAAAAATCAGACCTACATAAGGGTGTAAGTCTGAATAATTGAAAAAACTATTAAATAAGGGGGAGTTTTCTCAAATTAAAAAATGTAACCTGTTAATTACATTGCAAATGTATATGAGTTTAAGAATGTATACATTAACATATGTTAATGAATTAGAATATTAACATTTTTTTCTTATTCTACTTAATTGAACTGGTGTAATATTTAAGTAAGAAGCAATGTGATATTGATTAATTAAGTTATTAATATCTGGTATGTTTTCTTGAAGTTTTTTGTATCTATCGGTAGCATTAAGTTGAGTTAAGTCTAGTATTTTCGATTCTTCCCTTATATAAATACGTTCTAATACTTTGTAGTGAAAAATGGATAGCTCATGGTGTTTTAAAGATAAGTTATAAAAAGACTGGTAATTACATTCTAACACTTCACAATCTGTTAAACATTCGTAAATTAAATTAGAAGGTTCATTTTTGATTAAAGCACCTAAATTCCCCGAGCTAGTTAATGGAGGGTATATGGTTCTTGTATGTTCTGTTCCTTTTTCATCAACTATGTACGCTCTAATTAGTCCAGATTTTAAAACATAGATGTTTTGAGGTGTTTCACCTAGGTTTACTAGCTTATGATTTTTTAAAAAGTGTTTTGGTTGTAATATCTCATCATATTTTGCTAAAGAATCTTCTGATATTGGGTGGATGCTAAATACAAAATTTCTTAAAAAATTCATGAGAATAAATTTGAATAAATGTGCTTTTATCAAATTTACATTTAATTTTATAAATATACTAATTAAGACTTTTTGAGATGAAAAGAAATGCTAAGCATTATTTGTTAGCTAATTTTTTTCTAATTCTACTTAACTGAATAGGAGTAATGTTTAAATAGGAGGCTATTTGATACTGAGGAATTTGATTTTCTATATTTGGAGCAATTTTCTTTAAGCTTAAATACCTTTCTGTTGGCTCAAGTGTTGTTAAGTGTGTAATTCTTTCTATTAGTTTAGAGTATGATTTTTCTAATATTTGAATATATAGTTTTGCGATATCATGATGCTTATCAACTAGGATTAAAAAATTCTCTAGATCTGCAGTTAAGATATTGCAATTAGTTAAACAGTGGTAATCAACATTAACATTAGTGTTTGGTTGATTTATTATCGATTTTAATGAAGCTATTACTGATAAAGGGGAAAATAAAGTTCGTATAACCTTTTTCCCTTTTTCATCATTTAAATATGAACAAACAATCCCCTCTTCTATCAAAAAGAACTTTCCTTTTAATTGATTGTTGCTAGCTATTATATCCCCCTTTTTATGAGTATTTAAACTAAAGATTTGTTCAAACTCATTTGTTGATTTAATAGATAACGGATCGTATTCAGGTAAAAATTGTTTTATCGTAGCCATTAATAATAAATAGTAAAAAATAGCGGGAGATACTGTTATTTTAAATTTACATTAATTTTTTCTAAAAAGCTAATAGCATTTGGGCCTTCCATAAAAAGTAAATCTAAAATAGATAAGTTAGGAATAAACCCATACTTATCGTCAAACATTTGTATGTAAGTATCCATTTCTATTTCCAAACCGTTTTTAGCGAGGTCTAGGCTTCTGAAATCCTCAATACTCGGATTTAACTCATAGCTTTGAGTTTTCTTAAAAGAGGTGTTTATTTGTAGAGCATCGGTTACAAATAAATGAGTGTCGATGTTTACATCTTGTAAGAAGTTATATTTCTTATTGAATAAAGTAGCTAAATCATCTTCAAAAAACTCAAAGAAAGGTGAAGAACGATATGCTGATTGTAATGATTTAAAATGCTGTTGCTGCCAAGGAAAATCATTTTCAACTATGGTGTCTTTTGTTTTTTTTCTTCCTTCTTTGATTAAATGTTTTACAGGAATGTTTAAAGCTAACTTACCATTAGCTCCGTAAATGTAACAACGGTTACGATAGGTTTGCTTTTGGTAATTATCTTCAATCTCAAACGTAATAGAATCAGATTGATAAATCGCTACATATTGCGAAATAGGTGCAAAGTATGTTGGAATAAAAAGTGACATTATGCTTTCTTTTTTCCTTTTCTAAAACTATAAAAAGTATAACCCGCAATTAATAAAATAACCAGCCATAAATAAGAAGTTGGTTTACCACTACCACCAACGGTTGTAAACATTCTGTCCCAACGGATAGATTGTAGTTTAGCCATAAAGTTAGGTGCGTTCGGATCCCAGCTTAACCAAATCATTACAGGTTTACCTACTACGTGGTCAAAAGGCACATAACCCCAATTTCTAGCATCTAAAGAGTTTTGACGGTTATCACCCATCATCCAATAATAATCTTGCTTAAAAGTGTAATTTTTAGCTTTTTTACCGTTGATGTAAATATCATTACCAAAAATAGTTAAGTCGTTATTCTCATATCTTCTAATGATTTGCTCATAAAACGGAATAGTACTTTCGTTTAACTTAACTGTAGTTCCTTTTTTAGGAATGTAAATAGGACCAAAGTTATCAGAAGACCATGCGTATTTTGGATTGTGAGGAAAAACAGATTTGTCGTAAGTTCCTTTAGGTTTTAAGTATTTGGTTACACTTTTTACTGAAGGGGCATTTCTTAAAGAAGCAGCTTCTTTATCTGTAAGATTAAAATAATAAAAATTACCATCGTTAGACATTTTGCCCTCACCGTTTTTATTGTATTTTCTAATTACAGCTTGCGACAAATCTTTACCATCAGTATCAACTTGAAAATACCATTGTGGTTTCGCTCTGTCTGGTAAAACAGTTTTTTTGCCATTAATAAAAACATAGCCATCACGAACTTCTAAAGTATCACCAGCAATACCTGTAGCTCTTTTTACATAATTAGTTCTTTTGTCTAGAGGTTTATAAGTCGCTTTTCCAGATCTATCTCCCCACATTGAAGCAAGGGTGTCTGCGGGCCAACTAAACACAACAATGTCGTTACGTTTTATTTTCTGAAAACCAGGGATACGCATATATGGCAACGACAATTTATTTAAAATACCGTTTTTGTTTTTATCATCAGATAAAAAAGATTTTGTTCCTAAAACAGGTACTGTATCATGAGCCATAGGAGCAGCTACCGTAGTATTTGGAATACGAGCTCCGTAATGAAACTTACTAACAAACAAATAGTCTCCTACCAATAGCGTTTTTTCTAAAGAAGAAGTAGGGATAGTATACGGCTGCATAAAATACGTATGTACTAAAGTAGCAGCGATAATAGCAAAAGCAATTGAGCTAACCCATTCACCTAAGCCTGATCTTGGTTGTAAGCTTCTATTCTCAATATATTTAGCGTCTGTAGCGTAGTTAATATAGTAGATGTAAAAGCCTAAAGTAATAATTGCTAAAATGGTATCTTTTCTTTGGTTAAAGCCAAAGCTTCTACAAGTTTCTACCCAAATAATAGGAAACATTAATAAATTTACAATAGGGACAAATAATAAAATCACCCACCATTTTGGACGATTAATAATTTGCATTAAAACAATAGCATTGTATACTGGTATTGCAGCTTCCCAAGCTTTTCTTCCAGCTTTAACATATAATTTCCAAGTTCCCAAGAAGTGAATAACTTGAATTATTAAGAAGAATAAAAACCATTCTGTAAATGTCATAATGTGTATATTTTGTTTCCTATATTAGGAATGAAATTCAATATTATTTGTATTAATTTTTAAGAATTGTTACGTTATTAACCTAAGTTTAACACATCTCTCATAGTGTAAACACCAGTTTTATTAACTAACCATTCAGCTGCAATAACAGCGCCTAAAGCAAAACCCTGTCTGTTATGAGCGGTATGCTTTATATCTATGGAATCAATTTCTGAAGCATAAGTAACAGTATGTGTTCCTGGAACATTTAGAGTTCTAATAGCTGAAATAGCTACAGAATCTGTATTTGACTTAGAATCTAATTCCCAATTATTTTTATTAGTGTTTTCAATAATTCCTTCAGCTAACGTAATTGCTGTTCCACTTGGAGCATCTAGTTTTTTTGTATGATGAATTTCTTCAATTGAAACATCGTATTGATGTAAAGTACCCATCATTTTAGCTAGTTGATTATTTAATTCAAAAAAAACATTTACTCCTAAACTAAAGTTAGAGGCATAAATAAAAGCTCCTTTTTCTTTGTTGCATAATTCAACAATATCATTGTATTTGTCTAACCAACCAGTGGTACCTGAAATAACAGGAACATTATTGTTTATACAGTTACTAATGTTTTTGTAAGCAGAAATTGGAATACTAAAATCTATAGCGATATCAGCTTTTGTGATATCATATTCTTCTTTTCCTGAGGTCTTAATAGCAATTTCATGTCCTCTTTGTAAAGCAATTTTTTCAATTTCTTTACCCATTCTACCATAACCAAGTAAGGCAATTTTCATTTTAAAAAGAATATTTTAGTGTTAATCCTAATTTAGGAGCTTCAACTAACAGTGGGTCTGTTTTTATCATCGGATTTATAGATAAGCTATCATCCGTGTCAAATTGCAATAAATGTGCGTTTACACTTGCTTCTACGATTTGTAAAACATATAGTAAAACACCTGTTAAAAGTGATAGATCTCTGTTCTTACGTAATGTTTTTTGCGCGCTTTCTAATCCTGCTGTTGAAATTAGAGTATTTCCGTTTTCATCGGTAAATTCATCTTTTAATCCTTGTGATCGAAGTTTAAAAGCGGTTCTGTAACGATCGTATTCGTTACTATTATCAACGTAAAAATATACACTTGTACCTATGGCAGCCCAAACGATTGGGGCTTTCCAGTATTTTTTGTTGTAAATCTGCCCTCCTCCAGGAAAAATAGCAGAATAAAACGCTGCTTTCGATGGAGAAAGCGGATTGTATTTGTCTGCTCCAAACTTTAATTGTTTGGCTCTAATTGCTGTCGAATCTTTTTGAGCAAAGGAAGTTTGACAAAAAAGAAAACTACAGAAAACAAATATGATAAGGCGAGTATTCACTTACTTTAATAAGTTTTTAATACGGTTAAAGTCTTCTTCTGAATGAAATGGAATTGAAATTTTTCCTTTTCCTTTATTGTTAACACTAACATCAATTTTATGACCAAAATAATTGCTAATATCTTTTACACCTTCAGAAACAAAGCTAGGTAATGATTTCTTTTTAGCAGCTTTAGTGATAGTGCCACCTTTTAAATCTTTAACTAATTCTTCAGTTTGACGAACAGATAGTTTATCACGAACTATTTTTTCGTAAATATTTAATTGATCAGAATTACTATCAACACTAATTAACGCACGACCATGCCCCATAGATATAAATCCGTCTCTCATTCCTGTTTGAATGATAGGGTCTAACTTTAAAAGACGTAAATAGTTTGTGATTGTTGATCTTTTTTTACCAACACGAACACTCATTTCTTCTTGAGTAAGATTAATTTCATCAATTAAACGTTGGTAAGAAAGTGCTACTTCGATAGGGTCAAGATCTTTACGTTGAATATTTTCAACAATAGCCATTTCTAGCATTTCTTGATCGTTAGCTAAACGAATATATGCCGGAACTGTTTTGTTTCCAATTAATTTAGAAGCTCTAAAACGACGCTCACCAGATACTAATTGAAAATTATTGTTAGATAATTTACGAACGGTTATTGGTTGAATAACACCTAACTCTCTAATAGAACTTGCTAATTCACGTAAGGCTTCTTCATCAAAATAGGTTCTAGGTTGATATGGGTTTACCTCGATTGAATCTAGTTCAATTTCAATAATATTTCCTACTAATTTATCAGCATTTTTATCTTCTGCTGAATTTACTTCTGCAGTTTCTTTTAATAAGGCTGATAAACCTCTACCTAAAGCTTGTTTTTTGGTTGCTTTTGCCATTTACAGTAATTATGCGTTTTTAGTTAAGACTTCGTTTGCCAAATTTAAGTAATTTACCGCTCCTTTACTCGTAGCATCGTATGAAATTATACTTTCACCATAACTAGGGGCTTCACTTAAACGAATATTTCGATGTACAATTGTGTCAAATACCATTGAACTAAAGTGCTTACGTACTTCTTCAACTACTTGGTTAGATAAACGTAAACGAGAATCGAACATGGTTAGTAATAAGCCTTCGATATCTAAATCTGGATTATGAATTTTTTGAACACTTTTAATCGTGTTTAATAATTTTCCTAAACCTTCTAAAGCAAAATACTCACATTGAATTGGAATTATAACAGAATCGGCAGCTACTAAAGAATTTAAGGTGATTAAACCTAGAGAAGGAGCACAGTCGATTAAAATATAATCGTAATCATCTTTAATTTCAGCTAAAGATTTTTTGAGCATATATTCTCTTTCTTGTTTATCTACTAGTTCTATTTCAATAGCAACTAAATCGATATGAGCAGGGATTAAATCTACATTGGGAGATTCTGTTTTAAGAATTGTTTCTTTTGCTGATATGGTATGTTCTAAAACTTGATAAGTCCCAAATTCTATACTTTCAACATCTAAACCTAAACCAGAAGTTGCATTTGCTTGTGGATCGGCGTCAATTAATAATACTTTTTTTTCTAAAACACCTAATGACGCAGCTAAATTAACTGTAGTGGTTGTTTTACCAACTCCACCTTTTTGATTTGCAATTGCAATAATTTTACCCATTTCTTATAAAAAGTTTGAAAGAGGTAAATTTACAATTATTTATCACTTTTAAAAGGGAAAGATGTTAACAATAAGGTAAAGTTAAAAGTTAATTTGGTTTTAAGGAAAAGAAAAAGCCTCAGAGTTGATTCTGAAGCTTTTTCATATATAATTTGATAATATATTTTCTATCCGTTTAACATTACTGGCATTACAAGCATAGTTACCTGTTCACCTTCGTCAGTTCCATCGATAGGAGTTAAGATTCCAGCTCTGTTTGGTAAGCTCATTTCTATTAAAACATCGTTAGAGTTTAGGTTGTTTAACATTTCACTTAAAAAACGAGAGTTAAAACCTATTTGCATGTCATCCCCTTGGTAATCGCAGTGCAGGCGTTCATCAGCTTTGTTAGAGTAGTCTAAATCTTCTGCAGAAATGTTTAATTCAGTACCCGCCATTTTTAAACGAATCTGGTGTGTAGTTTTACTTGAGAAAATAGAAACACGACGAACAGAGTTTAAAAATGAAGCTCTATCAACAGTTAATTTGTTAGGATTCTCTTTTGGGATTACTGCTTCGTAATTTGGATATTTTCCATCAATTAAACGACATACTAAAACTACATTGTCAAAAGTGAATTTAGCGTTAGTGTCATTGTACTCTATAGTTACGTTATTTTCTGATCCTCCTAAAATTCCTTTTAATAAATTTAAAGGTTTCTTAGGCATGATAAACTCAGCTGATTTATCAGCTGTAACATCAGTACGTGTATATTTTACTAATTTATGAGCGTCAGTAGCAACAAAAGTTAATTCTTTTGAGTTGAACTGAAAGAATACACCACTCATTACTGGTCTTAAATCATCATTTCCAGCAGCAAAAATTGTTTTAGAAATTGCTGTTGCTAAAATATGTGATGGTATTTCAGTACTACTAGGCGATGGTAATTCAACAGCTTTAGGGAATTCTTCTCCACTAAAATAAGCCATATCATATTTTCCTTGTTCAGAAATAATTTCAATAGTGCTTTCGCTTTCAGCTTTAAACGTTAAAGGTTGCTCCGGAAACGTTTTTAAAGTGTCTAATAATAAACGCGCATTAATTGCTATTGATCCAGTATCTGTGCTTTCAACTTCAACAACCGATGACATGGTAGTTTCAAGATCTGATGAAGAAATTTTAAGTTCGTTGTTTGCTAACTCAAACAAAAAATTGTCTAAAATTGGTAATGTGTTATTGCTATTAATAACCCCTCCTAAAACTTGTAATTGTTTTAATAATTGAGAGCTAGATACGATAAATTTCATTTAGTATAGTTTCTATTATTAGATTTACAAATATATCTTAATTTGATGATTTTAAAAATAATTTTTTTATCAATTAAAAAAGACTAATTGAACTGGTAGTTTAATTGAATTGTGCCGTAAAAATTTCCTTTTGGTACACGTTCACTTTTTAGTTTTTTAGTGTGGTAATTTACCGCATACCCGAAATTAAATCTGTTTGCAGTAAACCGAATGCCTATTTCGGTAGTGAATTTAAAAGGCTGTACTTCAAAAGTAATAGGGCTATTTTCATTTAAAAAACTCCCTTGAATTGTTGCGTCATATATAACATAACTAAGCATGGGTTTTATGTATATAAACGATTCAATTTCATTATTAAAACTTGTTGAGCTATTGTTTAAATTCCCATTAAAAGCAATAGAATTTATAATGTTTTGCAATGGTTTTAGCCCGATTCTTCCATAAACTCCTGTTGACAAATCGGTAAACACTGTTCCTAATTTAACATTGTTAACCCAATTGATGTCTAATGAATTGGTTTTGGCTAGACTCTTTATGTAACTAGCATCTAGGTTTAAAGCTAAGGCTTCCGATATTTGATATTTCCACCCAATAGCTTTTTTAAATCCATAAATGTCATGAATTAAATCTTGAAGTTCCCATCCTAAGGCAGATGGACCTATTATTCCAACTTGTAAAGAGGTTTTTAAAATAGATTCGTTCTTATAAAAACGGTTAATACCAAAACTTCCATATAAATGTCCTGCAAAAGGACGATCGTGATCACCATGTAGTTCAACAGTAGCTTTAAATGGTGTATACATGTGATGCCCTAATTGAATTTCATAAACTTTCTTTTCTAAATTTTGATTTTCTAGGTTACTTAAATAGCGATATGTAAAAAACATTCCATTTGTATAGTATCTATCCTGGTAGGCTGAAATGTATAGGTCATTATCGTTTAGAAAGCTAAATTCTTTAGCATACTTTCTTTGGGAAAACATGCTGATAGAGAAAAGGCTAAATAAAAATAAGGTAATTTTTTTCATAGCTGCTAATATCGTCTTATTTTAGCAAAAGACAGAGTTAAAATTTTGATAATTATAGCACTTTTTTATGATAGAAAAAAAGAAGAAACTTACAATAGCTGATTTTGAAAGTGTATCAACAAATGAAGAATTATTAGCAATTATTAAAGAGAAAAATATTTCAATTGAAAAAGTTGAAGTAAAACTGAATTATGAAAGTGAGCTAAAAAAATTGCAGATTGAATTAGTGAAATTACAGCAATGGGTTGCAAAAACTAATAGGAGAGTCGCTGTGATTTTTGAAGGGAGAGATGCCGCTGGTAAAGGCGGGAGTATTCGTCGTTTTATGGAGCACTTAAATCCTCGTTCTATGCGTTTGGTAGCTTTAAATAAGCCTACAGTAGTAGAAAAAGGACAGTGGTATTTTCAACGATATATAAAAGAATTACCAAATCCAGGAGAGATTGTTTTTTTCGATCGTAGTTGGTATAATCGAGCAGTAGTAGAGCCAGTTATGGACTTTTGTACTAAAGAACAGTATAAAACTTTTTTAGTACAGGTTCCAGAATTTGAACATATGTTGTACGAAGACGGTGTAACAATTATTAAATTTTGGTTATCAATTTCAAAAGAAGAGCAATTACGTCGTTTTGATGCTAGGAACGATAACCCTTTAAAGCGATGGAAGTTTAGTCCAGTAGATAAAAAAGGGCAGGAGCTTTGGGATAAATATACCTTTTATAAAGATGAAATGTTTAGTAAAACACATACCACTTATAGTCCGTGGATTGTTGTAAAAACAAACGATAAAAAGAAAGCAAGAGTGGAGTGTATGCGTCATGTGTTATCTCAGTTTAATTATGAAGGAAAAGAAGAGTCTCAAATGGTGTTAAATCCAGATCCAAACATTGTAATGCGCTATTATCGCTCTTTAAAACAGCTAGATTAATTATGGAAAAGTTAACTCAAAGAGATGTAAATAAATTAAGCTCAACAAGGGGGTTAAAGGCACTTTTGTCTAAAACTTTTAATATAGAAAGAGCGATTCGCTATGTTGATTACGAACGTAAATTAAAAAAATTACAGGTAGAGCTAATCCGAATGCAAACTTGGGCGATTCAAAAAGACGAGAGAATTATTGTGATTTTTGAAGGAAGAGATGCTGCTGGTAAAGGTGGGGCTATTCGTAGAATTACCGAGCGAATTAATCCACGTCATATGCGAATTATAGCTTTGCCAAAACCAAATGAAGATGAAAGAACCCAGTGGTATTTTCAACGTTATGTAGAGCAGTTTCCGAAGGCAGGAGAAATGGTTTTTTTCGATCGTAGCTGGTATAATCGCGCAGTAGTTGAACCTGTTAATGGGTTTTGTTCTGAAGAAGAATATCAAGTGTTTATGAATCAAGTTAATGATTTTGAGCGTATGATTATGGAATCTGGAATTCGATTGGTGAAAATTTATATGTCTATCAATAAAAAAGAGCAAGCAAAGCGATTTAATGATATAAAAAACGATCCGTTAAAGCAATGGAAAATGACACCTGTTGATGAAAAAGCGCAAGAGCTTTGGGATGATTATACGAAGTATAAAAGAGCAATGTTTTCTAAAACGAATACTAAAAAATCACCATGGAAAGTTATTCGTGCGAATAGAAAAACCATTGCGCGTGTAAATGTGATAAACCATATTTTAAAGAGTATACCGTACGATAAGAGTACAGAAGTATAATTTTTAAATATTGTTTTTTACAAGTTCGAAAATAAAATAAATTTCTGCAGCAATTTGTTTACTAGTTTCTAAATAGGTTTCTTGAGTTAAATCGGTGTTATCAGATTTTTTAGGGTCTGTATAAGGAAGGTGAAAACGTTTAATTGCATCTGGAATAAAAGGGCAGTTTTCATCAGCATTATCGCAAGTGGTAATGGCGATATATGGATAACTGTTTTGAGGATTGTCATAAGTTTTCGAAAATCCTAAAATTGATTTTTTTGTACCATCAAAAGAAATTAAATAACGAGGGTTTTGATGAGAAAAATCAACTACATTAAATTCAAAGCCTGTTTTCTGTAAACTTTTTACAGTGTTTCTGTGAAATGAGGTAGTTTCTGTACCTCCAGAATAGGTGTAAATATTTGCTAAGCTAAAATATTCAACAGCAAAAAAGCTCCAAACTTGTGCAAACTGACTTCTACGAGAATTATGTGTGCAAATAAAATTTAGATTAATTTTATCCCTATCTACATATTCAGTAACAATTGTGGTGGCAATTTTAGCTAGTAAGGTTTTTCGCTCTGTTGTTAAAGCGACTTCCTTTTTTGCTTCTTCAAAGAATGTTTTTGTATTAATATTTTTAGTGTTTATCATTTATTTACAGTTCTTTTGCAGTGCAAAAATACGCGCTAACATTCAAAGTGTTAATTAAATAAAGGTTAAGAATGTGTTTAGAAATCGGTAATAAAGTAGCTGTTTTAGATGCAGATATTAGAGGAATCATAACAAAAATCGAAAAAGATGTTTTTTTTTGTTAAAGATATTGATGGAATGGTATATGGTTTTTCTAGATCAGAATTAGTAAAAATTAAAGAAGATCAAAGTGAGTTGAGTAAATATCTTGATATTAATAATCCTTTATTAAAAGAGAAAAGTCAAGAACAAAAGAAAAAGAAAATCTCTTTCAAAAAAGCAAAAAATGAAGTGGTGATGGAGGTGGATTTACATGTTGAAAAATTAGTTAAATCGACTAGAGGAATGGATAATTATGATATACTCTCACTCCAAATAGAAACTGCAGAAAGAAAGGTGGAATATTGTATTCGAAAAAACATACAAAAACTAGTGTTCATTCATGGGGTAGGAGAAGGCGTATTAAAAACGGAATTGCAATATCTGTTAAATAAATTTCCTGTAAAATATTACGACGCTTCCTATCAAAAATACGGTCTTGGTGCGACTGAAGTCTATATTTATCAGAATAGGAATTAATTGTACTTTTGTCGTATGAATCCTATATATTTAGATAATGCTGCAACAACACCAATGCTTCCAGAAGTAGTGGAGGTGATGCAAAAATCAATGTTAACTAATTTTGGAAATCCCTCTTCTACGCATCAATTTGGTAGGAAAGCAAAATCGGCAGTTGAAACAGCTCGAAAAAACATAGCGAAGCACTTTAATGTTTCTGCAAGTGAAATTATTTTCACAGCAGGAGGAACAGAAGCCGACAACCTAATTTTACATAATGCAGTGTTAAATTTAGAAGTAAAAAGAATAATTACCTCTCGAATAGAGCACCATGCAGTTTTGCATACGGTGGAGCATTTACATAAAAAATATGGAGTTAAAATAGAGTATGTGAATATCGATGCTGTTGGAGATGTAGATGTAAAACATTTAGAAGAATTGCTTGCTAAAAATGACTCAAAAACGCTGGTGAGTTTAATGATGGTAAACAATGAAATAGGAAACATACTAGCTGTTGAGAAGATTTGTGAAATTTGTAAAAAATACAATGCTTTATTTCATTCAGACACTGTGCAGGCTATTGGGCATTATGCTTTAGATTTGCAAGAAACACCTGTAGATTTTATAGTGGCAAGTGCTCATAAATTTCACGGTCCTAAAGGAGTTGGGTTTGCATATATTAAAAAAGGGTTCAGTGTTCAGCCAATGCTGTTTGGTGGAAATCAAGAAAAAGGAGCGAGGTCTAGTACAGAAAATGTACATGCTATTTTAGGGATGGAAAAAGCTTTAGAATTGTGTTATAAAAACTTAGAGAAGGACGTGAAATATATAAGAGAGCTTAAAAAATACTTTATAGAAGGTTTACAACATTTACCATTAGATATTGAATTTAATGGACTTTCATCAAGTGTGGAAAAAAGTCACTACATTACCTTAAGTACTCGTTTTCCGTTTAGTGATAGTATGTTTTTATTTAATTTAGATCTAAAAGGAATTTCAGTTTCTGGAGGAAGTGCTTGTCAAAGTGGAAGTCACAAAGGATCGCATGTATTGAGTGCAATTTTATCAGAAGAAGAATCGAAAAAAACGTCAGTTCGGTTTTCATTCAGTAAATTAAATACAAAAGAA
Source organism: uncultured Tenacibaculum sp. (assembly GCA_947504185.1). Classification (GTDB taxonomy): domain Bacteria; phylum Bacteroidota; class Bacteroidia; order Flavobacteriales; family Flavobacteriaceae; genus Polaribacter. Next base: position 7,759 of record CANNGJ010000014.1, on the reverse strand, counting down.
GAAGTAGATATAGTTTTAAATAAATTAAAACTTTCGCTATAAATTTTCCTTATTTATTTAATATGTGTTATATTTTTTTTCTGATTATCTGTTTTGTGTCATAATATTGTTTTTGGCGTCATGCTGAACTCGTTTCAGTATCTCATAACACTCATAGGTATTGATGCTTTATGATGAGAACCTGAAACAAGTTCAGGTTGACAGTGGCTTATATGACTGATTACAGATATTTAATTATTTTTTTATTTAAAATATTGATTTGTGTTTTTTAGCTCAAATAAGAGCTTGTTTCGAGTTTGTTGTCTCGTAGTATGTTTATTTTTTTAATCTTCTTTAAATCTCTTTAAAATAAGTTATTAGTATAATTTTTATCAATCACTCACGGTTATCATATAAGTTTTAATTATGTAGTATTTGGTGACTTTGTTATTAAAAAAGTGTCTTATTTTATAATTAACAAATAGAAAAAAAATAAGTACATTCGCGTAATTTTTTTGTCCCCCGACTTAATTATAGCAGTAAAATTGTTATGATTACTAGACTGCAAATGTGGGGAGTCTTTATAAAGACAGAAAATTTTTCTACAATTGTATAAAGTAAGTTTTAAGTGAGATTTTGATTTAATTGTATAAATGATCCCTAAATAACTAAAAATGAAAAGTAAACGTCCCTTCTTTTCTAAAGGCATTAGAGTAATAACCTTTTTATTTTTTGTAGTGTTCTCATTATCTGGAGTAAAAACAATGAATGCTCAGATAACAAACATAACAGATGTTCCAATAGATGCTACGCCTTTTGAATCTTACGTAGGAACTTATAATTATGTTACTACAGGAGGTACGCTTAGGACGTCTTCAAACGGAGTTGATCCTTGTGCTGTTGATAATACAGATTCACAAACCTTGTCAGGAATTCCAGCTGGAGCAACAATAACAAAAGCTTATTTATATTGGTCGGGTAGTGGACAAGCAGCTGATTTAGATGTTACTTTTCAAGGGCAAGCAATAACAGCTTCAAGAAGTTATGCAGCTAATTATGATTTTGATGTTAACCTAGGTGATTTTGATCCCGCAAGAACGTTTTATTATTTTAATGGAATTGCAGATGTAACTTCTATGGTTGCAACTACAGGAAATGGAACGTATACTTTTGAAGACTTAACGGTAGATGTAGGTGCAGGTTCCAATGATGAGTGGTATTGTATGGGAGGGGCAGTGCTCTCAGGTTGGGCTTTATTAGTAGTGTATAATGATGTTACATTGGCAAACAAAATTGTAAATATATATGAAGGGTTTGATGTAAATAGAAACGATCAAACAACCTTTACATTAAATGATTTAGACGTGACTCCTGGAGGGGAAGGAAGTGTGGCAGGAATAATATGGGAAGGAGATGAAACATTAGGAGGAACAGGGGCGAATCCAGAAGAATTTAGGTTTAATGGGTTTTCGTTAACTGATGCGTTAAATGATCCAGATGAAGCATATAATGGTTCTGTTACTGCAACGAATTCAAGAACTGAGTACGGGGTGGATATTGATGTGTTTGATGTAAGTCCTTATATAAAAGGAGGAGACACTTCGGCTACTTTAGAAGTAGAGTCAGCACAGGATTTAATAATTTCAAATGCTTTTGTAGTAGCAATCGATAATTTTTTGCCAGAATTATCAATTACTAAAACTACATTTCCTGAGGGGGAGGTAGCTCCAGGAAGTACGTTAAAATATACCATTGAAATAGAGAATACAGGAATACTGGCTGTAGATAGCATCGCAGTAAACGATGTGTTACCTTCTGGAGTTACTTATGTGCCTGGTACTGCAATGAAAACATATCAAGAAGCAACTGGGGTAGAAACAACAGCGAATTATAATGATGCAACGAGTACTTTAATAACAAATAATAGTTGTGATACACCTTATGAAATTCTTTTTAATGTAACGGATTCCTTTATAATAGACGATTTAAATATTGGATATAAAATGAGTCATACTAGAAAAGGCGAGATTAATTTGTGGATAGAAAATCCATCAGGGATTAGATTGAAGTTGTTAGATTATAATAATGACCCTTCTGATAATTGGAGTGTGTTGTTTAATTCTGAATCAGCAACAGGAAATGCAGCTTTATACGCTACTCACGACACATCATCAACATATTATATAGAAGGACAGCCTTTTGCGTCATTAGCAGTTTTTAATGGAACACAAGCACAAGGTGTGTGGAAATTGATTATTTGTGATGACGATGCGGGAGGTGAAGGAACCTATTTAGAAAGCTCCTTACAGTTTACCTATACACCTTCAACAACAATAACAAGCTCGGCAAACCCGCCATTAGCAATGGTGTTAGATACAGATAATATAACTTTACGTTCTACAGAGAAGTTAATAGTTACCTTTGATGTAACAGTAGATGCAGATACCTACGATGCAACGTTAACGAATACAGCAACAGCTAACTCCATAGATTTACTCAGTCCAGTATCTGATACTGCAGAGAATACAACAATATCAAATCCTTGTACGGATGGAGCTAGTACAGATGGAAGTCCAACTGCAACAGATAAAGATGGAGACGGTGTTAATAATGCATGTGATGTAGATGATGACAACGATGGAATTGTTGATGCTAATGAAGATATATGTATTGGAATAGTAGATGCTACTACTTTAGGGGCTGGATCTGGAGATCCGCAAGTATTTAATGCGACCAATGGAGCCACGGTAACTATTGAAAACCTAACAGATGCAGCAGTGTTTAACGATGCAGGTGTAGGGTATCGATTTGGTTCAGATGTGGCAACTACAGATAGAGATTATAGAATAACTTTTTCTACTGCAATTTCAGGAGTAGAAATCGATTTAGCGTATATTAATAATAATATAGATGGTGAAGAGCAATTAAGAAACTTCGCGGTAAATGGAGGAGGAACTATAAGTATTGCGCATACTGATACAACTACCGATGTTGGTGTGATAACTACTTTTGATAATGGAGTTTTTGCATCTTCTTTATATGGAGGAAGTGCTAATACTAGTGGGAAATTGAAAATTACAAGTACGGCACCTTTTACAGAAATAACATTAACATTCGATTTTATTGATTTTAACCCAGAACTAGGAATAAATGTGGATAATCCATTTGGTATTATGTTAGAGAATATTTGTATTTTAAACGATACAGATAATGATGGATTAATAGATAGTTTAGATACAGATTCTGATGGTGATGGATGTCCAGATGCGTTTGAAGGAGCTGGAAATATAATAGAAGGGTTATCAACATTGTCAGGTGGAAGTAATAATGGAAGCTCAGATAATTTAGGAACAAGTTCTGATGCAGATGGAAATCCTTTAGTTAGTGGTTCTGGCTATGAGCAAGCAACTGCAAGTGCAGTAACAGATAGTGCTGATAGTGTGGCATGTACAGTGGATTTAAGTTTGGTGAAAACTGTAAATAATGCCTTGCCAAAAGTGGGAACTACTATTATATATACAATAGTGGTAACTAATAGTGGTCCGTTAAATGCAACAGGAGTTCAGGTAACTGATGCGATTCCGTCTGAATTAACGTATTTGTCAGGAGGTACAGGTACTAGTATACCGGTAGGAACAACTTTTGATGGTAGCTTATGGGGTATAGGAAATTTAAATGTAGGAGATTCTATTGAGCTTAAAGTAGAAGCAACTGTTAATCAGGTAGGTGTAATAGTAAATACAGCACAGGTGTCTTCAGCTACTCAAAATGATGTAGATTCAACACCAGGTAATGATAATTAATTTGAAAGTTTGTGTCTTAAAAAATAAAAATAAATGTGACTTTTTTTAAAAAAAAAGAGTCTTACGAATAACAGTTAATTAAAATATTATATATTTGTACCAAAGCATGTCCCCCCTTTGGATGCTTATTAAGGATTTGATTTTAAACCTTTTTAAGTGTTGTTTACTTCTGGGGACTATTAAAAAACAAATGAGTTTCTGGTAAGTTATAATAGCTTCAATGTTGAAGCGTGTAATAATGATTTTTAGTTTAATAATTAAGATTTGTATTTATGGGGAAAGTTTTACTCTTAAAAAAAAATAAAATACTTGCTAGTTTACTGGTTTTGTTGTTGGCGACTTTTTATAGTTGGGGACAACAATTACATTTAACTCCTTCTGGAGCAAATGGAACATTTACTTGGTCTCAGTCCCCAAATAACACAACTACTTTTGATTGGCCAGATGGAACTACAGCTCAAACATATAACAATGTAGATGGGACAGGAGTTAATTTCGTAATGGCATTTTCTGGTGAAACAGAAGACTTGACACCTTGGTTTAATACATCTAATACTACAGTGTCTGTAAACACAGATGCTGTAACAAGTAGCTATCCTGCAAATGGAGAATCTCTAGAGTTTATGACAAACGGTTTTGAGGGAGCAGGATTAACATACACTATAAATTTTAGTGCCTCTGTGTATAGTATAGGTTTCGATTTATTAAATATAAATGGGGCTAATGGATTTGGAGGAGATCACTATGTAGTTACGGCTCAAGATGCATTAGGGAATACCATTTATCCAACATTTACGACGGCAGTAAACGCTGGCTATACGACAAACCAAGCAACAGGAACGGTAGATTCAGATAATGGAGGATCTGGTCAAGAAGTTCAATTAGGAGTGAATTTTGAAGATATAGATGGTATTACATCAGTTACGGTAGTTTGGACTAATTGTAATACCTGTGTTACGTCTGGAGTTCACGGAGGAGGAATCAGTGGTTTTAACTTTAGTACAATAGACCCTTGTGATGCAGTTGCATCAGGTAATTTGGACAGTGATAATGATGGGATTTCTGATATTTGTGATTTAGACGATGATAATGATGGGATTTTAGATTTAATTGAAAATCCTGAGCAATGTTTAGCAACGAATTTAAATTATTCTTTTTCAGGAGTGTTAGATGGAGCAAGAGATCGAGGAGCTCCTAATGATTTAAATCGCGACTTTATTTTTGGTGATGATTTTAGTTTTTTGTTAGATTTTAATGATAATACCGCCGTGATAATTGAAACTACCATTGGAGATAATAATAGTGGTCGTAACGGGAACGTGACTGTAGATGGAGTAACATTGCCATTTTCAACAACTGCAGGTAGTTTTCAAACTTTATCATTTGCACCTTCAATAAGTAGTAGCTATAGTATTAATTATGTAGGGAACGATGTAACTGTAACTTCGGTAGTAGTAAAAGATGTATTTGGGACAGTATTGGCTCAATTTGATTTTGGTCATAATAGCTCACCTGTTGCTACTAGCTATATAGGAGTAACTACAGATAATAGTGCTTCAACCTCACCTTCAGGTAATGTTGTTATAACCTGTTCGATAACTGATAGCGATAACGATGGAATACCAAATTATTTAGATTTAGATAGTGATGGAGATGGTTGTCCAGATGCTTTAGAATCAACAAGTTCACCATATACTTATCCAAATTTAAATGCTGATGGTTCAATAGATACAAGCCAATATCCGGTTGATACAAGTTCAACAAGTACAACATACGGGGTGCCTGCTAGTACAAGTTATACAGAAGGAACCTCAACAGATTTTACCATACAGTCTACATTATGTAGTCCATGTCATCCAGATCATCCAGATTTTTCAGATGCAGATGGAGATACTATTGGAGATATTTGTGATTTAGATGATGACAATGATGGAATTTTAGATGTAGATGAGCTTGCTGGTGCTTGTACAAGTTCAGAAATAGTAAGACCATTAAGTGTTACAGGTATGGATTCAAATGATGTTTTTGGAGGAATGGGTGTTGAATCTGTCGCTGATGGGCTTTTAACTACATTTATAGTTAACTCAACGGCAGATGGTTACGATACTATGGTGTTTGATTTAGATAATGCATATAAAGTAGAAGAGCTAGTTATATATAATAATGCCGGAGGTAATTTTACAGATAATCAAAGTATCGAATCTATAGATAGCATAGAGTTTTATGATACATTAGGTAACCTAGTACTATCGTTTAGTAATGTTGTAATTCCTGAAGGAACAGCAGGAGATCCTTTTGAAATAGCAATTCCTCCTGCTACTACAAATAATGCTATTACTAAAATGGTTTGGAACGGTGTTAATGCTAGAGTTAATGGCATTGCATTTAGAGAGGTAGAATTAAAAGTATGTATTGTTGACACAGATAACGATGGGATTCCAAATCATTTAGATCTAGATTCTGATGGAGATGGATGTCCAGATGCTATTGAAGGAGCAGGAACTTATACACAGAGTAACTTGGTAGCATCTAGTATGGATGGAGGTAATACAGGGGGTAGTTATACAGGTACTGCTGGGTCAGTAATACAAAATTTAGGGAACACAGTAAATACAAATGGTATACCTACCATTGTAACAGGAGGAGATACATCAGGTACAGAAACTTCAGGGCAAGCTACAACAGCTGCGGTAACAGATGGTTCAGATAGTACAGCATGTACGGTGGATTTAAGTCTGACAAAAGTAGTAGACAATGCTCTACCAAAAGTAGGAGATGAAATTACGTATACTATAACGATAACAAATAGCGGACCGTTAAATGCCACAGGAGTAAATGTGACCGATATGCTTCCAACGGGTCTAACGTATAAATCGAGTAGTGGAGATGGCTCTTATGATGATGGAACAGATTTATGGACTATAGGAGATGTTAACGTGGGGGTAGGAAGTTCGAAAAGTATAGAAATTAAAGCAACTGTAAATACAGCAGGAACGTCTGTAAATACAGCAGTAATACAACAAAGTAATCAATCAGATATAGATTCGTCTAATGATGGTAATTAACCTAATAATGGTAGGTATGGGAGAAAAATACAATTATAATAATATGAATAAAAGATGGAGTCAAACAATTAGTTTAATACTAATTGTCTTTGCATTTTCATTAACTACTCAGACAGCTTTCTCGCAAAATGCTGCAATCATGGTAAATACTACTACCGATGATGGTAATGATGATGTAAATGATGTTATCAACTATACTGTTTCAGTACGTAATACTGGGGGCATTCCACTAACAGGTGTTAGTATTACTAATTCTCCTTTAGGAATAACTTTAACAGGGCCAACTGGAGATGGAGGAACGGTTGGTACTTTAGAGATGGGTGAAGTTTGGACCTATACAGGTTCTTATACAAATCTTTCTGGATTGGCTGTTAATAATACATTCACTCTTGTTTCTACACCAACAATTACACCTACTGTAAGTTATGCGCATACAGAAGCTGTTCATGAAGATGATATTTCGTCAGCAACAATATTAGCATGCCTACCTATAGATGCTGTAGATGATGATTTTAGTTCAAACGAAATCGATGGAGCAATTGGAGGAGTAGCAGGTAATGTTTTTGGTAATGCAGCTGGATCAGCACCAGGATCAGACAGTTTAGGTCCTGTTCCTGCTATAGCAGGAATAACAACGGTAATAGGAACTGGAATTCAAACTTTAGTTGCTGTATCAGTAGTTGATGCAGGAGGATTAACGGGAGTGACAATTAGTTCGGATGGAAGTTTAAATGTCCCATCAGGAGCTGCAGCAGGTACATATACAGTTGTTTATAAGATATGTGAAACTCCTGGAGGAACAAATTGTGATACAGCTGAAGCAATAGTTATTGTGGCAGCGCCAACGGTACAGTTTAACAGTACAGCGAGTGCAGGATTAGAGAGTGTTGCAAGTGCAGACTTACAAGTAGA